>CAVKJJ010000016.1:0-50855 GCA_963656685.1 bacterium | reverse complement strand
CCCAGCATTTCCGCGCTTTACACCACCCACGGTTGACACCGTGGGCTATTTACGTGTCGTGCCTACAGCACGATTTCCGCTCAAAATAAACGTAAAACCTAAATCCGAAAGTTGAGTAATAAAACACGCGCGCACGCGCATACACGGAAGTTTGTGCAACCAACCTTCAGCCTTCAGCCTTAGAGAAAAAGCCGTGACCGAATTTTATGGCATTTGACGAATTTTTGGCGGCCGAAAATATTGTCACCTTCAAACTCTTGGATTGTAAAGCATTGATATTCTGACAACTATCGAAATCCATAAACGACAAGGCTGAAGGCTGAAGGTTGATTACACAAACTTTGGTGTAACGTACGCGTGCGAAGTTTTTGGGCTACGAGCCCAACGTGTTGGGCTTGTAGATAATTTGAATTTGCTACTTTGGAATTTTAGCGTCCTATGGGGGAAGACGTTTTCAAAACGTCACGCTCTACACGAGCTTATGCGCTAGCATCTTCATCGACCGAATAGAACACGAAGTTTTGAACCACGCTCCATACTATGCAAACGTCTACAAACAACTTTCTACAAGCTCAACACGTTGAGCTTGTAGAAAGTTTCAATTTGCGGCCTTGGAATTTTCACACCGTGCCTTGGAATTTTCACACCATGCCTTGGAATTTTCACACCGTGCCTTGGAATTTTCACAAGATGCCTTAGCCGTATAGAGCGTGACGTTTTGAAAACGTCACCCCCATGAAAGGCGTAGCCGCGCAAAAGCCTCCGTGAGGCCGTCACCCCCATGAAAGGCGAAGCCGCGCAAAAGCCTCCGTGAGGCCACATTCAATAAATCTTAGAATTATCTCACGCAAGGCCCTTTCAAAACGTAGCAAAAGAAAACATGCATAATTTCGCAAAAAACTTGTAACTTTGCACGCGTTCATAAAAGCGCCGGCGGAGTGGCAGGCACAAGTGCGCCATTTCCCTCCCCTCCATGCGCTTAGAAACTATTGAGACAAAAATCACACATCATGAATATATCTTACAAGTGGTTGAAAGAATATGTCGACTTCGACATGACGGCACAAGAAGTAGCCGACGCCCTCACCAGTGAAGGGCTCGAAGTGGACGGAGTGGAAGAAGTGCAAGCCATTAAAGGCGGACTCGAAGGCCTCGTGGTAGGCCACGTGCTCTCTTGCGAGCCCCACCCCAACAGCGACCACATGCACATATGCTCCGTAGATCTCGGTACGGGAGAACCCTCGCAGATTGTTTGCGGAGCCGCCAATGTGGCTGCCGGCCAGAAGGTCATCGTGGCCACACTCGGCACTAAGCTCTACGATGGCGACCAGTGCTTCACCATTAAGCGCTCCAAACTTCGCGGAGTGGAAAGTCTCGGCATGATTTGCGCCGAAGACGAAATCGGTGTGGGAACCAGCCACGACGGCATCATCGTGCTCCCTGCCGACACGCCCGTAGGTATGAAAGCCGCCGACTACTATGGTCTTGAAAGCGACTACGTCATCGAAGTGGACATCACCGCCAACCGCGCCGATGCCTGTTCACACTACGGTGTGGCACGCGACTTCTACGCATGGCTCGTGCGCAACGGCCACAAGACAGCGCTCCACCGCATGGACGTAAGCGCGTTCAAAGTGGACTCTCACGACCTTGACATCGACATCGACGTGCAGAACACCGAAGCTTGTCCCCGCTACTGCGCCGTGACGGTGAAGAACTGCGAGGTGAAGGAAAGTCCCAAATGGCTTCAGGAAAAACTCGAAACAATCGGCCTCCGTCCTATCAACAACATTGTGGACATCACAAACTACGTGATGATGGCCTACGGACAGCCCCTCCACTGCTTCGATGCCGACATGATTGAAGGCAGCAAGGTGGTAGTGAAAGCCATGCCCGACGGCACGAAGTTCACCACGCTCGACGGTGTGGAACACACCCTGACGGACCGCGACCTCGCCATCTGCAACACGAAAGATGCCATGTGCATTGCTGGCGTGATGGGCGGAAAAGGTTCCGGCACGTACGAAACCACCAAAGACGTACTCTTCGAAAGCGCATACTTCAACCCCACATGGATTCGTAAAAGCGCACGTCGCCACGGCATGAGCACCGACGCTTCCTTCCGCTTTGAACGCGGCATCGACCCAGACGGACAGATTTATGCCCTCAAGGTAGCTGCACTCATGGCCAAAGAACTCGCCGGAGGCGAAATAGCCATGGAGATTAAAGACATAGAAGCTCCCGGACTCACCAAGGCGTTCGACGTGAAGCTCGACTACAAATACGTTCACGACCTCGTGGGTAAGACCATCCCCGTCGACATCATCAAAGAAATTGTCACATCACTCGAGATGACCATTGCTAACGAGACTGCAGAAGGACTTGAACTCAAGGTGCCCGCTTACCGCGTAGACGTACAGCGCCCCTGCGACGTAGTAGAAGACGTGCTCCGCATCTATGGCTACAACAACGTGGAACTCCCCACGCAGGTCAAGTCGAGCCTTACGCTCAAGGGCGACATCGACAAAGCCAGCAAACTCCAAAACACCGTGAGCGAACAGCTCGTTGGCGAAGGCTACCGCGAAATCCTCAACAACTCGCTCACCAAAGAGGCTTACTACACCAAGCTGCAGACTTATCCCGCCGAGCACCTCGTGCGCGTAATCAATCCGCTGAGTTCCGACCTCAACGTGATGCGCCAGACGCTCCTCTTCGGTGGACTTGAAAGCATTGCCCACAACGTAAACCGTAAAAACGGAAACTTGCGTTTCTTCGAAGTTGGCAACTGCTACTACTTCGACGAGTCAAAGCGCGATGCCGAACGTGTGCTCGCCGCTTACAACGAATACAACTTCCTCGGACTCTGGCTCACCGGCAACCGTGTGGAAAGTTCTTGGGCTCACCCCACTGAAGCTTCCAGCGTTTACCAGCTCAAGGCTTCGGTCTACAACATTCTTCGCCGTGCAGGCATCGCACTCGGTGCCTTCGTAGAAGAAGCTGGCAAGAACGACATCTTCAGCAAGAGCCTCGCCATCAACGACCGCAACGGAAAGACCTACGTAGAGTTCGGCCTCGTAAAGAAGGAACTCTGCGCCGCACAAGGCATTGATCAGGAGGTTTACTACGCGCAGCTCAACTGGACGCTCCTCATGAAGAAACTTCCGAAGAAGCCCGTAAGCTTCAAGGAAATTGCCAAGTATCCTGCCGTACGCCGCGACCTCGCCTTGCTCGTAGACCAAAGCGTAGAGTTTGCACAGATTGAAAAGATTGCCTACGCCTCTGAAAAGAAACTGCTCAAGAACGTAGAACTCTTTGACGTCTACGAAGGCAAGAACCTCGCTCCGGGCAAGAAGAGCTATGCCGTCAATTTCACGCTCCAAGACGAGAGCAAAACGATGAACGACAAGCAGACCGAGGCCGTGATGAAGAAAATCGTCCAGAACCTCGAGAAGCAACTCGGCGCTTCGCTCCGCTAAGCAGAACCTACATCTCCAAACAACAGAAATCACCACAAAACAACATAACAAATCCTATGGGAAGAGCTTTTGAATACAGAAAAGCAACGAAAATGAAGCGTTGGGGTCACATGGCCCGCACATTCACGAAACTGGGTAAGCAAATTGCAGTGGCAGTAAAGGCTGGTGGTCCCGAACCCGAAAACAACCCCACCCTGCGTGCACTCATCGCCACTTGTAAACGCGAAAACATGCCCAAGGACAACATTGAACGCGCCATCAAGAACGCAATGGGTAAAGACCAGAGCGAATACAAGACCATGACCTACGAAGGCTACGGCCCTCACGGTGTGGCAATCTTCGTGGACACGCTCACCGACAACCCCACCCGCACCGTAGGCGACGTTCGCTCGGTATTCAACAAGTTCAACGGCAACCTCGGCACCATGGGTTCGCTCGCATACCTCTTCGACCACAAGTGCGTGTTCTCCTTCAAGAAGAAGGACGGCCTTGACATGGACGAACTCATTCTCGACCTCATCGACTACGGTGTTGAAGACGAATACGACGAAGACGAAGAAGAAGGCAGCGTAACAATCTACGGCGACCCCAAGTGCTTCAGCCAAATCCAGAACCACCTCGAAGAGAACGGATTCGAAGTAGTCGGCGCAGAGTTCACCTACATCCCCAACGACCTCAAGGACGTTACTCCCGAAGAGCGCGAAAGCATCGACAAGATGGTTGAACGCCTTGAAGACTTCGACGACGTGCAGACCGTCTACACCAACATGAAACCCGCCGAGGACTAATCCTCTAATAAAAGACACCGACTTCTAAGTCGGCTCTACATTTTCAAATAAAGACAAGCGAGCTACAGAACTGGCGGAATGCCCGCTGTTCCATAGCTCGCTTGTTCATAAAAAAGAACTTGTAGTTATTATACACGCCCCATACATGGAAACATACGAATTTTATACCCACGGAGTATGCAGCCGCTGCATAAATCTCACGCTCAACAACGGACGCATCGAATCCGTAAGCTTCGAAGGGGGCTGCAACGGAAACCTCAAAGGCATCTCTTCCCTCGTGCGCGGCATGCGCCCCGAAGAAGTGATAGAACGCCTTAAAGGAATCACCTGCGGTTCCAAAAAGACTTCTTGCCCCGACCAATTGGCGCAAGCGCTTGAAGCGATAGCCCAATTGAAGAATGTCAATCCCGATAGTCTGAAGGCCGAAGCGTAGTCTCGTATATAACCTTCTTACTTTGGTTTGAGCGGTAAACGAAACGGAAAGCCACATCGTGTTCCTTGATGGTCTTCGTCTTCTCGTCCATCACAAGGCGCTCCACAAGACCGTCGCGGACATAGGCCAGACTCGAAACAAACACTGCCTCGTTCTCCCCGCTCAGCGTATAGTACATACTGTACACCCGCTGCGAAACGTCGTACGACAGGCTGTCGAGCGTAGTGCCCGGCTCAGCCTCCTCCGGACAATGTTTCGCTGTATATTCACGCGCCTCACGTTCAAGGCGCTTATCAAAGTTTTCCTGACAACCCGTAACGCAAAGCAAGAGCGCAACGGCAGAGAAAAGAAAGTTCAGTCGCAACATATAAAGCTTATTTATAAGTAAAGAGTTAGTTTCGGCAAGGACTTGCATAGTCCACCAACGAAGCGCCATACGCAAAACGTCGCAAACGCCTTGTAAAAACAAGGGCTTCGTTGCGTGCAAAATTATAAAAAAACAGCCCATAACGTGGAACAAAATCCCGACAACATACAATCCACCCCCCTCAGCCCCGACTTTGCAGCACGCGTAGAAAGGGCTACACAACTCTTCGCCAAAGGTTTCAACTGCTCACAGAGTGTGGTTGCCGCCTTTGCCGACCTCTACGGCTTCACCGAAGAACAAGCCTTACGCATGTCCGCATCCTTCGGTGGAGGCATTGGACGCATGCGCGAAACCTGCGGTGCAGCCTGCGGAATGTTCCTTCTTTGCGGCCTCGACTGCGGTGCTACAGACGGAGCAGACCGAGAGGGAAAGAGCCACAACTATGCCATGGTACAAGAATTGGCAGCAGAGTTCAAACGCATCAACGGTTCCCTTATCTGTGCCGAACTTCTAGGACTCAAAAAGCCCGCCATATCACCCGAAGCTGAACCACGCACCGAGGCATACTACAAGAAGCGCCCCTGTGCTGAAATGGTACGCACTGGTGCAGAAATCTTTGCACGCTACCTTTCCCAAAAGCCCGAAACGAAATGAAGATTCTCCTGCTAGGCGAATATAGCAACGTGCACCACACACTGGCTCAGGGGCTCCGCCACTTGGGACACGAAGTGGTAGTGGCTTCTGATGGTGACGGATGGAAAAACTATCCGCGCGACATTGACCTTCGTCGCAACGTACCCTCCAAGGCCGACTCGCTGCGGTTCTTCGGCCGTCTGCTGCGCAACTTCCGCAAGTTCAAGGGTTACGACATCGTGCAGATTATCAATCCGGTGTTCATTCCTCTGAAAGCAGAACGCATTCTCCCCTTCTATAAATATCTCCGCCGTCACAACAGCCGCATCGTAATGGGAGCTATGGGCATGGACTACTACTACATAAAGGCATGTCTTGACATGAAGACGTTCCGCTACAGCGACTTCAACTTTGGCAACAAGGAACGTCTTTCTGACGAGAACGCCACATTCAAGCGCGACTGGCTCAACGGTGCAAAAGGAAAGCTCAACCGCTACGTAGCAAAAGACGCCGACGCCATAGTGGCAGGGCTATACGAATACTACGCAAGCTATTCCGCCCATTTTTCTTCTGTCGACAAACTGCATTTCATCCCCTTCCCCGTTATTCAAACATCAACACAAACTTTGCCGGAAAGGAAGGAAGGCGCCCCCGTACGCTTCTTCATCGGCATACAGAAGCAACGTTCTGTCTATAAAGGCACAGACATCATGTGGCGAGCTCTTGAACGCGTGAAGGCAGACCGTCCCGAAGCGTGCATCATCAACAAGGCCGTTTCCGTCCCGTTTGAAGAATACGTGAAACTTGTAGATAACAGCGAAGTTATTCTTGACCAACTCTACTCCTACACTCCTGCGATGAACGCACTGGAAGGAATGGCTCACGGCCTCATCAACGTGGGCGGCGCCGAACCTGAGAACTACGCCATTATCCAAGAAAACGAACTCCGCCCCATCATCAACGTGGAGCCAAACGAGGATGATGTCTACCGCAAACTCCTACACCTTGTAGACCACCGCGACGAACTCATTCCGCGTATGCAAAAAGAGAGCATCGACTACATCCGCAAACACCACGACTACCTCAAAGTGGCCAAACAATATGCGGAACTTTACGAATCGCTGCTGAATAAATAACGCATCACGACGGATGCAACTCAAATGGGACTTCTCTCTTATTCCTCAATCGTCAACGTTTCCAAGTCATTGGGTACAAAGACGGGACCGGCAAACGCACTTTTGGCCTCAGCCGTATACGTTTCCTTTCGGTTTACGGTTTTATCCTCGGTATGATAAAGCACAAGGTTGGCAACAGCAAGTGTAGTGGCAAGCCGTGCCGCGTCGAGCGCTGTACTGTGATGCTTCTCGTAGGGATGAAAGCGGTCAGCATCGGCTGCAAGGCAAAAGGCTTCGCTCAAAAGCCAGTCGGCACCAACGACCCACTCCCGGTTGGCCTCATTGTAAGGTTCGTCGCCCAAGCATACAAGCGTTTTACGGCTAGGAAAGGTTACCTTAAAGCCAAATTGCTGTTCCTTCGTAGAACGAATGTCAAAAGCATTGAGTTTCCAACTTCCCACGGTGAATGCATCGCCGTCGGAAAGCACATGAAGAAGAACGCGGTCGCCAAGAAGCGAATGGAATTTTGCGGGAAGCATATTTCGGCACATCCACTCAAGGACTCCAACAACCTTGGCATTACCATAAACATTGAGTGTACCCTCATACCGCCCTTGACGCATAGCTTGCATCACGGCTCGCGCCACCCACACAGCGCCAAGCACATGGTCCGTATGGGCATGAGTCAGGAAAAGATGATGAATGGACGTCACTGGACAATCGGCCTTTTCAAGTTGCGTAAATATCTGGTTTCCTCCACCAGCATCGACCATCAACAAAGTGTCCGACGAGCGAAGCAGGAAGCAAGTATTGTAGCAGCGTGTGGCAAGGGCATAGCCCGTACCGAGCATAGTGAGTTGTATCATGTTGTTAGGGTTTTACAATAGAAACAACCTGACCGCCGGCATACTTCATGAAGTATGTTGGCGGTCAGGCTTTTTTGTTTGTTGCTTACGCATTCTAGAATGCTACTCAAGAACTAGATAGAAAGCTCGTCGAGTACCTTGATGAGTTTCTTATCCATCGGCTTACGCTTGCCTACGGCATCAACGAAAGGCACGTAAACCACTTCGTTGTTGCGCACACCGACCATCACATTGCGCTGACCTTGCACGAGGGCTTCAATGGCTCCCACACCCACCTGCGAGGCAAGGATGCGGTCGCGTGCAGAAGGACGTCCGCCACGCTGGAGGTGACCAAGGATGGAAACGCGTACATCGAAATTGGGATATTCCTGGTTGACACGTTCAGCATAGTACATGGCACCGCACTTGGGACTTTCGCTGACGATGACAATACAGCTCTTCTTACTCTTACGTATACCACGCTCCATGAACTGGATAAGCTGGTCGGCACCCGTGGAGTCCTCAGGGATAATGGCGGCTTCGGCACCCGCAGCGATGGCACTGTTTTGAGCAAGAAAGCCGGCATCGCGTCCCATCACTTCCACGAAGAAGATGCGTTCGTGAGAAGTGGCAGTGTCGCGGATTTTGTCCACGCAGTCGGTGATGGTGTTAAGCGTGGTGTCGTAACCGATGGTACTGTCCGTACCGTAAAGGTCGTTGTCGATTGTTCCGGGAAGGCCGATGCAAGGAAAATCATATTCCTCCGCAAGCTTCATGGCACCAGTAAGCGAACCGTTACCGCCAATGACGATAAGTGCATCAATAGCTTCCTTACGAAGCGTTTCGTAAGCCTTCTTACGGCCCGAAGCCGTTTGGAATTCCTTAGAACGTGCAGTACGCAGAATGGTACCGCCCGTCTGAATGATGTTGCTCACATCTTCTGTGGTGAAGAGTTTCACCTCGTCGTTGATAAGGCCGTCATATCCACGATAGATGCCTTTTATCTTAAAACCGTTGCAAATGCCGCTACGCGTTACCGAGCGGATGGCTGCATTCATTCCTGGAGCATCGCCACCGGAGGTCAGCACGCCGACACATCTTATTTTTCCCATTGTGGAACAAATTGTTTGATAGTTCGTATTTTGAAGAATAGCCAGACTTCGCAACGAAGCTGGCAGATTATTATTTTAATAATATAGAAGCACCACGGCAGAGAGTACGACAAATCCGACAAGGAAGCCCAATAGAATTTTAGGCGTAACGTGACGGAAATACCAACCGAAAGTGATACGTTCCATTCGCATCACCACAAGGCCTGCAATGCTCGAAGTGGACAACAAAAGTCCGCCGACCGTGGCGCAATAATTGAGCATGGGCCAAAAATAGCCTTCGGCAGCGAGTGCAGCCTGTGGAGCAACGTCGGACGTGGACATACCAAAGACATCCACACCGGCTATCAGCGTGGGAAGATTACCGACCAATGCCGAGACCACTCCCATGCCAAGGTTCACAGCAAAAAGGTTAATGTGGTGACCGAAGGTCCAAGCAAGAAAGTCTTGAGCAAGCCCCGATTCTACAAAAGCGCCAAACATCAACATAAGTCCGATGAAGAACAGCATGCTTTGCATGTTGGCATACTGAAGCGCCATAGGCATACGCTTGCGCACCATTTGGTCACTGCCCATAAGTTTGCGGTTCAGCAATTCGTTGATTATCCACAGAAAGGCCAACACACAAAGTGCGCCGACGAAAGGAGGAAGCAGTGTAATGCGGTGGAACGTGGGGATGAACCACAAACCGCCAATGCCGAAAAAGAGCAAAAGCGTCTTTTGCCAAACAGGCAGCAGGTTGTCGTCACCGCGGAAAACGGGCATTTGCTCCGAATATCTCAGACGAGTGGGAAGTTCGCGACTAATCAACCAAGTGACAACGCCTTGGCAAGCCAACATAGGAAGAACTAGTGTAGCAAAGTAGTTGGTAGGCGTTACCAACCCATCGCACCACAACTTAAGACTCGTCATGTCGCCAATCACAGTTACAGCACCGCCCATACAGGCAGCCGCCACGGTATTGGCCATAAGCAGACGCTTGGCCTTCCCTTCTTGCAAAAGAGGGTGTACTATGCTGAGAAGGAGAATGGTAATGACGAGATTGTCTACGTTTGCGGAGAGCACAAACGTAATAAGCGTAGAAAACCAAATGAACTTCCGCGGAGAGCAATTGCGAAGTCTGTGACCTATAAAGTCAAGACATCCGTTATGGTTCAGCACTTCCACAATGGTCGTCGTAGCCATTAGGAAGAGAACAATGTCGGCACACCGCGCTACATATTTCATGAACACATGCGACGCAATGAACTGCTTGACCGCTGAACGGCCTAGCTCACCATGGGAAGTAAGAAACGAGGAAAACTCTTCGGGATGGACATCTTGAACAAAAGATGTACCTTCAATAATATAAAGCAACCAGCAAGCTACACCGGCGAACATAGCAACGGCCGCCTTGTTGATTCGGATCAACTTGTCGGTCGCTATAAGAATAAGGGCCAGCGCGATTATGGTTACTAACACATATGCCATACTGCTAAGGAATTAAAGGCGGTCTACGTTGGGCACCGCCCGAGGCGTGTATCTGCATACTATAAGACATGAGCGGCAAACGGGGCTCGAACCCGCGACCCTTGGCTTGGGAAGCCAATGCTCTACCAACTGAGCTACTGCCGCAAATGTTGATGCAAAAGTAACAAGAATCTTCGTATGCACCAATCCATTACACTTTTTTCTCCTTTCGGGAGTGGCATTTCTAAAAGGAAAGTGCTTAATTTGCAATTTATTGACGATGCATTCTTTCTGCTTTGAAAGTGTGCGAACTACACCTCCAATATGAAACTGTTACTTACGCTCATAACCTTTGCCGCCATCTCCATTGCCTGCACTTCCACATCACCGAAAGG
The DNA here is from genome assembly GCA_963656685.1 of bacterium. Lineage (GTDB taxonomy): Bacteria > Bacteroidota > Bacteroidia > Bacteroidales > Bacteroidaceae > Alloprevotella. The sequence continues at coordinate 40,245 of CAVKJJ010000016.1, read as the reverse complement.
GGATGGTAAACACAACGACGAAACGCTGTCATATGCCACTGCTTCAGACAGTTTGCCTAATGATGTGCAAAAGAACCAAGACACCGCCACGTTGGCTTTAGTTGGTGACATCATGCCAGGTACGACATATCCGAAAGAGCGCTTGCCGGAAAAGGACGGTGCCCTACTTTTCCGCGATGTGAAAGCCATACTTTCACGAGCCGACGCAGCTGCGGGAAATATGGAAGGGGCCCTTGCCGACACTGGGCGCACAACGAAAGAGGACGGACAATACAACTATGCATTCCGCATACCTACCCGCTACGGCCGCTGGCTCAAGGAAGCAGGACTCGACTTCTTGAGCATGGCCAACAACCATGCTTTCGATTTCGGCACAGCGGGAATAGCGTCCACCGAAGCCACACTAAGCAACTGCGGCATTGCCTTTTCTGGCATTGCGGGAAGAGCTGAGAGTGCCGTCGTTCAGCGCAACGGCATCAAGTTTGGCTTCTGCGCCTTCGGACACAACCCGTACACCTTCCGCCACGACGACCTTGAAACGGCAAAACGCATTATCAGTAATCTGCGAAAGAAAGCCGACATCGTAATCGTTTCGTTTCACGGTGGTGCTGAGGGAACGAAGCACAGACACCTGCCCTATGGCGAAGAACTTTTCCTTGAAGAGAAGCGCGGCGACTTGCGCCAGTTTGCGCACTTCTGTATTGACAACGGTGCCGATGTGGTTTACGGTCATGGCCCGCACGTCGTTCGTGCCGTAGAACTTTACAACGGGCATTTCATCGCTTACAGCCTAGGCAATTTCTGCACGCCTTACGGCATCAACATCAGCGGAATATCGGGCTATGCGCCGATACTGGAACTCCACATCTGCGCCACCGACGGCACATTTCTCAACGGTCGCATCCATTCGTTCATTCAGCAATACGGCCGCGGACCGCGCACAGACCGAAACAATCTTGCCGCAAAAGAGATAAGCGCACTCACTGCTTCAGACTTTCCGCAACAGACCCTCAACATCAGCGTTAAAGGCGTCATCACAAGGCGCACAAGTAAATAGTGGGCTATCGAGTCGCACCATTGAAAACTTTCCAATAGGCACATTCGCCCATTTCGGCTATTTTCCGTAAGTTTGCAAACAAATTAGGGCGATTCCGACGTTTTACTTTTGCATTAAGGAATCACTCATTAGATATAATATAAGAACGGTTGCCTCACCGACACTCACACGTTCTTCTTAAACTTCACATTTGATTTTCTTACAAGCATGTCCTGCATACTCCACATTGAAACGTCCACTTCTGTTTGCTCCGTAGCCCTCTCACAAGACGGAGAATGCATCTATGATGAAATGGACGAGAACGGACCTTCACACGCCAAGGTGCTCGCGCCATTCGTTGAAAGCGCCGTTTCGTTTGCCGACAGCCACGCCATCCCCATCGATGCCGTGTGCGTAAGCAAAGGTCCAGGTTCCTACACCGGTCTCCGAATAGGAGTAAGCACAGCAAAAGGCGTGGCATACGGCCGAAACGCACATCTGCTTAGCGTACCCACGCTGAAACTTATCACCGTACCTACCCTACTCCACAAAGAACTTCCAGAAGACGCCTTGTTGTGTCCGATGATTGACGCCCGACGCATGGAGGTGTATTGTGCCGTTTACGACCGTGCGCTACGGGAAGTAATGCCCACCCAGGCCGTAGTGGTAGATGAGAACTCCTTTGCAGAACTTCTTGAGAAGCATCCCATTTATTTCATGGGCAACGGTGCCGACAAGTGCACGGACGTGATTACCCACCCCAACGCCCACTTTATTGCTGGAGCGAAACCTTTGGCAAAGCATATGGTGCCACTTGCCGAAATGGCACTCGCCCGCGAAGAATATGAAGACGTGGCTTATTTCGAACCGTTCTATCTCAAAGAATTTGTAGCCACAAAGTCCAAAAAACTTTTGTAAGCAGACTTTTAAAGACGGATTTGAAAGGTGCTAGAGCACGCATAGCCTTTGTATAAAAACGACTAACGACACTTTCACGCAAACATGCGCAACGATACTCCCGAAAACCCTTGGATACATGCTGCCGACAAGCAGCAGAAACTCGAATACAACTCCACCCGCGAAGCCTTGAAGATGCCGGAATACGGACGGCTCGTGCAGGACATGGTAGAATATGCCATGACCATTGAGAACGATGCCGAGCGTCAGAACTATGCCGAAGCCATCGTTTCGGTTATGATGGGACTTAACCCCAAGATGAAGGACGTGCCCGACTTTCAGCATAAGATTTGGGACCACTTGGCTTATCTCTCCGACTACAAGCTGGACATCAACTATCCCTACTCCGTTGAGAAGGCTACGACTCCCATCAAGCCGAAACAGCTCTCCTACCCCAAAGGCTTTATACGTTTCCGCCACTACGGCAGACTCATAGAACGTGCAATGGGCGAACTGGAGCACACGCCTGCCGGTCCGCAACGTGACGAATTGACTCGTCTTATTGCCAACCGCATGAAACGTAATCTTGCAGATTGGAAAGGCGACGGCGTAGAAGATTCCAAAGTGGCGCGCGACATCACCTACTACACCGACGGCTCGGTGCAGCCCGACTTTGACAGCGCACCGCTCATCCGCATCACCGACAACAAGTTCCGCACACGAAAGAACAAAGGACTCGCATAACTAGCAGGGTTACAAAGCTGCCCCACGTTAAACAACAGGAAAGTATTTTCCACAAAAGCAAGACCTCAAATCAACCCGGCCGCCATTATTCAGACGGTTTGACAAACAACACGAACATATGGCCTCATTCATTATAGAGGGCGGTCACCGCCTCAAGGGAGAGATTGTTCCCCAAGGAGCCAAGAACGAGGCGCTCCAAGTTATCTGTGCCACGCTCCTCACACAAAGCGAAGTGCGCATAAAGAACATTCCGGACATTCTTGACGTAAACAACCTCATCGGTCTCTTGGAGAAGATGGGAGTAACGACGAAATGGAATGCCCCAGGTGACTGTACTTTCTGCGCCGCCAATATCAACCTTGAGTTCATCTACAGCCCCGAGTTCGTGGCCCACTGCGCCAAGCTTCGCGGTTCGGTTTTGCTCATCGGTCCGCTCACGGCGCGCTTCGGCAAGGCGGTCATAGCCAAACCTGGCGGTGACAAAATAGGCCGCCGCCGTCTTGACACGCATTTCTACGGAATGAAGAAGTTGGGCGCGCATTTCCACATCAACGAAGAGAACGGCACGTTCCACATTGTGGCAGACAAACTCGAAGGCACCTATATGCTTCTCGACGAAGCATCCATTACGGGTACGGCCAACATCATTATGGCTGCCGTCATGGCAAAAGGCACAACCACCATCTACAACGCTGCGTGTGAGCCCTACATCCAACAGCTCTGCCACATGCTCAACAGTATGGGTGCACGCATCTCAGGTATTGCCTCAAACCTGCTGACCATCGTAGGCGTTGAAAGCCTGCACGACTGCACCCACACCATTCTGCCGGACATGATAGAAATCGGTTCGTTCATCGGTATGGCAGCGATGGTGGGCGACGGACTTACCATCCGCAATGCCGGAATAAAGCATCTTGGCATCATCCCCGAAGCTTTCCGTCGACTTGGCGTACAGTTCAGCATAGAAGGCGACGACATCTTCATTCCCCGTCAAGACCACTACATGATAGAGTCGTTCGTTGACGGTTCGTTCATGACGCTTGCCGATGCTCCTTGGCCCGGTCTTACTCCTGACCTCATCAGTGTGCTCATCGTGGTAGCCACTCAAGCCCATGGATCTGTGCTCTTCCACCAAAAGATGTTTGAAAGCCGACTTTTCTTTGTGGACAAACTCATCGAAATGGGAGCGCAAATTATCCTCTGTGACCCGCACCGTGCCGTAGTGGTAGGCCACAACAACCAAATACACCTTCGCGGCCATCGTATGGTTTCGCCGGACATTCGCGCGGGTATAGCCATGCTTATTGCGGCACTTAGCGCCGAAGGCACGAGTCAAATAGACAACGTGGAGCAAATTGACCGCGGATACGAAAACATCGAAGCCCGCCTCACCGCCCTCGGAGCGCACATCAAGCGCATTGACTGAGACAAATTCTCCACACCTTAACTTCAACAAGAAACATGATCCGTCAGGAAACTGTCTTCAAAATAGGTTACATCACCAAGCACCGCGGTCTGCGCGGCGAAGTGGAGCTCTCGTTTACCGACGATTGCTTCGACACGGGTTCGGCAGACTACCTCGTGCTTGACATGGATGGAATTCTCGTCCCTTTCTTTTGGGAAGAATACCGATTCAAGAACGACGATACGCTGATTCTAAAATTTGAGGACATCAACAACGAAGCGAAAGCACGCACTCTCGTAGGACATTCCGTCTACTACCCCAAAGCTTGTGTAGCAGACGAAAGCGAGTCGGACGGATTGTCGTCCTACAAAGCCCTTACCGGATTTAGCGTAGAAGACGCTAAAGGACACGCTCTCGGCACGATAGTACACGTTGACGATTCGTCGGCCAACACACTGTTGACCATTGAGGACGAAAAAGGAGAAGACTTCATGGTGCCCTACCACGACGATTTCCTCGTAGACTACGACATCCGCGAGCGCAAACTCGTGCTTCAGCTGCCTGAAGGTCTTCTTGATCTGAACAGCTAATACGGGAGTTCCACCCACAGTTACCACCAGAACTAAAGAATTACCCCATGAGACACATCGCCATATTAGGCTCCACTGGTTCCATCGGCACACAGGCGCTCGACGTTATCCGCCAGCACCCCGACCGTTTCGAAGCTACCATACTCACCGCCGGACGCAACGCGGAACTGCTCATTGCCCAAGCGCTTGAGTTTAAACCCGATGCTGTAGTCATTGCCGACGAATCGCGCTACGAAGAAGTGCGCGAAGCTTTGAAAGCATTGCCTACTAAAGTCTACGCTGGTGCCGATGCTCTTTGTCAAGTGGTTGAGTCAGACAATGTGGACATCGTGCTCACGGCCATGGTCGGCTTTGCAGGACTTCGGCCCACAATCAGCGCCATCAAGGCAAAGAAAGCCATTGCCTTGGCCAATAAGGAAACACTTGTCGTGGCCGGAAGCGTCATCCGCCAGCTCTGCAATGAGTACCATGCAGCCATTCTTCCAGTCGACAGCGAACACTCCGCCATATTCCAATGTCTCAACGGAGAAGTCCACAACCGCATAAACCGCATTCTCCTCACAGCATCGGGCGGTCCGTTCCGTAAATTCACGAGCAATCAGTTGCGCAACGTGACAGCCGAACAAGCACTCAAGCATCCTAATTGGAAGATGGGAGCAAAAATAACCATCGACTCTGCCACGATGATGAACAAAGGCTTTGAGATGATTGAAGCTCACTGGCTCTACGATGTGGCACCCGAAAACATCCAGGTGGTGGTACATCCCGAAAGCGTAGTCCACTCCGCCATAGAGTTTGAAGACGGAGCCGTCATTGCCCAGCTCGGTGTGCCAGACATGCGTCTGCCCATACAGTACGCCTTCAGTTTCCCTGAGCGTCTACCGCTCAACGGCGAGCGCCTTGACCTCTTCAAATTGGGAAGTCTAACGTTTGAGCCAGCCGACATGGAACGTTTCCCGTGTCTCGCACTTGCCTACGAGGCCATTAAGAAAGGCGGAAACATGCCGTGCGTGCTCAATGCGGCCGGCGAAGTGACCAATGCTCTTTTCCGCTCGCACCACATCGGCTTCATGGACATACCACACATTATCCGAGGAGTGATGGATCTCTCCCCATTCGTAGCCGAGCCTTCACTCGACGACCTTTTCCGCACCGACAGTGAAGCGCGCCGCTTGGCAAATGATTTAAGGGTGTCTTTATAAATTGCCTTACACAAAAGCTAACATTCCAGCGGCGCTATCACGTTGCCGCCCATCCCCAACACATTCATACATCTACCCCAAAACGTGGAAACATTCTTCATCAGAGCACTACAGCTCATAGCATGCTTCTCGCTGCTCATTCTTCTTCACGAAGGAGGCCATTTCTTCTTCGCCAAACTCTTCAAGATACGCGTGGAGAAGTTCTGCCTCTTCTTCGACCCTTGGTTCACACCGCTTAAGTTCAAACCAAAATGGAGCGATACGACCTACTGCATCGGATGGCTACCCCTCGGTGGTTATGTCAAGATTTCGGGCATGATAGACGAGTCGATGGACACGGAACAAATGAAGCAGCCCGTGAAGCCATGGGAATTTCGTGCTAAACCAGCTTGGCAACGCCTTTTGGTTATGATTGGCGGTGTGTTTGTCAACTTTGTGCTTGCCTTTATACTCTATTCTGCCATACTCTTCACATGGGGCGAGACGTTCGTACCCATCCGTAACATGAGCTATGGTTTTAAGTTCAACACACAGGCACAGAAGTTGGGATTCCACGACGGCGACATCCTGTTGGGAACAGACGGTAAGACGTATACCAAATTCAGCGCAGACATCTACCGCGACCTCTCTGAAGCCCACACAGCAACAGTGCTTCGCGACAACAAAGAAGTGACGTTGAACCTACCAGGCAATCTCAACATGATTGAGATGATCAAGTCGGAACCCCGCTTCATTGAACCTTTATTGCCTTCTAAAGTAAAATCGGTAGTTGCAGGGAGCCCTGCCGCCAAAGCCGGCATCCATGCCGGAGACCAACTGGTGGGTTGCAACGGAAAGACGTTCTCGACTATCAACGAATACAGCCTCATCCTCGGCACACAGGACGACGTGTTGAAAGCCGGCAGCCATGCCGACAGCGTGCGACTGAAGTCTGCCACTGTGGTGGTGCTCCGCAAGGGAACCAACCATACGGATACACTCCACTTCCAACTCGACGACAACTACAAGATGGGCGTGGAATGGGCCAACCCCATGACCGACGGCACTTATAAGACCGAAACCATCAATTTCAGTCTGCTTGAAAGTATTCCCGCAGGCTTTACCCACGGCTGGAACGTACTCTCTGGCTATGTAGACGACTTGAAATATGTGTTCACGTCCGACGGTGTGAAGAGCGTAGGTTCGTTTGGCGCCATCGGCAGTCTCTTCCCCACCTCGTGGGATTGGTGCCGCTTCTGGGAACTCACGGCTTTCATCTCGCTGATGCTTGCCTTCATGAACATACTCCCTATCCCCGCTCTTGACGGCGGCCACGTGTTCTTCCTCCTCATTGAAGTAATCACCGGCCGCAAACCCAGCGACAAGTTCATGGAACGTGCGCAGACGGTAGGTATGATTCTGCTGCTGTTGCTCATGGCGCTAGCAATATTCAATGACTTCAGAAACTTCTTGTTCTAAACGGATATAGTCCAATTTTTATCAACGAAATGCCCCTTATACGCAATTTAGCAATGCGTATAAGGGGCATCTTGTTAATACGGAAAGGGAAGGTAGTACAAGCAACACGAGTAAGACTTTACTCATGACGCAATGTGGTAGAGTCCGTAGGTGAGTTACCGTAGGCTTCTTCATTTTGGTGTTCACCTGATTGCTCTGACCGGCGCTGAGAGTAATCCAGCGTTCCGCCAACGGCTTTGCTTTAGAGTTAAGGACATTTTCTTGCCCATTGTCACCCAAGATTTTTGATTTTATTACCCCAAAAGCCGACCGTCCGCAATGTAATAATGCGCAGCGTGAAAAAACTTTTGGGCAACTTGTTGAAATTATCTACGAGCTCAACGTGTTGAGCTTGTAGAAAGTTGAGAGTAGATGCGCAACGCGAAAAAACTTTTGGGCAACTTGTTGAAATTATCTACGAGCTCAACGTGTTGAGCTTGTAGAAAGTTGAGAGTAGATGCGCAACGCGAAAAAACTTTTGGGCAACTTGTTGAAATTATCTACGAGCTCAACGTGTTGAGCTTGTAGAAAGTTGAGAGTAGATGCGCAGCGCGAAAAAACTTTTGGGCAACCTGTTGAAATTATCTACAAGCCCAACGTGTTGGGCTCGTAGATAATTTGAGACGTAACAAACGTGCATCATAACATTACACCTTCTTCATATCGTTGAAGCAAGGTCGTAACATCAGCCCTGTACTTTTGCATGCAGAATTAATATTTGCACTTACGCATGAAACACAAACTCGTTGCTGCACTGTTCGTTGCCCTTGCAGCCACAGCGCCTTCGTTTAGCCAAAGCGAAAAGCTACAACGCATGGCCATCCTTTCCGACGTGCACCTTATGGCACCCGAACTTCTCAAACAGCCGGGAACGGCCTTTGACGACTACATAGCCCAGGACCGCAAATTGCTCAGAGAAAGTCCCGAACTGCTCGATTCTGCTTTCCACCGTGTGGAAGAATTCCATCCGCAGATCATACTCATCACCGGCGACCTCACCAAAGACGGCGAACGCGTTTCGCACGAAATGCTCGTGGAACGCTACCTCAAGCCGGCTAAAGCACGCGGCATACGCCTTTTCGTTATTCCCGGCAACCACGACGTAAACAATCCCCACGCCAAGATTTACGACGGGGACAACACCCGTCGCACTGCCACCGTTACAGCCCAAGAGTTTGCCGACATCTACCGCGACTTTGGCTACGGCGAAGCCATTGCGCGTGACTCGGCTTCGCTCTCCTACGTCGTGCAACTTGACAACTGCACGCGCCTCATTGCCGTTGATGCTTGCCGCTATGACGACAACGACTTTGAGAAAGACATCTGCGTGACCGGCGGACGCATTAAGCCGGAAACGATGGACTTCATACGCTGCCAGACGGAGGATGCCCACCGCTCGGGCATGGAAGTGGTGATGACGATGCACCACGGACTTGTGAGCCATTTCAAATGGCAGGACAAGGTGATGAAAGAATATCTCGTGGACAACTGGAAGGAACAAGCCAAAGCAATAGCACGCATGGGCATTCGCGTATGCTTCACGGGACATTTCCACGCACAGGACGTGTCGCAGAAATATGGTATGACCGACATGGAAACGGGTTCCACGGTGAGCCACCCTCAACCCTTCCGTTTGGTTGATGTCGACACAGAAAGTTGCACGCTTCGTGTGCGGTCCGAGCGCATCGGAACTCTCACTTCGCTCAACGGTAGCGGCGAAAGCCTTGAACACAAAAGCGAACGCTATGCCTGTTCCGCCCTCAGCCGCGTGATGGAAGGCATGGTGCCCAAGAAAGTTCCGAGCGCGGTAAAAAGCGAATGCGCCGACGCCTTGGGCGAGGCCTACGCCATGCACCTCGCCGGCGACGAAGCCCCAACGGCAGAATTCCGTCAGCGGCTCAAAACTGCAGTGAAGCACCTGCGCCACCACTCCTGGAAATGGGCATTCATCATGGGCCACATCGGGAAATATCTCTCCACCGACACGGGCGTGAGCGACAACAATCTCACCATCTCCTACCGTAACAAATAAGGGTGATACATCTCTTTATCTTATAAGCAAAACAGAAACACACATATAGACTAAAGACGTTATGAAAAAAAGTGTAATGGCCCTGACCATGGCCGGTCTGCTCATGCCGAGCACATTCTGTTGCGAGCTCCGTGCTGCAAACGTAAACGAGGGCAACGACCCCGTAGGCACAAAAAGCAACGACGTGAAAGAAGTGAAAGGCAAAGTGACTAACGAGCAAGGCGAGGCCATGCCCGAAGTTGTGGTTAGCTGCCGCGGACACATTGCCCAAACAGACAAAGACGGCCTTTTCAGCATCAATGCTCAAGAAGGCGACAAACTCACTTTCACCTGCATTGGCTACACTACGCTCGTGAAAGCTATCGACTCCACCGACCTCACCATCACGCTCAAGGAAAACCGCCAGGCTTTGGGAGAAGTCATCGTAACCACACAGAAGAAAGCCCAAAGTTCGCTCGAGGTGCCCGTTGCCGTTAGTGCCGTAACGGGTGCTGCTATGGAGAAACTCAACCTTCGCCAAATGGACGAAGTGGTGCAGTTCACTCCTGGTGTGCAGATTCAGCTTCAAAGTCCTAACACCCCGGGCTATGTGGTACGCGGCATTACGTCGGACGACGGTGCTTCGTATGCCCAACCCCGCGTGTCGGTGTTTATGGACGGTGTGTCGACCTCGCGCAGTCATGCTTCGGCCGTAGAACTTTTCGACCTTGAGCGCATGGAGGTTACGAAAGGTCCGCAAGGCACACTTTTCGGACGCGGTGCAGAGATTGGTGCCATCAGCATCATTCGCCACAAACCCGTTGACACTTTCTGCGGAGAACTCGCTCTGAACTATGGTTCTTACAACCAGCGTCAGGCAACAGGCTTCCTGAACACTCCCATACTCTCCGGAAAACTCGCCAACCGTTTTGCATTCGACTACGATGCACACGACGGATTTATCCGTAACCTTGCCGGAGGCCGACTCAACGGCAAGAGCGCCATTGCACTGCGCAACTCCACAAAGTGGTGGGCCAACGACAACACGCAGTTCTGCCTCACCCTTGACTACCAGCACGACAACTACCCCGGCACATCGTTCCACAGCAAGAACGCCGCTTACGGCAACACCGACCCCAACAGCCCCGCCAACCTCGAAGCCGGCAAGGCGCTCGGCATCAAGCGCAACGTGGGCGGAGCTACACTCAATGCCGACCACCGCATCAACCCCCGTTGGACGTTCAACTCCATCACAGGCTTCCGTGCCTTCAACAGCGACGAGCACTTCGATGCCGACGGAACATACCTCCCGCTCCTTCTCTGCCAGGAAAAGGCCGAAGGCACACAGTTCAGCCAAGAGTTCCGCTTCAACTACGACGACCACAAACGTTTCTCGGCTTTCGTAGGTGCAAGCTACTTTTACGAGAATTCTTCCCAGGAGGTCAATGCTACGACCAACCTCCAATATCTCTACCCCGTATACATCCAAAAGAGTCTGAAGAGCCAGCTCGCAAGCCAGGTGGACAACGTGAAGGCGCTCCTCTCGCAGGGTCTGCCCGAAACGCAACAAGCCATTGTCTCAAACGCACTGACCGCGCTCATGCAGAAATGGTTCCCCGACACGCCAGCTGTCGATGCCGAGGGCAATCCGGCGAAGACCGTTTCCACGCCCGACATTTACGGCGACCTCAAAGGCGCTTTTGCACAATTGGGAATGGATCTCGACCAGACACTCGCAGGCTTGGGCACGCAAGGAGCCACTATTCTTGCCACACTGCAAGGAATTTCTAACCAAACGCTCAACGACCACTACACCGAAGAAGGCAAGAACTACGGCACAAACCAAGCTGCCGAAATCTATGCAGACGGAACGTACAAGATTACGCCCCACTTCAACCTCACCGTGGGTTTGCGCGGAACGTACGAGCACCAGCAAACTGGCTACTCTTCCTCTACCGTTCCCAGCATGTTCGGTGCTGTGCTTTACAACCCTACGGACAACGGCACAAAGGTTACGGCTTCCGACAACTACTATTCATGGGTGGGCCGTGTGGCGCTCAACTACATGATTGGTCGCAACAATATCTACGCAAGCGTGTCACGCGGACGCCGTCCCGGTGTGCTCTACTTCAACAACGACCCCAAGGACTTCGAGACGCTCAAACCCGAAATCATTTACAGTTACGAAGCGGGCGTGAAAGGAAGCGTGCTTGACGGCCGACTGAGTTACGACCTCTGCGCCTATTACTACGACTGGTACAACTATCAGACATCGGTGTTCAACGCCGAAAAGAGCAAATATGAATACGACGACGCCGGCCGTGCCCACTCCTTCGGTGTGGAAGCAAGCTTGAGTTATTCGCCTTGCAGCTGGCTTAACATCTTCGGCAACTGGAGCTACATCGACGGCAAGTTCAACGACACCGACGACAACGGCAATGCCCAACGCTATGCCGGTCACCGCTTCCGCCTGACACCGAAGAACAGTTTTGCCGCAGGTTTGGACTTCAGTCTTCCTGTAGGCGACAACGGAACGGTTTACTTCCGTCCCACTTACTCCTGGAAATCGAAAGTGTTCTTTGAAGAAAGCAACGAGCCCGAACTCACGCAGAAGGCTTACGGCTTGCTCAACGTCACTGCGGGCTACCGCTTCAAGCCCCGCAAGGTTTACTACGAAGTGGGTGCTTTCGGCAAAAATGTGTTGGACCAGAAATACATTGTCGATGCTGGCAATTCGGGACGACAAATCGGCTTCCCCACTTACGTGGGCGGCACACGTGCCATGTTTGGCGTAATGTTCAAGGTTGGATTCTAATTGCTGCAGCACAATGAAACAAATAGTTCTTCTCATCATGCTTCTTCTTTCGGCTGGCACACTCACATGTGCTGCCCGTAAAGGAAGAGCGCAGCAAGTAATTGCTCATCGCGGCTATTGGAAGACTGAAGGTTCTGCCCAAAACTCCCTTTCCTCTCTGCGCAACACGTACCGCATCGGCGTATACGGTTCTGAATTTGACGTTCACATCACCCGCGACGGCGAAGTAGTGGTGTTTCACGACGACGACATCGACGGACTTCGCCTTGAGGATGCCACCCTTGCCCAGCTACGGGAGAAACGTTTGGCAAACGGCGAACTCATTCCTACCCTTCAGGAATATCTCCAAGCAGCGAAGAGTCTCGGCACCATGAAACTCATCCTCGAAGTGAAGGAACACACAAAGAAGACCGACGAAGACCGCTGCGTAGATGCCGTGTTGCGCCTTGTGAGCGAAGCGGGTCTGGAAGGACGCACCGAATACATCTCGTTCAGCAAGCACGCCTGCGACTATCTGGTGAACAAGGATGCGAAACTCAAAGTGTTGTACCTCAACGGTGACCTCTCTCCCGAAGAAGCCAAGGCGGCAGGTTATGCCGGAATTGACTACGAAGACGCGGTGTTCGACGCCCATTCCGAATGGATAAACCAAGCTCACAAACTCGGCCTCATCACCAACGTGTGGACCGTTGACGACCTAGATGCCGTACAGCGTTTCTTCAACGCCGGCATTGACTTTGTCACCACCAACGAACCGCTCAAAGCCAAAGCGTTGAAATAATAAAGCACATAACTTCCCAACAAACAATGAGGGCTGACAACTTCGCAAGAATTGTCAGCCCTCATTGTGGGTATCTTCTCTTGTGTTGCAACAGCACGAGCAAAGGGTCTCTAATCCTTCGTCTCGTTCGCTGGTGCAGCGTAAATGCGTCCAGGCGTGATAACCATCGGCACAGCTCCTTTTATTACTTCTTCATATACCCCCTCTATAAAATCATATACTTTCAATGCTGCAGATGAGGGATATCTACCGAAAAAGTCATTGTTGCTTTGATAAAGTTCTACTTTCTCAAACTGGCATGAAGCAGCTACCACCGAGTAATATTTCATAATGCTTTTGTACACGGCAGGAAGCACTTTAAACCCACGGTGTCCGTCTTTGTAAGTGAGAATTGCCACGAAACGGTAACGATGCTTGACGGCAGGACGCGGAACGATAGCTTTTGTACTTGTTGTCTCCTCCGTACTGCCCGAAGATGTCTTTGCAGAAATCGTCACGTTACGCCCGAACTTCTCGTTGATTTCGTTCATCAACTGTTTGAAGAGTTTGCCATGGGGCGAAGTGTCGCGGTAGCCGTTCACGCCTATATAATAATGTATCATCTCGTGGATGATAATGTCGTCCCACTCACGGGGCTTCAAGTCGTATGCCGTGCTGAAGCGCAGATTAAAGTCCGTTTGTCTAATTTCTGTCGGCGTACGTTCTTTATTGAAATAGCACGCACCAATCTGGCTACGTCCTCGGGAAAGAAGGATGGGCACCGGTTTCAATTTTCCTTTGAAGATTAAACGATTGAAGTGGGCGAACCTTTTCTCTGCTATATAAACGGAAATTTTCATAGAGGGATTTATTACAATTCCATCAAAAGCGTCGGTGTCCGGCGCGGCAGCACGTCAAGTTTGAAACCGTCGTCTTCGTTTACCTTCATTCCGTGCTCCTTGAGATGGCGTTCCACTGTTTCGCGTGCAAGGACAGGACGGTTGTTTTCCTCGCTGAGGTGGCAAAGCCATACGTGGCGAATGGCTTCGGCATTGAGATTTTCGGCGAGGAAAGCACCAGACAATTCGTTGCTGATGTGCCCTGTGCCGTTGCTTATGCGTTCTTTCAAGTGCTTGGGATAGCGCCCCTGTTCAAGCATAGCATCGTCGTAGTTCGACTCCACGACGAGATGGGTTGCGGCACGGACGAGGGGTTTCATCTCGTCCGTGAAATGTCCCACATCGGTGATGAGCACGAAGGTCTTGTCTTCTACGCGAATGCTATAGCCGTTGTTCTGTGCGCTATCATGGGGCACAAAGAACGAGTGGATGGAAAAGGGACCGAGCTCGAAGTCGGAACCCGGTTCTACGTCGTGGCGCAATTCGGTGGGCACTTTCTTTGCCACGTGGTGGTTGAGGCGCATGGAGTCGTGCACCTTACATGACGTGTAGACGGGAATGCGGAATTTCTGACTCACGGCGCCCACGGCTTTCACGTGGTCGGTGTGGTCGTGAGTGACGAGGATGGACTGTATCTGTGCGAGCGGAAGACCGTAGTTGCTGAAATTGCGGCGGAAAGCGCGGATGCCGATGCCAAGGTCTATTAGCAGACCGTAGCCATCGCAAAGGAGGTAGTAGCAGTTGCCACAACTTCCGCTGCCAAAACTGATAAATTTTACCATGGTTGGTTATGAAATCACTTCAGAAAGGCAATCCCACAGCGAAGTGGAAAGTAAAATCGCGGCTGAAGTTAGGATGTATCACGGGATAATGCAAGCGTCCTGAGGTGACAGCCGGATTGATGGCTTTCATACCGCCGTCGAGACGCAAAATGAAGTAGTCAAAATTGAATCGGAAACCCAAGCCGTAAGCCACGGCTATCTGACGATAGAAGGAGTTGAAGTGGAACTGTGCGCCCTCCATGTCGGGATAGGCCCGCGTGTTCCACACATTTCCGGCGTCCACGAAGAGCGCGGCATGTAGTTTCCAAAAGAGGAAGGTGCGGAATTCAAGATTGAGGTCGAGCTTCATGTTGCCCGTTTGGTTCACGAAGCTCACCTTACCGTCACTTCCACGATATGAACCTGGACCAAGGTCGCGCACACTCCAGCCACGCACACTGTTTGCGCCGCCGGCAAAGTAACGCTTTTCGTAAGGTAGTATCGTGGAATTGCCGTAGGGAATGCCAATGCCAAAGCCCACATGGGCGGCCAGGGAGTTTCGCTCATTGATGACAAAGCTTTTGGCAAAGTCGAAGTCAAACTTCACGTACTGCGAGTAAGCAATGCCAAACAAGTTGTACTGCCCCTCGCTGTTCTTTCCGCTTCGGGTAAGTTTGGAGAGGCCGTAAAGTACGTTGCCTGCCAGTTCGACGCCCATTTTCACCTGCAATCCGTTTGTCTGGTAAAGACCGGAAGAGGAGTTTGCCGCATCAGAACGTAATGAGTTGTAGACAAAGCTGTAGCCCGTTTTCATGATGAAAAGGTTCTCGTAGCTATAACGGAGCACGGCATAGTGCGGATCGTCGCCCTCGAGATAATCCTTACGGAAAGTATCGGATATCCAGGGCATGTACACGTAGTTGAGCGAGAACAAGTCGTAGCGGTGCTCCAGTTTGCGGTTGTCGGTGCGGTTCCAGCGGTAGGTCCAAGCACCGGTAAGCACACGGCGGTGAAATTCGGGACGGTCCTGCGAGTCGTACATGAGTTGCAGCGTACTGGAAGCTTTGAGGCGGAAGCGCTGTTCGAGTGAAACGAAAGGAAGGAGAAGCGTGGGGAACCGCAGTCCGGCTTCGCCACTCCACTCTATGAAGTTGCGGTTGCTGTATCCTTCCAAGCCGGTGATGGCTTCGTAAGCGCCGCGAAACTTCAGCGTGAGCTGTTCAGCACCGCGAAGGAGGTTGCGATTGGAATAGGAAAGCGCCACAGCAGCGCCGAGGTCGCCCGCCGTATTGGTGCCTTCGAGTTCCGCTTTGATGCTGTTGGGCGAAGAACGTTTCACAAATATCTCACAGTCGAGCAAGCTGTCGGCCACGGGATGCATGGTGAGATTGGAAAAAGCCACCGTGGGCAGGGCGTTCAAGTTGGAATAGGTGTTCTGCACATTGGTCTCGCGGTAGAGACTGTCGGGACGTAGCGACACGTGCGACGAATACAGACGGCGCGTCTGCTTGAGCGAGGGATAGTAGTGAATGTTCAGTCCGCGATAGTGGGTGGAGTCGGCAAGGACGTCTGTCGGGGCTATATCTTCATAGACGTTCACATTGCGCAACCGCTGAACCTGAAGAGCGCGAAGCGTGTCGATGCCTTGCGGCAAGGTGAAGCGGAGTGTCACGCCCGCTTCTACGGAATTGGCGGCTGTGTCGACATCAAAACGTACGAAGTCGTTGTTCACATAGTAATAGCCACGGTTACGCAAGGCTTTTACCACGCGCGTACGCTCCTCTGCCATTCGTGACAGACTAAGGGGCATGCCTCGTCGAAGCAAAGTTGCCGTAGAGTCGCTGCGGAAGGCTTCATAAACAGCCGGTTCGTCGAATCTGAATTGCAAACGCGTCACGTAGTATTGGCGTCCGGGACGCAACGTATAGATGGCCGTGGTTTTGTGGCCACGGCGAATGGTCGACGTATCAACGGCGGCATGGAGATAACCATCGTTGCGCATAGCTTCCCGCACATTGCTGGCCGAATAAGCCGTCAATGTTCCATCGTAGACCACGGGAGCTTCACCAAGTTTGCGCCATATTTTGGACATTCCCTTGGAGGCTTTCGAAGAGTCGGCACTCGACCAACAGTAGATGCCCAACGGAACTTTCACCAAACTGAACCACTTGGAATTGGGGCGCTGGTGCACGTAGTTGCGGTAAGGAGCCACGTTGAACCGCGCTTCTTGTGTCTGCAACTTCACGTCGGAGAGCACGCTTTCGCCCTCTTTTAGAAAACGCTCGCAACTACACGAAACAAGCCCCCCAACGGCAACAAGAGCCACGAGGAGCTTTACACACGTGCGGTATAGAATTGCAAAATGCACCCTTAAAAGATGGTTCATTACAGGAGAATGCGATACGTTTTTACTGCAAAGGTAATCCATTATCAGAAATAACTTTGTAGCTTTGCTTTAAAATTGCTGTCAAACATATTGCTTTTCTTTGCAAGTCAACCTCCACAGCAATCCGTATTACGCAAGCTATGCTCACCAAGAACACCATCAAGCACATACGTTCACTCTCGCAGAAGAAGTTCCGCGACGCTTCGCACACATTCATTGCCGAAGGCCCGAAAGTGGTGGGCGACTTGCTCCCGCTGTTTCCTTGCCGACAACTTTTTGTTACTCCCGACTGCCTACGGCGATTCACTAACGAGGGAGTCATTGCACGGGCCGACATCAGCGAAACGCAAGTCGTCAACCAAGAGGAATTGGAACGTCTCTCTTTGCTCAAATCGCCCCGAGGAGCCTTGGCGGTGTTTGACATGAAGGACGACTGCGAGGAAGCCGACGTACTTGCACAGTTGCCCTCGCAAATGCTGTGTTTGGCATTGGACGGCATACAAGATCCCGGCAATCTCGGCACCATCATTCGCATTGCAGACTGGTTTGGCATTGAACACTTGTTCTGTTCGCCCGATACGGCCGATGCCTATGCGCCGAAAGTGGTGCAAGCCACGATGGGAGCCATAGGGCGGGTGCATCTCCACTACTGTAATCTTCCGCAGTTCATCGCCTCACTACCGGAGAGCACGCCAGTCTACGGAACGTTCCTAAACGGCAGCGACCTGTACAACAATGAGCTTTCTGCCCACGGGCTCGTGGTGATGGGCAACGAGGGCAATGGCATTTCCGACGCCGTGGCACAACTCGTCAACAAGCGCCTGCTCATTCCCAGTTATCCTTCCGGCCGAAACACGAGCGAAAGCCTCAATGTGGCAGTAGCCACGGCTATCATCTGCGGCGAATTCCGCAGAAGGTGTTAGCATCGTAGTCCATTGTCGTAAATACTAGAACTATAAAAGCGGTCATTTTCGAAGGCCATACATACAAAATGTTTGAACTGACTGACTATATCCACAACATCGTTTACTCATCCACCGCTGCATTTATTTGTTTAGGAATGGCACTCATTGCCGTAGCAACCCTTGCTGCCACGCGATGGCGAATATGGATTAAAGCTGTGCGCGCGGCAAAAGAGGCTGAACGCTTCGCTACGGAAGCGCAAGAGCGAACGGACACAAAACCCAAAGTGAGCATCGTTATCCCTGTTTACAACGAAGCGGCAAATCTCGAAACGAACCTTCCGAAATATCTCCGCCAAAAGTATTCGGGCACGTTTGAAGTGATTGTGGCAGACGAGAACTCCAACGATGATACGATGCTCGTTGTACAACGACTGAAAGAGAAGTCCAACAATCTGCGCACCACATTCATCCCCGCCACGGCACGAAACATCGCCCCGCGCAAATTGGCCATCACACTCGGCATCCGCGCCGCCCGTAGCGAATGGGTCGTTGTGGTAAACCCCGACTGTGAACCTGTTTCTGACTCTTGGCTTGAAGACCTCGCCGTTTATTTCACTGACTCAACAGACTTCGTTGGAGCGTATACCAACTGCGAATACGACCACAGCAGCTCGTCGCGCCGCATGATTTTTGAGCGAATAGTGCGACAGACGGGATACGTAGCCTCCCGCACGGGCGGATACGTCCCTGGAGCCGAACATTGCAACATTGCCTTCCGCAAGTCATGGTTTCTTTCGCACAACGGCTTTGCTGAGAGTCTGAACATACCTTTCGGCGAAGAAGCCATCCTCGCCAATGCTCATGCAGAAGCGGAGAGAACAATATTCCCGCTCTCCACTCGAGTCAAAGTGACACAAGAAACTCCGTCGCGCGCTTATGCGCAAACGCTTCGTGTACAGTTGGCCGAAACGCGCCACCACATGATTCACAAGAGCACGTGCTTCCGTTGTCTGTCCGTCATGACAAACACTGCTGCGCAACTCTTGCTATGGTCTACCGTGGTCTATGCCGTTCTGCGCACACTGCAGACAACCGACTGCGGACGCTACGCTACAGAATGCCTCTACACAGACATCCCCTTCGCCGTGCTACTCCTTGCGGGAATGCTTGTACCCACTTTGCTCTGTCGCAAACTCTGCACCATGCTCCACGAACCGAACCTTAGCGGGAGCCTCTTCACGCAAGCCATGTTTGCCCCCTTTAGAGTCATGCACACACGACTGCTTCGCTACGCCCACCGCGCCGAATTCGTACGCAACTATCTGGAACATACCAACTGAAGCACACTTTTTCGGCGCAAAACTTTGCAGTTAATGCAGTTCTTCGTAATTTTGCACGCAATTCAGACCATTACACGAAGTTGTTACCAACCAAATTCGTTATCGATAACCAAACAAGCTATAGCAAACAATGAAACAAGGTATTCACCCTGAGAATTATCGTCCCGTAGTATTCAAGGACATGAGCAACGGCGACATGTTCCTTTCACGTTCCACCTGCAAAACCACTGACACCGTGGAATTCGAAGGCGAAACTTACCCCGTGGTAAAGCTTGAAATCTCAAGCACCTCTCACCCCTTCTACACTGGCAAGAGCAAACTCGTCGACACGGCTGGCCGCGTAGACAAGTTCATGAGCCGCTACGGAAAGAGCCGCAAGTAATACCACTCGCAGCTCCTACACTTAAAGATAACTCTTATCAGGAGGTAACACAAGTGAAAGCAAAGTGGATGCACCCTTTCGGTGTGTCCACTTTTTTTGTAGCCACAGCGCCACAAGCAGCAACTTATGGCTAAATTTGCATTGATTCAACCTTAACAACCGTATACGATGACTCCTCACCATGCATTTCTTCTTCAGTGTCCGCCCTTGCCTAAAGTGCGCATAGCACTCATCGGGTTGGGAATGCGAGGCATGAAAACGCTCGTACGCTACGCGTTCATACCCGACGCCGAGATACGTTACATCGTAGACGTGGACAATGCAAAACTCCAAGAAGCGAACCTCAAACTCGCTAAAAGCGGACGTCCCGTAGCAACTGCGTTACTGGGAACAGAAGCATGGAAGACGGTGTGCGAAAAAGACGATGTGGACCTCGTGTACATCTGCACAGAATGGCACACACATGCTGAGATGGCCATACGTGCCATGCGCTGCGGCAAGCACGTGGCGGTTGAAGTTCCTGCGGCAACCACACTCGAAGAGTGTCGCGAACTAGTACGCACAGCCGAAGAAACGCAACGCCACTGCTTCATGACGGAAAACTGCTGCTACGACTTCTTTCACCTTTGCACGCTCGAAATGCACCGCCGTGGCCTCTTCGGACGCATCAACCACTGCGAGGGTGCATACATCCACGACCTCACACCTGAAGCCGTAAACGCACAACACGCAACGTCTGCCAACAGTTGGATTGAACGTTCTTGCACGCTTCACGGGGGAAACCCCTACCCCACCCACGGCATCGGTCCCATAGCCCAATTGCTGGGATTCCATCGCACGGACCGCATGACAAGCCTCGTAAGCCTTACATCGGGAGGCATGAAAGAAAGCAACGTCCCCATAGGACGAATAAACACGACGCTGATCCAAACGGAAAGCGGAGCTACCATCATGCTACAACTCGACGTGGTGACACACCGCCCCTACAGCCGACTGCAGACGATTTGTGGCTCAAAGGCATTTGCGCAAAAATATCCTCTCACTACTTTCCAAGACGACACCCATACGTGGGACGGCGAAGAGGCAGAAAAACTTCTTGCCCAATATGCTACGTCCGAAGGTGCACGTCTTTGGCTGGAAGGCGAAAAGATGCACGTGCCGAACGCCATGAACTACGCCATGGATGCCCGCCTCATTCATTGTCTCAAACGCGGACTTCCCCTTGACATCGATGTGTACGACGCTGCCGAATGGTCGTGCCTGGCAGAACTTACACGCCTTTCAGCACAAGCCAACGGTGCGCCGGTTGATGTGCCGAACTTCTTACAACGGTAAAGCAGCGACAAAAAAGAAAGAAAAAACGGCTTCGCATACAAACACTAATCATATTTGCAGCGAAGCCGTTTTATATGTTTTCGATGTTTTATTCCCTACGCCCACAAACAAAAGCTCCTCAAAAGATTTGCCCGTAAGCAAGTCTCATGAGGAGTTTTTCATATTAAACGCTTTTGACAGGAGCGTTACTCCCATTCAATTGTTGAAGGCGGTTTTGAGGAGATGTCGTAGCAAACGCGGTTCACACCCTTGACGTGGTTGATGATGTCGTTAGACACCTTGGCCATGAAGTCGTAGGGAAGATGCGCCCAGTCGGCTGTCATAGCGTCCGTACTCGTCACGGCACGCAAAGCGACGGGATGTTCGTAAGTACGCTCGTCGCCCATCACACCTACGCTGCGAACCGTAGAAAGGAGCACGGTGCCGGCTTGCCAAATTTGGTCGTAAAGGCTTACTTCTATCTCACCGTTTTTCATATCGGCGGGCACACCGGCTGCCAACACGCGGCGAGCTTCTTCGCCAGAGAGTTTCACCTTGTAATTACGCAGACCGCGAATGTAGATGTCGTCGGCGTCCTGAAGGATACGCACCTTTTCGGGGGTGATGTCGCCAAGAATGCGGACGGCAAGTCCGGGACCGGGGAAGGGATGACGCGTAATGAGATGCTCGGGCATACCCAAAGAACGGCCCACACGGCGCACCTCGTCCTTGAACAACCACTTCAAAGGCTCACAAAGCTGAAGATTCATTTCCTTGGGAAGTCCGCCCACATTGTGGTGGCTCTTGATGACCTTACCAGTGATATTGAGGCTCTCAATGCGGTCGGGATAGATAGTACCCTGCGCCAACCACTTGGCACCAGTCTGCTTCTTTGCTTCGGCATTGAAAACCTCCACGAAGTCGCGACCGATGATCTTACGCTTCTGCTCAGGATCGGTCACTCCTTTGAGGTCTGTAAAGAACTTCTCGCTGGCATCCACGCCAATCACGTTGAGACCAAGACACTTATAGTCGTTCATCACATCGACGAACTCGTTCTTGCGCAACATACCGTGATCCACAAAGATACACGTAAGGCGGTCGCCAATGGCACGGTGAAGAAGTACGGCTGCCACCGAACTGTCCACACCACCGGAAAGACCGAGAATAACCTTGTCGTCACCCAACTGAGCTTTGAGTTCGCCTACCGTCGTATCTACGAACGATGCGGGGCTCCAGTCCTGACGGCTTCCGCAAATGTCTACCACGAAGTTGCGAAGCAATTGCGTTCCCTGCAGCGAGTGGAACACTTCGGGATGGAACTGCACGCCCCAAAGGAGTTCGTTGTCGGCCTGATAGGCAGCATATTTCACTTTCGACGTTGACGCAATGCAGTGGAAGCCCTCGGGAATTGCCGTAATGGTATCGCCATGGCTCATCCAAACCTGCGAGTTGGCTTCGAATCCATTGAACAACGGATTGGCCGTGTCGAAATGTTCAAGATTGGCACGTCCGTACTCACGGCTGCCGGCCGGTTCGACCTTACCGCCATAGAGTTGCGCCATATATTGGGCGCCATAGCAGATGCCAAGGATAGGATACTTGCCGCGAATGGCACTCAAGTCTACCTTGAAGGCTTCCGGATCGTAAACGCTGTAAGGCGAGCCAGAGAGGATGACGCCAATAACAGACGGATCGTCATGCGGAAACTTGTTGTAAGGAAGAATTTCACAAAACGTGTCGAGTTCGCGCAAACGGCGACCAATGAGCTGCGTGGTTTGCGAGCCGAAATCGAGAATAATGATTTTCTGTTGCATACGAATAGATACGTAACGGTTTATGGGTGCAAAGTTAGTGCATGACAAGTGAAGAGTGAAGAAAAGCCGGAGGTTTTTCTTCAGAGAATCGCGGTTCTACCTATATAAAATAAGAGTAAGCGCAATCTTGGCCTTACTGCGACAACCTACGGAAGCTTCTGATTAAGGACAATATTGATTAGTCATAGAAACACCAAAGCATCCCGTAAAAATTCCAAGGCATCTCGTAGAAATTCCAAGGCAGCTCGTAAAAATTCCAAGGCAGCTCAACACGTTGAGCTGCCTTGGAGTTGTTACGTTTTCTTCACATAGCGACACTGCCACCCTTCGAAGGTTCATCGCGCTACATTGGTCATAAAATAAAACAGCTGATTGGTGGAAAGCCGTTCACCATCAATAAATATACGCGCGCACGCGCGTACACGGAAGTTTGTGCAAACTACCTTCATCCTTCAGCCGACAAAAAAAAATCGTCATCTATGATGAAAAATTCGTCATAAACAAATTTTACATTATCACAGAAAAAGCACTTTTTCTGCAAGGGCGGGTGAAGGATGAAGGTAGTTTGCACAAACTTCCGTGTATACGCGTGCGCGCGCATAGCCATTAATATAGCCGTCAACTTGCGAAACGGGTAGACGAAGTCGGGAACTTACCTCCTACTTATTTCTTCAGCGAGTCGCGAATCTCACGCAAGAGTTTTACTTCTTCCGAAGGTTCTGGAGGAGCCACGGGTGTTTCAGGCTCTTTTTCCTTCGTGCGCGAGAGCTTCATCAGCAAACGCACAAGCATGAACACACAGAAAGCGATGATAACGAAGTCAAGACACGTCTGAAGGAAATTACCATAAGAAATGGCTACAGGCGCACCGCCTTCATCGAGCGGATTGACGGGAAGTTCATACTTCAAGTCCTTAAAATCTATACCACCAATCAGCCAACCGATAGGAGGCATAATAAGGTCGTCCACGATAGACGAAACGATTTTTCCGAAAGCCGCACCAATAATCACACCTACGGCCATATCAATGGCATTACCCTTGACGGCAAACGCCTTAAACTCCTGGAGAAACTTGGAATTCTTCATTTTGAAAAAATTAATAATTAAACCTGGTGCAAAAGTAAAAAGGAATTTGTATTTTTGCGGTGGAAAAAGGGAAGAACTTACAGGCTAAGCACCTAAAAAGTCCGACCCTGACCCACATCCGAGATAATCAACACGAATACAAACCTCTAACAGTTAATTCATAACTTTAAAATCATGATCAAAGTAGGTATCAACGGTTTCGGTCGTATCGGCCGTTTCGTTTTCCGTGCTGCTCAGACTCGCAGCGACATCCAGATTGTAGGTATCAACGACCTCTGCCCCGTAGATTACTTGGCATACATGCTCAAGTACGACACGATGCACGGCCACTTCGAAGGCACAATCGAAGCTGACGTTGAAAAGAGCGAGCTCATCGTAAACGGCAACCACATCCGTGTAACCGCTGAACGTAACCCGGCTGACCTCAAGTGGGACGCTGTTGGCGCAGAATACGTAGTTGAATCAACCGGTCTCTTCCTCACTAAGGAGAAGGCTCAGGCTCACATCGAAGCTGGTGCCAAGTACGTGGTAATGTCTGCTCCTTCTAAGGACGACACCCCCATGTTCGTTTGCGGCGTAAACTTCGACAAGTACGTTAAGGGTACTCAGTTCGTTTCTAACGCTTCCTGCACCACCAACTGCCTCGCTCCTATCGCTAAGGTCCTCAACGACAAGTTCGGCATCACCGACGGTCTCATGACCACCGTTCACTCTACTACCGCTACTCAGAAGACCGTTGACGGTCCCTCTCTTAAGGACTGGCGCGGCGGACGTGCTGCCAGCGGCAACATCATCCCCTCTTCCACTGGCGCTGCCAAGGCTGTAGGTAAGGTTATCCCCGAACTCAACGGCAAGCTCACTGGTATGTCTATGCGTGTCCCCACTCTCGACGTATCTGTTGTTGACCTCACCGTAAACCTCGCTAAGCCCGCTACCTACGCAGAAATCTGCGCAGCTATGAAGGAAGCTTCCGAAGGTGAACTCGCTGGTGTGCTCGGCTACACTGAAGACGCTGTCGTTTCTAGCGACTTCCTCGGTGACACCCGCACCTCTATCTTCGACGCTAAGGCTGGTATCGCTCTTACCGACACCTTCGTTAAGGTTGTTTCTTGGTACGACAACGAAATCGGCTACTCTAACAAGGTGCTCGAACTCATCGCTCACATGGCTAAGGTAAACGGCTAATCTTTTAGCACACACCTCTAACCACACACTACACTTACCGCTGCAGCACACACATGGGTGTTGCAGCGGTAATTTTTTATTACCTTTGCAGCTAATAGGGCAACAGCACACAAAGCACCAACCCAACAACGAGGCACTCACACTGCCTGACCCCCGCCCTACCATTACACAACAAGACGAAACAGAATACCGATGACCATGCAAACCGATATCATCACCATACTTGGACCTACTGCCAGCGGGAAAACCCGTGTCGCCGTCAGCCTTGCGCGCCGACTCAATGCCGAAATAATCAGCGCAGACAGCAGACAAGTGTACCGCCGTATGGACATCGGCACAGGAAAAGACCTCACGGACTACACCGAAGGAGGTGCACCCGTAGCATGCCACCTCATCGACATTGCCGAGCCTGGCACGAAATATGACCTCTTCCAATACCAACGCGACTTTCTCACGGCCTATAACGACATACGTTCTCGAGGACACCGCGTAATCCTATGTGGAGGAACGGGCCTTTACCTTGAAAGCATTCTCAAAAGCTACCGCCTCTCTCCCGTGCCTCAAAATCCTGAACTTAGGAAAAGTCTGCAAGGTAAAAGCCTTGAAGAACTAACACAGATACTCTCTACCTACAAGACTCTTCACAACAAAACCGACGTCGACTCTCCGCAACGTGCCATAAGAGCCATCGAAATAGCCCATCACTACCAAACAGAACCTCTCGAAGACCGTCCCTTTCCGCCCATCACTTCCTACACGATAGGCATTGACGTGGACAGAGAAACACGACGCGAGCGCATCACCCACCGTCTGCACGAAAGACTGAAAGAAGGAATGCTCAACGAAGTGAAGGCACTACTGAAAGAAGGCATCCCACCCGAAGATCTCATTTATTACGGATTGGAATACAAATACCTTACGCTTCATGCCACCGGTCAACTCGCTTACGACGAAATGGTCCGACAACTGGAAATAGCCATTCACCAATTTGCCAAACGGCAAATGACGTGGTTCCGAGGCATGGAACGAAGAGGCATAGAAATACACTGGATGAAAGCGGAAGAAGCCGCGAAATTCAATCCCGACGAAGCGTCTGAAGAATAAAGGTACAGCATAATGGCAACAAAACCATGGGGCATCATCTATTGCCCGAAAGAAGGAAGTGCAAGCAGCCGCAAGCGCTGGAAGAAAATTAGCGAACACCTCCACGACGAAGGCATCAAGTTCGACTACGTACAAAGCGAAGCTCCCGGCTCCGTGGAGCGGTTGGCAGCTATGTACACACGCACCGGCTACTCTACGATTATCGTTGTCGGTGGCGATTCCGCCTTGTCGCATGCACTGTGTGGCATCATTCATGCCGCAGCCGAAACAGGTTGCCATCTGCCCACGCTTGGAGTAATCCCTAACGGGTTCGGCAACGACTTTGCAAAATATTGGGAACTCGACCCCGACAATTACAAGCAGACGATAGCCATTCTGCAACGCCACCACACTCGAAAGGTGGACATCGGACAACTCACCATACATCCCACGTCTTCCACTCAACAGCAGAACAGTTTTCCGTACAAAGAAAACACAACGAAAGAGAACGCTATTGACGAAAACTACTTTTTCCTCAACTGCATCAACTTGGGAGTCGGCGCCTCCATCACCAATCT
Organism: bacterium; assembly: GCA_963656685.1. Classification (GTDB taxonomy): domain Bacteria; phylum Bacteroidota; class Bacteroidia; order Bacteroidales; family Bacteroidaceae; genus Alloprevotella. The sequence continues at coordinate 13,552 of CAVKJJ010000016.1, read as the reverse complement.
TCGACGAAAGACACGACGATTATTTTCCATCAACGCGCTGTCATACGCATGCTCTGCCCTACTCCTCTTATTCCACAAAATGAAGTACACCATCGAACTGCATGTGGACGGAGTGACAACGCGTCGCAGAGCGTTCACCCTCTGCATCGGTTCGGCAAGAGGATACGGGCAAACTCCGAGTGCGGTCCCCTACAACGGCATGTTCGACGTCACGCTCGTCCGCAACCCGAAAGCTGCACAAATCATACACGGACTGTGGCTCTTGTTCTCCGGACGTTTCCTCAGCCATAAAGCAATTGAGGTTTGGCGCACACCCCATCTCCAAATCAACAACACGTCTCATGCCCCCCTAAGCATTGACGGCCGCATGATTCACACGAAATCCACCTCATTAGAAGTAACCATCCATCCTGAGGCCATTGACTTCATCATACCATAAGGAGCCAATAGTATAGAATAGGCAAACGCTACAAACATACGAAAACGGCTTCGCGTCATCAGATGCGAAGCCGTTTTTATACGTTTCAAAAGTCGTGTAGCAATTCTTCTTATTAACCTTGCTCAGAAACCATCGCAAGTTTGTCCACGTCGAGCAGCCGAATCTTACGCCCATCAACAGCGACAAGGCCCTCTTTGGCAAAACTCATCAACGTGCGAATGGCATTGCTTGTCGTCATATTCGAAAAGCTGGCCATATTCTCGCGGGTTATTAACGAATTGAGCGTTTCGCCGTCGTCGGCAAAACCATAGATATCACAAAGCGTAAGCAAGGTCTCAGCCAATCGTGCACGCACATGTTTCTGCGTGAGACTCACCATACGCTTGTCTGCCAATCCAAGGTCGATAGACAAAGCACGGATAAAGAAAGCACAAAGCTGATTGTTGGTCGACATGGCACGGTAAACCACGTTCATCGGCACCCACGCCACCAAACTGTCTTCAAAAGCGGAGGCAGCAGTCACATAAGGTTCGCCGGCCATGGAGGCACGGTAACCAAAGTACTGCACGGGACGGAGCACACGATTAATGATAGACCGACCGCCATAGCCGTCACGGTAGATTTTCACCTTACCGGAAAGCAAACACAGCAAGTAGTCCGGACTTTCGCCCTCGTGGTAAATCATCTCATTGCGGCGGTAACGATAGACCGACATATGAGTAAGAAACATAGTTTGCTCTTCTTCCGTAAGCAATGACCACAATTCGCTCATCGCATCGCAGACTGAAGACTTATCGTATTTGTCTAACTTAGTCATGGTTTTATTCTACGAGAGAAATATTCAAAGGGAACAAGTTCCTCTATATACTTTCTAAAATTATAAATCAGTGTTCTAGTTTCAGATTTGGGCGTTGGCGCGCTGAAACGCCAAACTTCGGGATGGAGACAACTATTCAATTTTTGCTTCACCCTTAATTCATGCAAATGTATAAAAAACACAAGACTGTCCCAAACCACATTGCTAAAAAACATACTTTTACCCCGTGTGACCGGAAAAAGGAAACATTTTTTTTCTTGTTCTTTTTGCACTCCCGAATTTTTTATACTTTTGAGAGCAAATAAGCAATGTGTGGTCATGCACTCACTTATCCATTAAGCGAGGCACGACGCGAGAAGAGTAGAAACGCTCAACGCACAAGCTCCTTTAAAGACTAACAACAAGGCATCCAAGAGACCTTATAATCAACCATCTTACCATGTGCTACTTAAGATTTGACAAGGCGCAGATGACCAACCTACAGGACTCCCTGTACAAAGAAATGCTCATCACCAACCGCAGCGGAGCCTACTGCTCCACCACGTTGGTGGGCTGCAACATCCGTAAATACGACGGACTCCTTGTCATCCCCGTACCCGAAATTGACGACGAAAACCACGTACTCCTCTCCTCACTCGACGAAACCGTCATACAACACGGTGCAGAGTTCAACCTCGGCCTCCACAAATACCAAGGCGAAAACTACAGCCCTAAAGGACACAAATACATCACAAGTTTTGAGTGGGAACAGGTGCCGACGTGGACCTACCGAGTGGGAGGCGTGATTCTTAAGAAAGAATTGGCTTTCGATACGTCTATCCATCGTCTCTACATCCGCTACACTCTCCTTGAAGCACATTCCGAAACCACGCTCCGCCTGCGCCCCTTCCTGGCCTTCCGCAGCGTCCGTCAGTGGACACACGAAAACGGCGTAGCAAACCGTAGCTACGACAACGTAGAAAACGGCATTCGCATGTGTCTCTACCAAGGCTACCCCGACCTCTTCATGCAAACGAGCAAGGAAGCGCAATGGTGCTACTGCCCCGACTGGTACCGTGGACTGGAATATCCCAAGGAAAGCGAGCGCGGATACTACGCCTCAGAAGACTTACTCGTGCCCGGCTACTTTGAGATGGACATTAAAAAAGGAGAGTCCATCGTCTTCAGCGCCGGCATTGAGCCCATGAAGCCTCAAGAGATAGAGGCACACATGAAAAACGAGATAGAAAGCCTTGACCACCGCGACACCTTCTATCACTGTCTTGTAAATGCCGCCCACCAGTTCAGAGTAAGCCGCGACGGAGAGTCGTACATCCTTGCCGGTTATCCTTGGTTCAAGCCCCGCGCAAGAGACACGTTCATTTCCATGCCAGGACTTACCCTTGCCATTGGCGAAACCGAACGCTTCGAGACGTACATGGCAACTGCCCAAAAAGCCGTTTACAATTTCATCCGTAAAGAACCTATCTCCGTAGGCATCTACGAGATTGAGCAACCCGACACGTTGCTTTGGCTCACGTGGTGCTTGCAACAATATGCCAAATACACCTCACGCACTCAGTGTTACGAAAAATACGGTGAGTTGCTTAAGGACGTGATGAACTACATCCTTGAAGGAAAACACCCCAACCTCTTCGTACATGAGAACGGACTCGTCTATGCCAACGGACGCGACCACGCCATCACTTGGATGAACTCACAAAGCAACGGACGCCCCGTCATTCCCCGTTCCGGCTACATCGTAGAGTTCAACGCGCTGTGGTACAACGCGCTCAAATTCTTTGAGCAGATTCTTTCCGAAAACGAAGGTGCCGACAACGAGGCGCTCGCCCATCAGGCTGCAGCAGAGTCAGAGAAACTCAAAGAATCGTTCAAGCCGACGTTCCTCAACGAATATGGTTACCTTCTCGACTACGTGGACGGGCAGATGATGGATTGGAGCGTACGCCCCAACCAGATTTTTGCCATCGCCCTCGATTTCTCGCCTCTCGACATGAAGGAACGCAAAGGCGTGCTCGACATCTGCACACGCGAACTCGTCACCCCGAAAGGCATCCGTTCGCTTTCGCCCAAGAGCGGAGGATACAACCCCATGTACATCGGTCCTCAGTCGCAACGCGACATTGCTTACCATCAAGGCACGGCTTGGCCATGGCTCACGGGGTTCTACCTCGAAGCCTACCTTCGCGTTTACCGCATGAGCGGAGTGAACTACATTGAACGCCAACTCATCGGATTCGAAGAAGAACTCTTCTACCACTGCGTAGGAACCATTCCCGAACTCTTTGACGGTAACCCGCCATTCAGCGGACGAGGCGCCATATCTTTTGCCATGAACGTAAGCGGCATCCTACGTGCACTGCGCCAACTCGAGAAATACAACAATTCAATGGAGTAAAAACTCCCGACCTATAGTTCTTCAAACGCTCTGCGCTAACCTGTAGACCATTATATATATGACATCGGCTTACGTTTCCAACCAAAGGCATTGTTTATAAAAAGACACACTACAGCCACAACAAAAGGGCGCAACAAGGAACGAAAAGAAATACCGCACTATGAAAGTACTAATGTTCGGATGGGAATTTCCTCCGCATATTCTCGGTGGTCTCGGCACAGCAAGTTACGGCATCACCAAAGGGCTCTCCCTTCAGCCCGACATGCACATTACCTTCTGCCTTCCACGCCCATGGGGCGATGAGGACAAAAGTTTCATGAACATCATCGGCATGAGCGAAACGCCTATCGTTTGGCGCGACGTCAACTATGACTACGTCAAAAGCCGCATAGGCAACAAGATGGATCCGCAACTCTACTACGACTTGCGCGACCACATCTATGCCGACTTCAACTACCGCTTGACCGACGACCTTGGTTGCATTGAATTCTCCGGTCGTTACCCCGAAAACCTTCAAGACGAAATAAACAACTACTCCATCGTGGCAGGCGTCATAGCCCGTCAGCAAGAGTACGACATCATCCATGCCCACGACTGGCTTACCTACCCCGCTGGCATACACGCCAAGAACGTAAGCGGAAAGCCACTCGTTATCCATGTCCATGCCACAGATTTCGACCGTTCACGCGGCAACGTAAACCCCACGGTCTATGGCATAGAGAAGGACGGAATGGACCACGCCGACTGCATCATGTGCGTCAGCGAGCTTACCCGCCAAACCGTAATAAACCACTACCATCAGGATCCGGCAAAAGTCGTGACCATGCACAATGCCGTATATCCACTTTCCGACAGCATACTGCAGATGGTCCGCGAACGACGCGAAAGTCACAAGGACCGCAAAGAGAAAGTGGTGACCTTCCTCGGACGCATCACCATGCAGAAAGGTCCGGAATATTTTGTAGAAGCTGCCTCACAGGTGCTTCAGCGCACACGCAACATACGCTTCTGCATGGCTGGCTCGGGCGACATGATGAATGCCATGATTGAGATGGTGGCGCAGCGTGGCATAGCCGACCGCTTCCACTTCCCCGGTTTCATGAAAGGCAAGCAAGTATACGAAGCCTTGGCCGACAGCGACGTCTACGTCATGCCTTCTGTCAGCGAACCGTTCGGCATCTCTCCCCTTGAAGCCATGCAATGTGGCGTACCTTCCATCATCAGCAAACAAAGCGGATGCGCCGAAATCCTTGACAAATGCATCAAGACGGACTATTGGGACATCAACGCCATGTCCGATGCCATGTATTCGCTCTGCACCAACCAATCCCTCCACACCTACCTCAAGGAAGAAGGAAAGAAGGAAGTGGACCAAATTACCTGGGAAAAAGTAGGCAAACGCATTTACGATATCTACAACTCCCTGCTACACTAAGCAAAACCATCACCCCTCACACATAAGAATCGAATCATGAAAACAGTTTGTCTCTATTTCGAAATACACCAGAATATCCACCTGAAGCGCTACCGCTTCTTCGACATCGGCACGGACCACTACTACTACGACGAGTACGAAAACTCCCGCTCCATCACCGAAACGGCAGAACGCTCCTACATTCCTGCTCTCGAAGCCCTCATCGAAATGGCAAAAGCCAATCCTGGCTATTTCAAGTGCGCCATTTCCCTTTCAGGTTGTTCCATAGAACTGCTTGAGCAGCACGCTCCGCGCGTCATTGAACTACTGAGCGAACTCAACGAAACGGGTTGCGTAGAATTTCTTGCCGAAACCTACTCCCACGGTTTCTCCAGCTTGAAAAACGAGGAATGGTTCCGCAACGAAGTGCAGCGTCTCTGCAAGAAGGTGAAGTCGCTCTTCGGACAGACGCCCACCATATTCCGCAACTCCTGCCTCATCTATTCCGACGAGATTGGCGAACTTGTTGCCGGCATGGGTTTCAAAGGCATGCTTGCCGAAGGGGCCAAGAACGTGCTCGGTTGGAAGAGCCCCCACTTCGTCTACAACTGCAACCGCAACCCGAACCTAAAACTTCTTCTCCGCGACTATTCCCTCTCGGAGGATATCTCCTACCGCTTCAACGATTCGTCCTGGAGCGAATATCCCCTCTTCGCCGACACTTATGCAGACTGGATAGCCCGCTTGCCGGAAGAAGAGCAGGTCATCAATATCTTCATGGAACTCTGCGCCTTGGGCATCTTCCAGCCGCTTTCGTCGAACATCCTTGAGTTCATGAAAGCTCTCCCCGCGCAGTTCAAGCAGCGCGGCATCACCTTCAGCACACCTTCCGAGATATGCGCAAAGGTAAAGTCCGCCGGCGACCTCACCGTGAGCTACCCCACCTCTTGGGTGGACGAAGAAAGAGATCTCTCGCCCTGGCTCGGCAACTGCATGCAGCGCGAAGCCATTGAGAAACTCTACAGCGTAGCGGACCGCGTGCGCATCTGCCGCGACAAGCGACTCATGCAGGACTTCGACTACCTCCAGGCTTCCAACAACCTCCGCTTCATGAGTACGAAGGCAAACAGTTACGGTGGCTACCGAGGCATCTACGACTCTCCCTACGATGCGTTCACCAACTACATGAACATCCTCGGCGATTTCATCACACGCGTAAACGATCGCTATCCGCTCGACATCGACAACGAGGAACTCAATTCGCTGCTGACGACCATCAAGAACCAAGGCGATGAACTGGAATTGAAGAACAAGGAAATCAGCAAATTGCAGAACATGCTCGCCCAGTTCGAAAAACAAGAAGCCCCACAAGCAGAAGCTACTACGGAAGAAGCAAAAGCCGAAGTAAAGGGAACTCCCGCTCCCGAAAAGCCCAAAGTTGCAGCCAAGAAGCCGGCGGCCACAAAGAAGAAAGCTCCTGCAGCCACAAAGAAGGCTACGACCTCTGCTGTAAAGAAAGCACCGGCAAAGAGAGCCACAGTAAAGACTGCTACAGCTAAGCCTGCGACAGAAGAAGCGAAATAAAACCGCGCAAAACGAACTTCAAGCAAATATAAAAACTGAGTTTCGGATTTACGTTGCACACAGCTCCAAGCTATGTAAAATGTAAATCCGAAACTCTAATTTTTCGAGCTATGACTTATCATAAAACTACACTTATGCTCGCTGCTACTTTTATATTGTCAGCGACTTTACTTTCGTCTTGCACCAAAGCAAATGCAGAGAAAGACGAGGACGCAAAGGTTAAAAGCGTAGAGTTGCTCAAGACCTCACAAAGTTGGGACGGTGCCGAACTTCCCGACTACCTGCAAGGCAAACCCGAACTTCGCGTACTGAAAGTGGTGGTCCCTCCTCATAGTTCTTTGCCCAAGCATCACCACGACGTAATGTCATATGGCGTAGTGAACAAAGGAGCGCTCACGCTCGTCCGCGAGTCCGACAATAAAGAAATCACGGTACAACAAGGAGAAGCCGTGGTCGAAACGGTCGGCACCGTACACCACGGTGAAAACCGAGGCAACGATACCGTAGAAGTCATCGTGTTTTATCTCTCACAAGAAGGTATGCCACTTTCTGTGAGCGATGAGTAGCAATGAGTAATAAAAAGTTGAGCAACATTTCAAATAGGGAACAATAAGGAGATGCTTAAAAACGTTATGTAACTATGGAACCGAACATCATATCATTTGAAAGTGACTATAACAACGGCATGCTGCCAGAGATCTTGGAGGCACTCACCAAGACAAACGACGAAAAGACCTCGGGCTATGGTTTTGACCCGTATACCGAACGAGCTAAACAAAAAATCCGCCTTGCAGTAGGTAACGACAAGGCGGATGTATTTCTTCTCGTGGGCGGCACGCAGACCAATGCGACGGTCATCGACTCGTTGCTCATGCCCTGCGAGGGAGTGATATGCACGGAGATGGCGCATATTGCAGTACATGAGGCGGGTGCCATAGAGGCTTCGGGCCATAAGGTCATCACGCTCCCTTCTGCCAACAGCAAGATAAACATCGATGCACTGAAAGCCTATATGGACAAGTTTCTTGCCGACGGCACTTATCCTCACATGGTACAGCCGGGCATGGTATACATCACGATGCCCACAGAGCATGGCATGATTTATATGCGCAATGAACTTACCGAACTTTACGATGTTTGCCGTCACTACGGACTGAAGCTCTATGTAGATGGAGCACGTTTGGGCTACGGACTTATGTCGGAAGTGTGCGACTATGATCTGCCGTTCCTTGCCGCCCATTGTGACGCTTTCTACATAGGTGGAACAAAGGTGGGAGCATTGATGGGCGAAGCCGTGGTGTTCTCCAACATTCCAGCACCAAAGTATTTCTTCACTACCATAAAACGTCACGGGGCTTTGCTTGCCAAGGGCAGGATGCTTGGTGTTCAGTTTGATGTGCTCTTCACGAATAATCTCTACTTCCGTATAGCTCAACACGCCATTGAAATGGCAAGAAGATTAAAAGACATCTTCACATCTGCCGGCATTCCGCTTGCTGTAGATTCGCCTACTAATCAGCAGTTTGTGGTACTTTCTCGCAAGCAATACGAGAAACTTTCGGAAAAGATAAAGTTTGAGATTTGGGAACCCAGCGACACGGACGAAATCGTTTGCCGCTTCGTCACGAGTTGGGCTACGAGCGAGAAAGATGTTGAGGGCTTGAAAGAGGCATTAGCAGTCTGTGTCGACTGATATAAGGATGGTTCTATAAATTACCACCCATAAAAGAAGACCTATTTCAAGGCGTGATAACGCGCTAGTCCGTCCATCGGTGCTTTTATCACAGTTCCCATTTTCAACCCGTTGGCATTCACCACTTGCGCAAGTAAATCTTGGAAGCTATAAGCTACACCTCCTACGAAGCATACGGGCAAATGGGGACTGCCGTATGCCATGAGGTTGCGCTGAACGAAACGCGTAAATTCGTCCATCAAAAGTTGCGCCACAGATGGTTCGGACTTATGCGCTGCAAGAAAAGGCACAAACGAAGCGAGGAAGCGATTGGGAAGCGGTTCCTTGTAGACACGGCGCACCACGTCATCGATTGTCAGCCCGTATTCTTTTTGGAAATCTTCTATTAACGACTCCGGCAACTGGCGCTTGAACACATCGCCCAGCAACCTTTTTCCAAGTACTGCGCCGCTGCCTTCATCGCCAAGTATAAAGCCAAGGGGTGAAACGTTGGCCACAATTTCGCCACCCTTGTACAAGCAACTATTGCTTCCCGTACCGAGAATGCATACGACGGAGTCAGCGTTTCCGCTCACTGCGCGAGCAGCCCCAAGCATGTCGGAATGAACGTTAGCCCGCGCCTTCAAATTTAGTGCACGACCTAACGCATCTGCCATCACTTCCACTTGACTACCTCGACAGCCAGCGCCATAGAAATAGACTTCATCGAATGAGGCATCGTCTGAAAAAGCGCGATTTACTTCATTTACTATTTCGTCTGAAGACATTACATAAGGGTTCAAACCCAAAGTCTTTTTTGCAACAGGAGCTCGGTCGGTTTCAAGTATGAGCCAATCCGTCTTTGTACTGCCACTGTCGGCTATAAGTATTCTTTTGTGCATTATCGTTATTATTATGGGTATGCAAAGATAATTCAAAAAAGATTGACAGCAGGGGCACAAGCTCTTCGAAAACGCACTTATATAAAGAACAAGCAGAACATAGAGAGAACGTATTTCACAAAAATGCTTAACTTTGCATCATAGCGACAACGCACCGATGCTATCCATCTGTAAGCAAAGGATTTCCTTTTTTGAGAGCCTGTTCCTCACACGGCAAATCCTTATCGGCAATTCCCTATTTCAACTTCACAACAGTTTTGTTCTCACAATGAAAGTAAAAGCCATTATAGCCCTTATCATATGCTCCCTTGCAAGTCTTTGCACCTCTGCCCAAACTGCGTCTGCGCCACAGCGTACGCTCCGCATTGACTACCAGTTTGCGGGCAACGCACAAAAACAAGAAATTGCCGTAAGCGAGCTGAGCAGTTTCAGCGGATGGGCGGGCAGAACAGTTCACACCGACAGCGTGCCCCTTCGCGGCAACGGCGAAATAAAGCTTTGCGATGCACGTACCCACAGCGTGCTCTATCGCCAATCGTTCTCCACGCTCTTTCAGGAATGGCTCACCACGGAAGAAGCCACACAGACACGCCGCTCGTTTGAGAACGTGTTTCTTCTCCCTATGCCGTCCGACTCAGCCTACGTCACCATAAGTCTTTTTGCCGACAAAGCGGACGCGAAGGACGTCACACTCACTCATAAGGTCGACCCCAAAGACATTCTCATCCGCAATCTCGACAAACTCCCCGTCCAGCCCCATCGTTACCTCCACAAGGCGGGCGACCCGAAAGATAAAATTGACGTGGCCATCGTGGCTGAAGGCTACACCGCCGCACAAGCCGATGACTTCTACCGCGATGCACAAACAGCAGTGGAGTCGATCCTTGCCCACGAGCCTTTCAAGAGTCTTGCCGACCGCTTCAACTTCGTAGCCGTAGCAGCCGCCTCACAGGACTCCGACGTGAGCATTCCGCTTGAAGGACTCTGGCGTAACACGGCCGTCAAGTCGAACTTCTCCACGTTCTATTCCGACCGCTACCTCACCACGCTCCACCTCTCCGACCTCCACAACCTACTAGTCGGCATTCCCTACGAGCACATCATCATCCTTGCCAACACCTACACTTACGGAGGAGGCGGCATCTACAACTCCTACATGCTCACCACCACGCACCACTCGGCATTCCGCCCCGTAGTGGTCCACGAGTTCGGACACAGCTTTGCAGGTCTTGCCGATGAATACTACTACGACGACCAATACGAAAATTTCTACTCCTCCGACGTTGAACCTTGGGAGCAGAATCTCACCACACTCAAGGACTTCGCCTCCAAATGGCAAGACATGCTCCCCACCGGAACAAAGATACCTACCCCACCCGATGCAAAACACCCCGACCGCATCGGTTGCTACGAAGGCGGCGGCTACATGTCGCGCGGAGTGTTCCGAGCCTTCCAGGACTGCCGCATGAAAACCAACGAATGCAAGGCCTTCTGCCCGGTATGTCAGCGAGCCATACGCCGCATTGTAGATTTCTACACGAAATAGCGACGTGTAAGACTCCATTGTTCCCCTTATTTTCAATACGTTTTCTATGGCATCAAAAAAGACCGACCGAACAAAGATAAAAAGCAAGAACCCCGGCACGACACCGAAGCGCTTGGGTTTCTTTGCCCGCCTAAAACAAATGGACAATGCCGAGCTCAACGAGCTCCTGAAACGTGAAAGCATACGATTCCTCGCAGGCTTTTGCGGCATGGTGTGCAGTCTGTTCATCCTCGTAAGCATCATATCAAACTTCTTTACGGGAAAAGAAGATTGGAGCGGTGTTCAAGCGCACAACCTTGAGCACGCCAGCAACTATTGCGGAAAACTCGGCGCTTATGTGTCCTATTTCTTTATGGACCATTGCTTCGGCGTTTTCTCATTCCTCATTCCCTTGTTCCTGCTCGTGGCCAGCATGAAACTGATGAACGCCTACAAAGTGCGTTTGTGGAAGTGGTTTCTCAATTGCTCCATCCTCATGATATGGGGGTCCGTCATGCTCAGCCTCACGAGTGAAATACTGCCACAAAGCGTCGTGGGCGACATGAGTTTCCGTCTTGGCGGCGGACATGGCGACTTCATCCGCCTATGGCTTACCGACAACATCGGCACACTCGGAGCATGGATTGTAGTCATCACCGCAGCCGTGTTCTACCTCACCTATCTTACGGGAGAGACCATGCGCTTCATTCGCAAACTGCTCCATCCGCAGGACTACTTGCAAAAGATGAAAGCAAAGGGCGAAGCTACCAAAGACGAAGGCGAAAATGCGTCTTCGCCCGAAACGGAGAATCAGCTTGAAGACAAAACGGAAGAGGACAACTTGGATGCTTACAATGAGCAAGACGCTGCTCCTGAAGATGCCGACGAAACGCCCAGCGAACAAGTCACGCTCGACCTCGACAACATTCCCTCCCCCACTACCGCCGACGACGCTGACGAAGAAGACACGAACGGCGACTACAGCAAGCCGGCACCTGCGACCGCGTCCGATACGGAACTCACCATCGAAAAGACAGAGAAAGACGACGAGGCAGAGGGCAAAACCGTAGAAGAGCAAACAGAGGACAATGAGCCTTACGACCCGAGGAAAGACTTGGAGTACTATAAGTTCCCCACCATCCCCTTGCTCAAGCACTACACCGACAACGGTCCCGAGATTGACATGGCGGAGCAAACCTCCAACAAGGACCGCATCATCACCGTGTTGCGGAGTTTCGGTGTGGAAATATCAAGCATCAAAGCTACCATAGGTCCTACCATCACACTCTACGAAGTAACCCCCGCGGCTGGCGTACGCATCAACAAGATACGCAACCTCGAGGACGACATAGCCCTCTCGCTCTCCGCCCTCGGCATCCGCATCATTGCCCCAATACCAGGCAAAGGAACCATCGGTATAGAAGTGCCGAACAAGAACCCGCGCATCGTGTCGATGGAGAGCATCATCAACACGCGCAAGTTCCAGGAATCTACCTTCGAGCTCCCCATTGCCCTGGGCAAGACCATCACGAACGAAGTGTTCATGGTAGACTTGGCAAAGATGCCGCACCTCCTCGTGGCCGGTGCCACCGGACAAGGTAAGTCTGTCGGTCTGAACGCCATCATCACCTCGCTTCTCTACAAGAAACACCCTGCCGAACTCAAGTTCGTCATGGTGGACCCGAAGAAGGTGGAATTTTCCATCTACGCCCCCATTGAGCGCCACTTCCTTGCCAAGATTCCCGACGAGAACGAGGACCCCATCATCACGGACGTAACAAAAGTGGTGCAGACGCTCAAGAGCCTCTGCCAACTCATGGACCACCGCTACGACTTGCTCAAAAAAGCCAAGGTGCGTAACATCAAGGAGTACAACGCCAAGTTCAAGGCCCGCCAACTCAATCCCGAGAACGGCCATGAGTTCATGCCCTACATCGTGGTCATCATTGACGAGTTTGGCGACCTCATCATGACGGCTGGAAAGGAAGTGGAGCTCCCCATAGCCCGCATCGCGCAGCTCGCGCGTGCCGTCGGCATGCACATGGTCATCGCCACGCAGCGCCCTACGACGAACATCATCACGGGTACCATCAAGGCAAACTTCCCTGCCCGCATGGCTTTCAAAGTGATGTCGCAGATAGACAGCCGCACCATCCTCGACCAAGGCGGTGCCAACCAGCTCATCGGTAAGGGCGACATGCTCTTCCTCGCCGGCAATATGCCTGTCCGCGTGCAGTGCGCCTTCGTCGACACGCCCGAGGTGGAAAAGATCAACGAGTTCATCAGCCAGCAGCAAGGCTACATTTCCGCCTTTGAACTCCCCGAACCGGAAATGGACGGTGAGGAAGGCGGAAAGAGTAACGACCTCGACACCTCCAGCCTCGACCCCATCTTTGAAGAAGCCGCGCGCCTCATCGTCGTGCACCAGTCGGGTTCCACGTCGCTCATCCAGCGCAAGTTCTCCATCGGCTACAACCGCGCCGGCCGCCTCATGGACCAGCTCGAACGCGCCGGCATAGTAGGCCCAACCAAGGGGTCCAAACCGCGCGAAGTGCTCGTTCCCGACGAGATTACACTGGACAGCCTCATAGCCAATCTCCATGCTGGCATGACGCCAAACTAAAGGCAAACATCACCCATACATTACAAAAAAAGCAAGCGACTCGCACGTTCGGGTCGCTTGCTTTTATTTTTTATTGGGTGGTTCTATAAATTAGCTTTGTCAGATTTCGGTGCTATTTTTCGTTCATTTTGTTTGTGAGTAAAGGAGCATAGCGGGCTATGCGACTGAACGAACAAGC
>CAVKJJ010000015.1:0-51500 GCA_963656685.1 bacterium | reverse complement strand
GCGTATACGTAGGCAAACTCGACCGCCGCAACGGTGAGAAGGAACTCGCCCTTCCCGCTTGTCGCCAAGGCGCACAGCTCGACATTCTCGTCGAAGCCATGGGCCGCATCAACTTTGGCCGTGCCATCAAGGACTACAAGGGTATCACCGACAAGGTGGAAGTATCCTTCGAGAACGCCGGTTACGACTACGTTTGCAATCTCAAAAACTGGAACGTCTATAACATCACCGACTCTTACGACTTCTACAAGCAGATGAAGTTCTCCGCCCTCAGCGACGCCAAGAGCGTGAAGGACAGCAAGGGTCAGCGCCAGCCCGGCGTTTACCGTGCTACGTTCAACCTCAAGAAGACCGACGACACCTTCCTCAACTTCGAAACCTGGGGCAAGGGGCTCGTCTACGTGAACGGCAAAGCCCTTGGTCGCATCTGGGAAATCGGTCCGCAGCAGACACTCTATGTGCCCGGTTGCTGGTTGAAGAAAGGTCAGAACGAAGTGCTCGTCTTCGACGTTGTTGGTCCTACTGAAGCCCGCAGCGAAGGACTCGACAAGCCCCTTCTCGACCAACTCCAGGTTAAGAAGCCTCTCACCCACACCGACAAGGCCGCCTACGACCGCTTCAAGGACGCCCAGCCCGTAGCCACCGGTAGCTTCAAGGCCGGCAATGGATGGCAGGAAGTGAAGTTTGGCGAGAAGGTCAGCGGACGCTACGTCTGCATCGAAGCCGTCAACGCCATTGACGGTAAAGACCTTGCTTGCATCGCCGAACTCTACATGCTCGACGAAAACGGCGAACGCCTCTCCCGCGAACCTTGGACCGTGGGCTACGCCGACAGCGAAGACGTGGCCGGCGTGAACCGCTCTGCCGACAAGATTTTCGACCTTCAGGAGTCGACCTACTGGAGCACCGAAGCCGGCAAGAAGTTCCCCCACGTCGTAGTCATCGACCTCGGTGCCAAGCACAGCCTCAGCGGCATGCAGTATCTGCCCCGCATGGAGAGCAGCGTGCCCGGCGCCATCAAGGACTATAAGATTTACGTGAAGTAACTCTCCTCACTTCGCATCAGCAGCAAAGAGCCGGCAAGTGCCGCGGAAACGCTTTCGCCGTCTTCCCGACGCTTGCCGGCTACTTTGCATTTACCTTCGACTCTCATTTATGAAACACATCACCCTCGCTTCCCTTCTCTTAGCTTCCGCCCTCACTGCGGGAGCACAAACGAAGAACGTCAACCTCGATGTCAACCTCGCCAAACCCGTGGCTGAGGCCGACAGCCGCATGTATGGCGTGTTCTTCGAAGACATCAACTTCGGTGCCGACGGCGGACTCTACGCCGAACTCGTCAAGAACCGCTCGTTCGACTTTCCCCAACACCTCACAGGATGGACCGCCGTTGGCGGAGTGGAAATCCGTAACGACAATCCCTGCTTCAGCCGTAACCCCTATTATGCTCGCATCTCCTATTCCGGCCAACTCACCGGTTCCGGTCTCGACAACGAAGGCTTTCGCGGCATCGGCCTGAAGAAAGACGCTACCTACGACTTCAGCCTTTACGGTCGTGCGCCCCAAGGTCACAAAGCCACGCTCGACGTAGAACTCGTTGGCGCCGACGGTCAGCAGCTCGTCAAGAAACAAATACGCCTGAACAGTAAGGACTGGAAAAAATATACTCTCACCTTCACCGCTCCCCGCACCGAGGAGAAAGCCCGGCTGCGCGTAGTGATGCGCGAGAAAGGCACTGCCGACGTCGACCACATCTCCCTCTTCCCCACCGACACGTGGAAAGGACGCAAGGGCGGACTTCGCCGCGATCTCGTAGAGGCTTTGCGCGATTTGCATCCCGGCGTGATGCGTTTTCCCGGCGGTTGCGTGGTGGAAGGCAACTCCCTTGCCACCCGTTACCAGTGGAAGAACACGCTCGGCAACGTAGAGAACCGTCCGCTCAACGAAAACCGTTGGAACTACACCTTTAAGTACCGCGCCTTCCCCGACTATTACCAGAGCTACGGCCTCGGCTTTTATGAATTCTTCCAGCTCTGCGAGGACATCGGTGCACGTCCCCTCCCCATCCTCAGCGTAGGTCTCAGTTGCCAGTATGAGAGTCACGAACAAGTGCCCGTCGACAGCCTTCAGCCCTACATCGACGACGCCCTCGACCTCATAGAGTTTGCCAACGGTGCCGCCACCACCACGTGGGGCAAGGTGCGCGCCGAGATGGGACACCCCGAACCCTTCGGTCTTGAGTTCATCGGCATCGGCAACGAGCAGTGGGGCAAGGAATACGTGGAGCGTCTCGAACCCTTCGTTAAAGCCATCCGCAAACGTTACCCCGACATCAAGATTGTAGGCTCGGCAGGTCCCAACGCCGACGGCGACAAGTTCTCCTATCTCTGGCCCGAGATGATGCGCCTCAAGGCCGACCTCGTGGACGAACACTACTACATGACGCCCGACTGGTTCCTCCAAAACGCCAACCGCTACGACAACTACGACCGCAAAGGTCCCAAAGTCTTTGCCGGCGAATATGCAGCCCACGACCATCCTACGGGAAAAGCCAACAACTTCCGCGCCGCCCTTGCCGAAGCTGCCTTCATGACCGGCCTTGACCGCAATGCCGACGTGGTGCAACTCGCTACCTACGCTCCGCTCTTCGCTCACGTCGATGCTTGGCAGTGGAATCCCGACCTCATCTGGTACGACAACCTCCGCACGCTCCGCACCCCCAACTACTACGTGCAGCAGCTCTATGCCCTCAACGCCGGCAACCAGATTCTCTCCGCCACGTCCGACGGTAAAGCCCTTGCCGGACAAGGCGGTCTCTACGCTTCCTCTACGCGCGACGCTTCAACCGGCGAGACGCTCGTGAAGCTCGTCAACGTCACCGACTCTGCAGCCACCGTCACGCTCACCTTCAACGGCACGAAACATCTGCCCGCTGAAGGAACGTGCACCTATCTCCAAGCTGACGACCTCAACACCACCAACACTTTCGAAGCCGAACGCATCGTGCCCCGTACCATGCCCGTTACCGCCAACGACAACGGCACGTGGACGCTGGAACTGCCCAAACACTTCTTCGGAGTTTACAGAATGAAATAATATGACTGCACTATCCAATAAAATCTCCGCCCTCCTTCGTCGCGGCACGAAAGGCGCTGCCGTTTGCCTCTCCTTCGCCTTCGCCCTCAGCGCCACGGCGCAGGAGCGCTGCAAGGACTATCGCGAGAATCTTCCCCTCGACTCCATCCGCCTTTCCGATCCCTTCATCCTTCCCGACTCCGCTTCCCATACCTATTATATGACGGGAACCGGCGGCCTGCTTTGGAAAAGCGCCGACCTCAAGCGCTGGAACGGACCTTGGCGCGTGGCTTACACCGAAAAAAGTTCGTGGATGGGCGACCATCCCATGATATGGGCGGCAGAACTCCACAAGTGGAACAACCGTTACTACTACTTTGCCACCTTCACTAAACCCGACACGGCTTTCGTCGACACCGACGGCAGACGCCTTGACCGCCGCGCTTGTCACATCCTCGTGTCCGACCGTCCCGAAGGGCCTTACCGCGAACAGACCGACAGTCTCTTCCTTCCCGCCAATAAGCTCACCCTCGACGCCACGCTCTGGGTGGAGGACGGCAAACCCTACCTGGTTTATTGCCACGAGTGGGTGCAGAACAACAATGGCACTGTGGAATACCTTCCCCTCAAGGCCGATATAGGCGCTGGCACCGTAGGCACGCCCCACATCATGTTTCGCGCCTACGACTCTCCTTGGAGTCGCGAGAATATGCCCGAAGGCGTAAAGCCCAATCGTGTCACCGACGGCCCTTACCTCTTCCGCACCGCAACGGGTCGCCTCGGCTGCGTGTGGACCAGTTGGGTGTTTCACGACTACGTGCAGGGTGTGGCCTACTCCGACAATGGTCGCCTCGATGGGCATTGGACGCAGGAAGCGCAGCCCGTCACGCCACCCAATTTCGGCCACAGCATGATGTTCCGCGCCTTCGACGGCCGCACGCTCATGTGCATCCACAGCCACAAGGACGTCAACGGCGAGTATGTCCGCGTGCCCCATCTCTTTGAGGTCGACCTCACCGGCGACAAACTTAAGGTAGGACAACTCGTGAAGTAAAACCAATATGAGGCATACCTCATTTGCATATTTGCATATTCGCATATTTGCACATTAACCCCCATTCCCGATAATGAAAAAAATCTCCCTTCTTCTCCTTGCGGCACTTTCGTTCCTCGTTCCGCAAACTTCCTTCGCAAAATCGGCAGCCGACTATGCCGGCTATCTTTTCGTTTACTTCACCGGCAACCACATCAGTGAAGAAGCCGTGTGCTACGCCCTCAGTCCTGACGGCTACAACTACACCGCCCTCAACGGCGGCAAACCCGTGCTCGACTCCCGCGTCATCAGTTCCACCGGCGGCGTGCGCGATCCCCACATCCTCCGTGGCGAGGACGGCAAGACCTTCTACATGGTCTGTACCGACATGGTGAGCGGAAACGGTTGGGACTCCAACCGCGCCATGGTGCTCCTCAAGAGCCGCGACCTCGTCAACTGGTCACACTCCGTGGTCAACATGCAGAAGCGTTTCGAAAAACAGGAAAGCCTTAAGCGCGTGTGGGCACCGCAGACCATCTACGACGCTGAGGCCGGCAAATACATGATTTACTGGTCCATGCAGTACGGCAAGGGTGCAGACATCATTTACTACGCTTATGCCAACAAGGACTTCACCGACATCGAAGCCGAACCTAAAGTGCTCTTCATGCCGAAGGACAAGAAGTCGTGCATCGACGGTGATATCGTCTACAAGGACGGCGTGTACCATCTCTTCTACAAGACCGAAGGTCACGGCAACGGCATCAAAGTAGCCACCACGCGTTCCCTCACTTCCGGCCAGTGGACCGAAGAAGAGGGCTACAAGCAACTCACCGACCAGGCCGTGGAAGGCGCCGGTACGTTCAAGCTCATCGGTCAGGACAAATACATCCTCATGTACGACGTCTACATGAACGGACGCTACGACTTCTGCGAAACTACCGACCTCAGTCACTTCGTTCCCGCTACGAAGGCCGTGACCATGAACTTCCATCCCCGTCACGGCACCGTCATCCCCGTGACAAAGAAGGAAATGGAACGTCTCGAAAAGAAGTATAACCATTAATCGTCACACACATCCCATGAAAACCGCCATTCTCTGCGGAGCCTTTGCGCTGCTTCCCTTCCTCGCTGCCGCACAGGACGTCAGCGTGAAAAGTCCCGACGGCCGTCTCGCTGTCGGCGTATACAAACAGGCCAACGGAAACCTCGCCTACAACGTCAGCTACGACGGCCACGAAATGTTGCTGCCTTCGCCCCTTGGCTTGAAGGCCGACATCGGCAACTACCGCGACAGCCTTACGCTCCGCGGTCACGAAACAGCCACCGTTGACACCACCTACGCCTGCGACCGTATCAAGAAGTCTGCCGTTAGCGTACATGCCAACCGCCTTGTGCTCCATCTCGTGAACAATCGCGGCAATGCCATGGACGTCACCTTCCACGTTAGCAACAACGACGTGGCTTTCCGCTACACCCTACAGCGTGCTGGCGAGCGCGGCAGTGTGCGTGTGATGGATGAAGCCACAGGTTTCCGCTTCCCCGCATCGACCACCACGTTCCTCTGTCCGCAGAGCGACGCCATGATAGGTTGGAAACGCACAAAGCCCAGTTATGAAGAAGAGTACCGCCTCGACGCGCCCCTTACTGCCCGTTCGCAGTACGGCCACGGTTTCACCTTTCCCTGTCTCTTCCATGAAGGCGACAACGGTTGGGTGCTCGTGAGCGAAACCGGCGTCGACTCGCGCTACTGTGCTTCGCACCTTTCCGACGCTACGGCCGACGGCACCTTCTCCGTGGCCTTCCCCATGCCCGAAGAGAACAACGGCAACGGCACTGCCGAACCCGCCTTCGCCCTTCCCGGTTCTACGCCGTGGCGTACACTCACCGTAGGCTCTTCGCTCAAGCCCATTGCCGAGACCACTGTGGCGTGGGATGTAGTGGAGCCCGTCTTCCCCGCTTCGCAGCAGTACTCCTACGGCAAAAGCACGTGGAGCTGGATTATCTCGCAGGACAACAGCATCAACTACGACGACCAGGTGCGTCACATTGACCTCGCTGCCGCTATGGGCTATCAGTATACGCTCATCGACTGCGCTTGGGATGTCAACATAGGACGTGAGCGCATGGCGAAACTCGCCCAATATGCGGCTTCCAAAGGTGTGAGTCTTTTGCTCTGGTACAGTTCCAGCGGTTACTGGAACGACATCACGCAGTCACCCATCAATTGCATGGACCGTGGCTTCGTGCGCCGTCGCGAAATGGCATGGCTCAAAAGCATCGGCGTGAAAGGCATAAAGGTCGACTTCTTCGGCGGTGACAAGCAGGAGACAATGCGCCTTTACGAGGACATCCTTGCCGACGCCAACGACTTCGGTCTTACGGTCATCTTCCACGGTTGCACCATACCGCGCGGATGGGAACGTATGTATCCGAACTATGTGGGCAGTGAGGCCGTACTCGCTTCCGAAAACCTCATCTTCCAACAGCACTTCTGCGACATGGAAGCGCAGAACGCCGCGCTTCATCCCTTCATCCGCAATACGCTCGGTTCGATGGAGTTTGGCGGCACGTTCCTCAACGACCGCATGAGTCCGAACAACGACCGTGGCAACTACCGCCGCACGGGGCTCTGCTTTGAACTCGCCACGGCGGTGCTCTTCCAAAATGCGGTGCAGAACTTTGCCCTCACGCCCGCCAACCTCAACAACCAGCCCGCCTACGCGCTCGACTTTATGCGCGACGTGCCCACGACGTGGGACGAGACGCGTTTCCTTGCCGGCTATCCCGGACGTTACGCCGCCCTTGCGCGCCGTCACGGCAACAAGTGGTACGCAGCAGTCATCAATGCAGCCAAGGAACCGAACACCACCGTGCTCGAACTTACCATGTTTGCCGGAAAAGAAGTCAACATTCTCTCCGACGGCATCAAAGGTTATAGCGCAAAGCTCAAAGTGAGCAAGAACGGCAAACTCAAACTGACGCTTCCCGTCGAAGGCGGTGCCGTGATTGTGGGAAGTGCCGAGTAACACGATGTAGACATAATATTCGAATACAATGAAACGACATATCATCCTCTCCCTTGCCTTTGCCGCTTCAAGTGTGCTTTCGGCACAGACCAAGCAGGCCGCTACGGGCTATCCCTTCACGCCCGTGCCTTTTACGCAGGTGAAGATTACCGACACGTTCTGGGGCGCACGCCTCAAGGCGCACCACGACGTGACCCTTCCGCTCGCTTTCGACAAATGTCGCGAGAGCGGACGCTACGAGAACTTCGTGAAGGCTGCCCATCCCAGCGAAGAATATAAGGTGGGCGGTTTCCCCTTCGACGACACCGACGTGTACAAGAGCATTGAAGGTGCTGCCTACTCGCTCCATACCTATCCCGACAAGGCACTCGAAGCCCGCATCGATTCCATCGTGGAACTGATGGCGGCGGCACAGGAGCCCGACGGTTACCTCAACACCTCGCGCACCATGAATCCCGCCCATCCGCACGACTGGATGGGACCGCGTCGGTGGGAAAAGGAAGAAGAACTCAGCCATGAGCTCTACAACCTCGGCCACATGGCAGAAGGCGCCGTAGCTTACTGGCAAGCCACGGGCAAACGCCGCTTCCTCGACATCACTTGCCGCTATGCCGACTGCGTGTGCAAAGCCATCGGTCCGGAAGAGGGCAAGATGCACATCGTGCCAGGACACGAAATTGCTGAGATGGCACTCGTACGCCTTTATCTCGCTACGGGTACGAAGCGTTACCTCGATGAGGCCGCCTACTTCGTCAACGAGCGCGGGCGTAGCTCGCACCGCAGCGAGTACTCGCAGTCCCATCAGCCCGTCACGGAGCAGAGCGAAGCCGTGGGCCACGCCGTGCGCGCCGGTTACCTCTACTCGGGTATGGCAGACGTAGCAGCCCTCACGGGCGACACTGCCGTGCTCCATGCCATTGACCGCATTTGGGAAAACATCGTAAGTTGCAAACTCTACGTCACGGGCGGCGTAGGTTCCACGAGTGCCGGCGAGGCTTTCGGCCGCAACTACGAACTCCCCAACGCTACGGCTTACTGCGAGACGTGTGCCGCCATTGCCAACGTCTATCTCAACCAACGCCTCTTCCTGCTCCACGGCGAGAGCAAGTACATCGACGTGATGGAACGCACGCTCTACAACGGACTCATCTCGGGTGTGTCTATCGACGGTGGCTCGTTCTTCTATCCCAATCCGCTCTCGTCCAACGGCAACTACCACCGCGACGCCTGGTTCGGCTGTGCCTGCTGCCCGTCGAACATTGCACGTTTCCTTCCCTCCGTGCCGGGCTACGTCTATGCCGTGCGCGGAAGTTCGGCCTACGTGAATCTTTACATGGCTTCCGAAGCTTCGCTCACGGTGAACGGTCGCAACATTTCGCTCCGTCAGGAAGGCTACTATCCATGGTCAGGCTATGCCAAGATTTCCCTCGCCAAAGGCAGCGGCGCGTTTGCTCTGCGCCTTCGTGTGCCGGGGTGGGCGAAAGGCGAAGCCGTGCCGAGCGATCTTTACACCTTCGCCGACTCCACCTCAGCTGCTCCTTACAAACTTCTCGTCAATGGCAAGGAATACGCAGCAAGCGAAGAGAACGGTTACCTCGTGATTGATCGCAAATGGCGCAAGGGCGACAATGTGGAGATTACGTTCGACACGCCTGTGCGTACGCTCCGTGCGAACAAAGCCGTGAAGGCCGACGAAGGACGCCTTGCCGTGCAGCGCGGTCCGATAGTCTATTGCGCCGAATGGCCCGACAACGATTTCAATGTCCACTCCGCGCTCCTCAACCAGCATCCGCATTTTGCCCTTGAGGTGCAGAAGGAGAAACTCGGCGGCTACGTAGGACTCTCCACTGCCGCCCAGGCTCTGAGCTATACGCCTGAGGGAAAACTCTCCGTGAAGGACGTGACGCTTCGCCTCATCCCATACTACGCTTGGGCACATCGCGGCACCGGAGCCATGGACGTATGGCTTCCCGTCAGCGTGAGTGCCGTGTCCGCCACGCCTTCCACGAAGGCCGTACGCATTGACAACGGATTCTTCAGACAATAGAAAAAGGTGCAAAGGCTTGCAAGAAAGAAAATAATTGCATACTTTTGCACCGCAATCGGAAAGTAGCGCAGTTGGTAGCGCACTACGTTCGGGACGTAGGGGTCGGGCGTTCGAGTCGCCTCTTTCCGACATAGCCGAAGGCAATAAGCTGAATGCTCAGCAGTTGCCTTCGGCTTTTTTTATTTCAAAGCAAAAAGAATAAAGTATGGGAGCAATAGCAGTTAGCATAATGACCATCACAATATCTCTCGTGTCGGTTGTCTATTTTACTATAGAGGACAAAAGGAACTCAAAGAAGAAGAGTCATTGAGGTATATCCCCTTGTAGTTGCGTTATGAGGGCGCAAGCGCATGAGCTATCATTCACATCATACTTAATGCCCAATAAAATGCCGGCACATTGCAAACGCTGCAACGTGCCGGCTTCTTTGTTATTGTGTTTTGCTTATGCGTATGTCTTAGACAGGGCTTTTATTTATCTGCGTCGCCCCAGAGGTCTATGCCCCATTCGCTTTTGCCTGAGAGGACCTTGTCCTCTTGTTTTACGTGGTCAGTCTCGTTGCCTGTTACGTCGAGGCTGCCGCAGATGATGTTCTCGGAAGCAAGTGTGATGCTTTTTAGTGAGGGAACGGTATATGCTTTCTTCATTGTGTGCTGTTTAAAGTATTTGTCGTTGGATTTTGTCATATGTTGTTTTACGGAATGAGCACTTTCTTACCCTTGTCCGTTACGAAGATGCCGTGAACGGGGTAGGGCACGGCGCGTCCGTTGAGGTCGTAGTATTTCGTGTGCTGCTGCTCGGCAGAGGGCGCGAGGCTGATGCCGTCCACCTTGTTGAAGCCGAAGTTGATGCTCTCTGTGCCGACGGCCGTAGAACCGATGTTGCTGGCCTTGAGGTAAGCCTTGTTGGCGGGAATCACCGTCAGTTCGCTCTGGCAGAAGGCAGCTTTGTTTTCGCTGTTGAGGGCGAGGACGTAAGTCTCAAGGGCAGTGTAGCCCGTGCGGCGAGCCGTCACACCGTCCAGTTTGTTGCCGGTGAGCGTCTTTTCCGTAGTGGTAAGGGCGAGCGTTGTGGTCGTAGCACCATCGTGGTAGAGTACGATGCCTGTGTTGGCGGGGATGATGCCGTCCTCAATTTCTACGAGCGTCATCGTGCCGTCTTCTACCTGCTGCGTGTAGTAGGCTTTCACGCCCGAAGTGTCAGCTACTTGTACGGCAAACGGGTAGCACACCGTGGCGTAGTTGGCAGAGGAAATTGCTACGGGTACAGCGGTTACTTTCTCAAACTTCCAGTACGAGCCAAGGTCTGAGGCGCTGTTATATTGCTTGATCACCGTATATGTGTCACCGCCGAAAGCGTTGATGAGGTTTGAGCCCAGTTTAAGTTGGAACATGGTTTTTGCGTCGCTGCTGCTTAGTACGGATGTGGGCACAGCTTGTAGTGCGAAGTGACCGCCCGAGGCGGTGTTGATGGGCATGTCCATGTCCATGTTGGAGTTGTCGCAAATGCAGGCCGCGTTGTTGGCGTTGCGGATGAGGTAGTTGCCGTCGCTCTGCGCTTCGAGTTTCCAAATGGTCGGCAGGTAAGCGTCGCTGCTTGTGACGCGTGAGATGGTGCGGTTTATGGTGTTGTCGGCATTGTAGGCCGTGGCAAGCGTACCGTCGTTGCCTACGCTGATGCCATCGCTGGAGATGTATTTCTTAGTGATGCCGTTGCAGTTGACAATGCGGTAGTATGCGCCCTCTTCGGGAATCGGTTTGAGGTAGAGATAATAGGCGTCGTCGAGGGTGCTTACACTTAACGTCGTGGCTGAAGATATCACGTTCTTGGCAGCCGTAACGCATGCTTCTTGCTGCGCACTAAGATATGTGCCGTCGGCTTCAGTGGCGGTGAGGGCATTGATGCAATTCTTACCCACGTTAAGTGCAGCTTCCGTAGCGTCAACCTTTGCGATGGTCCAGGAAGAACCGCCGTCGTTTTGCGCAGAACCGTTGTTCCAAACTGCCAGTACGTTGTCCTTATGGTCGCCCATGTAAGCATTGGTAATGTTTGGCACTTTCAAGCTGAAACCTGCGCTGCTGTTACTTGTGTTTGTTTTTACGATGAATGTGGTACCTGTTGTGTTTAGCGTGGCCTTTGTCTCGTTGTTTCCGTTGGCCACATTAATATACGTTCCCGTCTGTTTGCAGAGAACTTTTACACCATATCCGCTCTTTACGAATGCCCAAAGCGCACCCTTGTATTTTGTCCAGTCCGTAAAACTATTGAAACTTTGAACTGAACTCATGTTGTTGTCCGTCGTAGCCTGATGAACGAGGTATTTCGTGTCGTTGTTTCGAAACTTTACGGTATACCATATCGGATTCGCTGCCGTGCTAGTCTCAAAAGGCATCGTTCCGGTGGTTATGGACTGTGTGGCTGTGAAGGAGCAATTACTTTCGCTGACTGTTGTGTTCGTTGTAGTTAAGGTAAGGTCGGTCGAAGTGTAGTAATAAGACAAATCAATACTAGCTCCAGAAAGTGTATAGGTCGAATTGTCTGCAACAGCTTTGTAGCTTGTTGAAGTAGTCGTTTCGCTATTGTCTAAGGTTTGTGTGATAGTTTGTTTCGCAGCCAAAGCCTTGCTGATATGTGCCGAGGTGAAGTCGTTCGTAATAGAATAGGCTGCAAACATCACAATCGAATTTCCGTCGCCCGGCGTTCCGCCTTCCCAATAGCTGAGCGCATATTCGTTGCTAATTTCGTTGGCGTGCAGGCAGAGAGGACTGCTGAATGGATTGTTATTCATTTGTTTCAGCGTGAATCCGCTTTCAAGCGCGCCAGTGTAAGAACTGTTCCAAGTGGCCGACTGTAAAACCGCAGCATTGGCTAATGTGGCTGCTATGTTGCAGTTTCCGCCGTGCGTGGCAGTGGCAGGTAAATAGGCTCCGTCCTTTGCGTTTTGGAATACGAGACCATTTTCTGTTTTGGTAATGTACCAAACGTAACTGGAATCTGTGGCAGTAGAAACATCAGTTATGCTCTTGTTGATACGGAAGGAGCCACTGCCTGAACCCGTGTGATAAACAAGGCCTGCATTTCCTTTCGCTTTCGCCTTCACCACGTAATATCCCGTGGTGATATTGTCGTACGCCGTTGGCGTAGTGGCAACAGTAAACGTAGAGGAGGTTTCGGACGTCGTGTCGTCTGCCACCGCTGCCGTGGCGAAGAGCCATGCGGTCATCGCCAGAAGCAAAGAAGTAATTTTCTTCATGTGCGTTATATGTTAGTTTGTTAATAATTCCTTTTAGTGTAATGACGCGTTCCTTTCAACGCCATTTATGTTCATTTGTTCTTGTTCTTAGCGAGTTAGTCTGTTTCGTGTTGCTTGCTCTTACTGAATTTTCTTGCCGCAAAACTACCTATGGATATTTAAAAATCCAAGCGGGGGGGGGTAAAAGATGTTAATGCGCGTGTTTTTCTTGCAGATTTTTTAGGAATTATGCTCAAGGGCATGCTTTTCGGGGTGTAATGTCCGCTTGTGTGTTGTGGAATTATCAATAATGTACTGAAGTTCTGTATTTCGGTTCTTGAACAAAGAAGAACTATCGTATGGGAATTTCGCCACTTATGGGGGCGAGGTTTTCAAAACCTCGCGCTCTACACGATATTTCAAGGCGAAGCCACGCATAAAACTTGCTTGAGTGCGTGTAGAGCGTGACGTTTTGAAAACGTCACCCCCATAGGCGGGTACAATGCCCCAATTGCGAAAAGTAAATGTTAAATCCGTGACTTTTTCTTTACAATCGCCACTGTCGAAATAGAAATAAAGAAACCCTTTTTTTGAGCCTTCAAGCGATTTGGTTCAACTTCAAGGCAGGAAAGAAAAACTCCAAGGCATCTCGTAAAAATTTGCTGCCTTGGAATTTTTACTAGATGCCTTGGAGTTTTGGCTACGAAGCGCGGCTTTTTCAGCCGGAATTAGCAATTTATGCGCTGTTTATACAATAATGCGCTGCTTTATGCGCATCTTAGAGCGAAAACTGCATAATTATGCGCTCTGTGGTTGGCGTATTTTTGCACGAATGGGCGGACGCTGACTTCTGCGCGATTCTCAGTGTTAAAAACGCGTGTTTGTCATAAGTTTGTTGTGTACGAAAAAGTCCTGTTCTTATACAGCATAGAGTGGCACGCAAAAGAGCTGTTCTTGTTTCTTGTAGGGAAGCATGGAAAACCTTACGGCCTGCAGTTCGGGGTTGGAACGAAGAACCTTGGTTAGTGAATTAGCTCTCACGTTGCCTTCTGCCTTGACCTCAATGGGTAACAGCCGGCCTTCGTGTTGTATAACAAAGTCGAGTTCGAGGCGTGAATCGTCCGTTTTGTAGTAATAGATGTCTTCCGTGCCTCGGCTTTTCAATTCTTGAAGTACGTACTCTTCCGTCATGCCCCCTTTGTATTCCGAAAAGATTTGATTGTTTACAAGCACTTGTGCCGCATCAGTGTTCACCATAGCCCCTAAGAGCCCGACGTCTAGGAGATAGAGTTTGAACACCGAGAAGTCTTCATAGATGCTCAATGGCAGTGCCGTTTTGTTGCATCTGGGCACCTTGTAGATGAGTCCGGAGTCGGCGAGCCACTCTATGGCTAGCTCAAAATCTTTGGCTCTTGCGCCTTGCCTCAGTGCTCCATAGATGAACTTCTTGTTGTCTTTGAAGAGTTGCGAAGGTATGCTCTTCCATACCATGCGAATCTTTTCAATCTGTTCTTTGGGCGCATGTTTGGAGAAGTCGCGTTCGTAACCGCTGAGTATCTCTTTCTGTATTCTGCGCACTTCTTTTAGCGCTCCTGTTTCTACAAACTTTTTTACGGCTTCGGGCATGCCACCGACGTAGTAGTATTGGCGTAAAAGGTCTACATATTTTTCATGAAGCAAGTTTGTGATGTCAAAATTTCGATTCTCCAGCAGTTCATAGGCTTGCTTCTCTCCCTTAGCGAGAAGAAATTCGCCATAGCTCATGGGGTAGATATAAATTTCATTGACTTTGCCAACTGGGTACGACACGTCCTGATGAAGTGAAATGCCCAACAGCGAACCAGCCACGGCAATATGGTATTGCGGTGCGTTCTCGCAGAAATATTTCAGTGCCTCAATGGCTTCTGGTATTTCCTGCACCTCGTCAAGAATGATGAGCGTGTCGCCGGGTGTGATGTCCACGTGTGTCAACGCGCTTAGTGAAAGCAAAATACGATTTACGTCAAAATTTTTCTTGAAGATCTCTTCTACAAGCGCGTTTTTTCGGCAAAGTACATAGGCTTCCTTTTTGTATTCCCGCTTGGCAAACTCGCGCAAAGCCCACGTCTTTCCCACCTGGCGTGCGCCATTGACGATTAACGGCTTTCTGTCTGTTTGTTTCTTCCATTCTGTAAACTGCTGAAGTACAAGTCTTTCCATACGATTGATTACATTTATCCGCACATAAAGTAGCTGCTTCGCAACACTTTTCCGCACTTATTTCAGTCGCAAAGTTACATTTATCCGCATATAAAATGGCTTGAATGTTACACTTTTCCGCATTTCCCTTGTGTTCGGCATGTATAAAAACTTCGCCTAAACGAAACGGGCTTCGCACGTTGTTGATGTGCGAAGCCCGTTTTGTAAGTCCTGTAGCGTAGAGAGACCGCTTAGTCGCTTAAGTCTCACTTAAGGGTGGTTCTATAAATTACCACCGTATAATATGCAAACTCGCTCAAGTGGCGTTTTGTCAGATTTCGGGCTCTTTTTCGCCCCTTTTGCTTGTTCGCTCAGTCGCATAGCCCGCTATGCTCCTTTGCTCACAAACAAAAGGGACAAAAAATAGCACCGAAATCTGACAAAGCTAATTTATAGAACCACCCTTAAGAAAGGTCACAGGTATCAGCCTTCCACTTCCTTCCAGGCGGTGAGTCCGCGCCCGTAGTCGTCAAGCTCTATGGCGAGCGCCTTTACCGCGCGTTTGCCGCTTTTGAACGGCTCGGTGTAGCCATTCTCTATGATTTGCTTTTCCGCTGCAGCGAGTCCGCCGTTGTGGGAGAGTTTTAGCTCTAATATGTATACGTAGTTCGTTACTTCCACCACCATGTCTATGCGCCCTATGGCGAGCATTCGCTCCACTTCTACGCGACACCCGATGGCATTGAAGATGGTGCTCATGACCAAGCGGTAACGCTCTTCCATGTTCATCGAGGCGAGTTTGAGATTGCTGTAGGGCACGTCGGCCACGAGGGCTTTGAGGTTTTTCATGGCGTCGTCCACTTTGCCCAACTGCAGAGCGAGGAAAAGGTAGCCTTGAGCCGACTGCTTGTAGCTGTCGCGTGTCATGGCCAAGGCCGGTAACACCATTTCGTTCAGTGCTTGACGCACTTCGTGGTTGGGGAAGCCGAGGAGGTACACTCCCATTTGGTAGTCCTTGATGGTGAGGTAGCCCGTCTGATAGAGAAAAAGTTCGGGACCGCCGCCCGTTACGTCCGACGTCTCTGCTACAATGCCGAGGAGCGAGCAATGGTCGAAGTCGGCAAGGCTTATCTCGAAGTCGTTTACAAACTTGTGAAGCATCGAGGTGGCACCTGAGGCAGCCCAGTAGTTACGTAATTTCCCGTCGCTCAGTGCGTTGACAAGGCTGAAGGGGTTGAACACGTCCACCATATTGTCGGCGCTGAAGTGGTAGCCGTCGTAGTTGGCCTTCAACTGCTCAATAGTTTCGTCTGCCGTCCATCCGTTTTTGTGCCCCATAGCTTCAATTTCCGGCATGAAGTTTTCTACCGTTTCTTCCACTGTGATGCCACAGATCGCAGCAAAAGGTCCATCGAAACTGACGTTTCCGAGGTTGTTCAGTACGGAGAAAAGGGAAATTTGCGTGAACTTTGTGATGCCTGTGATGAAGACGAATTTTTCGTATTGGTCTTCCGATTTTAGTATGGCAAAGACTTCTTTATAAATCTCTGTACATGCGTCGTGAAGTGGTGTCTTCCATGAATGTTGCAGCGGTGAATCGTACTCATCAATAAGAATTACTACCTGTTGACCGGTCTGTTTGCAGGCCGTTTGGATGATTTCTTTGAATCGTACGGCAAGCGATGTGCCTTTGTGCCTGGTGATAGCATAGGTAGCTTCATACTTGCAAAATAAATAGTCCAGATATGCTTGAATTGATTCGGGAGATGCTCCCGCATTGCTCATGTCCAAACGTATGACGGGGCGTTTCGTCCATTCCTTCTCCATCTCCATGATTTTCAAACCTTCGAAGAGTTCTTTCTTTCCTTCAAAGTAGGATTGGAGTGTATCTACAAGAATCGATTTGCCGAAGCGGCGCGGGCGGCTTAGGTATTTATATTTCTTGCCCGTGTTGGCAAGTTGCCAAACGAGGTCGGTCTTGTCGATGTAAAGGTAACCCGCTTTCCTTATTTCGGTAAAGGACTGCAGGCCTACGGGAAGTCGTCTGTCGTTCGCTTGAATTGTCATAAGATATGAGCGTTACGGTTTCACGCAGACAAATATACGACTTTCCTTTCATAATAAATTTGTTTGTGCGTGTGCTTGTGGCTTTTTCGCGCTGTTTCGTTGACTGACCACAAACCTCATGATGTGCTTGCTCCTTTTGTCTATTTTCCCGCCCAGTTCACGCACTTTATGCTGAAAAGCATGTTTTTCGGAGCATGACTTGGTTGTTTTGCACAAAAGCAGTAATTTTGCGCACAAAATTTGGCTAAAGAGCATTTTGGCGCCTGATGTGCGGAATGCTCTGCAGTCCACGAAACATACACCGTTTATGACCCACAACTTACTGAAAGGAAAGCGCGGCATTATCTTTGGTGCGCTTAACGAAGAGTCCATTGCCTGGAAGGTAGCCGTGAAGGCCGCTGAAGAAGGCGCACAAATCACATTGAGCAACACCCCCATGGCACTCCGCATGGGTACCCTCGACAAACTCGCTGAGCAGATCGGCGCTACCATAATCCCCGCCGACGCCACAAGCGTGGAAGACCTGCAGAAAGTGTTTGAAGAGAGCGTCAACGTGCTCGGTGGAAAAATCGACTTCGTGCTCCACTCCATCGGCATGAGTCCCAACGTGCGCAAGCACCGCACTTACGACGACCTCGACTACGGTTTCCTCCAGAAAACCCTCGACATCTCCGCCATCTCCTTCCACAAGATGCTTCAGGTGGCCAAGAAGCTCGACGCCATTGCAGAGTACGGTTCCGTTGTAGCCCTCACTTACGTGGCTTCGCAGCGTACCTTCTTCGGCTACAACGACATGGCCGACGCCAAGAGCATGCTTGAGAGCATTGCCCGCTCCTTCGGCTACATCTACGGCCGCGAGAAGCACGTGCGCATCAACACCATCTCACAGAGCCCCACCGCCACTACAGCCGGCAAGGGCATCAAGGAAATGGAACACATGATGAGCTTCGCCGACAAGATGTCGCCCCTCGGCAACGCTACTGCCGACGACTGCGCAGACTACTGCGTGATGATGTTCAGCGACTTCACCCGCAAGGTGACCATGCAGAACCTCTTCCACGACGGCGGTTTCTCCTCCATGGGTATGAGCCTCCGCGCCATGAACCAGTTCTCCAAGGACCTCACCGCTTACGAGGACGAGAACGGAAAGGTTATCTACGGATAAACCAACGGCTAAGACTTACGCCACGGGGCCGACATTTTTGCATAGCGTGCAGAAATGTCGGCCCCGTCCGTTTGGTGCGTCCGGCAGATTGACGTACATTTGTCATTTGTAAAGCATTTTGCATACTCCTTATTATATAGGAGTAAATCCAACAAGAAAGACAACAAACAATGGGATTCCTCTCCTCTCTCTTCGGCAACGGCGAACAGACCGAAGCCGCAAAATTCGAAACGCTCCGCGACGACGGCGTGCGAGCCATGCAGATGGGCGAACTGCCCTATGCCGAAAAATGTTTCCTCGCAGCACTCGACATTGAGCGCGACACGAAAACGCTGAGTTTCCTTGCCGAAACCTATCTCCGCATGCGCAACAGCGAGAAAGCCTGTCCGCTGCTCAGCGAACTCCACACGAAAGAGCCAGACAACGTGGAAGTGGCGCTCCTTCTGGCGCAGACACAAGGCGAACTCAAACTCTTCGCCGACGAACGCACCACGTGCGAAGAAATACTTGCCGACCACGCCGACGAAGCCCGCGCCCTCTATCTCGATGCCGAAGCGCTCCACGGGCTCGGCGACGACATCATGGCCATAGCCCGCCTCACACAAAGTCTCGTGTTGGAGCCGGAGTATTATCGTGCCATGAAGCTCCGCGCCGAAGTGTTAGGGAATATGGGACAATGGCAAAGCGCACTCGACGACATAGAGGCGCTCGTGGCAGCCGATGCCGACAACGAAGAATACCTCCTCTTGCGTGCCGAAGCCTACACCGCACTTTCCGATACAGACAAGGCCGTTGCCGACTATCAGCGTGTGCTCGAAAACAATCCATTCTCACGCGAGGCCGTGCTCCGTCTCGGCAAACTCTACGAAGAAACCTCGCGCTGGGACAAGGCCCTCGCGCTCTACGACGAAACCATCGAGCTGCAGCCCGAGTTTGCCGAAGCCTACAAGGCGCGCGGCGGTGTGCGCCATCACCTCAAGGACGAAGCCGGAGCTGCCGACGACCTCAAACGCGCCCTCAAACTCTCGCCCGAACAGGCCAAAGAACTCGACGGTGAGTACACCAATTTGGCAAACCGCATGGAGGAAATGTACCGCGAACGCAATCCTTATCAATTCTAAACGTTCGAGCTATTTCTATACAATTTGCGCCGCACATAGAATGCATCGTTCTATGTGCGGCGCAGTCGTGTAGAGTAGCGTATCTTTCGTTATGTGTTACTATGCCTCATTGCCGAACAACTTTTTCCATTCGTTCTCGAAGTTCGGTGTGAAGAAGTCCTTGCCGATGAGGCTTGCAATCTCCGTATGGGAAAAGAAGCGTCCGCCGTCCAGTTCGGCTGACGGACGCGGCGTTTCGGGCGTTACCGTCTTGTAGGCATTCACCAGTTCCGTTTCGCGGTCCGAGCGGTGGACGTAGCGCGCAAGGAATTCCGGTGCGAAATCCGTCAGTCCCACTTCTTCCCGCACTTCGCGGCGCAAGGCATCCTCAACGCTTTCGCCCCAGTCCACGTGGCCGCCTACGGCAGTGTCCCACTTTCCCGGCTGTATGTCCTTCCAGTCGGGCCGGTGCTGCAGGAAGAGTTCCCCTTGCGGGTTGAACACGTGAAGGTGCACTACGGGATGGAGCAACATGCTGCCGCCGTGACATTCGCCACGCGTGGCACATCCCGTCACTTCGCCCTCTTCGTTTACTATCGGCAGGAGTTCGTTTGCGTTGTCTTTCATAGGCAAAGTTTTATGGTTGCAAAAGTGAACTGTCGCCGTAGCTGAGGAATCGGAAGTCGTGGGCAAGGGCGTAGTCGTAGATGCGGTGCCAATTTTCGCCGACGAATGCCGAAACGAGGAGCAGCAGCGTGCTTTGCGGCTGGTGGAAATTCGTCACAATGTTCTTTACGATGTGATATTCGTAGCCCGGAGCAATGATAATCTGTGTGGACGTGTGGAGCACGGGCAATGCATTGCGGTCCAGGTAGTGGAGCACTTCTTCGAGCGCCTCGAGCGTGGAGAGCTTCTTCTCAGGCGAAGCCGCGTAGTCGTAAGGCATCCATTGCTCCACGTGGAGGTCATCCTGTGTGGCGGACGGATTGCGGTGCAGCAACACACCGATGTAATAAAGGCTTTCCAGCGTGCGCACCGACGTGGTGCCTACTGCAATGCAGCGGCCACCATGGGCAATGAGCCGTTCAATACTTTCGCGCTTTACGGCAATCCATTCCGAGTGCATCGGGTGTCCGCCAATCTCTTCGCTCTTCACGGGTTTGAACGTACCAGCGCCCACGTGGAGCGTAATTTCGTTTCGCTCTATACCTTTGTCGTCGAGCGCTTTCAGCACACGCTCTGTGAAATGGAGACCGGCAGTAGGTGCAGCTACCGAACCTTTCACCTTGCTGTAGACAGTCTGATACGTTCGGAGGTCGGAAGCTTCCGTCTGGCGGTTGAGGTAGGGCGGGATGGGCAGTTCGCCGATGGCTTCGAGCACTTCCGAAAAGGCAATGGTGTCGTCGCCCCAGTCGAAGACAATCTCATGCCCCGTGCCGCTTATGCCGATGCGCTCTGCGGTCAGCACAATTTCCTTTTCGCCCACCTTGATGGTACGCTCAAGGCGTCCTTCTTTCCATTTCTTCAGGTTGCCTACGAGACAAGTCCACGCAACGCGGCGCGTAGTGGCAAAGTTTACCTGATAGTCGTGGGGCGTGTGGGGTTCAAGACAGAACACTTCGATGAGCGCGCCCGTCGATTTGTGGAAATGCAGACGTGCCTGGATTACCTTCGTGTTGTTGAAAACCATCAGTTCGCCGGCTTGCAGATAATCGGGGAGATGGTGGAAGACGTCCTCCGATATTTCCCCCTTCCTATATATAAGGAGTTTCGACTCGTCGCGCACGCTCTTCGGATATTTGGCTATGCGCTCGTCGGGTAGGGGATAGTTGTAGTCAGCTATATGGATGTGTTTGGGATCGGTCATTATTAAAGGATAAGATATTGTTCTGCCTACAAAGGTACGCAGTTTTTTCTGAAACTCTCCGGCCTTGCGTGTTTCAAAAGGCCCTTTGCTGCGCATCTCCTTGGCTGTGGCACGAAGCAAAGCAATACAAAGTGGAGACTAACAAAAAAACGGAACCCGCATTATGCAAGCATAATCGGGCTCCGGATGGTTATTTAAAGCGGTACGGTTTGTCCGCTATTTATGTTCTGCGAAGTCTGCTTTTATTCTGCGCGCGTCTGCTTTTATTCTGCGCGGTCCACGTAAGCGATGACGTCGCCTTTGTTGACGCGTGCACCTTGCTTTGCTGCAATCTCCACGAGTTTGCCGCCGAGAGCTGCGGGCACTTCGAGAATTTGGCCGTGGGTGTTTTCGATGTAGCAGAAACGGTCGCCTTCAGCATAAACCTTTCCGAGGAACGGCTCAATGCTCTTCACGCATTCGCCGTCGCCGCCAATCTCCCAAAGGAGCGTTCCGCTTTCGGGCGCTACCACGGCGTCGGCCTTGGCGTGCTTGTAGGCAGTGGCTTCTTCGAGGCTCATGTGGCTGGCGTTGGCTTTGTCCTTCGCAGCCTGGAGATCGGCGAGGAAACGCTTCTTGGCAGCTCCGCTCTTGTAGTCGCGGTACTGCGTCTCGTGCATGGCAAATTCGAAGAGCTCTTCGTCGTCTTCACCACGTTCCCAACCGTTCTCTTCCATTTCCTTCTCGAAGCGGGCGAGGTCGTCGGGATAGTAGCTCTGCGGGTCGGCATCGGTGAACTCGAAGCCTTTCTCCTTGGCCAGTTCCACAATCTCGGGAGCCACTTCGCCAGGAAGGCGTCCGCTCTTTCCGAGAATCATGCCCCAGATGGAGTTGTCCATCATAGAGTAGCGCGGCTTGTCCATCGACTCCGTGAGGAGGTTCATCAGCGCGATGTTCTTTACATACTGCGAGAACGGTGTGACGAGGGGAGGATAACCCACGCGCGGCCATACGTAAGCCACTTCGTTGAAGAGCTTCACGAGCAGTTCGTCTTCGCTGAGTTCGTTTTCGCCCTTAGCCTTGCGGTTGTTGTTGATGGCACCCATCACACCGGTGAGGTCGGCCATCATGGAGCCCATCATACCACCGGGAAGTCCGCAACCGAGGAGCAGCGAACTCATCAGTTTGTTGGCAGGGTTCATGAAGTAGCCGAGGAAGTCGTCAATGAACTCCTGCGTGAGCTTACGGGCTTCCATGTAAGCGTCCATGTTGATTTCGGGCACGTCAAAGCCAGCGTGCTTGAGCATGCTCTGTACGGAGATCACGTCGGGGTGGACCTTACCCCAAGAGAGCGGTTCGATGGCCGTATCGATGACGTCGGCACCATTGCGGCACACCTCGAGGATGCTGGCCATTGAAAGGCCGGGGCCTGAGTGGCCGTGGTATTCGATGATTACTTCGGGATGCTTGTCCTTAATCATCTTGGTGAGCTTGCCGAGCATAGCGGGCTGGCCAATGCCGGCCATGTCCTTAAGGCAAATTTCGGGCGCACCGGCTTCAATGAGCTGGTCGGCGATGTTTGCGTAGTATTCGGCAGTGTGGATGGGCGAGTTGGTGATGCAGAGCGTGGCCTGCGGCGTCATGCCAGCCTCCAGGGCGTAGTGGATGGAGGGGATGATGTTGCGCACGTCGTTCAGACCGCAGAAGATGCGGGTGATGTCAACGCCCTGTGCGTGCTTCACCTTATACATGAGCTTGCGCACGTCGGCAGGCACGGGAAACATGCGCAGTGCGTTAAGGCCGCGGTCGAGCATGTGCGTCTTGATGCCCACTTCGTTGAAGGGCTTGGTGAACGCGCGAACAGCCTTGTTGGGGTTTTCGCCGTAGAGCAGGTTGACTTGCTCAAAGGCACCACCGTTGGTTTCTACGCGGGCGAAGCATCCCATTTTTATGATGACGGGGGCTATGCGCTCAAGCTGGTCCTTGCGCGGCTGGAACTTGCCGCTACTCTGGAACATGTCGCGATAGACAAGGCTGAATTGAATCTTACGTTTTGTCATATTGCTATTTATCTAATAGAATGTGTTTGTTTGCAGTGAGAAAATGTTGTTCTTGCGCAAAACTCGCTTTTTTGAGCAACGGTGCAAAAGTACAAAAATCTTTGGAATAACTTTGGCGCACCTTTCGGGAAAAAGGCCGGCGGTTGCTTCCTCCATGGAAGTCACTCTGTGCACCTTGCGAAACGAATAAAAAAGCATTAAGAAATAGACGCCTGTACTTGCACATGCAGATAAATGCATACCTTTGCCACGTTCAAAACCGAATAAACCCTAACGTTCACACAAAATTAAGGATAACGAAAAGCCAAGAATCTTCGTTTATTGCTATATTTGCAAGGTCTTTGCCGTCAAAAGGATAGAAGCCGTGCTACTTTCCCAAAGAATGGCAACGCTCAACCCACTCATTAGAAAGAAATAAGAAACCACAATATGAAGAAGAACATGTTTCGCGCTTTTGCGCTTTCAGCCCTCCTTTTTATGGGCACTTGCGGCATTCAGGCTCAGACCAAGTCGTACGACGTTCCTGCTCTTGACCCTGCCAACAAGGAAATGGCCGACCAGGTAATCAACCTCAGCATGGAAGATCCCGACCAGGCCAACAAGGTTTTCAGCAAACTCGTTAAGAAAATTGGTAAGAGCAAGGAAGACCTCGTTTCCGTAGGTACCTATTTCCTCGACAACAACAACTATCCCGCTGCCAAGCAGTGCGCCGACCGCGTTTACGAACTCGCTCCCGAGTACATCCCCGGTCTCATGTTCAGCGGCGAAGTCTGCATGATTCGTAAGGACTACGGTGGTGCCGGTCAGAAGTTCGATGCCGTCCTTATGGTCGACTCCGACAACGTGGCAGCCCTCAAGCGCAACGCTTTCGTATACAAAAACGTCAATCCCTATGTGGCCATCGAAGCCCTGAACCACATTCTCCGCCTCGATCCCTCAGCATTCTCAGCCTATAAAGACCTCGGCGACATCAACTACAAGCTCGACAAATATCCCGAAGCCGTAGCACAGTACGAGAAGTACTACGCTGCCGTGCCCAAGGACACGAGCGTCATTGACATCCGTTCTTGTGAGAACTTCCTCCAGTCGCTCTACTCTCAGGCCAACTTCACCCGCATCACCGAACTGACCACCGAGCTTCTTCCCCTCGCTCCGAAGGACATGGTGCTCCGCCGTATGGACTTCTTCGCAAAGGTCAACAAGATTGGTGAGTCCATCGACATCGACGCAGCCATCGCATCAGCCAAGGAAGCATCGTCCTACCTCACCAGTGGCGAATATGCCGACAGCACCTTCCTTTCGCTCGACTACGAATACGTAGCAGCTCTTGCCAAGGAAGAGAACGACATGCCCGCAGCCATTGCCGCTTACGAGAAGGCACTCGCCAAAGATCCCTCCAAACTTGCCAACTACAAGGAACTTGCCAAGGTCTATAGCCGTAACAAGGAAACCGACAAGGCCATTGCCACCTATAAGCAGTACATGGAGAAGAAGGGCGACAAGGTAGACCTCACCGACTACTTCGGTCTTGGTCAGGAATACCTCAAGGCTGTTCATCAGACTGAGGACGAAGCCAAGAAGGACGAGTACATCGCTGGTGGTATGGACGCCTTCAACAAGGTGCTCGAGAAAGAAAGCGACTACTACAAAGCTGTCATGCAGCAGGCCGCGCTCAACATTAAGAATTCTCAGGTAGCTGAAGAGAAGCCCCGCGAACTCTACGAAAAGGCACTTTCCATGATGCCCGAAGACGAAAGCGCAAACTCTTCACGTCTGCTCGCCGCTCAGTACCTTGCCTTCTATGCTTCGCAGAAGGAAGACTTCGACACTTGCCGCAAGTACGTGAACATCATGCTTAAGGCCGATCCCGAAAGCGCATCAGCCAAGCAGTTCGACAACGCTCTCAAGAGCATGGGCAAGTAAGCTACCTTAGCACTCCATTAGCCGAAAGGCACACCTTATTATAACGGCCGGACGTGACATTGCGCGTCCGGCCGTTGATGTATACTGTTCGGTGTAAAACACCTCTGTCTTTCTTGAAAAACGCGCTTTCAACGCCGAAACGTTGTTGAACAACCAAATAACAACCGCAACATCTCAACAAAGCGCAATAAATCGCTATCTTTGCAAAGCGTGTTGCACGGACAACGCCGCAAAGCATGAAATAACATACCTAATACAAACCGTAAACTATGAAACTCGTAAAATGTTTCGCTTTCGCCTTCGCTGCCATGCTCTCTCTCAGCGCATCAGTAGCACAGGCACAGTCCCTCTCTCCCTCCACTAAGTGGCATTGGAACAAGGGAACCATCGTGGTAGACACTCCTGAACGTCCCGCAGGTCAGAAGGATGTAATCAACCTTACCACTCCCAAAATCCAGACCGTACGCGTAGCCTTCGTAGGTCTTGGCATGCGCGGCCCCGGTGCCGTTGAGCGCTGGACCCACATCCCCGGCATTCAGGTCGTTGCTCTTTGCGACTACGAAGAAAACCGTGCAGAACGTTGCCAGGAATATCTTAAGAAAGCCGGCCTTGCTCCCGCTGCCATCTACTCTGGCGAGAAAGGATACGAAGAACTCTGCAAGCGCAGCGACATAGACCTCGTCTACGTGGCTACCGACTGGGACCATCACTTCCCCGTAGCAAAGTGCGCGCTTGAGAACGGCAAGAACACCGCCATTGAAGTGCCCTCCGCCATGAACCTCGAACAGTGCTGGGAACTCATCAATCTTTCCGAGAAGACCCGCAAGCACTGCATGATTCTCGAAAACTGCTGCTACGACTGGTTCGAGATGAACACGCTCAACATGGCTCAGCACGGCGTATTCGGCGAAGTGCTCCGCACACAGGGCGCTTACATCCACAACCTCGACGATTTCTGGGACTACTATTGGAAGAATCCCAACGGCACCGACAACGAAAAGCTCGGTTGGCGCATGAAGTACAACCGTGAAAACCGCGGTGACGTCTACGCTACTCACGGCCTCGGCCCCGTTGCTCAGCTCCTCGACATCCATCGCGGCGACCGCATGAAGACCCTCGTGGCCATGGACACCAAGAGCGCACACGGTAAGGCTTATGTGGAAGAAAAAACCGGCAAGGAATGCAACGACTTCCGCAACGGCGACCACACCACAACCCTCATCCGCACAGAGAACGGTAAGGTCATCGAAATTCAGCACGACGTGATGAATCCGCAGCCCTACAACCGTCTCTACCAGCTCACCGGTACGAAGGGCTTTGCCAACAAGTATCCTACCGAAGGATATGCCGTTGACGCCAAGCAACTCGCTGCTTCAGGCCACCAGCCTAAGGTCGACAACCTCAGTTCTCACAGCTTCATGCCCGAGAGCGAGAAGAAAGCCCTCGAAGAGCAGTACCAGTCGCCCATCCTCAAGAAGTATGGCGACGAAGCCAAGGAAGTAGGCGGTCACGGTGGTATGGACTTCATCATGGACAGCCGTCTCGTTTACTGCCTCCAGAACGGTCTTCCCCTCGACATGGACGTTTACGACCTCGCTGAGTGGTGCTCACTCGCCGAACTCGGTACGCTCTCTATGGACAACGACTGCGCTGCTGTTGCCTTCCCCGACTTCACCCGTGGTCACTGGAACGAAGTGAAAGGTTTCCACCATGCCTTCGCTCCTGCTGCCGACGAAGCCGCAGTAGAAGCCAAAGCCAA
This sequence comes from bacterium, assembly GCA_963656685.1. GTDB lineage: Bacteria > Bacteroidota > Bacteroidia > Bacteroidales > Bacteroidaceae > Alloprevotella. Next base: position 24,986 of record CAVKJJ010000015.1, on the reverse strand, counting down.
GGCCGTTACCGCTGCCCAGAAGGAAGCTTGCTCCAAGTTCAACCTCTGGACACTCTACGAAAACGTCAAGAAGGCCGAAGGTTCTGCTAAGACCAAAGCACAGGCCACTTACGACAAAGCCGCCAAGAAGGCTGCCGCTTACGTAGCAAAGGCTGCGAAGTAAAAACTCCTATTTTTACATATTCATTTGTTTACGCCGCATGCAAATCCTGCTTTTCTTTGGGGTTGCGTGCGGCGTAAATAATAGAATTGCCTTTTGCAATGTAATAAACTTCTTACCAAATGCCATGATTCTTGTATAAATACATTACCTTTGCCGTATGCAAACATTAAGAGAAATCTATTTTTCCGATGAATTTGAAGAGTTTTATAAGAACTCAAGCGAACGCATAAAGGAAAAATATGACTACGTTTTTGAAATAATTCGCAGTCAATATGTTGTCAGCAAGAAATTCGTAAAAAACATTGAGAATACAGATTTCTATGAGTTACGAATCTCATTAGGACATGATGAATATCGCTCTATAATATTTGCTATAGATCATAGCAACTTCATCCAGTCACATCGGATTCTTGTTCTCAACACATTTTTGAAAAAAGACACGAAACAGTATAAAGCTCAAATAGTAATTGCTGAGAAAATCTTACTGAAATATACGGAGGAATGAATATGCTGAAATTCAATGAAAGTAAACTGTCGTCCTTACGACGTTTTGATGATGTATTAAATGAGAAATACGGACAAGAGAATAGCTCTGAACGTATGGAATTTGATGCAAAGGCCAAAGCTTGGTATTTTGCAGAGTTGCTAAAGGAAGAACGAAAGAAACAAAATATCACCCAAAAGTCCTTAGCTGAATCTATAGGAAAGAAACGTGAATATATTTCAGCTTTGGAAAAAGGTCAGACTGATATGCAACTTTCAACATTCTTGAAGTTAGCTGAAGCTCTTGGTTTACATTTCTCGTTGGTTATAGGATGATCGTTTCTTGTAACTATTGTGTACTAGTCGCTTAACAAATGCAATTGCGCGCCAAAGAAGTTATTGAAACTTTTTTGGCGCGCAATAGTTCTTTAGATGGTGTGTGTTACATCTTCTGGTGGAAGGTGCGGGCAATCACTTCGAGCTGATGCTCACGGGAGAGCTTCACGAAGTTTACAGCGTATCCGCTCACGCGGATGGTCAGCTGCGGATACTTTTCAGGATGTTCCATAGCATCTTCGAGCATTTCGCGGTTGAGCACGTTCACGTTGAGGTGGTGGGCACCCTTCGTGAAGTAGCCGTCCATCATCGTGACGAGGTTCTCAACGCGTTCTTCGTCCGTAGGACCAAGGCTCTTGGGCACGATGGAGAACGTGTTGGAGATGCCGTCCTGTGAGTCGCGGTAGCGGAGCTTCGATACAGAAGAGAGCGAAGCGATGGCACCGCTCTTGTCGCGTCCGTGCATGGGGTTTGCACCCGGAGCGAAAGCCACGCCGGCAGCACGACCGTCGGGAGTAGCACCCGTCTTCTTGCCGTACATTACGTTGGAAGTGATGGTAAGGAGCGAGAGGGTGGGGCGGGCGTTCTTGTAGACGGGGAGCTTCTTCAGTTCTTCGTCGAAGTAGTAAACGAGGTCTACGCCGAGGTGGTCCACACGGTCGTCGTTGTTACCGAAGCAGGGGAATTCGCCTTCGATGTCGAAGCTGTCAGTAAGTCCCTGTTCGTTGCGCTTGGCAGTAACCTTGGCATACTTGATAGCAGAGAGTGAGTCGATGGCGATGGAGAGACCGGCAGCACCATAAGCAATGTTGATGCGCGGGTTAGTGTCGATGAACGCCATCTGTGCCTTCTCGTAGTAGTACTTGTCGTGCATGTAGTGGATGATGTTCATCGAGTCGTTGTAGATGCGGGCAATCTGCGAGAGCACGAGCTTGTAGTTCTTCATCACCTCCTCGTAGTTGAGCACGTCGGAAGAGAGGGCGGGGATGCCTTCAAGCATGAGAGTGCCAGTCTTCTCGCAGCGGCCACCGTTGATGGCAAGAAGAAGAGCCTTGGCGAGGTTGCAGCGTGCACCGAAGAACTGAATCTGGCGGCCAATGTCCTGATAGCTTACGCAGCAGGCAATTCCGTAGTCGTCAGAGCCGCGTACTTCGCGCATGAGGCGGTCGTTCTCGTACTGGATGGAAGATGTGTCAATGCTGACCTTAGCGCAGAAGTTCTTGAAACCTTCGGGAAGTTCGGGACTCCAAAGCACCGTGAGGTTGGGTTCGGGCGAAGGACCGAGGTTGTAGAGCGTTTGGAGGAAGCGGAAAGAAGTCTTCGTCACCTTTGTGCGTCCGTCGTTGAAGCGGCCACCGAGCGATTCGGTAACCCAAGTGGGGTCGCCGGCGAAGATTTCGTTGTAGGCGTCCATGCGGAGGTGGCGCACCATGCGGAGTTTGATGACAAACTGGTCGATGAGTTCCTGTGCGAACGTCTCGTCGATGAGTCCGTGCTTCATGTCGTGCTCGATGTAGATGTCGAGGAACGAGGATACGTTACCGAGCGACATAGCAGCACCGTCTTGTTCTTTTACTGCTGCGAGGTAAGCCATGTAGACCCACTGTACAGCTTCCTGAGCCGACTGTGCGGGGCGGTTGAGTTCAAGGCCGTACATCTCGCCCATCTTGGCGATTTCTTTCAAGGCTTTGATCTGTTCTGCTACTTCCTCGCGCAGACGGATGCGGTCCTCTGTCATGGGGCTGCCAATGGCGGCCTTGTCGGCTTCCTTAGCTGCGATGAGACGGTCGGTACCGTAGACGGCAAGACGGCGGTAGTCGCCGATTATGCGGCCGCGGGCGTAGTTGTCGGGCAGACCGGTGAGGAAGCCGAGCGAACGGAAACGGCGAATCTCTTCAGTGTATACGTCAAACACACCGTCGTTGTGTGTCTTGCGGTAGTGGGTGAAGATTTCCTTTACCTGCGGATTCACTTCCTTTCCGCGCTGAGCGCATGCCTTTTCTACCACCTTAATGCCGCCGAAGGGCTTGATGGCGCGCTTGAGCAGTTCGTCGGTCTGAAGACCTACGATGAGCTCATCGTCCTTCTTGATGTATCCGGGCTGGTGCGATGTGATGGTCGAAACGGTGTCGGGGTCAAAAGAGCGTACGCCGCCGTTGGCACGTTCTTCTTCAAGTGCCTGAAGACATACGTTCCAAACGCGTTTTGTGCGTTCGGTTGGTCCTACGAGGAATGATGCGTCGCCTTCGTAAGGAGTGAGATTGCGACGAACGAAATCAGTTACGTTAATCTGCTCGTTCCAAAGTCCTTCGTTGAAAGTCATTGAATGGTTGTTGGTTTATGGTGAGTAAAGCAAGTTTCGGGCTACGTACGGCATTTGCCAGCTACGCAGTCGTCTGCTTGATGATTTCTATTTGATGAAGATATAGGTCCGTTTGGTCTATGGCTATGACCGAAGACATACGGGGTGAGTAGTAGAATGTAATAGATGTTCTGTGTGACGTCCTTTCCAACGGCAAATTTACGCCTTTTGCTCTTACGTACCAACGTTTACTGTAGTGTTTCTTAACTTTTTTGTAATAAGTGTTCACAATGACCACTCAGTTTGGCAAAAGCATAGGCGCAAGAAAAGAGCGAAGCGTAAACTCCTGCATGTGGAATGTTTGCGTTTCGCTCTTGGTGTAAGGTTATGAAGCCCTGTTGCGCTTCTCTTCCGTTAGATTCGTCATTTTACAATGACCTTTTTGCTGCCTACAATGTAGACACCTTGCGGAAGATTCTTTGTGGCATTGGCGGGTTCGGCTTTGCTACGAATGAGTTTGCCGTCAATGGAATAGACGTTTACTGCATCTACACCATCCTCTTTAATAGTCTGGCTGATGCCCTCGGGAATACCACCGATGTAGATGTGCCACACGATTTTCGCCATTGCCGTCTTGCCGTTCTTTATGTACTTGAAGGCTTGTGCGAGGGTGTATTCCTGTCCAGCGGTTGTGGCGTTGGGCGAGGTGCCGATAACGAAAGCGTTCGATGCCGGACGATATTCGGAGTAAATCTTTTGGTTGTTGCCGAACTTCACTACAGTGCCTTCGGCATTAAACCAGTGTCCATAACCCGTAGACGATGTACTTCCAGTGTAGACCACCTTGAGGTTCTTCGGATTGAGCGCCCAAACGGTAATGTCGCCCTCGTCTTGCTTTGTGGACCAGTCCTTGATGTGGTTCGCAATTTCTTTTGGTTGCATGCGGAGCGACTTGCCGATGGCTTCGCCCAGTGAGCCTTCAAGTTTCACGCTCGTTCCGCTGTAGTCATTACCCGTGGTCGGTGTCACGCCCACGTAGTAGTGGTAGACGGTGTCGCACACTTCAGCACCGGCAGGACCAATCTGCACGTGGTCGAGAATGTCGGTGTTGTCAAAACTTACGCGGTAGGGCCATTGGTCGTCGTTACGGTTCGTTTCGTCCCATTCGTGACGGTAGTAAACCTTAGGCGCGGGCGAAACAACCATCCACATGCGTTCGGCATCGGCGGGCACATTGAACGAAAGCGTGTCGTGGCTCATGCTACTGCCTTGGGCATAAACGGTGTCTTTCGATTCGTAGACGCGTGTGCCGTCTTTGCAGAGTGCCACAAAACCAAGGCGGAAACCGCGGTTGTAACTGTTGCTGACAGAGTTGTAGGTCGTCACGGTGTCCTTCGTTCCGTTTGCGTCAATTTTGCAAAGTCCGGGGTCGTCGGCACACAAGGCAGCTCCGGGGCGCAGCGCGTTGAAGTAAGCCGTCACTTCGCCACCACCAGCGGGAATCTTCAGCGGAATGAGATTGTAGCCAGTAGCTTGCGGACAGCTAGAGTAGGCTACCTGGAATTTTCCGTCTTCCGTTTCGTAATACTCATAGCGGTGAGTGCCGATGTAGTCCTTGCCGTAATCGCGTATGCGGTCGAAGTCCCAGGTTGCCATCTTAGCGGCAGCTTCGTAGCAGTCCTTGTAGAAGTCGGAGGTTGAGAGTTTGTTGATTTTCATCAACACCTGGTTGGCGTCCTGTCCCTCGTAAGTGCCTCCGCGCCAGATGCGGGCAAGGATGTCCACGCCGTATTTGTCGGCAAGGAAATGGTGGAAGAGGTAGTTGTTGTATCGCGTGTCTTCGTGGAGAAAGGCGAACTGACAGTTCTGCGGATAGTTGGCAAACTGCCAGTTGGTGAACGTCTCTTCGGGATATTTCATGAAGGCCATCCACTGTGCAGTCTGTTCCCAAAAGGCGCAACCTTTTCCTATGTTGTAGTTGAAGCCAGCATAGCCCTTAAGGTCGCAGTGGCACTGGTATTGAAAACTGTGTCCCATTTCGTGGCCGATGGTGGAGCCGACAGGGTGGCAAGTGCTGGGATTGATCCACATGCCGCCAATGGTGTCGTCAAAGCCCGAACCGTAGGCCATCCATGTTGTGGTGTAGTAGAGGCATACGATGAATTTGTATTTGTCGAGGAAAGACTTGCCTTGTCCCACTTCTGCAAACTTCAACGTGTTGATGTAGTAGTCGTAGAAACTTTCCAACTTGTTGAGCAAGTCGTCCACGTCGACGCGGTATTCTGAGGGCACGGCTGAAGAGTTGGGGTCGTTTGTGCCGTAGCCGCTTTGCCAAAAGACAATGCAGTTCTCGCTTTGGCGGCTGCGTTTCAGACACCACATCTTGGATTCGTCAGTTTCGCTGTAGCCTTCACTGTCGCTTTTCATCTGTGTCGGAATGTAGATTTCCTTTTGAGCGTGGGCGTAAGGGCAAAGGAGAGCGAGGAGAAAAAAGAGAGAAAAGAGAGAAAAGATTTTTTGTTTCATATGGTATAAGATTCCATAATGGTTGAAAGAAAAACCGGCCGCTCGGAAGACTTCCCGAGCGGCCGGTTGTCAATAGTTCTGTTTATTTCAGTTTGGCTACCGCTTCTTTGATACGGCGGAGAGCCTCTACGATGTTTTCGTCGCTCGTGGCGTAGCTCATTCTGAAACATTCGGGAGAGCCGAAGGCAGCACCGCCCACAGTGGCCACGTGACCCACTTCAAGCAAGTAGAGCGCAAAGTCCATGGAATCTTTGATGACGCGTTCGCCATCCGTCTTTCCGAAATAGTAGCTGCACTTGGGGAAGAGGTAGAAAGCTCCGTGAGGATTGTTCACCTCAAAGCCCGGAACTTCCTTGGCGAGGCGAACGATGAGTTCCTTGCGGCGCTCGAAAGCTTGACGCATGGTTTCTACGCAATCCTGCGGACCAGCGAAGGCGGCAGTGGCAGCCATCTGGCTGACGGAGCACGGACCGCTCGTGTACTGTCCCTGGAGTTTGCTGCAAGCTTTGGCCAAAGCGGTGGGAGCGGCGAGGAAGCCGATGCGCCAGCCTGTCATGGCGTAAGCCTTAGATACACCATTGATGACTACGGTGCGTTCCTTCATGCCCTCGCAGCGGGCAATGGAAGCGTGAGCGCCCACGTAGTTGATGTGTTCGTAAATCTCGTCGCTGATAATCGTCACTTCGGGGTGATTGCGGAGCACAGCGGCGAGGCCTTCAAGTTCTTCGGCGCTGTAAACGCTGCCCGTCGGGTTGCTCGGTGAGCAGAGGATGATGGCGCGTGTTTTGGGCGTGATGGCCGCTTCGAGCTGTTCCGGCGTAATCTTGAAGTCCTGTTCAATCTTAGCTTCAACGAATACGGGTTTGCCGTCAGCCATGAGCACCATCTGCGGATAGCTCACCCAGTAAGGCGCGGGAATGATTACTTCATCGCCCGGTGAAACGACGGCCATTACGGCGTTGCACACGCACTGCTTTGCACCGTTCGAAACCACAATCTGTTCCGGCGTATATTCCAGTCCGTTTTCGTTGTAGAGTTTATCCACGATGGCCTTGCGCAGTGCAGGGTAGCCGGCTACGGGAGAGTAGCGCGAGTAGTTCTCGTCGATGGCTTTCTTTGCAGCCTCTTTGATATGGTCGGGAGTGTTGAAGTCAGGTTCGCCTACGGAGAGGTTGATGATGTCGATGCCTTGTGCCTTAAGTTCGGCACTCTTTTGCGACATGGCCAACGTGGCCGAAGGAGCAAGTCGGTTTACGAGTGATGAAAGCATATGTGTTGTGCTGATTTATGTAGTTAGTGTGTATGGTTCAATGCATGAACGGGGCGCGCTGCTTAGGACGGAGAGTCGAAAGCAGCCCGCCCCGTTGGGAAAGGGTCAGTTCTTGCGTGCACCGAGGAAACGGAGCAGGTAGAGGAAGAGGTTGATGAAGTCGAGGTAGAGACTCAAGCTGCAGAGCAGAGCAATCTTCATGAGGTTTTCGTCGCCTGTTGATGCGTACTGTACGAACATCTGTTTCATCTTCTGCGTGTCGTAGGCTGTGAGGCCGCTGAAGATGAGCACACCAGCGATGGAAAGTCCCCAGCTCAATGCGGAACTTGCGAGGAAGATGTTCACGATGGAAGCGATGATGAGGCCAATGAGTGCCATGAAGAAGAAGCGTCCGAAGGCGCCGAGGTCGCGTTTCGTTACCGCACCAATCAGCGACATGGCTCCGAAGGTGCCTGCCGTGATGAGGAATGTAGATGTCAGGCTTTCAAGTGTGTAGACTAAAAGAAGACTCGACAACACAATGCCGTTGATTACGGAATAAACGCCGAACAGGATGCCCGCCGTGGCGAACGACATTTGCATGATGCGTGAGGAGAGGTAGGCAACAATGCCGAATTCGGCAATGATGAGCACCCAAAATGCAAGTTTGCTTGAGAGCAGACTGAAGACGAGCGCTTCGTTTTCAGCCACGCAGAAAGCCGTGAGTCCTGTGATGGCGAGCGCAAGTGTCATCCACACGTACACTTTCGTCATCAGAGCGGGTAAACTTCTTGTGGCGTCTTGGTAGGGGGTAGTTCCCGTGTCGTTGGGGTCGTACCAACTCATAAAGTCTTTTGCCATAGGTCTGTATGTTTTAATGGTTTATAGATTATGGAGCGTGTGTCCCATGCGCAGTTTCTTGGTGCGCAGGTAGCGTTCGTTGTAAGGATTCGGTGTTGTTTCGATGGGCACGTTCTCGGTGATGTCGAGTCCGTAGGCTTCAAGACCGACTCGCTTGACGGGATTGTTCGTCATAAGTCGCATTTTGTGTACGCCGAGGAGTGAGAGAATTTGTGCCCCCACGCCGTAGTCGCGTTCGTCGGGATCGTAACCGAGGTGTACGTTGGCATCGACCGTGTCGTAGCCCTCTTCTTGGAGTTTGTAGGCGGCAATCTTTGCCATCAGGCCAATGCCGCGTCCTTCCTGGTTGAGGTAGAGCACTACGCCCTTTCCTTCTTCCTCCACCTTGCGCATGGCTTTGTGGAGCTGTTCGCCGCAGTCGCAGCGCTCAGAACCGAAAATGTCGCCCGTGACGCATGAAGAGTGTACGCGTACGAGGATGGGTTCGTCTTCTTTCCATTCGCCTTTGATGAGCGCCACGTGTTCCAGTCCGTTGCTTTTCTGGCGGAAGGGGATGAGGCGGAAGTGTCCGTATTCGGTGGGCATGTCCACCTCTTCGCCGCGTTCCACGAGACATTCGTGCTTGAGGCGGTATGCAATGAGGTCTTTGATGGTGATGATGTGCAGTCCCTCGCGCTGTGCAAATTCCTGGAGCTGCGGCATACGCGCCATGGTACCGTCTTCGTTGAGTATCTCTATGAGACAAGCAGCGGGTTGCATGCCGGCAAGTCGTGCCAAGTCAATGGAAGCTTCCGTGTGGCCGGCACGAGCGAGTACGCCTCGATCCTGTGCGTAGAGCGGATTGATGTGGCCGGGTCGGCCGAAGCTCTCGGGGCGGCTGTTGGGGTCGGCAAGGGCGCGGATGGTGGCTGCGCGGTCGTGGCAACTTACGCCAGTGGTGCAGCCTTCAAGCAAGTCGACCGTCACGGTGAAAGGAGTGCCGAGCATGCTCGTGTTCTCTTGAACTTGATGGTCGAGCTTGAGTTCGTTGCTTCGCTCTATGGTGATGGGAGCGCAGAGCACGCCGCGTCCGTTGTGGAGCATATAGTTCACCTTTTCGGGCGTAACGAGTTCGGCTGCCATGATGAGGTCGCCTTCGTTTTCGCGGTCTTCGTCGTCAACCACGATGACGAACTTGCCTTCTTTGAAGTCTTGTATGGCCTCTTCCACGGAGGCGAGTTTGAACGTATTCATGAGAAAGAGATGTAGTATAGTTGTTTGTGGTGAATGTGTGCGGGCGAAAGAGGCGCTTTGAGGTGCCGCGCTCTAATTCCCGAACGGAGAGTCTGTTGTGGGTTGTGACAGGGGAGTGCTTTGATTGGGGAGTGCGTTGCCGTCAGCGGGCGTAGCTCCGGATTGTTCCACGCGCATCATTTTTTGTATGCGGTAATGTCTGTATCGTTTGTATCCCCAGTTGCCGAGTGCCGCCGCGATGGCTGCACAGAGGATGAAGATGAGTGCGGCCTTTTTCCATTTCCGCTTTTTCTTCTGTTGTGCACCGTCTGCTGTGGGAGCGTTTTCTTCTTCAGCCTCGTCCGTGCTACCTTGAATCAAATCTTCAAGGCTGTTGCACGTGCGGACTATTTGTTTCAACTCGCGCAGCAGGATGAGGCGGAACCTCCAGATGCGTAGCCAAAGCACAATGCCTACGGGGAAGATGATGCCCGCGGCTTTGTTCCACTTCGTGCTGTGGAAGGGGCTGACGTGTGCTGTAGTGTAGAGCACGGGTATTTGGTTGATGCCGCTCAGCATGCGGAAGTCGCGACTGTTGGAAAGTTCTTCCACGAGTTCTTCTATCTTCTCGTTGATGCGTTCCACGTGGTCGTCGGCTTTGTAACGGAAGAACGTTTGGATGTAGCTGGGCGCTTTGAGCAGGTGGTTATTGGCCATATACTCGTTGCTTTCCGCTTTGATTTCTTCAAGCAAGAGGGCAACGCGTTCCATGTCGGGGTCGTGGATGACCACTTCCTTGGCTGCGATGTGCCGTTTGGTGCGAAGTCCGAGCAACCGGCGGAAGGCGTTGACGTAGGCTTCCATGTTGAAGAGTCCGGAGTCGCGGTTGGCTTTGTAGGTGAGGAATATGGCTAGCGGTGTGATGATTACGGTGCTGAGCCACATGGCAAATTCCATGTTGATGTTCCCGTCGCGCGCCATTTTTGTCGTGGAAGTATCAATGACGTAGCGGATGATGAACACGCCCACGGAGATGAGCACAGGGAATCCGAGACCGCCTTTGCGGATGATGGCTCCGAGCGAAGCTCCGATGAGGAAGAAGATGAGGCAGACGATGGAACCTGTGTAGAACATGTACCAATATGACCAGTGGCGCCGAATGGTGTAGTCGGTGTCGTGTGTGGTCATGGCTTTCCATTCGAGGTCCGACTTTGCAGACTGTACACTGATGCGTGCTGCCTGTTCCACGTTCTGCATTTTCTCTGCCGGCAGATGGGCAAGCAGTGAATCAATGTTTTGCGGATGCGCTTTGAGCTGTCGGTAGAGGCTTATGGAATCGGCTTTGGAGAGTGCGGGGCGACGGAAGTATACGCTCTGTGCGTCGATGAAGTAGCGTTTGCCCACGGAGTCCATGGCTAGTTGCATGGAGTCGATGCTGTGCTCCAATTGTTTGAGGTCCTTTCCTTCGGCCATGGTAGCCAACACGTTTTTGTCCACCATGTTGAAATTGCTGTCGAAGTCGATAATGAACTTCTTATAGTCGAACGTCTCGCGGTCGTAAGGGTCGGAGGCGTTGCTGCCAATCATCTGTGTTCCGGCGCTGTTGCCCTGAAGACTTTCGAACTGTTCGCCGCTCCACATGTCGAGCACGAGGTTCTTTTTGTCTTCCGTCATTTCGAGGCGTGCGGAGTCGGCAAGTACAATCTGTGCGCGGTTGAAGCCTTGGTCTACCTTGTAGATAATGGTTTGGTAGAGCATTCCCGTGCTCACGTCTTTCTTTTGAACGTAGATATTGATGTTTGGCACACCGTTGTAGAACACGCCTTCGGGTATTTCTACGGCGGGCGACTGCAGTTTCATGCTGAAGAGCAATGTGCGCATGTCGAGATAGGCCGGTGCCGACACTTTGTTTTGAAACCAAAACGAGAACCCCACGGTGCCTATGGCGAAGATGAGCAACGGGCGCATGACACGTATGAGCGGAATGCCGGCGGCTTTCATGGCGAGGAGTTCCAACGACTCGCCGAGGTTACCGAATGTGATGAGTGTGGCGAGGAGAACGGCCAAAGGCAAGGACTGCGGCACGAGATAGAGCGTAAGGTAGCCGAAGAACTTGCCCAAAATGTCTATAGAAAGTCCTTTGCCCACGAGGTCTTCGATGTACTTCCATGCGGCTTGCATTTCGAAGACGAAGATGCAGATGCAAAAGGCGGCCGCAAAGAGCAGCAGGAATTTCTTTAATATGTAGATGTCTAATTTTTTGAATCCGATCATGCGGTCGTCTGTGTTCGGCAGCGGAGAGCTTTGCCTTGTTGCTAACGTGGCGTTTTGGAGTTTTTATGCACACGTTCGCTGCAAAGGTAGCATTTTTCGGTGCGTCTACGAAGTGTTTCTTTTGCAATTCTGCGCAAGTTATTTTTTGCTTGTTACTCTACGCTTCTCGTTTCAGATAAAGTTCAAGAAATTTGTCGCAGAGCTGGAATACGCCGTCGTCTTGTGTGATGAAGTCTTTGTCGAGCAAAGCTTTTATGGCTCCTTGCACGGTGCTTGCTCCTAAACCGTATTTTCGGAGAAACTCTTGTGAAAGAACGGACGATGATGATCCTTCTTGTGCTATGGCGCAGAGTAGTTGCTTTTGCTTGGAAGTCAGTTGATAAAGTAATGCTTGGTAGGCAAAACGCTGTTGCGAAAGTATGTTCATGACGGATGCCTGTACGTCTTCCTCGACGATGTTTCCGCCTTCGGAAGAGTTGGTGTAAAGCATGTTGAGGACATACTGAATGTACCACGTGATGCCTGTGAAGTTGTTGTAAAGCAAGGAGAAGGCTTCCGATGTGATATGTTTGTTGTGGTTTGCGAAGTGATGGTTAGCAAATTTTCTATACACCTCTTCGTTGATGGGGTCCAGTCCCATGATGCTTGTGCTGTGGTAGAACGGTCGAGCGTGTGAGGTAAACATCTGTGCCATCATATGCCTCTTGGAACCTGAAAAGATGAAGTTTGCGTTATGGCAGTTTTGGATTCTTTTTCGGAGCGTTGCTTCAACCGTTTTTTCGGGGAAGTTCGCTATGGTTTGAAATTCGTCGATAGCTACGATGCAGGGTTTGTTTGCTCCCTCAAGATAGGCGAAGATTTCATCGAGCGTTGTGTCGGGTGTGCGAATGTCGCCCAAACTAACGCTCCACTCAGGGTTGCCGTTTATGTCGAATGATATGGTCGATTGCACAGACTTGAGCATTTCTACGAAGTGTTCCCACACCGTTCTGCCTTTGGATTTGAGTGCATTCAATATGCTCTTGCCGAGTTCGTAGACAAACTCGCTAAGATTCTTCGTGTCGTAGATGTCTACATAAATGCAGTGATATTGGCTTCGAATGTTTTCTTGTTGAAAGCAGTTGTGTATCAGCCCGGACTTCCCCAAACGTCTTGGTGCTATTAGCGCCACGTTGCAGCCGTTAGTGATGTGGCGGGTCAACACTGACGTTTCTTCTACTCTGTCGCAGAAATATTCGGGCGACAAATAGCCTTCAATAATGAACGGGTTGGTCTGTACCATAGGGCCTTACGGGATTATTGCTTTTACGTTACGAATGTTTCGTAATGCGAAGTTACGGTTTATTTTGCAAACGCTTGTTATGATGCAAAAATAAAAGCAAAGGTACTGTCCTTTAAGTGGTCTGTACCTTTGCTTTTGGTGTGGATTATGGCTGTATCTCCCAGCTTTTTTAGTTCACGCTGACGGATTTTACTTGTACGGGCGTGATGGGGAGGAGTTGCGAGTTGTTGCAGATGATGGTCTGTCCCTTCTGTCCTTTGGTGAAGAAGTAGAAGTTGCGGAGCATGGATTGTGAGCGTGGGTCGGTGCAGATCATGTAGACGGAGCGGAGTAGGGGATAGTCCCCCGTGGCAATGAAGTACTGGAAGGGGCGCACTGCTTTCGCGGCATCGGTCTTTGCCACGCGGAGCACGTTGACGTCGAGCGAGTCGAAGGAGGATAGGGGTTTGTCGGAATCTCCCTTCAGCCAATTCGTGCCTACGATGCCTATGATGCTTGCGTCCTTGCGCACCATGTCGAGTACACTTTGGTTCGTGCCTTTGTCGGAGGCGTAGACGGGTCCGCTGAGGGGCTTTCCGTTGCAAAGGCTGTCGCGCATGAAGCGTACGGTGCTTGAACCAGAGTTGTCGAATACGACGCTGAGTTTACCCGTTTGTGTGTGTGCTTTGAGTTGTTCCCACTTGGTGATTTTGCCTTGTACAATCTGCTTGAGTTCGTCAACGGTGATGACGGAGTCGCGGTTAGCTTTGTTCACGACGATGGCGATGGCGTCGGTGGCGATGAGCGACTGCTTGGCACCGAGTCGGTGGCCCTCGATGAGTGCCGTTTCGCGTTCGTTGAGTTTACGGGTGACGATGCAGCAGCGAATGCTGTCCATGGCCATGAGTCGTAGTGCGGAATCTTCGCTGACGTAGGCGGGTTTCATGGTGGCTTCGGGATGTGCCATGCCAAAACTTTCTACGAGGTTTTCCATGATGGGGCGGAATGTTTCGTCGATGGCTACTGGCACATCGTCTTCTTTCATCCATTGTGGATTGCCGCTTTTTTCTTTGTTGCGGCAGGATGACATGGAGAGTAAGGCGGCGCAGAAGAGCGCGACGCCGAGAATTGCGGATTTCATGATGCTTTTTGTTGTTTCTGCTTTCTTGCAAAGGTAAACAAAAAACGTTGAGCGTTCAACCCCTTGCGGGTGAATGCTCAACGTGTTGTGCTTTTCTTAACCTTTAGCAAAAGGATTTGGCGGTCATTCAGTCTTTAGTACTGTTCTAAAATATTTGCGCAGAATTACAAATGAATATATGAGCGAGGAGCGGGCTGAAAGCCCGCTTCTCGCTCATTTTTTTTAATAAAATGCGCAACATATTTTTAGAACTTTTCTTATTGTGCTATGCTGAAGCGGATGGGCAGTCGGAACCAGACGGCTACTGGTTTGCCTTCTTGGACGGCGGGGGTGAAACGCTTGAGCTTCTTTATTACCGCTACGGCAGCTTCGTCGCATTCTTTGGAAAGGCTTTTCTCAACTTTGACGGTGTCGACCGCACCTTTCTTGTCAATGACGAAGCGGACCAAAACCGTTCCTTGGACGTTATGCTTTTTTGCAGTCTCGGGGTATTCAAGGTTTTTGGCGATGTCGCCGAGTAGGGCGATGTCTCCATCGGGGTAAGTGGCGGGCACTTCAACGAGGGTGTTGTCTATTGGCCTTTCGTCGTCGTCAACAGTAATGGACATGACGTTCGTAGCTTTAGGAGCTTTTGAACTTTGGATGTTGCGGCTGTATCCGTAGCCGAACGTGGCTGCGCAGAAGAGTGCAGTGCTGAGAATGGTTGTTTTCATAATGCTTTTTCTTTAGGGTTTGCTTTCGTGGTAAAGGTAATGAAAAAACGTAGAGCAATCAACCCTTTGTGGGCGATTGCTCTACGTTATGTGCGTTTCTTAACCTGTTGCAACCTTGTTGGTTGCGTGGTTAGGCAAGATTACTGAATGCGGAAACGAATCGGGAGACGGAACCAAACGGGAACGGGGTGACCTTGCTGCTTGGCGGGGGTGAAGCGGTGAAGCTTCTTGACCACGGTAACTGCAGCCTGGTCGCATTCCTTGGAGAGGCTCTTTTCAACCTTGATGGTACCTACAGAACCGTCGGTCTCCACGCGGAAGCGGAGCATTACGACGCCCTGGAGTTCCTGTTCCTGTGCGATGGCAGGATAAACGAGGTTTTTGCCGACGAATGCGAGGAGTGCGCTTTCGCCGCCGGGGTAGGTGGCGGGCACTTCTACGATGGCGTTATCCACAACTTCTTCTTCCTTGGGAGGAACGGACGTACCGCCAGCTTGCTGGTTTTCCTTCAAGTCGTCGATGTTGATACCTGTACCACCGTCGGGGTTGATGTAGTCTTGAGAAGCGATGGCGAATTTGCTCTTCGTCACTTCATCCTGAGTTTTGAGTTCCTTTGAGTGGTCGACCTTGTCGTCTTCCACGATTTTAGGAACGGTGAACTGGATGGATGACTTCACAGCCACTTTCTCCATGGGTTTCTCGTATTCGACTTTGGGCTCTTGCTTCTTCTTTTCCTCTTTCTTGGGCTCGTCTTTCTTGAGCTGTGAGAGCTCGGTTACGGACTCGTCTTCCAAGTTTTGGTTAGCCTTGAGCGCTGCTTCTACTGCCGACTTGGCGAGGATGGCAGCTACGATGGCTACGATGAGGATGAGCACCATGATGATGGCGCGAAGCTGGAACTTACCTTTGTTTGCGCGTGCACGGTAAGCTCCGTATTCCTTGTTACGTCCTTCGAATACTAAGTCGCACCACTCTCGTGATGCCAAATCTACTTTAGACATAGTTGTTATACTTCACTTACTGTTAATTACTGCGCAGGGTTTTTCTTGTAAGCTTCAATCTTGAGCTTGTCGCCCTCTGCGAATTTGTCGATCACGTAACGGCCGATGTTGCAGATTTGCATTTCATCGAGCACATCAATGAGGTTTTCGTACGTGGCCTTGTCAGAAGCCTTGATGATTACGCTAGGCGTGTAATCGGCGTTTTTGATTTTGGCCAGTCGTTCCTTGTATTCAGCTTTGACTTTCTGTTCCTGCTGAACGTTGGAGGTTGCTTTGCTTGCGAACTCTGCCTTAAGCTTAGCTACTTCCTTCACGGCTTGCGGGTTGGATTCGAGCAGTGCCTTGCGGATGCCGTCCTTACCGTACTGTGTGGCGAAGAGTTTACCTTCATCGGGGATGTCGGTACCTCCGTCGGGTTTACCTTTGAAGTAGTAGATGGTGTTGTTCTCGTCGAGGAGGATGGTGATAGCCTTAGAGGCGGCCACCTGGCTCTTGTTCTCTTCTTTGATGTCTTCCTTGTCGGAAGGCATGGTGATTTCCATGGTCTGCGGCTTGAGAAGCGTTGTACAGAGCATGAAGAAGGTCACGAGGAGCATGATCATATCCACCATCGGCGTGAAGTCCACGCGCGAGTTCATTTTCTTTTGTTTACTTCCACCTTTTTTTGCCATAACTGTAAAATTTATTCTTCTGCGCCTTTAAGAGCGGTGATGAGGTTGTACTTGTTCTCGTCAATCTCGCGCAGAGTGTCCATAACTTTTTTGATTACGGCGTAGGAAGTAGACTTGTCAGCCTTTATTGCGATACGCATACCATCGCCCATTGCCTCACGGGCTGTGCTTACCCAGATCTTCAACTCATTGTTCAAACTGTCGCAAGGTATACCAGCCTCTTGGTTCTTGGTAAGAATCTCGTTCTTGTTGTCAGAAGCCAACCATCCTTTGATGGTGTTGAGGGGAGTGCCGAAGGTAGGGGCCTGAGCGAAGGCTTCAACTTCCTGGGGTGAGAGGCTCAACTTGTCGGCGTCGTTCATCGCGTTGGCGAGTTTGCGGAGGCCTTCGGGTGAGTCCATGGTCATGAACACCTTGCCGCTTTTTTCCACGAAGATGGTGAGCAAGTTGTTGGCGGGAATTTTGATTTCCGAAACCGAACCAGGTGTGTTGACCTTTACAGGTTCTTCCTTAACGAAAGTTGCAGTCAGCATAAAGAAGGTAAGCAGCAGGACCATGACATCGCTCATAGGCGTCATGTCTATGAACGTATCTTGTTTTTTGACTTTAAAACGTCCCATGTCTTAAATACCTTGTTTTATGCTAATTAGTGAGTTGCAGAGAATGTTTCTACGATGGTGAAACCTACTTCGTCGAGAGAGAAAGTGAGGCGGTCGATCTTGTTGGTGTAGTAGTTGTAAGAGATAACGGCGAGCGCACCGGTCAAGATACCGGAAGCCGTATTTACAAGTGCTTCGGAAATACCGGTTGAGAGTGCTGAAGAGTCTGCGCCACCGTCGCCGCTAGCCATTGCGGAGAAGGACTTGATCATACCGAGCACAGTACCGAACAAACCGGCGAGAGTACCGAGTGTTACGATAGTACCGATGATGGGGAGGTTTTCCTGCATCATAGGCATTTCGAGAGCGGTAGCTTCTTCGAGTTCCTTCTGGATGGAGAGCACCTTCTGTTCCTTGGTGAGGACGGTGTTTTCTTCCATTTCTTTGTACTTCTTAAGTGTTGCGCCTACTACGTTGGCTACGGAACCGCGCTGCTTGTCGCAGATCTGCTGTGCCTTAACCATGTCGTTCTGCTTGAGGGCTACCTTGATGTCGGCAACGAACTTCGTGAGGCTAGTGCGACCGTAAGCGTTGCGGATTGCGAAGAAGCGCTCGATGGCGAGTGCGATGACGGTGATGAGGAGCGTCCAGATTACGGGCACCACGAAACCACCTTTGTAGACCGTACCCATGAGGTTGGCGGGTTCGTAAGTCTCTTCAGAACCGCAAAGGAAAGAGAATGCTGCGGAAGCGTTTTCTGTACCCTTGAAGTTGGAGATGTTACCGAAACCGAAGAGGTAGATGCACACTGCGATTACTGCGCAGACAATAATCACAGAAAGGCCAGACTTGATGCCGGTGAAACCAGCAGACTGTTTCTTGGGCGCACTCTTGGGCGCGCTAGCATTTGTAGTTGCCATTGTTTTGAGATTAGTTTGTTTGTAGAAATTTTGGTTATTGAATTCGTAGTATTGATAGTCGCGCTTTGCATTTGGCGCTTCTTTTACGGGGCAAAGATATACATTAAAAAGGAATCAAGGTAAAATTGTCTTGTGAATTTTGGGATAAATTTTGTTACGCTTCCGCAAGGTGTTGTCTATCAGAATGTATGCTCGCACCGCCCGTATTTACAAAGGGTGTGTGCCGACCTTCTATATTATATATTTCGCATTACACGCGCGCGTATACACCGAAGTTTGTGCAAACTGCTGTCACCTGTCACCATGCGCTTCGCGAATGTGCAAATAGGGCTTCGCCAATGTGCAAATGTGCAGATGTGTGAATGTGCAAATAATGTAATGCTTATGCGCTTTATTAAGGGTGACAGCATTAAGACGCAATCACAACACTTTTGCTTTGTTAAGCCTTTTTGGTCAAATATTTTGGTACGTGCGCATGACCGACATTTTTAGATCGTGACGAATTTTTATACCCTCGTGAGAATTTGCTGTCACCCTTATAAAAGTAGCTCTTATCAAAGCACGCGTCCCTTTATTTGCTCACAAGCATAAGCGGCGCAGCACGCAAAACCGTCCGTGACGGTGACAGATGAAGGTAGAATGTACAAACTTCGGTGTAGCGCGCGCGTACGCGCGTACGCGATACTGAGAATTTGTACCGAAATATTCGAACTATTAAAATGTGAACATTTACGAATTTTGGGCTCGTAGGCCAACGTGTTGGGCTCGTAGGAAATTTGAATTTGCTGCCTTGGAATTAGTGCGTTTGCGTGCGTCAGCGCATGGGGGTAGGTCACTGACGTGACAGTTGAGCGGAAAGAAACAAGGCGCAGCACGCAAATCCGTCCGCGACGGCGTGTAGAGCGTCACGTCGGAGACGTGACCCCCATACGCTAGCGCACGCAAAAGATGACTCTGCTAATGTTTCAAAACAACTTTCTACAAGCTCAACGTGTTGAGCCCGTAGATAATTTGAATTTGCGGCTTTGGTGTTTTTGCGTGCATTGGATTTTCAAGACCGTGCTTTGAAAATTCAATACCCTGCTTTGGAATTTCAACACCGTGCTTGGGTGTTCCCCTATTATGTAGTATGAGCCGGGCGTATATAAAATAGTCGGAAAGGCTTGCCCTTCAGCAAAACTTCTCTATATTTGCATAGGTCAAAGCGCAGTGGCTTTGTTCAAATTCTGAAACTTCAATCAGATAGCTACTGTACTATCGCCAATCTACTACTCACATAGAAAAACAAGAACATGAAGAGATTATTTAATTACAAAGAAGAAGTGTCGCGTTGTCTTTTGTGCGAAAATGCGCAATGTACAGCAGCTTGTAAACACGGCGATCCGGCGCGTATGTTGCGCGCCTTGCGTTTCGACAACGACAGTAATGCGTGGAAGTGGATAGCCGACTGTTCCGAACAAGATTTGGAGCACGCCGAAGCCGCTTGTATCCACTACGACCGACCTATCCGTATAAGAGAAGTAGCCAAGAGTCTGAACGAGTTGCCGAAGAAGACATGTGCGGAAGCCGCTGAAGACGAAGAGGCGGAGGCAAAGCCCAGTCTTCAGATAGAATTCTGTGGCATACCCTGCGAGAATCCCTTCTTCCTCGCATCCTCTGCTGTGTGCACCAATTACGAAATGGTGGCACGCGCCTTTAAGGCAGGGTGGGGCGGTGTGTTTTTCAAAACCATCTGCCTGGAGGAAATCCATGAAGTCTCGCCGCGCTTCGACTCCGTTTGCGAACCAGGCGAAGACGGACGCTTCTATGGATTCCGTAACATGGAGCAAGTCAGTGAACATCCCGCCGAAGAAGACTTCGAAACCATTCGTCGCTTGAAGCAGGACTTTCCGTCGAAAATCGTAGTGGCTAGCATCATGGGGCAGTCGCTCAGTGATTGGGCAAAGTTGGCCCATATGGCAGAAGAAGCCGGTGCCGATGCCGTGGAACTCAATCTTTCCTGTCCGCAAATGGGACTTGAAGGTATGGGTAGCGACGTGGGACAGAATCTGGAACTCGTCATGCACTACACCTCCTATGTGAAACACCGTGTGGATATCCCCGTCATTGCTAAGATGACGCCCAATATCACCCACATCAGTGCTCCCGCCGTGGCTTCGGCCCTTTCGGGTGCCGATGCCATTGCAGCCATCAATACCATCAAGTGCGTGACCATCTCCGACTCCTCCATGGTTGATGGTCAACGCACCGTTTCGGGTTATTCCGGCCGAGCTGTCAAACCCATCGCCCTCCGCCACATCTTGGAAATGGCGCAAAATCCCATCCTCGAATTTACGCCCCTGAGCGGCATAGGTGGAATTGAAACCTGGCGCGACGCCTTGGAATTTCTCCAACTCGGTTGTACCAATGTACAAGTATGTACTGCAGTGATGCAGTTTGGCTTCCGCATCATTGACGATCTGAAGGAAGGGCTCTTGACTTACATGCAGCAACGCGGCGTAACGAGCCTCAACACCATTGTTGGTGAGGAACTCAAAAACTTCGTTCTGCCTTCCAATCTCAATCGCGACACGAAGGTCTTCCCCTTGGTCGACAAAGACCGCTGCATCGGTTGTGGGCGCTGCGACATCTCCTGCAGCGACGGCGGTCACCAGGCCATTACGATGGATGCCGAACGCAAGCCCCACGTCAACGGCGGCAAGTGTGTAGGTTGTCTGCTCTGCCTGCACGTATGTCCCGTGGGAGCTATCTCCATTTCTAAGCGCATGAAGAAGCGCGAGGCTTGATGGGTGCATGGTGGGCATGGTGGGCCTATTGGATATGATGGGCCTTATGGGCCTTATGGGCCTAATGGGCATGATGGGCCTACTATGCCCACTATGCCCAAAAAGCCCACTATGCCCATGGTGTGCCCGCAGACTAAATCCTCTCTTTCCCAAGAATTCTATAACTTCAAATCTACAACCTCTAAAATAAATCAGATATGGCCGATAGACACCCAGTAGATAATGACTTCCTTCGTCAAGGAAAGGACTACTCCACGCTGCTTTGCTACAAGAAAGCTGTTGTAATTTACGACATTACCTACTATTTCGCCCACAAGTATCTTGAGCGTGGTGACCGTACCATAGATCAAATGGTCCAGGCTGCACGTTCTGGCAAACAAAATATTGTTGAAGGAAACATAGATGGGATAACGTCTACAGAGATGGAGATTAAGCTTACCAATGTGAATCGGGCAAGTTTGCATGAGCTGATGGAAGACTACAAAGATTACTTGCGAGTGCATAATTTGAGACTATGGTCGGTCAATTCTCCGGAAGCGGAGCAAACTCGCAATTATTGTCGTAATCACACTGAATCTGCTGACTATTGTAGCAAAATAACGGAGCGTTCTCCCGAGGTAATCTGCAATTTGGCAATCACACTCATCAAGCAAACGGATGTTTTGATTAAGGGGTTGATAGAATGGCAAAAGTCCCACTTTAAACAAAATGGCGGCATTAAGGAGCAAATGTCAAACGAACGGCGTAGACAACGTGGCTTTTGAAGGGCATTTGTAGAACCATCTTTTAATTTCCTCTCCCCAAAAACCAAAAACAAACATGACGACACAAGAAATTGACGAGCGCTCGTTGGCGAATGCGCTTCGCCTTTTTGAGACTGGCGACATAGACAGGATACCTGTAGGTTCTACGGAGGGCCTTCGGCAGATTCACCGCTATCTTTTCGGTGGGTTGTATCCCTTTGCGGGAACCATACGTGAAAGGAATATCGCAAAGGGCGGATTTCGGTTTGCCAACAGTCTCTACTTGGAAGCTGCCCTTTCGGCCGTGGAGAAAATGCCTGAAGACACCTTCGAACATATCATTGAGAAATATGTAGAGATGAATGTGTGTCATCCCTTTATGGAAGGCAATGGTCGTTCCACCCGCATTTGGCTCGACATGATGTTGAAGCGCGCCCTCGGCAAAGTGGTGAATTGGCAATATGTGGATAAAAGTCAATATCTTTCAGCTATGGAACGTTCGCCAATCAACGATTTGGAACTGCGTTACTTGCTCGGTCAGAATCTTACATCTGATGTAGACGACCGTGAAGTAATCTTCAAAGGCGTTGAGCAGAGCTACTATTATGAAGGCTATGAGAAAGGGCTATAATCTATTTCCTCACATTCTCGCCGAGGCCTCACGGAGGCTTTTGCGTGCTTCGCTTGGCAATAACCTATTTCCCCACATTCTCGCCGAGGCATTTGTGCATTTACGCGCTTTCCATTAACTTTGTCGGCAAAACGTTAAACCGTGCGCTCAATGGGAGTGTCTCGTCCTTAAGATGAAGTAAAGACGAGATGCCAATTTTTGTGCACCTAATTATTCAAGTCGAACAATGGCAAAAGATACAGTAATACTTACCGGCGACCGTCCGACAGGTCGTCTTCATATTGGACATTATGTAGGTTCGCTCAAACGTCGCGTAGAACTTCAGAACGAGGGCGACTTCAAGAAGATGTTCGTGTTCATTGCCGACGCACAGGCGCTCACCGACAATATGGACAACCCCGAGAAGGTGCGTCAGAATGTCATCGAAGTGGCGCTCGACTACCTCGCTGCCGGACTTGACCCCGAGAAGGTGACCATCTTTATTCAAAGTCAGATACCCGAGCTCTGCGAACTCTCCTTCTATTTCATGGACCTCGTCACCGTGAGCCGCCTTCAGCGCAATCCTACGGTGAAAAGCGAAATCGGTATGCGCGGTTTTGAATCCAGCATCCCCGTAGGTTTCTTTACCTATCCCATCAGTCAGGCTGCTGACATCACTGCATTCCGCGCTACAACCGTGCCCGCTGGCGAAGACCAGAAGCCTATGATAGAACAAGCCACGGAAATTGTGCGCCGCTTTAACCATATCTATGGCGAAACGCTTGTAGAACCTAGCATCCTTCTACCTAACAATGCAGCCTGTCTGCGTTTGCCCGGTACCGACGGAAAGGCCAAGATGTCCAAGAGTCTCGGTAACTGCATCTACCTGGCAGAAAGCGCAAAGGAAGTGAAGCAGAAAGTGATGTCTATGTACACCGACCCACAGCATATCCACGTGGAAGACCCCGGTCACATCGAAGGTAATACCGTGTTCACCTATCTCGACGCATTCTGCCGTCCCGAACACTTCGCAGCCTACTGGCCTGAATACGCCAACCTCGACGAAGTCAAGGCCCATTACCAGAAAGGTGGACTCGGCGACATGAAGGTCAAGAAATTCCTCAACAACATCCTTCAGGAAGAGCTCGAGCCCATCCGTCAGCGCCGTGCAGAATTTGAGAAAGACATCCCCGCTGTCTACGAAATGCTCCGCAAGGGTTGCGAAGAAGCCCGTGCCGTGGCAGCCGACACGCTCAGCGACGTGCGCCGCGCCATGAAGATCAACTATTTCGAAGATCGCGCCCTCATTGAAGAGCAGGCAAAACGCTTTGCGCAGAAATAACGTCATAAAGTTTGTAGTCGGATAAAGACTATGAATGTCAGCCGTGTGTATACCAAGGCATAGGTGCACCCTTTCCGCTTTTTTGCACGGAGAGGGTGCATCTTTTCAAAAACAATAAAATCGTGTTGCATAACCAAAGTCTCTCCCAAGTCCCAAGAGGCATAGGAAAAGTTTGGGCGCTACTTGTCATCTTTGTCACGCTGACATTTCTATGTGGCTGTAGCAATGATGACCCAACAGACGGTATCAATAATACAAATTCAAAACATCCTTTCGGTGCAAGTGTGCCCAATGTCATCATTGATACCGACCTGGGCAACTGCACGGACGATGCGCTTGCCATGCAAGTGTTGTTCAAATATCGTTCGGAGGGAAAACTGAATCTGCTTGCTGCCATGAGTGGTAGTAAGGTGGAGAGAGCCAAGCGGCTTTTGGACTGTTTTGTGCATTATTATAAGGCCGATGATTTACCGTTGGGATTAATAGAAGGAGAAGGGGATATCTTTGAAATGATACCCTACTTCCAATTGGTTGACAGCGTGTATGCAGATGGTACGCCTTGGCTTTCCTCCACAGGCATTCCACTCACCGACAGACTGCCGGCGTGGAAAGAATATCGCAAGCGGCTAAGTCTGGCTGCCGACAATTCCGTTTCCATTATCTGCATAGGTTCTTTCATCAATTTGGGAAAGCTTATGAACTCGGAGGCTGATGAGTATTCGCCCCTCAGTGGCATGGAGCTGATCAGGCAGAAAGTGAGACAGCTCGATGTCGAGGCCGGATGTTTTACCAAGATAAGGCTCAGGTTCGAAAGTGGCTATTTGGAAACGGAATACAATATAGCCGGCGACATACCTCTTGCCAAGAAAGTATTGGAGAACTGGCCTACAGACCTTCATCTTCTTCCTATGGAGGAAGGCATGAAGTTTCCGTCCGACCACGACGAGGTGCTCAGCGACTACGCATGGAATCCACAAAGTCCCATGTATCTCATCTACACCCATTACGACGAGTGGGCGAAGGGCGACGTAGGGCAATATTGGTGGGATCCGATAGTTGTCATCCATACCATGGAGCCAGATAAATACTTTGATTGCACAACGCAAGGCGTACTCTCTGTGTCGGACAAAGGTGTTACTTCCTTTGAGGCAAAGAAAGATGGCAAAGTACATCTCATCAGCGTGAACCCGCAACATTCATGGTCCGTCTATCAGTACTTGCGTTCGTTTGCCGCTTGGAAGCCTTGAGGTATGTTTACGCAACCCATATCCTTGCAATCGAATAAATTAAAGATTGGAAAAGTTTGTCGGATGGAAAAGATTGCATAACTTTGCACCCCGAAGCGTAAAGGTGCCTCTATGGGGCAAAGCCGTGAGGCTTGGAGCGACGATGTGCTGACCTTCTCCGCTTCGCCTGATTGTATATCAAAAAACAAAAAACAGCATAACAAAAAATGAAAAGAACTTTCCAACCGCACAACAGAAAGAGAAACAACAAGCATGGTTTCCGTCAGCGCATGCTGACCGCTAACGGCCGTCGCGTATTGGCAGCTCGCCGCGCAAAGGGTCGCAAGAAGCTTACCGTATCTGACGAAGTACACGGCAAGAAATAATTCAACCGTCAATACGACAGCGGAACGCTCCGCCAAAGATACTCGAGAGAAGTTGAGGTTTTCCATAGTGAAACCCTTGCTTCTCTCTTTTTTTTATAACTTTGCCCTTAAGAGTGGTTCTATAAATTACCACCGAACATTAACATATCCGCTCAAGTGGCGTTTTGCCATATTTCAGGCT
>CAVKJJ010000014.1:0-54055 GCA_963656685.1 bacterium | reverse complement strand
GTTTTGAAAACGTCACCCCCATGCGCGGATTAAAGCCTTACCCTTTGTAAGAGAGTGCAGTTCATTGTTTGTGTGAACGTTTGTAAAGAACTATCTACAAGCTCAACGTGTTGAGCTTGTAGATTATTTGAATTTGCTGCTTGAAAGTTTTGAGGTGCTGCGCTTTGATTCGCCGTGTAGAGCGCGAGGTTTAGAACCTCGCCCCATGCGCGAATTAGGAAACCTCACACACTGTGACTTTCACGTCACTGCCGTATAATCACGTCGATGACCATCTTCGGATTGAGCGGGTCGTTGGTGATGAGGAGGATGCGGCGGCGACCTTTGAAATAAGTGTTGTTGGCATTGACGGTGATTTTCAGTTTTTCGCTCTCGCCGGGCATGATGCGGCGCTTGCTCAGACTTACGCTGATGCCGGGATTGTAAACCTGGAGGGCACTGATGACGAGGGGCGTCTTACCCGTGTTGGCTAGGACGAGTTCGCCTTTGGCCTTCTTGTTCTTACCGAGCGGACCGATGGTGATGGACGTGCTGTCAATCTTTGCCACGGGAGCGAGGGCGAGCTGCGAGGGGGTGTCGATGAAGTCGGGAAGAAGGGTTACGGAAACGTTGATTTCGGTTTCCTTGCTCACGCGGTCGCCCATGAAACGGCTCAGGTAGATGTTGCTCTGCGTGAGTCCCATGGCAGGCACGGCATTGCTGTTGAGCGTGACGAGCATACGGCCCACACGTCCAGGACGAATCACTTCGGGGTCGGCCTTGGCGGTGAGATATTTAGGAAGATGCATCAGTTCGGGGTGGAACGTCTTCTTACTGCCGTTGAAGATGCTGAGCACATAGGTGGGGTTGTCGCCGCGGTTCACGTCGTCAAACTCAATGTTGTCGGTGCTCAGGTAATAGTCTCCTACCTTAAACATATATTCTTCCGTGGGCTGCGTCTGCGTCATGGCCACCTGACCAATGACGTTGAGCATATAAGGCACGGAGTCGACGTCGGTGTAGACGGCAATGCCTTTGTTGAAATGGCCAAGGAGTTCGGCGTCGTACGTCACGCTGATCTTTCCTGTTCCGCCGGGTTCGATGCCGTTCTTGGGCCACTCGGCCTTGGTGCAACCGCAGTCGGTGCGTACGTTTTTGATGTGGATAGCGGAAGTGCTCTTGTTGGTAAACGAAAAACTTACGGTACGGGGCGTTTGCCAAAGGAGGGTGCCGAGTTCCTGCGTCTGTTGTTCAAACTGTACACGAGGCTGCGCACTAAGTTGCACGCCCACCATGCCTATGACCCACGCGGAGAGTACGGCTATCGTTTTTTTAATTGCAATCATGAGGTGTTGGAAAATGTATCGGTTGCGGACAATAATTACATCCGAACGCTATGAGATTAGCTGTGCAATGGTTGACAAAGTCACCAATATAGGGAGCAAAGTTAAGAAAAAAAAGACATATGGTCTGCATTCCATTTTTAGTTGCTATATTTGCTTGCTTAATAATGGTAAAACAAATGAAATTCATCTCTTGGAACGTCAACGGACTGCGTGCCTGCGACGGAAAAGGTTTTCGAGACGCTTTCCGACAACTCGATGCCGACTTCTTCTGCCTTCAAGAAACGAAGATGCAGGCCGGACAACTCGACATGGCGTTTGAGGGCTACGAGTCGTACTGGAACTACGCCGAAAAGAAAGGCTATTCGGGCACGGCCATCTTCACACGCCACAAGCCGCTCAACGTGACCTACGGACTGGGCCTCGAGGAGCACGACCACGAAGGCCGCGTGGTGACGCTTGAGATGGACACGTTTTTCCTCGTCACCGTCTACACGCCGAATGCGCAGGACGGCCTGCGCCGCCTCGACTACCGCATGGAGTGGGACGATGCGTTCCGACGCTACCTCCAGGAACTCGACAAGAAGAAGCCGGTGGTGGTTTGCGGCGACATGAACGTGGCACACAACGAGATAGACCTCAAAAACCCGAAGACGAACCGTCGCAACGCGGGCTTCACGGACGAGGAACGCGGAAAGTTTTCGACCCTGCTCGAAGCGGGTTTCACCGACACATTCCGCCATTTCTTCCCCACGCTCGAAGGGGCATACTCCTGGTGGTCGTACCGTTTCCACGCCAGAGAAAAGAACGCGGGTTGGCGCATCGACTACTTCCTCGTTTCGGAACGGCTCAAGGACAAACTCACCGCAGCAGCCATCCACAACGAAGTGTACGGCTCGGACCACTGTCCCGTGGAAGTGGACGTTGAATTATAGACGCTGCTATGGGGGGGGGTGACGTCTCCAAAACGTCACAGTTCTACACGAGTCTTTTTTAGTAAAGCACACGAAATTCCCCATGAAGACGTGTAGAGCGTCAAGTCAGAGATTCAACTTTCGGATTTAGGTTTCGCACTGAGTTTGAGCGGAAATCGTGCTGTAGGCACGACGCGTAAATAGCCCACGGTGTCAACCGTGGGTGGTGTAAAGCGCGGAAATGCTGGGCTGTAGGCTCAGCACAACCAAGAAAGAAAAATTTCTTATCCCCGCACCTTATCCGTCCTTGTGCTGAGCTTACAGCCCAGCATTATCGCGCAAAACTTACCCACGGTTGACACCGTGGGCTGGTTACGTGTCTGGCCTACAGCCAGATTGCCGCATAAATCTCCGTTGGATTTTAAATCCGAAACTTAAGTCAGAGACTTGACCTCCATGCGCTACACCTTCAAAATTCCCCTAAAGCGCACTACGTTCTCTCAATCAACACAACATATATGAAACAATTCTTCAAATTCACCCTCGCCAGCATTCTTGGCACCATTTGCGTTGCCATCTTCTTCGGCATCGTTAGCTTTGCCATGCTGGCCACGATGGCAGCATCGTCCGACTCAAAACCTTCCGTAAAGGACGGCACCGTGTTGCGCATTGACCTCACGGGTTCGCTCTACGAACGTTCGCAGAACAATCCGTTCGCCAAACTTCTCAAGTCGCAAGTGGCCGAGAAGCAAGGTCTCGACGATATGATCAAAGCCATCCGCGTGGCTAAGAACAACGACAAAATTAAGGGCATCTACATAGAAGGCGGTGCACTCGGCGCCGACTTCGCTTCGCTCGAAGAACTCCGCAAGGCCCTCGTGGACTTCAAGACGAGCAAGAAATTCATCGTTTCCTATGCCGACGTCTACACGCAAGGTTCCTACTACATTGCCTCCACTGCCGACAAGGTGCTCCTCAACCCCAACGGCATGCTCGACTGGCACGGTATTGCCTCACAACCTATCTTCTACACCGACCTCCTCAAAAAGGTGGGCGTGAAGATGCAGGTGTTCAAAGTGGGTACGTACAAGAGTGCCGTTGAACCGTTCATCCTCACGGAGATGAGCGAAGCAAATCGCCAGCAGGTGCAGTCGTACGTCAGCGACATCTGGAGCAGCATTGTGAACGACGTAGCGGCTTCGCGCAAACTCACTGCCGACAGCCTCAACAGCTATGCTGACCGTTACGCCGTACTCGCCGACTCGAAGGAATACGTGAAGATGAACCTCGTGGATTCCCTCTCCTACATTGACGGCGTGCGCGACGTGCTCCGCAAACTTACCGCAAAGGACCAGGTGAACTTCATCAGCACCGAAGAACTTGCCAAACTCGACGAACCGAAGAGCTGCGACGACCAGATTGTAGTTTACTATGCCGAAGGCGACATCGTGGACGAAGTGGCAACTTCTCCCTCGGGCGAAACGCAGATTGTGGGTTCGAAAGTGGTGGAAGACCTTGACCACCTCGCTCAGGACGACAACGTGAAGGCCGTAGTGCTCCGTATCAACTCGGGCGGCGGTAGCGCATACGCTTCGGAACAGATGTGGCGCGCCGTACAGTTGCTCAAGAAGAAGAAGCCCGTGGTGGTTTCCATGAGCGGCTTGGCTGCCTCCGGTGGTTACTACATGTCGTGCGGTGCGGACTACATCATTGCCGAACCGACCACACTGACGGGTTCCATCGGCATCTTCGGCATGATTCCCGACGCTTCGGGCTTGCTCACCGAAAAACTCGGTCTCCACTTCGACGTGGTGAAGACAAACGCTGCCTCCGACTTTGGTGCACAGGGTCGTCCCTTCAACGCACAGGAAGCTGCCGCCATGCAGGCTTACGTGAACAACGGTTATCGTCAGTTCCTCTCACGCGTGGCTGCCGGTCGTGGCATGAAGGTTGAAGACGTGGACAAAATTGCCCAAGGCCGCGTATGGACGGGTCGTCAGGCTCTCGGCATCAAACTCGTGGACCGTCTCGGCACACTCGACGACGCCATTGCCGAAGCCGCCAAGCGCGCCAAGATTCAAGACTACGCCATAGCCACTTCGCCCGCAAAATCTTCATTTATGGACCAGTTCCTCGCCGAAACCACGGAGAAGGACTACCTCGAAGAAAAGCTGAAGGCTACACTCGGCGTATACTACGCTCCCATGCGCTTCGTAAGCACGCTCAACGGACAGGCCAAACTCCAAGCCCGCATGTTCTACGTGCCTAACATGAAGTAAGCAATTTCTATTTAGAATATTCACCGCGTTTGGAGGCGACGTTTCTATACGTCGCGCTCTACACGGCGAATGGCAAACCTCCCAATAATGAACTTCCACACCCCAGCCGACACCGTCGTTCGCGCCCTCCAAAACATTTTGTTGCCGCTGCCGTCACATCTCTTCGGCATGGTAGCTACCGTGCGCGGAAAACTCTTCGACTGGGGTGTGATTTCCTCTCGCGGTTTTGATCTGCCGGTAATCTGCGTGGGCAACCTCGCCGTGGGGGGTACGGGAAAGACACCGCACGTGGAGTTCATTCTCCGCCTCCTCCACGAAAAGGGTTTCCACCCGGCTATGCTCTCGCGCGGCTATGGGCGACGGACAAAAGGTTTCGTGGCTGCCACACCCGAAAGCACAGCAAGCGAAATAGGCGACGAACCGCTGCAGATGCTCCACAACTGCCCCTTCGCCCATGTCGCCGTCTGCGAGAAACGTGTCGTTGGCATGGAACGTCTCTTGGCGCTTTGGCCGGAAACAGACGTCGTGGTACTCGACGACGCCTATCAGCACCGCTACATCAAGGCGGGTTTCAACGTGTTGCTCACCGATGCGCACCGCCTCTACACGCATGACCATTTCCTTCCGTGGGGGCGACTCCGCGAAAGCCCAAAAGCCGCACGGCGCGCACAAGTTGTCGTCGTGACAAAGTGCGGAGAAGACGAACGCCCGTCATTGCCCATTGACAACGGACAGAAGTTGTTTTACAGCCACATCGAATACGCCCCTCTTCGAGCCTTTGACGCAACGGACAACAAGGCGGGACGCATCTCTTATAAAGACAAGAAAGTGGCGCTCATCACGGGCATTGCCAATCCGCTTCCCCTCCGCAACTACATCGAAGCGCAAGGGGCACGACACATCGTCAGTCTGGCATTTCCGGACCATCACGATTTTTCCGTTGCCGACTGCGCACGCATTAACCGCTTTGCAGAAGACAATGCCGACTGCATCCTCGTCACCACACAAAAGGATGCCATGCGACTGAAGCTTGTGGAGAACAGCCTCTCCCCCACCCTTTGCCGCCGTCTGCAGGTGCAGCCCATCACCGTAAAGGTGGAAGCGGCGACTCACGAACAAGAAACTTTCAACCAAATCATTTTGAAATATGTTAGCGAAAATACAAGAAACCGCCGCATGGATTAAGGCACACACCGCCATGCGTCCGCTCACGGCCATCGTGCTCGGCACTGGTCTTGGCCGTTTGGCAGAAGAGATAGAAGTGGTAGAGGAATTTCCCTACAAGGACATCCCCAACTTCCCCGTAAGCACCGTAGAAGGCCACAGCGGGAAACTCATCTTCGGCCGCCTCGGCGGTAAGGATGTGCTGGCCATGCAGGGCCGTTTCCACTTCTACGAAGGCTACTCCATGAAGGAAGTGACGTTCCCCGTTCGTGTGATGTACGAACTGGGCATCAAAAACCTCTTCGTGAGCAATGCCGCCGGCGGCATGAATCCCGACTTTAAGATTGGCGACCTCATGCTCATCACGGACCACATCAACTTCATGCCCGAACACCCGCTCCACGGTCCTAACTTCCCCACCGGTCCGCGTTTCCCGGACATGCACGAAGCCTACGACCACGAGTTTCTCGACATGGCACGCGCCATTGCCAAGGAGAAGGGCATCCGCACCGTGGAAGGCGTTTACCTCGCCACTCAAGGTCCCACGTTCGAAACTCCTGCCGAATACAAGATGTACCACATCTTCGGCGCCGACGCTGTGGGCATGTCCACCGTGCCTGAAGTAATCGTTGCACACCACTGCGGCATCCGCACCTTCGGCATCAGCATCATCACCGACCTCGGCGTAGAAGGCAAAATCGTGGAAGTAAGCCACGAAGAAGTACAGAAAGCCGCCGACGAAGTGCAACCCCTCATGGCGGAAATCTTCCGCGAAATGGTGAAGCGCATCGGATAAGTCACGCTGCGCATGAGGGCGACGTTTTCAAAACGTCGCGCTCTACACGAACACATCACCGCAGCTACACATCTCTCAACCCTCACCCCCACAACGAATTGCTCCCCGCAAAGGTCATACAACCTTTGCGGGGAGCGATTTTTATTTATCTCAGGCTGCTATTAGCAGCAAGATGTAACTTATTCTGCCGGATACTTGTAAACAACCGTGCCGTCAACAGTTACGATGGCTCTGGAGTTGGGGTCACAGTTCCAGAACAAATCACCGCTCGTTTCGCCAGCCACGAAGCCAGTCTGCGTGCAGTTGTTAATGACTACGTTGAAGCATGTACCTTCGGGAAGACGCGTGCCATCAACTTCCACGCAAGCCTTACCCTTACCTTCAGGAATGTTGGTGGCAGTGAACTTGCAGCTGTTGAGAGTTACGTTCAAAATTTTGTCAGAATTTTCCACATAAACCTTCACGGCCTTGCCCTGCGTGTTGAAGGTGCAAGCATTGAACGTGGTGTTCTCAGCACCGTAAGTCCAAACGCAATAGTCGTAAGTGCCGGTCATGTCGAAGGTGCAGGAGTTGAACGTGCAGGTCGTAGCGTAAAGTGTGGGACGGCCCTTGATGGTGCAGTTCGTATAGGTTACAGAAGCAGTGTGCTGGAGGCCTATGTAGTTAGCAACGACATTGTCGTAAGTCAAGTTTTCAAACTTCACGTTCTTACCGTGGTAAGTCTCTGCTGCGGGTGCGCTGATGGTGGTGTTTGCGCCTTCGCCCGTGATGGTCACGTTGTCAGCAATCGAGGTGGGAAGTGCGTAAGCTTCTTCTGAAGCCTGGAGTTTTACCACGGCATTGGGAGTAAGCACAGCGGTGGCAAGTTCAGCTGAGTTGGAAACGACAATCTTTTTGTAGTCGGTGTTGTAGTCGCCTTCGTAGTCGGCATCTACCTTCACGTTAAACACGGCATTGGCAGCGAGGATGTTGCCCACGATGTTCGTACGATAGTTGCGCTGAAGGGGAATGTTCTGCAAGCCGTCCTTGAGCACGATGTCCTCACCATTGTCAGAGTGGAAAGTGAAGGAAGCTTCTGCCACGGTTTTCTGCGTTCCGTCAACGGCGTCGTACGGAAGCACATAACACATAGAGAGGTAGTTGTAATTCTCCTTTGTGCCGTCGCCGTCCATATCAACGGAAAGTTTCTCTGTAGGAATGTCAGCTGCCGTGTAGGTCACTTCGGCTTCGCCGGACACTTTGCCCGTCTTCACGTCGAGTGTGGTGGCGGCGTTCTTCACGGTGACGGAAGAGGTCTTGACCACGATGCCGGAGGCTTCGGCAGCAGCCTTATCCTCGTCGGTGTCGGCTACGTTGAGCTGAGCAAACGGACGCTTGAGTTCTACGCTCTGTACAGTGTTGCCAGTAACGGTGATGTCGACGGTCTTAAAGAAAGCGTCGCGGCTCTCGTCGTTGTTGGCCTTGGAGGTGTAGTCTACGGCTACGCTCATGTTGTCGTCTACGGTATAGGCATCGCATGCGCTACTCTGTGCCCAGAAAGCAACCTTATAGGTCTGACCCTTTGCGAGGGTGAGGGTCACGGTGTGGCCCGTGGTGAGGTCGGCGGCGTCTTCTGTCTTCTTCTCAAGACCGGAGATGACGTTGCCGTCCTTGTCGAACACACGGTAAACGAGCTGGTCGGCACTCGTGCCGTCGCTGATGGCACGGGAGAGTTGGGAAGCGTTTGCGCTCACTTTGAACGAAACGGTGGCATTGGGTGTAAGATTTACGTCGGTGGCATCGCTTGAACAAGATGCCGTGGTGAACAAAATGCCGGCTGCGGCAAATGCACCGAAGATCAATGATTTTCTCATCTTCATGGGGTTTTAGTGGGTTGTTGAACTTTTTCTTCTCTCTGTTTGTATATTATAAGGAGTGAATTCAGGTTTGAATGCTGCGCGACCTTTATCAGAAGCGTATGTTATACTCGTCGTCGTAGGCCGGATTGACATTTATGCCGCCCGTGGCCTTTTGCGTAAGGAACGCTCCACGCACTATGGTGTGGCGGCTGCGCAGAAGCGGCACGTTAACGGGGTTGCAGGTGGAGATGAGCGCACCGGAGGAGTCGTAAATGGCCAACTGAACGGTCACTTCCGCCGCCCGGTGGTTCACAAAGACGTAGTCGAAACCAAGCGAGGCTTCGTCGTCGCTGAGTTGGGCTATGCTGCCTTGAAAACTGACTCCGGTCACGGCATCGACGGGTTTGTCGGTGAAGAGGTTGTAAGAAGAGGGCATGTAGCCGTTGTAGAAGAACTTAATGCGATACATGCTTAAGCTAAGCGTACGCGTGTCGCTCTCTTCTGTTGTCGATTCGGATTGCGCAGCGGCTTTCTGCGAGAGCGACTGCAGCTGCTGACGAATGAAGAGTTGCAGGTCGTTGGAAACGAACTCAAATTTCGCCAACGGACGCTCCATCTCTACCGTAGCTTCAACCGGCTGCGTCTCGTCCTCCGACACCTGAAGCGTAAGACTCGCCGATCCGGCAAAGGCATCGCGGTAGTCGGTATTGCCTTGGTGGGGCGAAGTGAGGTAGACGTCGTAGAAGTTGGAGGCATTGTAGTAGGAGGGCGTAACGGAAGCGTCGCTTCTCATATCAGCCCACACTTTCACGGTGTATTCGTCTGGCGGGACATCTATCTTGAAATCGGCATCGTATCCTTCGGAAAGGTTGCGCGTAAAGATGAACTGTTTATAGTCGACACCGACATCGCCCTTATCTTCTGTGCCTTTGGGATAACACCGCACAATGTAGCGCATAGTGCCTTCGGTGCGCACGGAGGTGTTGGCAATGTGTATGCCTTCGCGGGTGTCGGTGGTACGGGTAACGTAGTAGTCGAACTGCGGAAGGTCCGTTTCGAACCGCACGTGCAGCACGGCTGTAGCGGTGGAAGGAAGAGGCGGAAATTCATGCACATCGCACGATGCCAACGCGGCCAACGTACACAGCACGAAGAGTGTGCTCCGCAGCCAAAGCGAAGGACGAAGGATAATATGTGCGCGTGCGATTTTCATGTATTCTCTCTTTGATCTTTTTAGGATGGTGGTCGGTTCTCACCAGTTGGTATCGAAGCGGTAAGCGACGGAAAGGGACAGTTGGTCGAGTCCCCAAAAGGTACGACGTTCGGTGCTCGTGCGGAGTCCGTTTTTCTCGTTGTGGAAACGGTCAAAGTAGAGGGCGTAGACGCCAGCGCCGGCATTGATTTCAAAATTCCAATGGTCGTTCTTATTCAACGGCAGACGGTAACCTACGGAAAGGCCGCCGCCGAGGGCGGGATTGTGACCGTTGTGGTCTTGAATGCGGTCGCGGATTTTTGTGGCCACGTTGTACTGCGCTATGCCGAAGTGGGCACCGAAGAAGACACCGTTGTTGTCAGGACTGAGCCAATAGCGTGCGCCGGGAAAGAACGAGAGGGTGCGAAACTTGCGCCGCGACGTGCCGTAGTTCCAAGCAGAATACTGAACGGGCATATTGACGGACCAGTGCATGGTAAGTCTAAGCTCCACTTCGACGTTCGTTATGGCGCAAGCCCATGCCAAAGCATTCGTCTTTACGTAGACTGAATGCCTAGACCAAACGTAAAACGTGTCTACACCGATTTCTTCTTCGTCGGCGTATTCACTTCCGTAGTCAGCAATTTGCGCCTTTACGCTCGGCGTCCCGAAAAGGAATGCAAGCGTCAAAGCAAAAACTGACAGGAATGGCTTTAATATGGAATCCTTGCCGTTCAATCTCATTTCAGTTCTTAATACTCTTTTCTCTGTTTGTTTCGCAAATTTAGAGAACTGTTACAATTTACCCCCCCCGATATTATTAATTATAGTTAATCTCGCAAGTTTCATCTAAAAAATACCACAAAACAGGGGTTACCGAACAATTTTACCAGTCTTTTCACATTGCTAAATAGCTTTTCTCATGGCGGGACGGCACTTCCTTCCACGTCGCAGCAGCAAAAGGACAAGCGCGACGTAACTATACTATAGATTTCTGGTTGAATATTTTCTTCGCTTGTAAGCCCCCAGCCAACAAACGAACGAAATGAAACTGTCTATTCTACGTCTACGTTATTAACGCAAATCGGAGATAAACAGCTGCGAATCAGCCGTTTATCTCCGAAAAAGCGGAAAGGATAGGATTCGAACCTACGAAACCCTTTAGGGGTTTACACGCTTTCCAGGCGTGCCTCTTCAACCACTCGAGCACCTTTCCTTGTGGGTTGAAAGTGGCTTCATTTCTGAAACCGAGTGCAAATTTAGAGCAAAGTTTGAAACGAGCCAAGCATTCGCCCCACATTTTTTATTTCAAGCTCAAAAAGTCAATGTTTCGAGCATACGTTTGAGAACGACGGTGGCGGAGATTTCGCGGTTGGCGGCTTCGGGGATGACAAGCGAACGCGGCGATTCGATGACGTCGTCCGAAACAATCATGTTACGTCGCACGGGGAGACAATGCATGAAGTGGGCATCGTTGGTCACGGCCATGTGGGCGGCATCGACCATCCACGACATATCTTTGCTGAGCACCTTTCCGTAGTCGGCGGGATTGGTCACACCAGGACAGCTCCAGTTTTTCGCATATACGAAGTCGGCGCCCTCAAGTGCCTTGAGTTGGTTGTACTCCACGCGTGCGTCGCCCACGAAGAGCGGATCGAGTTCGTAGCCTTCGGGGTGCGTCACGACGAAGTCGACATCGGCGGCACGCATCCACTCCGCAAAACTATTGGGCACGGCCTGCGGAAGGGCACGGGGGTGAGGCGCCCAAGTGAGAACTACTTTGGGACGCGGCTTCTCCTGATGCTCGCTGATGGTGATGAGGTCGGCAAAAGCTTGAAGGGGATGAGCCGTAGCGCTCTCCATAGAAAAGACAGGGCGACCGCTGTATTTGATAAACTGTCCGAGGATGTTTTCGGCATAGTCAGCGTCGCGGTCGGTGAGTCCAGCAAAGGAGCGCACGCCGATGAGGTCGCAAAACTGTGCCATGACGGGAATGGCTTCGAGGAGGTGTTCGCTTTTGTCACCGTCCATCACCACGCCGCGTTCTGTCTCGAGTTTCCAAGCGCCCTGGTTCACATCGAGGACAATGACGTCGAGTCCGAGGTTGCGCGCGGCTTTCTGTGTAGAAAGACGAGTGCGGAGCGAATTGTTGAAGAAGATGAGGAGCACGGTGCGGTGGCGGCCAAGATGCTCGTAGGCGTAACGGTTCGATTTTATTTCCGCAGCTTCTGCGAGCGGGGCATCAAGCGGTCCTATGTCGGACACATGAAGGAATGTGTGCATAATCTGATTGGTCTGGTTCGGTTTGGATTTTAAGAATGAAGACAACGTTTGCAGCGTGAAAGCATGCCGCAAAGCGTTAAGGGTGGTTCTATAAATTAGCTTTGTCAGATTTCGGTGCTATTTTTCGTCCATTTTGTTTGTGAACAAAGGAGCATAGCGGGCTATGCGACTGAGCGAACAAGCAAAAGGGGCGAAAAAGAGCACGAAAGATGACAAAACGCCACGTGAGCGAATTTGTACATTATGAGGTGATAATTTATAGAACCACCCTAAATTGCCTACGTGCCAAAAGTAAGCAATTTTACTGTATACGCATTTGCATAACGATGAATTTGAGCAAAATGGAGTTCACATTTTTGCCGAAGCATGCGGAAAATGGTATTTTTGTGGTCAATTTATGCCCGTTCCATGCGCACGGAGCATGACAAAATTCCAAAAACTGCAACAATACAACTCCTGTTTACAATGAAGAAGACACTACTCCTCGCACTCATTGCAGCCGCCACATTCACGAGCGGTTGTGCCAAACGCCCCGCTGTCGCTGCCGAGCCTCAGAAAAAGACCGCCACGGCACAGAAGCCCCAAGCCAACGTAGCATACAACGTGAAGACAATCTCCACGGACGTCCACGGCAAGGATATTCTCACCGCCATAGCCGCCAACTACAAAGGGCAGGCCGTGCTGATAGACTTTTGGGCCACTTGGTGCGGCCCTTGCCGCCAGGCCATGAAGCAAGTGGACGAAATAAAGCCTGAGATGCAGAAGAAAGGTTGCGTCTTTGTGTATGTCACGGGCGAGACCTCGCCCAAAGCCGACTGGGAAAAGATGATTCCCACCATTGCCGGCGACCATTACCGCCTGACCGACCAACAATGGGGCGAACTGTGCCGCGCACTCAACATTCCCGGCATTCCCGCTTATCTTTTGCTCGACAAGAGCGGCAACAAGACGTACGACAATCTCAGCGAGGGCGGCTATCCCGGCAGTGAGATTCTGCGCAACAACATAGAAGTAGCCCTCACGGGTAAATAACGCCATGAAGAGACTCGCCATACTCTTTGTTGCGGCGGTGGTGGTTTACGGACTGACCACGAAGTTGCTCGCTACGGACCGCGAAGCGAAGGCCGAAGCGGCAGAACTGCAGGCCGAGGGCAAGAGCGTTGTCAGCAGTTCCGGCGTGCAACCGACGGCCGACGGCGGCAAGCAGGAAACCGACGGTAGCCAGCAGGACGTTTCGACGAACAACGCGAACGTATCCTCAACGCTCCCCGAAGGGATGCGTCTGCCCAAGTACGAAACGAGCCGTGGCGGTCAAGTGATTGTCCACACGGGCTACACCGTAAAATACGACGCCGACTTCAAAACACCGCAGTGGGTGGCTTGGTCGCTCACGGCAGAACAAGCCGAAGGCACCGTGCCTCGTGAGAAAAACTTCTACCCCGACCCCGACGTGCGCGGCGCAAAAGCCTATCCGAAGGATTATGCCAATTCGGGTTACGACCGCGGCCACATGGCTCCGGCGGGCGATATGAAGTGGAGCGCCACGGCCATGAAGGAGTCGTTCTACATGTCGAACATGTGTCCGCAGAACCGCAACCTCAACCGCGGCGACTGGAAAGAACTTGAAGAACTGGAGCGCGACTGGGCTGTGAGCCACGGCGTGGTGAACATTGCCGCCGGTCCTATATATTATAATTTCTCCCCCACCCGCATCGGCAACAACAAAGTGGCTGTGCCGGACGCTTTCTTCAAGGTGATTCTCGTGGACTACCCCGACGCGCCGAAAGCTTACGGCTTCATTTTCAAGAACGAAGCCGGCAGCCGTCCGCTCTCGTCGTACCAACTTACGGTAAACGAAGTGGAGAAAGTTACGGGCATGGACTTCTTCCCCGGTCTTTCGGAAAAGGTGGAAGACCAAAAGCCCGCCATCACAAAACGTTGAACATTTTTCAAGAGACGAGGTACTGAAGAATAGATTCTACACGCACCTTGTCCATACTCACTTATTTTTGATGAACATTTCCAACCTACTGCGTCTCTTCGCCATAGTCGTTTTTGCCGCCTGCTCCGCAACTATTTCTGCTAAAGGCAAAAGCGCAAAAGAAGAGACTTACAAATTTCGCATCACATTTACCGACAAAGCATCGTGCGGCTACAGCGTGAGAAAGCCCCTTGCATTTCTTTCGCCCAAGTCGGTGGAACGCCGCACGCGATTGGGCCTGAAGGTCGACGAACACGACCTTCCGCTCACTGCTGCCTACGTGGACAAGGTGAAGAGCCTCGGAATGCGCGTGGTGTGCCAGAGCAAGTGGAACAACACACTTGTGGTAGCCACTTCCGACAGTGCGCTCTCCGCCCGCGCAGCACAGTTGCCCTTCGTGAAGGACGTACGCTGCGTGTGGATACGTCCCGACAGCGTAGAAGCTTTCGACGCTTCCGATCGCCTCAACATGCTTGAAAATAAACGCGACACGCTTCCAAGTTTCTACGGCCGTGCACAACGCCAAACGGAGATGCTCGGCGTGGACAAACTTCACGCTAAGGGTTTCAAAGGCGACGGCGTGACGATAGCCGTTATTGACGGCGGTTTCTTCAATGCCGACGCCATCGAGGGCCTTAAAGGAGTAAAGATTCTCGGCACACGAAACTTTGTTCGCCCTTCACGCAGCGTCTACGAGGAACAGAGCCACGGCATGATGGTGCTTTCGTGCATTGCGGCCCATACGCCCGGCTCGTTCGTGGGCACAGCGCCCGACGCTTCGTTCTATCTGCTCGTCAGCGAAGACGGCGAGAGCGAACAGCTCGTGGAAGAGGACTATTGGTGTGCCGCAGTGGAATATGCCGACAGTCTGGGTGCCGACATGGTGACGAGTTCGCTCGGTTACTACCACTTTGACCACGACTTCATGAACCACAAGTACGCCGACCTCGACGGCCATACGGCGCTGAACAGTCGTTCGGCATCGCTTGCCGCAAGTCGCGGCATCCTGCTATGCAACAGCGCCGGCAATAGCGGCGACGAGCCGTGGAAGAAGATTTCGTTTCCTGCCGACGGCTTTGACATGCTCACCGTGGGTGCCGTGAACAAAGACGGACTGAACACCAATTTCTCTTCTCTCGGCAACACGGCCGACAACCGTACCAAGCCCGACGTGATGGCGATGGGAGGACGTTCCACGGTCTACACATCCGAGGGTAACGTAGGCAACGCCAACGGCACTTCGTTCTCGTGCCCCATCCTTTGCGGCGCTGTAGCTTGCTTGCTCCAGGCATATCCCAACGCCACCCCCACGGCTATTGCCGACGCCGTGCGCCGTTCGGGCTCGGAGGCCCAAGCTCCGAACAACATTTTCGGTTACGGCATCCCCGACTTACATAAAGCCTTTGAACTTTTGAAAACGAAGTAATCCACAGACCTATGATTGTCGATCCGTTCCAAATATTTCAGTCACCGTCCGCTCTTGACGAGGATAAGAACGCTCCTCAAGCCAAAAGTGGAACGCAGCGCGCGTTGAGTCTTTTTGAACTCAACGTGAAAGTGCGCACGGTACTTGAGCACACACTGCGCCAAACGTTTTGGGTGGCGGCAGAAGTGAGCGAGTTGCGCGTGGCTTCGAACGGCCATTGCTACGTGGAATTCGTGCAAAAGGACGAAATGAGCGGTTCGCTGCTGGCCAAAGCGCGCGGCATTATTTGGCGAAACACCTACCGCATCGTGGCGGACACGTTCCGCCGCGCCACGGGCCGCTTGCTCGGTCCGGGCATCAAGGTGATGGTGGAAGTAAGCGTGGCGTTCCACGAACTCTACGGCTACTCGCTCAACGTGTTGAACATCGACCCGACGTATACCATTGGTGACCTTGCGCAGCGCCGCCGCGAAATCATCCGCCAACTGGAAGAAGACGGGGTGATGGAACTCAACAAGGAACTGCCGCTACCGAAGGTCATCAGCCGCATTGCTGTGATTTCCAGCGCATCGGCAGCAGGCTATGGCGACTTCTGCAACCAACTCGACCAAAGCGGACTGGGCTTCACGCGGAAACTTTTCCCCGCCATCATGCAGGGCGACAAAGTGGAAGAAAGCGTCATAGCCGCTCTCGATGCCATTGCTGCTGAGGAGGCAGACTGGGACGTAGTGGTCATCATCCGCGGAGGCGGTTCGACAACGGACCTCAACGGTTTCGACTCCTACCTGCTGGCTTCGAACGTGGCACAGTTTCCCTTGCCGGTGCTCACGGGCATAGGGCATGAGCGCGACGACACAATTGTGGACCTCGTGGCACACACACGTCTGAAGACGCCGACGGCTGTGGCCGCGTTCCTCATTGAGTCGCGCAGCAATGAGTTGGAACGGCTGAAAGATTTGCAGGCACGCCTTCAACGGGCAGCGTCGCAACAGACCGCTGCGCAGCGCCAGCGTTTCCAAAACCTCTCGTCGCAACTCTCGCTCGCCGTGAGCCGCGACATCGCACAGCGCCGCTCTGTCTTCACATCCTTGGCACACCGCTTTGAATTGGCGTCGTCGCAATACGTAGCGCAGCAACAGCAGATGTTGGCGCAGTTGGCTAACTGCTTGAGCATCTCAGCGCAGAAATGTGTGTTGCAAACGAAAATGGCGCAGAAACTCGTGGAGCAACGCCTCACCGTGGCACTCTTCAAACGCTTCACGACGGAACAACACCGCCTTGAGATGATTCAGCGAAGCATAAAGTTTGCCGGTCCTGAGCGCATCCTCGCCATGGGCTACAGCATCACGCTGAAGAACGGACGCGCCGTGCGCAGTGTTGACGACATAGCCGAAGGCGATGTGCTCGAAACGCTTTTCGCCACAGGAAAGGTCCGCTCTACGGTGAACGGCGTAGAGAAACGATGACTTGCACGAGAACGGATAATACATTGAACCCTCACCACTCCTTATATTATATATAGAATGGCAACGAACAAGACTTATGAGGCCGCCATGCAGCGCCTCGAAGAGATAGTGGAAGGCTTTGAGCAGAACACGCTCGAGCTGGACCAACTCACGGCACAACTTGCCGAAGCACAGGAACTCATCAAATTCTGCAGCCAGAAACTGCAGCAAGTAGAAACCGACGTAAAGAAAATTCTCGACAATGGGCAAGAATAAACTCTCGAAATTTGCCGACATGGAACGTTACCCCCACGTGTTCCAGGCTGCAGGCGTGGCGGTCGACGAAACGCCCTTTCCTCTTCGCGGCCACTGGCACGACGCGTTTTTCCACAACGACCGCCCCATCGTGCTCGAACTCGGCTGCGGCCGCGGCGAGTACACCGTGGGCCTGGGCCGTCTGTTCCCGGACAAGAACTTCATTGGCGTGGACATCAAGGGTGCACGTATGTGGACCGGTGCCACGGAGTCGCTCCGCGACGGCATGACGAACGTAGCATTCCTGCGCACACACATTGAGTTCATACAACGCTTCTTCGCTCCTGGCGAGGTGGCGGAGATATGGCTCACCTTCTCCGATCCGCAGATGAAGAAGGCCACGAAGCGCCTTACGTCTACCTACTTTCTAGCGCGCTACCGCGAATTCCTTGCTGACGGCGGCACCATCCACCTCAAGACGGACAGCAACTTCCTCTTCACCTACACGAAATATATGGTGGAGGCTAACAAACTGCCTGTGGACTTCTGCACCGACGACCTCTACCACACACTCGAAGCCGAAACGGACAACGAGGTGAAACAGATTCTCGGCATACAGACTTACTACGAGCAGCAGTGGATAGCCCGCGGGCTGAGCATCAAATACCTCAAGTTCCGACTGCCGCAAGAGGGCACGCTCGTGGAGCCTGACGTAGAGATAGAACTCGACGACTACCGCAGCTACAACCGCTCCAAGCGCAGCGGACTGACCACGTCGAAATAAGGAACTGCACAGCACCTGACGCATTTTGCAACCCATTCACGCTCAAACACATTTTGCACAACAAATCCATGCAACTATATCCCAAACTCATCAACGACGCACTTGCCACAGTGCGTTACCCCGGCACGGGGAAGAACCTCATAGAAGGCAACATGGTGGAAGACGACCTCCGCATTGACGGAATGCGCGTAAGTTTCTCCCTCATCTTCGACAAGTCTACCAATCCCTTCATCAAGTCGGTTGTCAAAGCTGCCGAAACCGCCATCCACACTTATGTGGACAAGAGCGTGGAGGTGACCATCGGCGTGAAGACGCTGCAAGCCGACCGCCCCGAACCGGGAAAGATGCTCCCGCAGGTGAAGAACGTCATTGCCGTAAGCTCTGGCAAAGGCGGTGTGGGTAAGAGCACGGTGGCCGCCAACTTGGCCGTCTCGCTCGCCAAACTCGGATATAAGGTGGGACTTCTCGACGCCGACATCTTCGGACCTTCCGTGCCCAAGATGTTCCACATGGAGGCCGAACGCATCTTTGCCGAAGAAAAGGACGGACGCCAACTGCTCATCCCTGCCTATAAATATGGTGTGAAGATCCTCTCCATCGGCTTCTTCGTAAATCCCGACACCGCTACCCTCTGGCGCGGCGGCATGGCTTCCAATACGCTCAAGCAACTCATTGCCGACACGGACTGGGGCGAACTGGACTACTTCGTTCTCGACACACCGCCGGGCACAAGCGACATCCACCTCACGCTCTTGCAGATACTTGCCATCACGGGCGCTGTCATTGTGAGCACACCGCAGCAAGTGGCACTCGCCGACGCACGAAAGGGCATCGACATGTATCGCAACGAGAAGGTGAACGTGCCCATTCTCGGCATGGTGGAAAACATGGCATGGTTCACGCCCGCAGAACTGCCGGAAAACAAGTACTACATCTTCGGCAAAGGTGGGGTGAAGAACCTGGCAGAGCAGATGGGTGTGCCTCTTCTCGGACAGATTCCTCTCGTTCAGGGCATTTGCGAAAGCGGCGACGAGGGCGAACCCGTGGCCGTGAGCGACGACACCATGACAAGCCTCGCCTTCCGCCAGCTCGCCGAAGCCGTGGTGGAAGCTACGGAAAAGCGCAACCGCGAAATGCCCGCCACACAGATTGTGGAAACTCATAAATAACGAACTTTACAACAATGAAAATAGGAGATAAAGTACGCTTCCTCAACGAAGTGGGAGGCGGTGTCATTTCGGGTTTTCCCGACAAGGACACGGTGCTCGTCTGTGACGAAGACGGATTTGAAATACCCACGCTCCGCAAAGAAGTGGTCGTCATCGACACCAACGACTATAACATAGCTAAAGTGCACACTTCTGCACCCTCGAAGGACGGCAAACCCGCCACT
Source organism: bacterium (assembly GCA_963656685.1). Classification (GTDB taxonomy): domain Bacteria; phylum Bacteroidota; class Bacteroidia; order Bacteroidales; family Bacteroidaceae; genus Alloprevotella. The sequence goes on along the minus strand of CAVKJJ010000014.1, from coordinate 34,983 downwards.
TCCGCGCCCACGTCCGTAAAGAAAGCGCTGCAAGGCGACGACACTGACGAGGAAGAAGAGGAGAAGGACCTAGCCGATGCCGAAATCACATTCCGCCCTATGGCGCAGGAACGCCGAGGTGCCAACGAGTTGAATCTGATGTTGGCTTTCGTGCCCACGGACATCAAGCACATCTCGCAGTCTGCATTTGAGGCTTATTTGGTAAACGACTGCAACTACTTCATCCACTACGCCGTGGTCTCTACCGACGGCAAAGTGTGCCACTTGCGCTACGATGGCGAACTGGCACCGAACACGAAGATTCTGCTCGACGAGCTTCACCTCGACAACGTGGAGAGTTGGGAGAACCTCGCACTGCTCGCCACGGCTTACAAGCGTGAGAAGGACTTCCTCCTCAAGCCTGCCATGAACGTGAACCTGCGCATAGACTTCACCAAGTTCTACCGCTTGCACGCCTTTACGCTCTGCGACTTCTTCACCACTCCGGCGCTCCTCGTGGACGTGATTCGCAACGACCACCCGGTACGCTCGCTCCACATTGATGCGGACGGACTTCAGGACGCGCTCCAGAATGCCGGTATGAAGACTGCACCGGCAAGAGTGGAACGTCCGAGCGGAGCGGAGCGCCGCGCCAGGGAGAAAGACGAGCGCAACGGCATCATTGAAGTGGACCTTCACGCGGATCAGTTGCTGGACGACTTGTCGGGACTCACACCGAGAGACATTCTGGACTACCAAATTGAGACTGTCCACAAAACCATCAAGGCACACCTTAAGGAACGCGGCCGACGCATCGTCTTCATCCACGGAAAAGGCGACGGTGTGCTCCGCAAGATTGTGACAGCAGAAATACGCCGCGGTTACAAACAATGCGACATCCAAGACGCATCGTTCCAAGAGTATGGTTACGGCGCCACGATGGTAACCATCGGATAACATCCCTTTCTGCACTCTTCCTCGCACGCGCGCGCGTATACACCAAAGTTTGTGCAACCTGCTGTCACCTGTCACCGGCCTCACGGAGGCTTTTGCGTGCTGCGCCGCATATGGGGGCGAGGTTTTCAAAACCTCGCGTTCTACACGGACATCAGGAGGCTTTTGCGTGTTGTGGGTAAGACCTCGTGCAGAGCGTGACGTTTTGAAAACGTCACCCCCATGGAGGGTGACCGCTGCGCCTCAAGGCAATAGAATCACCAAAGAATCCACCATTATAAGGGTGACAGCATAAAGGAACGACTACATAACTTTTGTTTCGTTAAACCTTTGCTGTCACCTTTTTCGGTACATGCGCATGACCGAAATATTTTGCCCGTGACGAATTTTTATACCCTCGTGGGAATTTGCTGTCACCCTTATAAAGTTGCCCCAATCAAGGCATTCATCCCTTTATTTGCACACAAGCATATGCGGCACAGCACGCAAAACCGTCCGTGACGGTGACAGATGAAAGTAGAATGTACAAACTTCGGTGAAGCGCGCGCGTACGCGTATGCGCGAGGCAGATGATTTGTACCGAAATATTCTCGCTGAGCGATTGTAAAGGTTTCTAAATTTTGGGCTACTAGCCCAATGCGTTGGGCTAGTAGCAAATTTTGATTTGCTGCCTTGGAATTTGCGCTTGTTGCGCACGCAAAAACACCTGTGTGAACGTTTGCAAACAACTTTCTACAAGCTCAACGTGTTGAGCTCGCAGAAAATTCAAATTTGCTGCGTTAAAGTTTTAGCGAGATGTTGATGGTATAGGTGGGGCGCAGCGCATGGAGGTCACGTCTCCGACGTGACGTTCTACACGACCTCACGGAGGCTTTTGCGTGCTGCGCCTTGTTTCCTCACGCTATACTGTCACGTCTGAGACGTGACCTCCATGCGCTACGCACGCATAAGCCTCCGTGAGCTACTCTTCTAGATAATAGTTAGCTCTGCGGGAAAGTTTTGTTCATTCAAGTTATTTGGCTTAAATTTGCAACCTAATAGCTAGTTTACAAAAGATATGACACACAGAAAACTAAAACTCGTAGAGACAAAAGACGGAAAAAACTATATGGTGCCGTTTGTGCTTGTCACGTCGCTGTTTTTCCTTTGGGGATTTGCCCATAGCATCCTTGACGTACTCAACAAGCATTTCCAGGAAACGATGGACGTGACGAAGACCGAATCGGCTTTCGTTCAAGCAGTAGTCTACGGCGGATATTTTCTCATGGCCCTTCCTGCCGGCAGCATCATCAAGCGCTACGGCTACCGCACCGGCGTGCTCACAGGACTGCTGCTTTACGGCACGGGCGCCTTGCTTTTCATCCCCGGCGCAGAATTCCGAAGTTTCCCGTTTTTCCTCCTTTGCCTTTTCATCATAGGTTGCGGACTGACGTGTCTTGAAACGTCGGCCAACCCCTACGTCACCGAACTTGGTTCGCCCGAAAAGAGCGAAAGCCGCATCAACCTCAGCCAGTCGTTCAACGGACTCGGTTGGATATGCGGTCCGCTGGTGGGAAGTTGGTTTCTCTACCACGGCAAGAGCGACATATCCATGCCCTACGCCATCATCGGTGTGGTGGTGCTCCTTGTAGCCGTCGTGTTCAGCTTCGTGAAACTTCCCGAAGTGGGAGCCGACACGGCAGACGCGGCCGCAAATACCGAAACCGAGACGGGTAAAGGTCTGTGGCAACACACCCACTTCGTGTTCGGCCTCGCAGCACTCTTTATGTATGTAGCCGCACAGACCGGCATAAACAGCTTCTTCATCAACTACGTCACGGAGTTTGCCCACATCTCCTCTGCCGATGCCGCACTCTTACTGTCGTTCGGCGGAATGGGACTTTTCATGCTCGGCCGCATGGGCGGTTCGTTGCTGATGAACGTAGTGCGCCCGCAAACGGTGCTCTTCACTTGCGCCGTTGGAGCCATCGTAGCCATGATTGTCCTGCTCACAGGAGCCGGTGCCATTGGCATCGCGGCCTTCTTCCTTTGCTACCTCTGCGAGAGCATCATGTTTCCCACCATCTTCTCCCTCGCCCTCCGCGGGGTGGGTGCACACACCAAGCGCGCCTCCTCGTTCCTCATCATGAGCATCGTGGGCGGAGCCATCGCACCCGTCCTCATGGGACTCATTGCCGACAACGCCTCCATGAGTCTTGCCTTCGCCGTGCCCCTTATCTGCTTCGTAGTGGTTGCTGCCTTTGCACGCAAGGCCTGACACCTGAAAACAAAACAAAATAAACATACATGCTCTCCAGCGTAGAACTATACGGTTTGCTCGAAAATGAATTCCGCATGGAGTTCACCCCCACGCAGAGGCAGGCCGCGGTGTTGCTCTCCCACTTCGTGGCCACACCGCAGCAAAACGTGGCGTGCATACTTCGTGGCTACGCAGGTACGGGCAAGACCACCCTCGTGGGCGCTCTTGTGCGCGTCATGAAAGCGCTCCAGCGCGAGGTCGTGCTGCTCGCCCCCACAGGACGGGCAGCAAAAGTGTTTACACAGCATGCTAGCACACCCGCCTACACCATACACCGCGCCATCTACCGCCAGGAAACGTTCCAAGGCGAGTCCACCCGCTTCTCCCTCGGCTTCAACAAACTGCACGACGCGCTCTTCATCGTGGACGAGGCTTCGATGATAGCCAGCGGAACGGGACAGTTTGGCGACAGCCTCTTCGGGTCCGGTGAACTCATGGACGACCTCATACGCTTCGTCTACCAAGGCGCCCGTTGCCGTCTGCTCCTTGTGGGCGACACCGCACAGCTGCCGCCCGTGGGCGAAGAAGAGAGTCCGGCACTGCAAAACGATGCCATAGCCCGCTACGGACTCCTCGTGGGCAGCGCCGACCTTACGGAAGTGGTGCGCCAAAGCCGCGAGAGCGACGTGCTGAGCGAAGCCACCATGTTGCGTCAACTGCTGAAAACGGACTTCATGGGCATTCCACCCATCCACACCAACCCTAAAGGCGAGGTGTGCGCACTCCCCGGCGACGAACTCATTGAAAGCCTTGTGAGCGACTACCAAGACTTCGGCACGGCAGGTGTCATCGTCGTGACACGTTCCAACAAGCGAGCGAACGTCTACAACAACGGCATTCGTTCCCGCGTGTTCGACCGCGAAGAGGAACTGACGCGCGGCGACCTCGTCATGGCAGTGAAGAACAACTACTTCTGGACGGAACAAGCCGCCAAAGCCCTCCCGCCAGAAGAGAAAACCCGCATGACGTTCATTGCCAACGGCGACGCGGCAGAAGTGGCAAAGATTGGCAACGTACACGAACAATACGGTTTCCGCTTTGCCGACGCCACACTGCGATTCCCCGACTACGACGACTTCGAACTCTCCTGCCGCGTGCTGCTCTCCACGCTCCAGAGCGAGTCACCATCGCTCACGCGCCAGGAAAGCCGCACGCTCTACGAAAATGTGCTTCAGGACTACATGCACATTCCCTCCAAAAAGGAACGCATGAAGGCCCTGCGCCAAGACCCGTACTACAACGCCGTACAACTGAAATATGCCTACGCCGTCACCTGCCACAAGGCGCAAGGCGGACAGTGGGCGCGCGTGTACATAGACCAAGGTTTCGTCCCTGAAGACGAAACGGGAGCCAACTACCTCCGCTGGCTCTACACGGCATTCACACGCACCACCGAGCGCGTCTACCTCGTCAACTGGAAGACGAATGTAGATTGAAAGCCACTATGGGGGCGACGTTTTCAAAACGTCGCGCTCTACACGATGTATTAAGGCGAAGCACACAAAAGTTCCGCGAGTCCCGTGTAGAGCGTCACGTCAGAGACGTGACCCCCATACGCTAGCGCATTCAAAAGATAGCACAATTCAAATAAAGTGCAGCACTTACAATGAACGACCATCTCCCCTACCGCGCTGCCGACACACGTTACGACACGGCCGACACGCTTTACAAACGTTGCGGAAAGAGCGGCATCATGCTGCCACGCATCTCACTCGGCCTCTGGAAGGGATTCGGAGCCACGCATCCTTTCGCTGAAAGCCGAGCCATGCTCCACTACGCCTTTGACCACGGCATCACCCACTTCGACCTCGCCAACAACTACGGACCTCCCTACGGCACAGCGGAGGAGACCTTCGGGCGCGTGATGGAAAGTTCGTTCCGTCCCTACCGCGACGAACTCTTCGTTTCCACCAAAGCCGGCTACGACATGTGGCCCGGACCGTACGGCAACTGGGGCTCACGCAAATATCTCTTTGCAAGCCTCGAACAGAGTCTGCGCCGCATGAAGCTGGACTACGTGGACCTCTTCTACTCCCACCGCTACGACCCACTCACACCGCTCGACGAAACGCTACAAGCCCTCGTCGACATTGTACGCCAAGGTAAAGCGCTCTACGTCGGCATCTCGCGTTGGCCGGCAGAAGCCCTCGCCTACGCTGCCGCCTATCTGAAAGAGCAGCACGTTCCCATCCTCACTTACCAAGGCCGCTACAATCTGCTGGACCGCGCCGTGGAAGAGGACGGTGTGTTGTCGCAAGTGCGCGAAACAGGTTGTGGATTTGTTTCCTTCTCGCCCCTCGCACAAGGTCTGCTCACCAACCGCTACCTCGACGGCATACCCGCTGACTCGCGCATGCGGACTGACGTCACACTGAAAGAGTCGCAGCTCACGCCCGAACTCCTCAACCAGCTCCGCGCATGGAATGCCGAAGCCGCCGAACAAGGACTGTCGCTTGCACAATACGCACTGCGCTGGGTGTTGAGCCACGAAGAAGTGACAAGCGTGATTGTCGGCGTAAGCCGTCTTGAGCAACTCAAAGACAACCTTGCGGCATTATAGGCGACGTTTTCAAAACCTCGCTTTCTACATGCCTCATATTTTTATAATAAGTAGAAAAGTTCCCCTCTCCCCAAACACAATAACAATGGACCTTCCACAAGACCCAATGATGCTCTTCAGCGTAGTGAACATGAAGCTTCGCGATGAATATCCTTCACTCGACGCCCTTTGCAAAGGCATGGACGTAGACAAAGACAAAATCGAAGCAAAACTCGCTGAAGTAGGCTTTGAATACAACGCTGCGCAAAACAAATTTTGGTAACACGCAACTGAAAAGCATAGCTTCATTAGCCGTGTAGAGCGCGACGTTTTGAAAACGTCGCCCCCATGGAAGGCGCAGCACGCAAAAGCCTCCGTGAGGCCACATTTGCATATTTGCACATTATAAAAGCCGTATAGAGCGCGACGTTTTGAAAACGTCGCCCCCATGGAAGGCGAAGCACGCAAAAGCCTCCGTGAGGCCATATTTGCACATTATAAAAGCCCTATGTTCCGTTTCATCGCCCGTTATCCGCTCACGCTCATCTGCGTTGCCGTAGTGTGGTACCTGAGTATGTACCGCGTGCAACCGCCACCCATACATCTCTTCTCATGGTTTGACAAACTCGTGCATTTCTGCATGTACGGAGCCATCAGCACACTCGTTTGGTTTGAACATTGGCGGGCACACGCCAAAACCTTGCGTAGCCACGCTGCGCTCGGAGCCATCGTATGCCCCATCGCAATGGGCGGTCTGGTGGAACTCGCACAAGCCTACCTCACCACCTACCGCACAGGCGACTGGTTTGACTTCCTTGCCAACTCGCTCGGCGTGTGCGCCGCATCAGCAATAGCCTGGGCCGTATACACCTACGCCCACAAATGGAAATAACCCCTCTAAACTAACGTACACCAACGTGGCACTCTACATTCGCCTTTCCGACACCGACATACACTTTGCACGCTTTGACAACCACGACAGCCAAACGTTCCGTTTCAGCACGTACCATCTGCGTCCGCAAATTTCACTGACCATGAACTTGCGCAACGCATTGGAAAACGTGGAACTGCTCCATGGGTACCAAGGCCGCGTGGAAGTGCTCGTCAACACGCCCGTCACCCCCGTGCCCCTCGCCGACTTTCAGGAAGAAGACTGCGCCACGCTCTACGACTTCTGCTTCACCGAAGAAGAGCGCCACCGCGTGTTCTACGACACCATACCCGCAGCCAATGCCGTGCTGCTCTTCGGCCTTAGCGAATCCGTTTGCCACGCCATAGAAGATGCTTTCGGCGAGGTACGTTATTCATCCTCAAGGACAGCTCTTCTCCAGCATCTGGCCACAAAAGGTCTCGGAACCGGCACGCAGCGCCGCCGACTCTTCGTCTACACCCACGAAGGCGTGATAGACGTGGCAGTTTTCGACGACGCGCGTCTGCTCATGTTCAACACCTACAACGTGCGCACACTCACCGACGTCTCGTACTACACGTTCAACCTTGCACGCCATCTTGGCTTTGCTCCGCAGACAGAGCCCATCTACGTGGCAGGAGAAGAACTGCTGCGCACACCTGTAGTGGAAGAACTGCAGAAATATGCCAGCCATGTCTTTGCCGTAAATCCTGCAGCCGACTTCAACCGCCACGTCGCTGCCACCACCGCAGGCATCCCCTACGACATGACAACGCACATGCTGAACAAAACACTCTGACCTACAAAAGAACCAACCACACAATGAGAATCATCACCGGTAAATACAAAGGACGCCACTTCGAAGTGCCGCGCTCGTTCAAAGCTCGTCCCACCACCGACTTCGCTAAAGAGAACCTCTTCAACGTACTGCGCGCATACCTCGACTTTGAAGACACACGTGCGATCGACCTCTTTGGCGGCACGGGAAGCATCTCGCTCGAACTCCTCTCGCGAGGATGCCAACGCGTAGTGACGGTCGAAAAGGACCGCCGCCATTTCTCCTTCATTGCACAATGCCAAAAAGCACTCGCCGACAACGCATGGATGCCTCTCTGCGGCGACGTGTTGCGCTTCGTTGACCGTTGCCACGAATCGTTCGACCTCGTCTTTGCCGACCCTCCCTATGCACTTCCCGAACTCCCCGAACTCCCCGACCGCATCATGAACTCATCGCTCCTCGCCGAGGGTGCGCTTTTCGTCTTGGAACACGGAAAAGACAACGACTTCAGCAACCGTCCGGACTTCCTCGAACATCGTAGCTACGGCAGCGTCAACTTCTCGTTTTTCAGAAAGCAAACAGCGTGTGGCGACAGTTCAACAGACGAAGCCGACAACAAAGAATAACATCACAACCAAACGAATTTCCTCCCCTCATCGTGTCCGACTTTCCAAAATGGATGCTGGCTCTTGCCTTTGTCAATCTAGCCAGCTTGTTTACCAGCATATTTTTTCTCTTTGGCGCCGAGCCTTTCGGCACAAGCGAAAGTTCATTCATTCGCTTCCTCCTCTACATAGCCACTCAACTGCTATGGCTCGTTCCCATTGCGCTGTTTTTCCTTAGCCTCAACACCTACAGGCGCGGCTACGAGCGCACAGGCACGGCGCTTGCCTTGACGGGCGACGTCGTCACCATCATATCAATAGTCCTACTATTTAGTTGACGCTAAAACCAATTTGCGGAAAAAGCGCAAAGCACACACACGTAAGCACGACGAAGAAAAAATGTCGTGCTTTTCGTCATAAATATGGCAATAGCGGAAAAAAAGGTGTACTTTTGCAACTCAAAGGCCATTGTGTGCAAACGCTTTACTTACCACACGCCCCAAAACGAAGTGTAGAAGGGCTTGTACGCAAAGGCAACTAATTGGCAAACAACGACAAAACCACTCATAGCCCCTATGTCTGCAACAAAGCAAATCAAAACAGCTCTCGTTTCCGTATTCCACAAAGACGGCCTTGAAGAGCTCCTCGCAAAGCTCCACGAAGAAGGTGTAAAATTTCTCTCCACCGGAGGTACGCAAAAGTTCATCGAATCGCTCGGTTATCCCTGCCAGAAGGTAGAAGAAGTGACCACCTACCCCTCCATCCTCGGAGGACGCGTAAAGACGCTTCACCCCAAAGTGTTCGGTGGCATCCTCGGTCGTCGCGAACTGGAAAGCGACCGCGAAGAAATGGCCAAGTACGAGATTCCCGAAATAGACCTCGTCATCGTTGACCTCTACCCCTTTGAACAGACTGTAGCAAGCGGTGCAAGCGAAGCAGACATCATCGAAAAGATCGACATAGGCGGCATCTCTCTCATCCGCGCCGGAGCAAAAAACTTCAACGACGTCGTTATCGTTCCCTCCAAGGCTGAATACAAACCGCTGCTCGACATCGTCAGCAAAAATGGTGCACAGACCGAACTCGAAGAGCGCCGCTGGTTTGCCACTCAGGCTTTCGGCGTGAGCAGCCACTACGACACGGCCATCCACGCTTGGTTCAGCAAGAAATAAAGCGCCGCAAACAGTAAACGTAACAAAAGGATTGCCTTCGGAGATGGCGAGTTGATAAACAGTACATCCAAAGGCAAACCGCTAATCAATAACAAAAAGGACAACAAATGGGATTTTTCTCCAAGTTCTTTTCTTTCACACAAGAGTTGGCCATCGACCTCGGAACGGCCAACACCATCATCATTGCCGATGACGAGATTGCCGTGAACGAGCCCTCCGTTGTAGCCCTCGACCAGCACACCGAAAAGATGATTGCCGTGGGCGAAAGCGCAAAGCTCATGTACGAGAAGACGAACAACAAGATTCGCGTCATCCGTCCCTTGCGCGACGGCGTCATTGCCGACTTCAACGCCTGCGAACAGATGATGCGCGGACTCATCAAGAAAGTACACTCCGGAAAGCGACTCTTCTCACCGTCGCTTCGAATGGTCATCGGTGTGCCCTCCGGTTCTACCGAAGTGGAACTCCGTGCCGTGCGCGACTCTGCAGAACATGCCGGCGGACGCGACGTGTTCCTCCTCTACGAACCTATGGCGGCTGCCATCGGTATCGGCATTGACGTGAACGCTGCAGAAGGCAACATGATTGTCGACATAGGCGGCGGCACCACCGAGATTGCCGTCATCTCATTGGGCGGTATCGTGTCGAACAACTCCATCAAGATGGCCGGCGACGACTTCACCGCCGACATCCAGGAATATATGAGTCGCCAGCACAACGTGAAAGTGAGCGAACGCATGGCCGAACGCATCAAAATAAACGTAGGCGCTGCACTCACCGACCTGCCCAATCCGCCGAAGGACTACATCGTGCACGGTCCGAACCGCATCACCACCATGCCGATGGAAGTGCCCGTGTGCTACCAGGAAGTGGCTCACTGCCTCGAAACATCCATTGCAAAGATAGAGCAGGCTGTCATCAACGCACTCGCCAACACCCCGCCCGAACTCTATGCCGACATCGTGAAGAACGGCATCTACCTCACCGGCGGCGGCGCTTTGCTCCGCGGACTCGACAAGCGTTTGAGCGACAAGATTAACATTGCCTTCCACGTAGCTGAAGATCCGCTCCTCTGCGTGGCAAAAGGCACCGGCGTTGCACTCAAAAACGTGGACAACTACACCTTCCTCATGCGATAAGCAATGTTCAAAAGACGATTTCTGCAGAATTGAAAAGCGCAAGGAGCGGGCTGAAAGCCCACCATTCGTAAGCCCAGGTCACGGAACGAAGTGACGCGACCTGGGTACAATTCCGCGATAACGTTGCGGGCTGAAAGCCCACCACGTCAAATGATTTACAAAAAAGAAGGATTAAGGATACAGGATTAAGGGAACGCCCTTCCGCAAAGAAGCGGAGCGCATTCAAGCCTTTGTCCTTTTTCCTTAATCCTTGTTCTTTTTAAGACGGCTATCATTCGGCAAATGCCTTTCACGTCACAGTCTGCACAATTTGCAGAAACGGACAACACAAACATTCATGCACAACCTTCTGGAATTCGTACGCAAGTACGCCTATTTCTTTCTTTTCGCCGTGCTCGAAGTGGTGAGCATGGCGCTCCTTTTCCGTTTCAACAACTACCAAGGAAGCGTTTGGTTCTCGGCAGCCAACTCGGCCGTGGCAAGCGTTGACGCGCTCTACGGCAGCGCCATCTCCTACGTCAACTTGGGAAAGGTGAACAGCGAACTCACTGCCGACAACGTGCGCCTTCAACGCGAAGCCGAGCAGCTCCGTAGCGTAATCCACACCCTCACACGCGACACCACACAAACGGAACGCCTCATGATGCAAACCTTGAAGGGCTACACCATGATTCCCGCCACCGTGGTCAGCAACAGCAACGAACGCAACAACAATTACCTCGTCATCGACAAAGGCGAAGCGGAAGGCGTGCGTGCCGAAATGGGCGTAGTTGGCGGTGGCGGTGTGGTAGGCATCGTGTACCTCACCGGCCCGCACCATTCGCTCGTCATCCCCGTGACGAACCGCAAGTCGAGCATCAGTTGCCGCGTGCGCGGACAAAGCTATTTCGGCTATCTGCAATGGGACGGAAGCAGCATGCGAAGCGCATTTGTAGACGACATCCCACGCTACGCCCGTGTAAAGCAAGGCGAGGTGATCGAAACGAGCGGATACTCTGCCGTATTCCCTCCCGGCATCTTCGTGGGACGCATCCGCAGCATACAGAATTCGCCCGACGGACAAAGCTACAAACTCGGCGTAACGCTCGGCACAAACTTCGCCAACTTGCGCGACGTGCAAGTGGTGGCCACTCCCTACAAAGCCGAGATTGACACGCTGCAAGCACACGCTTCGGCCATGGAAGGTTCCGACAATTAAGGGCACGACCTTTCACCAACAATAAAAGATATCCAACAAGAGGCGCTACAACAAGAGTCTGCTCTAAAGCAAAGCGTCTCTTTTTTCCCAATTATTATCAGACATGTTACAAACCATCGTTTCGCGCTGCATATGGTTCGTCGTACTCCTACTGCTGCAAGTGCTCGTGTTCAACCATGTCCACATCTTCGGCTTCGCCACCCCGATGCCGTACGTCTATTTCATTCTCCTTCTTCCCAACAGCACACCGCGCTGGCTCTACGTGCTGCTCGGTTTTGTGCTCGGTATGCTCATCGACCTGTTTACCAACACACCGGGCATGGCCGCAGCGAGCCTTTGCCTTGTAGGTCTCGTGGCACCATGGCTGCTGAAAGCTTTCTCGCCGTCCGAACGCGACGACGACACGCTTGAGCCTTCAATCAAAAGCATGGAATGGGGAGGCTTCATGCGTTACACGATTATTGCCGTACTGATCCACTGCCTTTGCTTCTTCACCCTCGAAGCCTTTTCGTTCTTCGACTGGCAAGTGCTGCTCATCAACATTGCCGGCAGCACAGTGCTCAGCACGCTCTTCATCGTGGCTATGGAACTGATACGCAACAAAAAGTAGCTTCTCCCGCCTATGCTAAAAAACAGTTTCGAAACGCGCAAGTTCGTCATTGGCGCCATTGCCATTGGCATCGTGGCCGTTTACATCATACGCCTTTTCACCCTTCAGCTCTGGAGCGACGACTACAAGAAGAACGCCGACTCCAACGCCTTCCGGAAAGAGATTCTCTACCCTTCCCGCGGACTCATCATGGACCGCAAGGGACGGTTGCTCGTCTACAACGAGCCGTCGTACAACATCATGGTGGTGATGAACGACCAGCGCGGCATTGACACGCTCGACTTCTGCCGCACCGTGGGCATCACGAAGGAAGACTACATCAGGCGAATGGACGAAATAAAGGACAGCCGCAAACATCCAGGCTATTCGCGCTACACGCCACAACTCTTCATGTCGCAAATTCCGGCACAGGAATTTTCACTTTTCCGCGAGAAGCTTTTCCGTTTCAAAGGCTTCAGCATTGAAAAACGTTCCAACCGCCAATACACCAGTTCCATCGGCGCACACATCCTGGGCGACGTGGGCGAGGTGAACGAGAAGGACATCACCGAAGATGAAGACCACTACTATCAAAGTGGCGACTACATCGGCAAACTCGGCATAGAACGCTCCTACGAAAAGCAACTGCGCGGCGAGAAGGGTATGCGCATCATGCTGCGCGACGTGCACGGTCGCACGCAAGGCCACTACCAGGACGGAAAGTACGACAAGAACCCCGTGCCAGGCCAAAACCTCACGCTTAGCATCGACAAAGATCTTCAAGAACTTGCCGAGCGTCTGCTCCAAGGCAAGCTTGGCGCCATCGTGGCCATCGAGCCGAAGACCGGTGAGATTCTCTGCATGGCTTCCTCGCCCACCTACGACCCGCGTACGATGGTTGGCCGCGACCGCGGAAAGAACCACCTCATGCTCCAGCGCGACTTGATGAAACCTCTGCTCAACCGTGCCATCATGGGTACTTATCCGCCGGGTTCTACGTTCAAGATTACGCAAGCGCTCGTAGGTTTGCAGGAAGGAAGCATCGACCCGCAGATTTCCTTCCCCTGCCACCACGGTTTCAACTATAAAGGTCTGCACGTGGGTTGCCACGGTCACTCTTCGCCCATCAATTTGGTGCCGGCCATCGGTACTTCGTGCAACTCCTACTTCTGCTGGAACCTCTTCCGTCTGCTCAGCAACAAGCGCAAGTATGGCTCCGTGCAAAACGCCATGACGAAGTGGAAAGACTACATGGTGGCTATGGGCTACGGCTACAAACTCGGCATAGACCTTCCGGGCGAGAAGCGTGGCATGATTCCCAACGCGGCATATTACGACAAGGCGTACAAAGGTTCGTGGAACGGTCTGACGGTCATCTCCATCGCCATCGGTCAGGGTGAGGTCACCGCCACTCCGCTGCAGATTGCCAACCTTGCCGCCACTGTGGCCAACCGCGGCTACTTCATCACACCTCACGTGGTGCACGAAGTGCAGAACGGCAAACTCGACCCGCTCTACAGCGAGAAGCGCTTCACGGGTGTAGCGCCGCGCTGGTACAACTACGCCGTGGCCGGCATGCGCAAGGCGGTGCTCGACGGTACATGCCGCGGCGCAAGCATCCCCGGCTACGAAGTGTGCGGAAAGACCGGTACGGCACAGAACCGCGGCCACGACCACTCGGCCTTCATGGGTTTTGCACCGATGAACGACCCACGCATTGCGGTTGCCGTTTACGTTGAAAATGGTGGCTTCGGTAATGTCTACGGCGTGCCTATCGGCGGACTCATCATGGAGCAGTACCTCAACGGTAAACTCTCCGAAGCTTCGCTAAAGAAGGCCGAACATTTCCAGAACATGCACATCAAGTATCCCGAAATATCTCGTTAAGCCATGACAGAAATAGAAAAGCGTTCCCCGTTGCTCTCTGTAGACAAGGTGGTCATTGTGCTCTACCTTGTGCTGCTGGTATGCGGCTGGTTCAGCATATGCGGTGCGACGCACGAAATAGGCGACACGAACTTCTTCGACTGGGGTGCACGCACGGGCAAGCAAATCATATGGATTGGCTGTGCCGCAGTGCTCGGCTTCGTCCTGCTGATGACGGACGACAAATACTACGACACGCTCGCTGGCCTCTTCTACTGGGGCATGATGGCTGTGCTCCTCGTCACTCCCTTCGTGGCGCACGACATCAAAGGTTCAAAGTCGTGGATAAACATCGGCATCTGCAACGTGCAGCCGGCTGAGTTTGCCAAATGTGCCACGGCGCTTGCAGTGGCAAAACTCTGCAACCAATACAACTTCACGCTCAACGACATGCACAACTTTGCGAAAGCCGCCGGACTCATCCTGCTGCCCATGCTTCTCATTGTGCTACAGAAGGAAACGGGTTCGGCACTCGTTTACCTCGCCTTCTTCCTCATGTTCTACCGCGAGGGCATGCCGGGTTGCATACTCTTCACGGCTGTGGCTGCGGTGGTCTACTTTGTAGTAGGCATCCGCTTCAGCACAGTGGAACTTCCCGGCACACTGACGTCCATCGGAGAGTTTTCCGTCATGACGCTCATCTGGCTCTTCACCCTCGGCATGGTGAAAGTCTACGGCAAGGACAGCCGCCACGTGCGTTTCATCTTCCTCACGGGAGTCGTGTGCATCGCCGTACCACTCCTCGTGTCGGAGTTTTTCGTAGCCTTCGACATCTCGTGGTTTCTCATTCTCATGTGTGTAGTGATGGCCATTTACCTCGGTTGGCAGTCGCTCGGCGAACGGTTCAACAACAATCTGCTCATCGCCATATTCACCCTCGGCAGCATGGCCTTCTTCTACACCTCCGACTACACGCTCAACAAGGTGCTCGAACCGCACCAGCGTGTGCGCATCCAGGTGTTGCTCGGCATGAACGAAGACAACCGTGCCGCGGGCTACAACGTGAACCAAAGCAAGATAGCCATCGGCTCAGGCGGACTGGAAGGCAAAGGCTTCATGAACGGCACACAGACAAAACTGAAATATGTGCCGGAGCAAGACACCGACTTCATCTTCTGCACCGTGGGCGAAGAACAGGGATTTATGGGTTCGGCAGGTGTGCTCATCCTTTTCCTGGCACTCATACTGCGGCTCATCTACTTGGCGGAACGGCAGTCCACGGTTTTTGGCCGCGTCTACGGCTATTCCGTGCTGAGCATTCTGCTCTTCCACGTGTTCATCAACGTAGGAATGGTCATGGGCCTCACACCCGTCATCGGCATCCCGCTGCCATTCTTCAGTTACGGAGGCTCTTCGCTTTGGGGCTTCACGCTGATGCTCTTCATCTTCCTACGTATCGATGCCGGCCGCAAACGCTCGGCCAACTTTTCCTAAAACCTTACCGGGTGGTTCTATAAATTACCACCGAACAATAAGCAAATGCGCTCATGTGGCGTTTTGTCATCTTTCGGGCTCTTTTTCGCCCCTTTTGCTTGTTCGTTCAGTCGCATAGCCCGCTATGCTCCTTTACTCACAAACAAAATGGACGAAAAATAGCACCGAAATCTGACAAAGCTAATTTATACAATCACCCTACACCGAACTGACTCATGAACTACAATAACAAGCAAGACAAGAAACGCTGGAAAATGGTGCTCGTCGTGCTACTCTGCATAGTGGCCGTTGGCGTCACCGTTATCCTCAAAACGTCGACCAACGAAACGAAGAACCTTCACGCCGTGGGCGAACCCGACTCTACGGAACAGAAAGTGGCAATCCCCAACACCACTGCCGACTCCACACTGCTCCCCTCCTCCACCGACAGCGTCTACACTGCTCTCCCCGACACGCTCCTCGGCCGCGACAAGCGCAATCCCTACGAAGGTGGATACGAAGACGGCTACGCTGCAGGATGTGACGACGGCGCTGCAGGAGCCAAAAACGCTTCGTACGACGAAGAGTGCAGTTATGCCAAAGCTGCCGACCGCGAACGCTACGTGAAAGGTTACCGCGAAGGCTACGCCAAAGGTTTCGACGACGGTCAGCACGGCAAGCAGTTCAACATCGGCGACGAATAAGCCATCATTTTCAACTCACACAAACGCAAGAACCACATGCGCACCGCCTTTCTTTTCCTTTTGTGCGCCCTCTACACTTTGGGTCTGAAAGCCGCTCCCGTCGATTCGGTAGCGGCACGGTTTGCTGCGGACTCGTTTTTCGCTTCACAAAATGCTGCAGCCGTCGGCATGCTCACCATTAGCACAACCCAAAGCGCAGTCAATCTTAAAACCTTTCCGCAAGCCTTTCTTGCCACAAAAGGAAACGCTTTCGTGCTCATTCACCGCAACGACGAACTTCCGGAAGTGCTTGGCTACGGCACATTTTCTTCCGACAAGACGGAAATGTCCACCACCGCTGAGGGTGTTTCCCCTACTCTACCTCCTGTGCTGCGCAGTCTGCTCACGGCAAAAAGCATAAAACCCACAAACGACGTTTCGCCCATCGGCACATTCCGTCCCGTGGCACCGCTCCTCACTACGGTGCGTCACCAAAGCGCACCCTACAACGCACGCTGCCCCTATTATCTTCATAGCGACGGCACCATGAGCGAAGCGCGCTGCATAGTGGGTTGCGTGGCAACGGCCATGGAGCAGATTCTCACGTATCACCGCAAAACTTACACGTTGCAGGACACGCTCCACGGTTGGCAGACGGACCGTTACACCATCGGCGACATTCTTCCCGGCGAAAGCGTTGACTCGCGCCTCATCCTCGACAACTACGACACACAGACCTACACGGCTGCTGAAGCGGACGCCGTGGCGCGCCTTTCCTACTGGCTTGGCGTGGCAAGCCACATGCAGTGGGGACTTTCCTCGAGCGGCACAAATTCCTACCGGCTTGTAAATCCGCTGCGCGGCGCTTTCGGTTTGCCTTATGTCCACTACTTGGAAGCCTACAAGTACGACCCTTCGGCTTTTTGGCAATTTCTCGCCAACGAAATCATGGCGAGCCGACCGGTCTACTACGCTGGTGCCATTCAGGAGACGGGCGGACACGCCTTTGTGCTCGACGGACTAGACAACGACGGACTTTTCCACGTAAATTGGGGCTACGGTGGCGAGTTCGACGGTTTTTTCCGTCTCGACGTGCTTTGGTACGCACAACCCGAAGCCGACCGTAAGGATCGCTTCGTTTACGACGGTTTCTTCAGCGACCAGGAAGCCATCACCGTCGGCACGGAAAACGTAGCAGACGCTGTGCTGCCCGACACACTTCAGCGCACGGGAACGGACGTCGCGATCGACTCCATTTGCTTACGACAAACTCCCGCCACAAACCGCTTCACGGCAGTAGACATCCACGTGCGGAACACATCGTCCATGCAGACATTCTATACTTCTTTTGCTCTCCTTCAAAACGATCCTACGGACACGGCAACAATAGCGCAGGCCGAGTGGCTCGCCATGAGCGCCGCCACGCTCAAGCCGGGCGAAACGGCAACACTCCGCTTCAACGCAATGTTCACCCATGCCGGACCGCTCACGCTTTCGGTGACGACGGACGGAAAGACCGTCATGAGTCCAACGGACATCACCGTTTCAGAAGGCAGCTCCGTTTCTTTCACCACGGAAGTGCCGCAAGTAGAAATCCACACGGACCGCAGCATCACCGTTCACCAGCCCATCACAAACAACTCCGCTACGGAGCGTGCCTCGAAGCGTTTCCAATACGAACTCCACGACGAGACGTGCGGCACACAGTGGCGTTTGGGGCACTACATCTACCTTGCACCGTCCGAAACGCTTACGGACACCATGACGTTCCGCGGACTCACACCCGGCCATCTTTACACGCTCTATACACGTGAACGCTGGCCGATCGTCCAGACGGTGCAGTTCACCATGCCAGGCACAGACGGCATTGACTCTGCTATTGAAGACAACACGCAATCTCAAAAAACTCGCTGGTACACACTCAGCGGCGTACTGCTCAACGGACAACCTACGCAACAGGGCATATATTTAAAATGCCAAGGCACGAAAGTGACGAAAGTGATTGTTGAGTCAAAC
This sequence comes from bacterium, assembly GCA_963656685.1. Classification (GTDB taxonomy): domain Bacteria; phylum Bacteroidota; class Bacteroidia; order Bacteroidales; family Bacteroidaceae; genus Alloprevotella. The sequence continues at coordinate 16,783 of CAVKJJ010000014.1, read as the reverse complement.
AAATGAAGCCATAAAATCATTCGCACATCTGCAGATTTGCACATCCCCACACATCTCCCATTTGCACATTTGCACATCTGCACATTTGCACATTATAAAAGCCACCCATGCTCAAGAAAGTAAAGATAAACACCCTGCTCGTTTCCGTCACCGACAACGGTGAAGACCGCATCACCTCCCACAGCGAGGGCGTATGCAAAGTGGAAGAAACGGGTCTCGTGCTCCACTATCACGAAAAGGACAACCAAGGCACGGCGCAGCTACTCATCAGCGACGACATAGCCGACCTCAACCGCAAAGGACAGACCCGCTCGCGCATGACGTTCATAGAAGGACGCATGCTCCCCTGTCCCTATACCACACCGCAGGGCGACCTCGACCTGAGCCTCTTCACCCACTCTTTCACAACTTCCGTCAACGCCAACGGCGGACGTTTCCAAGCCCGCTACACCATGATGGCTTCCGGACGCCAAGTGGCAGACAACGTGCTGACGGTGGAATTCACATTCATTGATTAACCTTTCTCCCCATGACACAAATAGAAAACTACATTCAGGACAACGAAGCACGTTTCCTTGAGGAACTCTTCAGCCTCATCCGCATTCCCAGCATAAGTTCCGAACCGGCACACCATGCCGACATGATTCGCTGCGCCGAACGCTGGCGCGAACTACTCCTCGCAGCCGGTGCCGACAAAGCCGAAGTGATGCCGTCGGACGGCAACCCGCTTGTCTACGCCGAACGCCACGTGAGCGACGACGCCAAGACGGTTCTCGTCTACGGTCACTACGACGTGATGCCTGCCGACCCCGTAGAACTTTGGCACACGCCACCTTTCGAACCCGTAGTGCGCAACGGTCACATCTGGGCACGCGGTGCCGACGACGACAAAGGTCAGAGTTTCATTCAGGTCAAAGCTTTTGAATATCTCGTGCGTCACAATCTGCTCGACCACAACGTGAAGTTCATTCTTGAAGGCGAAGAAGAAATCGGTTCGCCCTCGCTGGCAGGCTTCCTTGCCAAGCACCGCGAACTGTTGCGCTCGGACATCATCCTTGTGAGCGACACGTCGATGCTCGCTGCCGACCTTCCCTCGCTGACCACAGGTCTTCGCGGACTGGCCTACTGGCAGATTGAAGTGACAGGACCGAACCGCGACCTCCACTCCGGCCACTTCGGTGGCGCCGTGGCAAATCCCGTCAACGTGCTCTGCGAAATGATTGGCAAAGTCGTCGGTCCCGACGGCCGCATCACCATTCCCCATTTCTACGACGATGTGGAGGAACTCTCACCCGAAGAACGCGCCATGATAGCCTCCATTCCCTTCTCCGAAGAGCGCTACAAGAAAGCCATCGATGTGGAAGAACTGCGCGGCGAAGCCGGTTACTCCACCATAGAGCGCAACTCGTGCCGTCCCTCGTTCGACGTGTGCGGCATCTGGGGCGGCTACACGGGCGAAGGTGCCAAGACAGTGCTTCCCTCAAAGGCATACGCCAAAGTGTCGGCACGCCTCGTTCCGCACCAGCAGCACGAAAAGATTTCGCAACTCTTCGTAGACTACATTGCCTCCATCGCCCCGAAGTGTGTGAAGGTGAAAGTGACGCCGCTCCACGGCGGCGAAGGTTACGTCTGCCCCATCACGCTGCCGGCTTACAAAGCCGCTGAAGCTGGTTTTGAAAAGGCTTTCGGCAAACGCCCCTTGGCTGTGCGCCGAGGTGGAAGCATACCCATCATCAGCGACTTCGAACGCGAACTGGGCGTAAAAACCATCCTCATGGGCTTCGGCCTTGAAAGCAACGCCATCCATTCGCCCAACGAAAACATCCCGCTCGACATCATCCGCCGCGGCATTGTTGCCGTCACGGAGTTCCATTTGCAGTACAGTAAGTGCTAAAAAAGCTACTGCGCTGATTTTCAAACACGTGCAGTTTCAAAACGAATGCCACGTTTTGAAACAAAAATTCCAAGGCTTGGAATTAAAATTTCAAGCCTTGGAATTTTTGTTTCATGCCTTGGAATTTTCGCGGGAAAGGTAGCTGTTTTACTCGTCCTTATTTTCTAGTTGGTAAAAGCGGTAGTCGTTGAGCACACATTGCAGATAATGTTCGGGAGGCACGTCGGCCGACTCACGAGAACCGCAGATGGGTTCAACCTTCGTGCAAAGTTGGGCAAGACGCTGCGGTCTGTTCTTTCCGGCAGAGCGTAGTGCGTGGTCAATGATGTCGGCCTGCTTTGCGCTAAGTTCTGCGGCACGCACGTAATGGGGCCGATAGTCGGCAAGGAGGTAGGCATATTCAGAAAGGTCCACCCTCGAAGCACGAAACTTGCGGTCGCTCACCACGGAAGTGCCAGCTGCGAGGTCGCCAATGCGTTGCGAACGCGGCGTGAGCACAATAAGCAGCGCTCCCACAAGTCCGAACATCGTGTCGACGTAGAGCAAGAGGAAACGGAGTATGTAGGCGGAGAGGCTGAGCGGCCGTCCGTCAAGCCGCACGACGCGGATGTTCATCAGCCGCTTGCCAGGCGTCTGTCCGTTGTTGAGGAGTTCGAAAAGAAGAAAATAAAATTGGACGGGGAGGAAGAAAAGGAAAAACACGAACCAGTCGTCCATAATGTAGTACAGACGCGAATATTCAAGGAAAACGCTTAACCCGAAAAAGTACGCACTGACGATGAAGCAGTCCGCCAACAAAGCCACCATGCGAGGGACAAGGCCGGCAAAGTGCTGACGGATGCGTACGTGCTGCTCGTTGACAATATAGGTTGACTGCATGATTTGGTGTTTTAAACTTTTTGATATTTCTTCCGACGAGGGCAAAAATACGTTTTTTTTACTACATTTGCCACATTATGACCGAAGTCAAGTTCATACAAAGCAATCTTGAGAAGTGGAATGGCATGGAGCAAATCTGCGCACATGCCGCCACAGCTGCGCCCGAAGAGTTGGCGGCGGCCTATCAAGAACTATGTACCGACTTGGCTTTTGCACAGACCCACTACCCCGAAGCGCGCATCACCACCTACCTGAACGACCTCACCCTAGCGCTCCACGTGCAGGTGTACCGCCGGCGCGTCAGTTTTTGGCAAAAGGCGAAAGATTTCTTCGTCCACGAAGTACCCATTACGTTCTATCGTTGCCGCCTCTACCTCGCTGCTTCGCTTGCCATATTCGTGATAGGCATGCTCATCGGCATCGGTTCGCAAATTGGCGACCCGCAGTTTGCCCGCGAGATTCTTGGAGGCTGGTACGTAGAGATGACGCTTGACAACATCCGGCAAGGCGAGCCGATGGCCGTCTACAAATCGTCGTTGGAGAGCGACATGTTTCTCGGCATCACGCTGAACAATCTTAGTGTCTCGCTGATGACGTTCGTTGGCGGCATCCTCACGTTTTTCGGCACTGGAGCCGTCATGATGTACAATGCTGTGATGGTGGGCTGTTTCCAAACGTTCTTCTTCCAGCACGGCATAGGCTACGAAAGTGTGCTTGCCATTTGGCTTCACGGCACAATAGAAATCAGCACCATCATCCTTGAAGGCGCAGCGGGCATCCGCCTCGGCGTCGGCTGGCTCTTCCCTGGCAGCCTCACACGCATGGCGGCTTTCCGCCGTTCTGCAAAGGAAGGACTGAAGATGTGCTTCGGTTCTGTGCCGCTCGTCACGCTGGCAGCTTTCATCGAAGCGTTCTTCACTCGCCACACCGAGTGGCCCGACCTTCTGCGCATTGCCGTGATTGTCCTCTCGCTCGCGCTCGTCATCTTCTATGTCGTGGTGTATCCGCGCAAGGTGGCAAAGAAAGCAGGCCTGCGTTAAGACCACTGCAGCGTCACAGATTTTATATATGTAACCCCCAAAACCTCCTATATGATGAACACACTGTACCATACCCGCACGTTTTCCGAAAAGTTCTCCCTCGTTTTTGAGTGGATGCGTAGTGAATGGAAAATGGTGCTTAAGTTTGTCACCCTCTTTCTGCTCCCCGTGAGTCTTGTGCAAGGCTTCGGCTTCAGCAGCTTGATCAATTTTTCGTTGACCGATGCCTTTGGCGGATACTCACCAACGACCATGAGTGCAACGAACCTTGCCGGCATGGGACTTTATTATCTGTGTGCCATCATTGGCGCGCTCCTCGTCTATGCCCTTACGCTCTTCTTCGTGCGCCGCAACATGATGGAGGGACAGAGCAACGCCGGACTCACTGCCGGCGACGCCTTCCACGGTGCCATGCACTTCGTTCCGAAACTCATTCTCATTGGCATCCTCATGACGGTAATCCTCGTCATTGCCGTCAGCGTAATGAGTTTGCTTGCTGAGCTCACTCCGTTCACGCTCATCGTGACACTTCCGGTGTTCACGTCGTTCGTCATCGCCTTGCTGCCCTGTTTGCCGAACTATATGCTCACTGACGAGTCCATTTTCACCTCCATCGGCCACGGTCTTCGCTTGGGCTACAAGTGTTGGTGGGGCTTTTTCTCCACCACGCTGGTCATGGGACTGCTTGCCTGTGTCATCTCAGGTTTCGCATCCATTCCTCTCTATATGGTAATTGGCGCGAAAGCCGCCTTCGGTAGCAACCTCGGCGCTGGTTCAACGGGACTGATAGACTTCCTTGCTTACTTGGGCGGTGTGCTGTCCACCTATGCCAGCTTCGTGCTGAGCATCCTCACCGTGGCTATTCTCTGCGTGCAGTACGGCCACGCCGCCGACAAGTGCGACGGCATCACGGCACAAAAGGAAGTAGATGAGTTTCCCGAATTCTGAAATTACTGCTTAGACTTGTAGCCCTCCATAATAAGGCGCAAGCACGCAAAAGCCACTGTGTGGCCACATTTGCATATTCGCATATTTGCACATTTCTCAAGCATTTGCACATTTCCCCCTATGCTCGACACCCTCGTTTGTGACACAGCGCGCATTGGCGCATGGCAACGTTGTGGGCAGTACGCCTACAACGACCAACTCGTGCACCCTGACCACAGCGTGTTTGACGAACTCTTGCTGATGCTCGCGAGATGGTTTGGCGAAATAGAGTCGAAGGTGGAAGACTTTACCGCCACACAGATTTTGGGCTTCTTTGCCGTGGTGGGTCTTTTGCTCATCGCCGCCTACTGGCTCTACCAAAACCGCTACCGCTGGGCAGGACGCATAGAACAGCAAGTCCAACAAGTGGACTATACGGTGACGGACGAAAACATCTATGGAGTAGACTTCGACCAACTTCTCAAACACGCTATCTGTGCCCAGAACCATAGCGAGACCGTGCGTCTTGTCTATCTGCGGCAACTCCGCCGCCTTGCCGATGCCGGCACGCTCAATTGGATAGCCGGCCAAACGCCCAACGACTACGTGCTCAGCATACCCCCTGGTGAGGACCGCAATGTGCTTCGGCGCCTCACTGCAGCTTATGTACGCATCCGCTTCGGTCACTACCACGCGGACGCCTCGACGGCCGACGAGATGCTTCGCCTTGCCGACGCTCACCAACCCCAAGCAGAGAAAGGAGGTCTGGCATGAAACGGTCTACGCTCCTCTTCGTCGTATGTATCGTGCTGTTCATCGTTGGCGTGTTCTTCCTCAAGCAGCAGGTAGGTCACCGCTACGACTGGACCCCGTCGTTCTCTTCTTCTGACCGCAACCCCTTCGGCACTGCCCTCTTCGACTCGCTCATGAAGGAAACGCTCCCCGAAGGTTATCGTGTGGAGAACGCAGGCCTTATGGACTACATAGCCCGTCACGACAGCGCCACACACCTACAGGTGATGCTGACAGAAGACTACTACTATTTCGGCAGCGATGAAGTAGACTCCCTACTCCGCTTCGTGGAGCGCGGCAACACTGTGGTATTGGCTTATGGCTACCCGTCGGAATTTAGCGACACGCTCAACTACTTATTATTCTATGAAAGCGGACTCTTTGAGATAAGCGACATTCAAAGATATTTCCACGACAAAGACACTCCGCTCTACGACACGCTGGTTTACGACGGTACTGGTTCCTATCCCGAACGCACGTTCCGCGTGTTTCACAGTCTAGTGCCGCAAAGCATCTACGATACAGACGCCAGTACGACGGAGCCTGTCATCTCTTTCGTGTCGAAAGACTCTCTGGAGTATGAGAACTACTCCGTAGCCACCAAGACCTATTGGGGTGACGGTAAGTTGTACATCGTGACGATGCCGTATCTCTTTACTAACTACGGCGTGATTGACAACGACTGCCGAGAGCTCATGCTACGTTTGATGAACGAACTGGCAGAACGCCCCGTGGTGCGTGTGCATAAGTTGTCGAACGAAGAAGAACTTGCCGACAACGGATACGCACCACTTTCCTTCGTGCGCCGCCAACCGCCGTTGCTCTTCGCCTGGCGCCTTATGCTCGTCGGTGCAGTACTGCTGCTTGTGGTCAATTCGCGCCGACGCCGCCGCGCCATTCCGCTACGCCTCGAAGAACCCAACACCACCGTGTCGTTCCTGCGGCAACTCTCGCGACTCTACCGCAAACGTTCGGACCACAGTCCGCTCATCCACAAACGTTGCCGCACCTTTGCCGACCACATGATGCGCCGTTACCGCCTCGACGTGCAGGACAAGGACCGCGCCGTTCGTAGCCACGTGGTGCAGACCGTCGCCACGCTCACGGGGCGCTCTCGCCACGACGTGGAATTTGACTTCGACGAACTCGACCGTCTTCACGATACCATCCCGCCGGTACCGCTCGCCCTCTTTGCCCATGCCGTAAAGATCATTGAGCGGTTGACACCAGATTGAGGAATGTGCAAATGTGCAGATGTGCAAATGAAATGTGGAAATGTGCAGATGTGCAAATGTGCAAATGAAGAATGCTTTTGACGATTTGATATAAATATGGAATTGCCCATTATGAACAATACTTTCACCGAAAAGATAGAAGCCATACGGTCGGCCATTGCGTCCGTAGTGGTAGGCCAGGACGAGGCCGTCAGTCTGTTGCTGTCGGCTATTGTGGCAAATGGCCACGTACTTATTGAAGGCGTGCCTGGTGTGGCAAAGACCCTTCTGGCTCGCCTTACGGCAAAACTCATCGACGCTCCTTTCGGCCGTCTGCAGTTCACGCCGGACCTCATGCCGAGCGACGTGCTCGGCACCTCCGTGTTCAACATGAAGACGCAGGAGTTTTCCTTCCATGCCGGTCCTATCTTCAAGCAGATGCTCCTCGTGGACGAGATAAACCGTGCTCCGGCCAAAACTCAGGCGGCACTCTTTGAAGTGATGGAAGAACGCCAAGCCACCATCGACGGCACTACGCACCGCATGGACCCGCTCTTCACCATCATTGCCACGCAAAACCCCGTGGAACAGGAAGGCACGTACAAACTTCCCGAAGCCCAGCTCGACCGCTTCATCGTGAAACTGTCCATGGGCTACCCCTCGGCGGACGAAGAGTTTGAGATCCTCCGTCGCCACCAGGCGCACAACCTTCAAGACATCTCATCCGTTGAACCCGTCGTCACCCACGACGAACTCCTCGCCTTGCGTGCACTGATGACCGACGTGACGGTGGACGACGCTATTCTACGCTACATCTGCTCCATCACACAGCAAACGCGCACCTCGCGCTTCATCTACCTCGGCGCCTCGCCGCGTGCAGCCGTAGCGCTCCTCGCCATGGCAAAAGCCTACGCCCTCATCTCAGGCCGCGACTTCGTCACTCCCGACGACGTGAAGCACGTAGCCCCCGCCGTGCTCGCCCACCGCATCCAGCTCACCGCCGAAGCCGAGATGGAAGGCCTCACCGTGGAGCGCGCCATCAGCCGCCTGCTCGAAGCCGCCAAGGTGGAAGAGTAAAACACCCATACATTTGAGGAACTATCAAAGTTTTTGCACCAATGACCACATTCCTCATTTGCCCATTTGCACAATCGCTCATTTGCACATTTGCACATTTGCATATTTGCACATTTCCTCCCCCATGTTCCTTACCAAACGTTTCTTCATCGCCCTCACAGTACTTGCCGTCATCTCGGTAGGCGGAATGTTTGTGCCTATGCTTTATGCCATTGCACAAGCAGGAGCATGTGCGCTCGTCATTCTGCTTTTGGCAGATGCTTTGCTTTTGCTCTTCTCGGCAAGAGTTGATGCCGCGCGCAGCGTAGCGGAACGCTTGAGCAACGGCGAGGACAACGATGTGTGCATTACCGCAAGCAACCGTTCGCGCCTTCCGCTCTCGCTCACTGTTATTGACGAGTTGCCGCGAGAATTCCGTTTCCACAAAGCACGTTTTTCCATTAAACTAAAGAGACTCGAAAGCAAATCCATCCACTACATGCTGCGTCCCGTGGAGCGTGGCAGCTACGAGTTTGGCGAAGTGTTGGCCTACGTGAGCAGTCCCCTTGCGCTATTGGAACGTAAGCACCGATTTGGACCCAAGAAGACCACCGTAAAAGTCTATCCCTCCTACCTCCACCTCGACCGCTACGAACTTGCTGCCGCCAACGCCATGACGCTGCAGAACGGTCAGAAACGTGTGCGCCGCGCCGGCAACAGCACAGAGTTTGAACAGATAAAGGACTACGTCACGGGCGACGACTTCCGCACCATCAACTGGAAAGCCTCCGCCCGCACGGCGCGATGGATGGTCAACGTATACCGCGACGAACGCTCGCAACCCGTTTGGTTCTTGCTCGACAAAGGACGCACCATGCAGCGCACCTTCGACGGCATGACGCTCATTGACTATGCCATCAACGCCTCCCTCGTACTCTCCCACGTTGCCGTTCGTCGTTACGACATGCCTGGCATCCTGAGTTTCGATGCTCACATTAGCCAGACCGTACCTGCCGAGAATCGTTCCAACCAGATGCACCGCATTCTCGATGCCCTCTATGCGGAGCAGACGGCCTATGCCGAAACAGACTATTCCGCACTCTGTGCCCACGTGAGCCGCCACATCCACCGCCGCTCACTGCTCATGCTCTTCACGGACTTCACCACACGCGATGCCCTCATGCGCCAACTGCCCTACCTGCGTCGCCTTGCCCGCCACCACTGTCTGCTCGTCATTCTTTTTGACGACCCCGACCTGCAAGCCCAGGCCGCCCTTCCCGTCAAGAACTTCGATGACATGAAGTTCCAAACCCTTGCCTCCGACGCACTCCTTGAAAAGCGAAGCCTCTGCACAGAACTCCGCCGCAACGGCATCTACACCCTCTTCACCACGCCCCAAAACCTCACCGTTGCAGCAGTGAACAAGTACATTGAACTGAAGTCGTTACAGGCTGTGTAGTGATGATTAAAAATAACTTGCGCAGAAATTCAAACGAAGATATGGGCGAGGAGCGCAAACGTAGACCCTAACCTTCATTTGAAATTCGGCGCAAGTTTGTTCACGAATCTTTACCGTACGTCATTACCGCACTTTTCTACTTCCTTTTTCGTTACAAAATCCAAAAAAGTTGCAACTTTGCAGTGCAAAACGGCAATGCCGCATGCGGCGTGAACGTTTGCAGGGGTGCTACCGCACTTGCGGATGCTGAGAACATACCCTAAAGAGCTGAACCGGATAATGCCGGCGTAGCGAAGAGCGTATTCTTGACAAGTCCATACATCATCGTGCCCACATCGTTATTTTCGCATGAGTGTATGCCTTTATGTGCAAAGCCCCCGTTCATTTTTTGTACAATAATCATTTATTGGAATGACGAAAAATACAGTACTCATGCTTGCCGCTCTCACTGCAAGCGCATTGAACGTGCATGCCGTAAAGGTGTGTGACGCTAACGTGACTACTCCCCGCCAAACCGCAGCCGACACGCTGCACAGCGTATCCTTGCAAGAGGCACAGGTCGTTTCAACCCGTGCCGGCAAGCACACGCCGATGGCTTACCAGAACGTTTCGAAGAAAGACATCGAAAACGTAAACTTCGGTAAGGACGTTCCCTTCCTCCTTATGTTCACCCCCTCCGTCACCGTTACTTCCGATGCCGGAGCCGGAATAGGCTACACCGGAATCCGCGTGCGCGGTACCGACGCCACCCGCATCAACATCACCGCCAACGGTGTGCCCATCAACGACGCAGAAAGCCACTCCGTCTATTGGTCCAATATGGGCGACTTCGCTTCCAACGTGGAGAACATGCAGATTCAGCGCGGCGTGGGTACGTCGACCAACGGTGCCGGCGCTTTCGGCGCTTCCATCAATATGCAGACCGAGAAACTCGGCGGCAAACCTTATGCCGGCATAGACCTCTCTGCCGGTAGCTGGGCCACGCACAAAGAAACCTTCCGCTTCGGCACGGGCATGATTAAGGACCATTGGGCCTTCTCCGGCCGCCTCTCCAACATCGGTACCGACGGATACCTGGACCGTGCTTCAGCCAACATGAACTCCTATTTTCTCCAAGGCGGATATTTCGGCAAGACGACGCTCGTGAAGTTCGTCACCTTCAACGGACAGGAGAAGACCTACCACGCTTGGGGCTATCCTTCCGAGCAGGAGATGAACGAGAACAACGGCCGCACCTACAACTCCTGCGGCTATATGTACACCGACGAGAACGGCAAAGCCCATTTCTACAGCAACCAGATAGACCTCTACCGTCAGCAGCACTACCAGTTGTTGCTCACGCAGCAAATCAATCCCTTCCTCAACTTCAACGCCACGCTCCACTACACCAAGGGCTTCGGCTACTACGAGGAATACAAGCGCAAACGCTTGCTCGGCGAGTACAACCTCGCTCCCACGCAGGCTGACTACAACACGAAGACCGACCTCGTGCGCCGCAAATACTCCCAGGCCGACTTCTACGGCGCCATCGCTTCGTTCAACTACGACAACAAGAAGAACCTCCGTGCCACACTCGGTGGCGGCTTCAACCGCTACGAAGGCGACCACTACGGCCGTGTGTTGTGGGACAAGGCCGGCATGCTGAAGACGCAGGACTTCGAATATTACCGCAACACGGGCAAGAAGAACGACGGCAACATCTACGGTAAGGTAAGTTACGACATTGTGCGCGGTCTGAGCGCCTACGTCGACTTGCAGTATCGCCACATCAGCTACACGATGCTCGGTCCCGGCGACACATTCAGCGACGGTTTGCAGGACTACTACGACATGACGCAGAAGTTCGACTTCTTCAACCCCAAAGCCGGACTCTTCTACCAGATCAACAAGAACCACGCTGTCTACGCCTCCTACGCCATGGCCCACAAAGAGCCTACGCGCAACGACTACGAAGACAACATCAACACGTCGCTCAAGGCCGAACGCCTCAACGACTGGGAACTGGGCTACAAATACGAGAGCCAACACTTCTCGGCTGGCGTCAATTTCTACTACATGATCTACCGTGACCAGTTCGTGCTCACGGGAGAGAAGAACCAGCTTGGCGAACTCATCTCGCGCAATGCCGGAAAGAGTTACCGCCGTGGCGTGGAACTCCAGGTAGCTTGGAGTCCTGTGAAGTGGTTCCGTTGGGATGCCAACGCTACTTGGAGCCACAACCGTGCACAGGACTGGACCGTGACACTCAATGACGGTGAGGCAGTGAATCTCGGCAACACGCCGCTTTCCTTCTCGCCCGACTTCATCTTCAACAACATCTTTACGTTCAGTTACGAAGGTTTCCGTGCCATGCTCACCAGCCAGTATGTGGGCAAGCAACGCCTGACCAACACCGGCTTCGACTACTACGTCTGTGAAGAGAAGGACGGTACGCACAACGTGGACATGACGCTCAAGCGCCATTTCATCACCAACCTCGACCTGGCTTACACCTTCAAGTTCCGTGGCGTGAAGAGTATGACGCTCGGTTGCACGGTCTACAACCTGTTCAATGCCAAGTACTACAACAACGGTTGGTCTTCGCCCTCCTATAAGCGCGGAGCCGACGGCAAGGTGATGGCTTACACCAGCGACGACCGTTACGAAACGGGTTATGCCGCAAGTGCCACGCTCAACGTGCTTGGCCACTTAAGCATTAATTTCTAACGGCTTTTTTATCTCTCCCCAATCTGTAATTCCATCTCCTTCTGTTCTGCTCATTATTGCATAACGAAGGAGATGTTTTTATAACGTTGTACGCATATGCAATATCTCGATTTTATCACCACGCTTCTCGGTCTGCTTTACATCTTCTTGGAGTACCGTGCCAGCATTTGGTTGTGGGCGGTAGGCATTGTGATGCCCGCCATGGACATTGCGCTCTATTGGAGTCACGGACTTTACGGCGACGCTGGCATGGCCGTCTACTACACGTTGGCGGCGGTATATGGTTTTGCCGTGTGGAAATTTGGCAAACGTAAAAGCAACAGTGCTGAAGCGGAAAAGACGGAACTTCCCGTTACGCATATGCCGCTGCGGCTCTTCGGTCCTGTCCTGGCATTCTTTGCTATTGCTTGGACTTTGACGTGGTATGTGCTGAGCACGTTTACAGACTCTAGCGTACCCGTGCTGGACGGCTTCACCAATGCGCTGAGCATTGTGGGCCTTTGGGCATTGGCAAAGAAGTATGTGGAGCAGTGGATGTTCTGGATAGTGGTCGACGTCGTGTCGTGCTACCTCTACGTAACAAAAGGCGTGCCCTTCAAAGCATTGCTCTATGGCTTGTATGTCATCATAGCCGTAGCAGGATATGTGAAGTGGAAGAAGTTGGCAAAGGAGAATGCTAGGGCCGTGTAGAGCTGTCAACTCGGAGAGTTGACCCCCATGCGCTACGCATGCAATAAACTAAAACATCCGCAAAGCTATGCTCGCTAAATGCGTTGCATAGTTTTGCGGATGTTTTGGTTGAATGTTCTTAGTGCTGAGCGCGAGGATTTGAGGACCTCGCCTCATATGCGTTGCCTTATTCCTGCACGTAGTCTGCCACGTCTTCGGGAGTGAGGTTCATCACGAAGGTGTGGTGCTTGGCTATTTCGGCCTCCACGAAGTTGGCGTAGACGCGGGCACTCTTGCCGAAGAGTTCGGCGTTTTCGCTTGCATTGTGGAGCAGGAGGTGGAGCATAATCACGTCGCCGGCCATCTCCACGAGGTGACGGGCGCAGAGGTCGTGGTAAGCAGGGTCGGCAGCTTCCTTCACGCGGTTGGTAGCTTCCTCAAACTTGTCGGCCATCGCCTTGGCGCGCTGCTGGAGGGGGAGGCAGGCTTCGCTGACGGGAGCAGCTTCGAACTCGCGCATCTGTGCAAGGTAAGAGCCGTTCGTCACGTAGCGAATGGCGGCTACCACCTGGAGCTGCGTGGTGCCTTCGTAGATGGAGGTGATGCGGGCGTCGCGGTAGTAGCGCTGGATGGGGTATTCCATCATGAAGCCCGAACCACCGTGAATCTGTATGGCGTCGTAGGTGTTCTGGTTGCAGTACTCCGAGTTCATGCCCTTTGCCAAGGGAGTGAGCGAATCGGCGAGCTTGGCGTACTTCTTCTGTTCCTGACGCTCCTCGGCTTCGAGTTTGCGTTCGCGGGCAATGTCGTCGAGCGCCTTGTAGATGTCCACGTAGCGTGAGCACTGGTAGAGGAGCGCGCGTCCGGCGTCGAGCTTCGCCTTCATGAGGGCGAGCATGTCGTAGACGGCGGGGAAGTTAATGATGGCTTTGCCGAACTGTTCGCGGTCGCGAGCGTAGGCGAGGCCTTCGTTGTAGGCGGCCTGAGAGATACCGACGCTCTGTGCGGCAATGCCGAGACGTGCACCGTTCATGAGCGCCATGACGTACTTGATGAGTCCGAGTTTGCGGCTACCGCAGAGTTCGGCGTGAGCGTTCTTGTAAACGAGTTCGCAGGTAGGGCTACCGTGGATGCCGAGTTTGTTCTCAATGCGGCGTACGTTCACGCCACCCTGGTTCTTGTCGTAGATGAACATGGAGAGACCGCGTCCGTCCGTAGTGCCTTCTTCTGAACGTGCGAGCACGAGGTGAAGGTCTGCGTCACCGTTGGTGATGAAGCGCTTCACGCCGTTGAGCAACCAGCAACCTTCCTCTTCAGAGTAGGTAGCCTTGAGCATCACGTGCTGAAGGTCGGAACCGGCGTCGGGTTCGGTGAGGTCCATGGACATCGTCTCGCCCTTGCAGATGCGGGGAATGAAACGGCTGTGCTGGTCCTCGTCGCCAAACTCGTAGAGCGTCTCGATGCAGTCCTGCAAGCTCCAAATGTTTCCGAAGCCAGCGTCGCTTGCTGCGACGAGTTCGGCACACATGGTGTAGGGCGTGATGGGGAAGTTGAGACCGCCAAAGCGGCGGGGCATCGTCATGCCGTTGAGGCCAGCCTTGACCATAGCGTCGAGGTTTTCGGCCGTACCGCTGGCGTAGCGCACGCGGTCACCTTCGTGGTGAGGACCTTCTATGTCGACGCCTTCGGCATTGTCGGCAATGGTTGTGCCGGCCAGGTCGCCGGTGATGTCGAGCACGCGGTCGTAGTTGTCCATGGCATCCTCGAAGTCGAGCGGTGCGTCGTCGTACTCTTCTTTGTCGCGGAAGTTGCGTTCCTTGAGTTCCACGATGCGCTTCATGAGCGGATGGTTCAGCTCAAAACGCAGTTCTGCGTGGTCAGTATAGTTGTTTGCCATTGTTGGAGTATGCTTTATTTCGAATTCTGCTTGTAGAACTTAATCATCTTCGGCACCACTTCTTCCACGCTGCCGGTGATGATGTAGTCGGCAATTTGGTTGATGGGGGCTTCGGGGTCGGTGTTGATGGAGATGATGATGCCGCTTTCCTTCATGCCGGCAACGTGCTGGATAGCACCGCTGATGCCGCAGGCAATGTAGACCTTGGGACGAACCGTCACGCCGGTCTGACCGATCTGAAGGTCGTGTTCGCAGTAACCCGCATCGACGGCAGCACGGCTAGCACCTACTTCGCCGTGGAGTTCGTGAGCCAGTTTGCGGAGCAGGTCGAAACCTTCCTTAGAACCTACGCCGTAGCCGCCAGCCACGATGATGGGCGCACCTTTGAGGTTGTTCTTGGCTTTCTCGACGTGGCGTTCAAGCACCTTGACCACGTAGTCCGTTTCGGGCACGAATTTGGCTACGTCTTCGTAGATGACTTCGCCTTTGTAGTCGGGGTCGAGCACTTCGGCCTTCATCACGCCGGAGCGAACTGTAGCCATTTGGGGACGATGGTCGGGGTTGACGATGGTGGCCACGATGTTACCGCCGAAAGCCGGTCGAATCTGGTAGAGCAGGTTGTCGTAGTGCTTCTTGTTCTTCTTGTCGTCGTAGTCGCCAATCTCGAGTGCGGTGCAGTCGGCGGTGAGTCCGCTAGTGAGCGACGACGACACGCGGGGACCGAGGTCGCGGCCAATGACGGTGGCGCCCATGAGGCAGATTTGCGGTTGCTCCTGCTTGAAGAGGTTCACGAGGATGCTCGTGTGGGGCTTAGAGGTGTAGGGGAAGAGACCTTCGGCATCGAACACATGGAGTTTGTCCACACCGTAGGAAAGAATCTGCTTCTCCACTTGTCCCTTGATGCCCGTTCCTGCCACGATGGCCTCGAGCTGGACGCCGAGCTCGTTGGCGAGCTTGCGGCCTTTGGTGAGGAGTTCAAAGGAGACTTCCTCAACCGTTGTTTTATCTATTTCGCAATAAACGAATACGTTGTTCATAGTAGTTTTATCCTATAGTATGGCTGTCCAACAATTCCTTTACCAAGCCTTCCACATCGGCGTCTGAGCCGGTGAGTCGCTTGCTCTCTTTGGCTTTGAACACGATGTTCTGCACGGCTTTCACCTTGGTGGGCGAGCCGGAGAGACCGCACTGCTCGAGGTCGCCGTCGACGTCGGCCACGCTCCACTGCGTAATGGTCAGGAAGGGCTTCTTCTCGTATTCCTCGGCATGGGGGAGCGAACCGTCGGTGGGGCGTTCCATGGGTGCGCTGGCGCGCTTGTATTTCATCACGAGTTTGGCATTGCGCGGACGGCAGGGCGCTGCGTTGCCGTTCACGGTGAGAAGCACGGGCATGGGTGCTTCCACACGTTCCATGCCGCCGTCGATGTGGCGGGTGACGATGAGTTTTCCGTCCTTGACCTCGTCGATGCTCGTCACGTAGGTCACCTGGTCGAGGCCGAGTTTCTGTGCCACCTGCGGACCAACCTGTGCGGTGTCGCCGTCGATGGCCTGGCGTCCACCGATTACGATGTCGGGGATGCCCATCTTCTTGATGGCCTGCGAGAGGGCGTAGCTGGTGGCGAGGGTGTCGGCACCAGCGAAAGCGCGGTCGGAGAGGAGCACACCGCCGTCCGTACCGCGGTAGAGACCTTCGCGGATCACGTCGGCTGCACGCGGGGGACCCATGGTGAGAACTTGTATGGTTGAACCGGGATTTTGTTCTTTCAGACGAAGCGCCTGCTCAAGGGCGTTCAAGTCTTCCGGATTGAAGATGGCGGGAAGTGCGGCGCGGTTGACCGTTCCTTCGGGAGTCATCGCATCCTTGCCCACATTGCGGGTGTCGGGCACTTGCTTGGCAAGCACTACAATTTTAAGACTCATGGTGTTATGTTTGATTCGTTGGTGAGAAACGATGGCATTCCGTTCTGCTCCTTTGGGCACAATGGCCAGCACAAAAAGGACGCACTCCGTTTGCTCATCTATTAATGTGATACAATTGTATTTTGAACGTGACAAATTTACGGTTTTCCGTTTTCCTTGCAAAGTAAAAAGGGGATTTTAATTAATGTGCGAATGTGTCGCTTCGCGAATGTGCGAATGTGTCGCTTTGCGAATGTGCAAATGTGTCGCTTTGCGAATGTGCAAATGTGTCGCTTTGCGAATGTGCAAATGATTTATGCCTGTCAATGCTCATGTGTGCGCAAGGTGTTC
>CAVKJJ010000013.1:0-55473 GCA_963656685.1 bacterium | reverse complement strand
TGATATTGAAGCAAAAGTAAAAGCTATCATCGTTGACAAGCTCAGCGTTGACGAAGCCGACGTAAAGAACGAAGCTAGCTTCGCTAACGACCTTGGCGCTGACTCCCTCGACACCGTAGAACTCATCATGGAATTCGAGAAGGAATTCGGCATCACCATTCCCGATGACAAGTCTGAGAAGATCGCCACTGTAGGTGACGCTATCGCTTACATCGAGGAGAACACCAAGTAAACTTGGACAACGAATCTCCATCTGCATTTAACGTTTAACGTTCAGTGGCGGCTTTGCGGCTTGCGTCGTAAGGCTTGGCAACTGTACGTTAAGCGTTAAATCTTTTTAGGTACATATCCCCCTTTACTTCTTGCCCGGCAAAGCCAACTTCGGTCGAGAAGCAAACCATAAAGCCCCATTGCTCTTGTCCGCCCACACCATAGAGCAGAACGGCAACCACGGCAGTTCGCAATCTTCGTACGCCTCTAAAAGATAGAAGATTAACGGGTTCAACGCCCGTCAACGGCAGAGCAGCGGAAACATAGCCGCACCTGTTAATCTTCTATTGCCGGTGTCGACAAGCGAACTTCGCAAAAGTTGCAAACGTTCCGCTCCCATGAGGAACGAACGACGGACAAAGACGGGCGACATTTCTTCACCCCATAATCCACACCACAACAATGGAACTCAAAAGAGTAGTAGTTACTGGCCTCGGCGCCTTGACCCCCGTCGGCAACAACGTAGCCGAAACCTGGGAAAACATAAAGAACGGCGTGAGCGGCGCCGGCCCCATCACCCACTTCGACGCCTCAAAGTTCAAAACTCAGTTCGCATGCGAAGTGAAAGGCTTCAAAGCCACCGACTTCATTGACCGCAAAGAAGCCCGCAAGATGGACCTCTACGAGCAGTACGCCCTCGTGGCAGCCATGGAAGCCATCAAGGACTGCGGATGGGACCTCGAAACCATCGACAAGAACCGCATCGGCGTAATTCTCGGCGTCGGCATCGGCGGCATCCACACCTTCGAAGAAGAAGCCGGCTACTACGCCCTCAACAAAGAGAACGGTCCCAAGTTCAACCCCTTCTTCATCCCCAAGATGATTGCCGACATCGCTGCCGGACAAATCTCCATCCAGTACGGATTCCACGGACCCAACTACACCACCACTTCAGCCTGTGCCTCATCCACCAACGCACTCGCTGACGCCTTCAACCTCATCCGCCTTGGCAAGGCCGACGCCATCGTCACCGGCGGTGCCGAAGCTGCCATCTGGCCCTGCGGCGTAGGCGGCTTCAACGCCATGCACGCCCTCTCCACACGCAACGACGACCCCACCCACGCTTCACGTCCCTTCAGCGCAAGCCGCGACGGATTCATCATGGGCGAAGGCGCTGGCATCCTCGTGCTCGAAGAGCTCGAACACGCCAAGGCACGCGGCGCTAAGATCTACTGCGAAGTAGCTGGCGTAGGCATGTCGGCCGATGCACACCACATCACCGCTTCCCACCCCGAAGGTCTCGGCGCTAACCTCGTCATGAAGTCGGCACTCGAAGACGCTGAAATGAAGCCCGAGGACATCGACTACATCAACGTTCACGGAACATCCACCCCCGTAGGCGACATCTCAGAAGTCAAAGCCATCACCAAGCTCTTCGGCGAACACGCCTACAAGCTCAACATCTCTTCCACCAAGAGCATGACCGGTCACCTCCTCGGTGCCGCAGGTGCCGTCGAAGCACTCATCTGCTGCCTCTCCGTGAAGAACGACATCGTGCCCCCCACCATCAACCACGAGGACGACGACCGCGACGAAAACATCGACTACAATCTCAACTTCACCTTCAATAAGGCACAGAACCGCACCGTTCGCGCTGCACTCAGCAACACCTTCGGATTCGGCGGACACAACGCCTGCTGCATCGTGAAGAAATACCAGTAAGGCTTCGCCAACAGAAATGGAAGAACAGGCTACCATGAACTGAACAACAAAAGCCCTGTTCTTCCATTTTTATAATACGAAGGCGGCTCGCATAAGGATGGGAAAACTTGGACAGAACAGCAACAGCCGCCCACGCTTATCTGAAGCGTTGCCACACACCACACTTTTATGATACACAACCTCCTAGACCGCATGAAACTCCCGTTCCGCAAGAACAAGGAATTTCTGTCGGTACTCTATGACATACTCGGCTTCTATCCACACGACGTCGAGATTTACCGCTTAGCTTTCTCTCACAAATCGCTCAGCTACCACGCCGACGCCAACAACGGAAAAGACCGCCGCAGCGGACGTCGCGACAAACGACCGCGCAGCGAAAACACCACCAAGCCGCTCAACAACGAGCGACTCGAATACCTCGGCGACGCCGTGCTCGAAACCGTAGTCAGCGACATACTCTTCCGCCACTTCGAGCACAAGCGCGAAGGCTTCCTCACCTCCACACGATCCAAAATCGTACAGCGCGAATCGCTCAACCGACTTGCCGAGCAGATGGGACTCGAAGCACTCATCCAGGCCGCACAAGGCACACGCATGAGCCACACCAACATTGGCGGCAACGCCTTTGAAGCACTCATGGGAGCCATCTATCTCGACCGCGGATTCAAATATTGCCACTGGTTCATCACCCACCGCGTAGTTGGCGCCTACATCGACCTCGACACCGTGGCGCAGAAAGAAGTGAACTTCAAGAGCAAACTCCTCGAATGGTGCCAGAAGAACCGCATCAACACCGATTTCCGCGACTCCGGCGGTAACGACGGCGAACGCGGGTTCCGCTCCAGCATCGTGCTCGAAGGCATCACCGTGGGCAAAGGAAGCGGACGCTCCAAGAAAGAAAGCCAGCAAGTGGCAGCAAAAGACGCGCTCTCGCGCATGCGCCGCGAGCAGAAACTCTACGACAGCATCTTCCGCGCCAAAGAAAAACGCACCGCCATGGAAGCCGACGAGTCGTTTGCTCTACCCAAAATCGACGAGCCCGACGACATCGTCATCAAAGGACGAGGCAAAGACAAGCCCGTGCTTGAAGACGAGAACGGCCGACGCAGAAACTTTGCCGCCGGCGCCGACGACTACCAGGACTCCTCCGATGCGGCTTACGACGAAGCCTACGGCGACAACCCCAAGTACGAAGTCATTGACGATCCCGAAAACGAATCGGAATACTCCGACTACGCCACAAGCATACAGCCAGACGACGAAGACGACGTTCAGCCCACTCCCGCCAAGGTAGCTCCCGCTCCGAAAAAGGACAAAGCCGCTGCCAACAAGGACAAGGCAAAGCCCGCCCAAGCCAAGGCCGAAAGCGACGAACCCTCACGCACGCCGCAGACCAAAGCCGAGCGCAAACGCGAGCGCAACCGCACGGCAAAAACCATCGACGATGCCGTGAAGGGAAGCAAAAAGGTCAAAGCCGAAGCACCCGTTCCCGCTGAACCGAAGCCCGAAACGGCAAAAGCCGAAGTCGCCGCAGGAAACACTGGCACAAACGAGCCGGAGGACAAGCCCTTGAGCGAATCCGCTAAGCGCCGCCAGCGCCGCAAAGCGCGCCGCGAAGCCATGGCAACCGACGAGGCGAATCCGTTTGAAGAACTCGACAACGAACGCCAGGACCGCAACGCCAACGAAGCGGCTCCCGTGACCACCGACGAGGCACAACCCTCGACAACCGATGCCGACAACGCACCCACCGAAGAGGCCGACGACGTACTCGAAACCGTAGAACTCCACATCGCTCCCGAAGCCGACGACGTCCCGCAGCCCGTAGAGGCAGAACTCAGCACTCCCCAGGCAGAAGAAGAGCTTGCTGCTGAAGCGGAAGCCGAAGCAGAAGAGCAGCCTGCAAGCGCCGTTAGCGAGGAACCGACGGAAGTTCCTGTCGAAGAGGAAAGCGCTCCCACCACAAGCGAAGAGCCCATTACTTCCGAAGCTGAAGAGCCACACGCTCCCGCTGAAGCCGAGCCCATCGAAGCCGACGCCGACGACATCGAAGACGAAGAAGAAAACGCCGCCGACAACGACGAAGACCTCAACGCCACGGCTGAAAACTCCGAAGACGCCTCCGAAGACACCGCCGCCGAAGAGTCCGAAGAAGAACTCACCGAAGAGTACCACGACGGTGAAGCGGCAGACGAAGAAGGCGAGGCAGCAGACGAGGACGACGAGGCAGCAGACGAGGACGAAGCTCCTTCTGAGCCTTACGACATAAACAATTCGACAAGCCGTCCGCATCTCCGCCACATCTCACTCGACGACTTCGTGTTCGGAGCCACCGACGCCACCATGTACGACCGCGACGAAGAAGCCGCCCCCAGCGAAGAAGCCAACGGCAACGAAGGTGACAACCGCCGCCAGCGCAACTCACGTTCACGCCGCCGCAAAACGTCCGCTGCCAAGAAGGCCACCGAACAAGCCCCCGAAGCCGAAGGCGAAAGCACGAAAGACGCCGCCAAAGCGCAGCAACGCAAAGCGCCCAAGGCTTCCAAGAACGCCGAAGCCAAGAAAGGCGCAAACAAAACGAAGAAAGCAAGTTCTGAAGACGAAGGCGAAGCCAAAATTCGTGCCGACCGCGAAAAGGCCGCCAAGCGCCGCGCCCAGCAGCGCCGTCGCCGCCGCCGCGAAAACGGCAGAGGCGAAAATCCTTCGGCTGAGGACTAAATCGCAGAACCTTTCCGCAAATAGCCCGTACGGAGAAAACAACCGCACAAACGCCGCAACACGTGCGAAATGGCTACTTTTGCAAAGCGGAAATACACACCATGTGCAAGACGGAGCCTGAAGTTCCGTCCTACAACAATAGTTTAGGAACCAGCTGACGTATATTCCGTACATCAAGCTGGTTCTTTTTCTTTTTCTCAAAAACTCTTCTGTACTGATGCTCCATCCCCTAACCGACTTCATCTATTGCCCGCACTGCGGAAGCAACGCCCTCACCGAAAACGATGCCTACAGCAAGCGTTGCCGCAAATGTGGCTTCACGTTCTACCCCAACGCCGCAGCAGCCACAGTGGCGGTAATAGTCAACAGCCGCGGCGAACTCCTCTGCACACGCCGCAAACGCGAACCGGCACGCGGCACGCTCGACCTTCCCGGCGGCTTCGTAGACCCGGGCGAGAGCATCACCGACGGACTCCTCCGCGAAGTGCGCGAAGAGCTCGGCGCAGAAGTGGAACGCTTCGAGTTCCTCTTTTCCCGCCCCAACGCATACCCTTTCTCGGGCCACACCGTCCACACCGCCGACGCCTTTTTCCGCTGTACGCTACGCGACGAAACTTGCGTACGGGCTGGCGACGACGCCGAAGAGGTGCTTTGGATTGCCATCGCTGACCTTCGTCCCGAAGAGTTTGGACTTGATTCCGTACGCCAGGGCGTAAAACTTCTGATAGAGAAACTTACAACAACTGCCGACCAATGAATTTCGAAGATCTCATACACCAGCTCGCAGCACGTCCAGCCGCAGCAGAAAGTACTGCCTCCCATACCGAAGAAAGCACCGACGTACGCTTTGCCATTATTGTAGAAAACGACGAGCCTTTCCTCGAAGTACGCAACGCCAAGAACCAGCCCATAGCCCCCGACAGCCGTTACCATTCGGGCGACGTGGGCGGAGCCTTGCGCGCCATCGAAGCCGTCGTTCAGCGCCGCTTCGACGAATTCGCGTGGTCCGGACGCGACCAGCGCATATCGCTTTGGAAAAACCCGTTCCTCGTTTATCAAACCGTGCGCTGCACGATGACGGATGCCGAGGGGCGAACACTCCAGCACGCCGAATCGGCAGCAGCTTATGCGCTCCACGTAGAGCCTTCGAAAAACGGCTACGTCGCGTCTATCACGCTCGACTGCGGCGAAGAGCATTTTCCACTGAAGCAGTGCACCTTACTCAACGAGTGCTACACCGTTCACGGCAGCAGCATCTACGAGACGGAAAACCTCGGCACGCAATTTGAGGCACTGCCCCTCTTCGAAGCCTCCTTCAAGAAAAGCCAACTCGAAACGTTCCTCTCGCTCTTCTTCAGCCTTTTCCCCACCACCGTGGCGCTCCACTTCGGCGAAGCACAAGTGTTTCAAAGTCCCGAACCCATCGAAGCGCGCACAGCCCTTGTGTTCGAAAAAGTAGACGAAGAACAGACGCTCTACATGCGCCTGGCGGCTGCCATGCCGGGCGACTCGGATGCAGTGTTGAACAACACGATGCTCAAATGCGCCGCCACGCTCACACCCGACGGCAACGTGGAACTGCGCATGCTGCGCCTGCCCAACCTCGAAGAGGAGCAAAAGAGCCTCCTTGCCCTCATCCGCAAATGCGGAGCCTCAAAGAGTGCGCTTTCAGAAGTGTACGCCGACAACGAGTTCATCCTCGTGCCCCAAGCTGTAGGCGAAAAATTCCTTTTCGAAGCTCTCCCGCTCCTTACCGAACGCTACGTACTTCTCGGCACGAACCATCTGCGCGCTTTCAAACTCGAAGCTTCAACGCCCCAGCTCCACGTCGGAGCGGGCACAGGCATTGACTTCCTCGACTGCCATCCCACAGTGGAACTGGGCGACGAAACTTTCTTACTCAAAGACTTCTTGCGCCAGTTCGAGAAGCAACGCTACATCCAGTTGGCCAACGGCAACCGCGCTTTGGTCAACGACAAATTTATGAAGCGCCTTGCACGAATCTTCAAGAAAGCGGACAAAAAAGGCAACTACGAAGTGAGCTTCTTCGACCTTCCCGAACTCGACCGTTTGCTCGAAGCTCCTAAGGATGCGCCCGACTTCTGCCGCCATCGCGAAGTGTACGAAGGTTTCAACAAACTGAAGCAGCAGAAAATAAAGTTGCCCCACGTCAACGCCACGCTCCGCGACTACCAGCGCGAAGGCGTGAAGTGGATAAACTATCTCTACGAAAACAAGCTCGGAGGTTGCTTGGCCGACGACATGGGTCTGGGAAAGACACTACAGACCATTTCCATGCTCACACGCATCTACCCCAAAGAAAAGAAGAGCACGCTCATCGTCATGCCACGCTCGCTCCTCTTCAACTGGCAGAGCGAACTGGCGCGCTTTGCTCCGCAACTGACGGTCTACACCTACTACGGCACTACACGCGACATGGACGAAGCGCTGAGCCACCAAATCGTCCTCACCACCTACGCCATGGTGCGCAACAACGTGCAGACTTTCCGCGAACAGAAGTTCCACTACATTGTACTCGACGAGAGCCAGAACATCAAGAACCTCACGGCGCAAAGCACGCAGGCCGTGCTTCTCCTCAAGGGCGACCACCGTCTTGCCCTCTCCGGCACACCCATCGAAAACAACCTCACGGAACTTTACTCCCTCTTCCGCTTCCTCAACCCCGCCATGTTCGGGTCGCTCAAAGAGTTCAACGAACTCTACACCGTGCCCATCACCAAGCAAGCCGACCGCGAAGTGACGGAAACGCTGCGCCGCAAAATTAACCCCTTCATGCTCCGCCGCCTAAAGAAAGACGTGCTCACGGAACTTCCAGACCGCATAGAGCAAACGCTCTACGTGGAAATGGAACCCGAGCAAGCCGAGCTCTACGAGCGTCGCCGCGCCTATTACCAGATGCTACTGAAAGGAAACATCAAGGAAAAGGGACTGCAACAGTCGCAGTTTCTCATGTTCCAAGCGCTCGGCGAACTTCGCCGCCTAGCCTCCGTGCCCGAGACGTCGGGCGAGGACAACGTCACCTCCCCCAAGCTTCAGCCGCTCATGGACTCGCTCACCGATGCCGTAGCTGGCGGACACAAAGCGGTGGTGTTCTTCAACTACATTGCCGGCATCGAAATCGTAAGCGAAGCTTTGGAAAAGGAAGGCATCAGCCACGTTGTGATGACGGGCGCCACAACGGACCGCAAGAGCATCGTGGAGCGTTTCCAGACGGACCGCACCGTGAGCGTAATGCTCATGACGCTCAAGACGGGTGGCGTGGGTCTCAACCTTACGGCAGCCGACATGGTCTACATCTTTGAGCCCTGGTGGAACCGTGCCGCTGAAGAGCAGGCCATCAACCGTCTGCACCGCTTCGGGCAGAAGAACACGGTGCTCTCCTATAGCCTCATCACGCGCGGCTGCATAGAAGAGAAAATCCAGGAACTCCAGCGCCGCAAAGCCGACCTCTTCGAAGGACTCATCACCAGCGACAGTTCCGTTACGAAGGTGCTCAGCGAAGAAGACATCGACTTCATCCTCAGCGGCTCGGACAAATGATTTCCATTTAACTCATCAAAGCCATCACTTATGAGCAAGAATAAAAAAGTTGCAGACAACCAGCTCCTACCCGTTCCCTTTAAGACGCTCAACCAGGTAGGAGGCATTATTGACGCTTCTTACACAAAAATACAGTTAGTGGAAATCTGCAAATCAATCCATAGATTTTGCGAGCCTATTGAATCTCTGATCATTGCCCCAGGCCCAGGACAGACAGAATGCATGGAAATTCAATTAGACTACATCTGCGCAAAGAATGCGAAGAAAGCTGTCTACGTCAACTACGTCGCACTCTTCCTCTCGTCGGCCCACAACTTTGCAATATATCTCAACAATCTGCCCAAGATTTACTGTAATTTCTGGTCCGACATCATGTTCAAAAAGTTCGTCACATACACGATTATGCTTGATGACGAACTTAGGGAGTACTTAAATTGGTTCCCCGAATACTACCGAATAGGTTACTATAACAAAGATGGTAAGACGACTTTTTCCATCTCACTAGACTTTAGAATCTACGACTTGATTCAGCCCTATTTGGAGGAATACTTTACACTTCCGCAGATTGACTTCAAAACGGACAAAGACCTTAGTGCAGACAATCACTTCAACATTTACAGCAACGTAGATGGCATTGACTCGGAGTTCTTCATTATGGACGAACTCATCAAGCGCAACTATAAACTTGCACCGGGCTACACCATCGCCAATGCCACAATCCAAAGCATGGTGAAGCAAACGCAATTTCCCCTTCCTATCGCAAAAGACAAACCTACCCTAGCGCTAAACCGAACTGCCGCCTCGCTCTTTATAAACACCTACATCGACGCCTTAGGATTTATACGGAAACAATTCGGTGAAGCCTCCGTCTACGAAGGTATGCGCAATTACCTTCAAATTCTCTGCGGCTCCTCAAGCACGCTTCACAACAGATTTATGCCCCATCTGACAAAACAAACGGCACGTCTTTCCGAAGCTGCAAACTCTAGCGTTCTGATGGGAAACTTCTTTGGCATATTGGGCGAGGTTATAAATTCGAACATGGACGTTTGGTACAACGTTGAAAGCCTTGTTACCCGGCTCGAAATCAAAACACGTCCGTCGGCAGCACTATTCTACAATCCTTTCGTATATGAATACGAATACATAAAAAGGCGGAGCGACAAATTTCCTATTGATTTTGAAGATGCCGTGGACATAGTAGTCACACCGCTCGTAAGGGCATTTCTGCTCATGTGTGCCACAATGGGACTTTGCGACGTGGCCCTGGACCTTTCGCACATAGACGACGAGAATAGTTACGTGGAACCCGTGCGTTATGTACGCTTCAACGCCATAGCGCGCTTCGTCTTTGGTCTCGACGATGAAATGCCTACGCTTTCCAAAGCCAAGAGCAACATGGCCGACGACTTCGAACTCAGCGATGACCACCTCGTCATCCACGTGTGCCGCAATAGCCGCTTTGCTGGCATACTCCCCGATTATGCGGAGCGCCTCACGCCCACCCTTTGGCGAGTGACGCACGCTACGTTCATACGCAATTGCGTTTCGATGGCCGACATGAAAAGGAAAATCGAAACGTTCAAGAAGAACTTCTGCCAAGAGCCACCGCAGAATTGGCTTGACTTCTTCGACGAACTCCCCAGTCGCTTCAAAGTGATGGAACAGTCGAAGAAGACATACACCGTCTTCAACGTGCCCAAAGACCGCACGGACATCCAGCGTCTGATTCTTTCCGACCCCGTCCTTAGCAGTCTCGCCGTGCGCGCCGAGGGCTACCTCGTGCTGATCGAATCCCTCAATTTGCAGAAATTCCGCAACCGTTTCGAGGCTTTGGGCTACACCATAGGCTGAGCAACCGCCACATTCCGCCACGAAAACGGGAAAACCCACACAATAATTCGTAATTTTGCGGTTCAAACATATTTATTGTAGTAAGAAAATAACGCAACAAGTCATATGAGTTTACAATGTGGCATCGTAGGACTTCCCAACGTAGGAAAGTCAACCCTCTTCAACTGCCTCAGCAATGCCAAGGCACAGTCTGCCAATTTCCCCTTCTGCACCATTGAGCCCAACGTGGGCGTAATCACCGTTCCCGATGAGCGTCTCACCAAGCTCGCCGAACTTGTCCATCCCGGACGCATCGTTCCCACAACGGTAGAGATTGTCGACATCGCAGGCCTCGTAAAGGGTGCTTCCAAGGGCGAAGGACTCGGCAACCAGTTCCTCGGCAACATCCGCGAGACGGACGCCATCATCCACGTGCTGCGCTGCTTCGACGACGGCAACGTAGTTCACGTTGACGGCAGCGTGAATCCCGTGCGCGACAAGGAAATCATCGACACCGAGCTGCAGCTCAAAGACCTCGAAACGGTAGAAAACCGCATCAAGCGCGTAGAGAAGGTGGCCAAGGTGGGCGGCGACAAGAACGCCAAAGTAGAATACGACGTGCTCCTCGCCTATAAAGCCGCGCTCGAAGAAGGAAAGAGCGCCCGCAGCGTAACCTTCGAAAGCCAGGAAGAAGAGAAAGCCGCAAAGGGTCTCTTCCTGCTCACCTCCAAGCCCGTGCTCTACGTGTGCAACGTAGACGAAGGCTCTGCCGCCACCGGAAACCACTACGTGGAAGAAGTGCGCGAAGCCGTGAAAGAAGAAGGTGCCGAGGTGCTCGTGCTTGCCGCACAGACCGAAGCCGACATTGCCGAACTCGAAACTTACGAAGAGCGCCAGATGTTCCTTCAGGACGTCGGACTCGAAGAAAGCGGTTGCAACCGCCTCATCAAGGCCGCCTACAAAATGCTCAATCTTGAAACGTTCATCACTGCTGGCGAGATGGAAGTGAAAGCCTGGACCTACCGCCGCGGCTGGAAAGCCCCGCAGTGTGCCGGCGTGATCCACACCGATTTCGAGAAAGGTTTCATCCGCGCAGAAGTCATCAAGTACGACGACTATGTACGCCTCGGCTCCGAAGCCGCCGTGCGAGAAGCCGGACTCCTCCACGTGGAAGGAAAAGAATATGAGGTGCAGGACGGCGACATCATGCACTTCCGTTTCAACGTGTAACTCCACGCATTCGTTCAACGAATATTCCCCTTATTTATAACATCCCACCATGGTCATCTGGAATCCATCCGAAATAGCCTTTACGCTCGGCCCCGTAGCCGTGCGTTGGTATGCCCTCTGCTGGTGCATCGGCCTGCTGCTCGGCTACATCGTAGTCTACAAACTCTACCGCCAGCAACAGATACCGCAGGAGAAGTTCGACCCGCTCTTCCTTTACTGCTTCGTGGGCATACTCCTCGGCGCCCGCCTCGGTCATTGCCTGCTCTACGAACCGGGCTATTTCCTCTCCCATCCGCTAGAGATGGTGCTGCCCATGCGCCAACTGCCCGACGGCTCGTGGAAATACACGGGTTATGCGGGACTCGCCTCGCACGGTGGAACGCTGGGCCTGATGATAGCCCTTTGGCTCTATGTGCGCAAGACGAAGGTAAACCTCATGCGCGTGCTCGACAACATTGCCGTGGCCACGCCCGTTTGTGCTTGCTTTATCCGTTTGGGAAACTTGATGAACTCCGAGATTGTGGGAAAATATACGGGCAACGACACGGGCTTCGTCTTCGCCGCCTTGCGCGACCCCGTGACGCATCTCAACGAAACGCTCCCCCGCTATCCTGCACAGCTCTTTGAGGCCATTGCCTACATCGTGATTTTCTTTGTGGGCCTCGTTCTCTACCGCAAGTACAAAGCAAAAGTCGGCACCGGCTTCTTCTTCGGTTATTGCTTGACCACGATTTTCGTGTTCCGCTTTGTCGTAGAATTTCTCAAGGAAGTGCAGGAGCCGTGGGAAGTGACCATGCAGCAAGCCATAGGCATGGACCAGGGACAACTCCTCAGCATTCCCTTCGTGGTGCTCGGCATCTACTGCATGTGTGGCGGAAAATGGTGCCGCCGTTTGGGCGAAGCTAAAGCCGAATAAGGGCGCTGCGCCTTTTCGGCAAACTACAAAGCACTCTACAAGAATATATAATAAAGCCAAAAGTTTGAATGTTTCCTTTTGCGGTTAAACGCGTTTGCGCTACCTTTGCGCTCAATGCCAATGAGGCAGAGAGCCTAAACGGGCTCTTTTATTAACCGCAACAAAAACACAACCCTTCACTGAATATGCAAAGCAAACTCTATCTTTCCTTGGCACTTGCAGGCACGCTCGCACTGACTTCGTGCAACAAGCTCGGCCAACTCTCCGCAGACAACTTCACCGTCACCCCTTCGCCCCTTGAGGCCGTGGGCGGACAAGTGCCCGTGACCATCAACGGACGTTTCCCCGAAAAATACATGAAGCGCAACGCCACCGTGACCGTTACTCCCGTGCTTCGCTACAACGGCGGTCAGGCCAACGGACAGAGCGCCACGTTCCAAGGCGAAAAGGTGCAGGGCAACGACCAGGAAATCTCCTACAAGCTCGGTGGTAACTACACGATGAAGAACACCTTCACCTACGTTCCCGCCATGCAGAAAAGCGAGCTTTACCTTACCTTCAAGGCGCTCGTAGGCAAGAAAGAAGTGACGGTTCCCGAAGTGAAGGTAGCCGACGGCGTGGTAGCCACCTCAGCCCTTATTGGCCAGACTGCCGCTTCGTCCAACGGAGCCGTTGCTCCCGACGCCTACCAGTATGCCATCAAGCAGACCAAGCAGGCTCAAATCAAATACCTCATCAACCAGGCCAACATCCGCAACAGCGAACTCAAAGGCACGTCCGTTCAGGACTTCGTGCAGACGCTCCGCGACATCAAGGCCGACCAGAAGGGCTTGATGCTCGACAACATTGAAGTGTCGGCCTACGCTTCGCCCGAAGGTTCGCTCAAGTTCAACACCGACTTGGCACAGAAGCGTGAGAAGTCGTCCAAAGGCTACGTAGCCCAGCAGCTCAAGAACACGAAGCTCGACGCCGACGTCGACACGAAATACACTGCCGAGGACTGGGAAGGCTTCCAGGAACTCGTCAATGCGTCGAACATTCAGGACAAGGAAGTGATTCTCCGCGTGCTCTCCATGTATCCCGACCCGGAGGAACGCGAAAAGCAGATTCGTAACCTCTCTGCCGGCTTCAAGGAACTCGCTGATGAGATTCTCCCCGAACTCCGTCGCGCCCGCCTTACCATCAACTACAACCTCATTGGTCGCAGCGACGACGAAATTGAGGAACAGTACAAGACAGACGCTTCCAAGCTCTCCGTAGAAGAACTTCTCTACGCTGCTACGCTTACGGAGAACGCCTCTGAGCAGAAAGACATCTACACTACTGCCACCAAGCAATATCCGTCGGACTACCGCGCCTACAACAACCTTGCGCAGCTCGCCTTCCAGCAGGGCGACGTGAAGACTGCCAAGGAATATCTGGCACAGGCTGAAGCCAAGAACGGAAGCGCTGCAGAGGTCAACGCCAACAAGGCGCTCGTAGCACTCACTGAAGGCAACACCGCCGACGCGCAAAACTACCTTGCCAAAGCTACTGCCGCTCCCAACTACAACGAAGTGCTCGGTAACCTCCAGGTAGCAGCCGGCAACTACGCCCAGGCCGCACAAAGTCTCAAGGGCGTAAACACCAACTCTGCCGCTCTTGCCCAGATTCTCAACAAGGACTACACTTCTGCGTCCAAGACGCTTGGCAACATAGCTCGTCCCGATGCGCTCACGTCGTACCTCAAGGCCATCGTAGCAGCCCGCACCAATCAGGAAGCCAGCGTGGTGAGCAACCTCAAGGAAGCCATTGCGAAGGACAGCAGCCTCAAGGAGCGCGCAGCGAAGGACCTCGAGTTCGTGAACCTCTTCAACGACACGGCTTTCCAAAACCTCGTGAAGTAAGGTCCATCCCGCAATAACCAACCACACACTGCGGGCCTACAAGCACAAGAACCACGCTCCGCCATTGAGCCGCGCGGACTTCTTGCGGTTGTAGGCCCGCACCTTTTTTATTTCGCTATGTCACGTCAATACGTTCTCCCCGTTGTTTCGCTTCTTGTCTCGCTGATTTTCCTCACCGCTTGCGGTCCGGGGAAGGACAAGGCACGCTTTGAGGGTAACTTGCAGAACATCACCGACGCCGAGTTCTACGCCTACAGCGACGACGGCCTTTCCGGCGGAGTGGACACGATAAAGATTTCGGACGGTAAGTTCACCTACGAACGCACACTCACCGAACCGCTCCTTCTCACGCTGCTCTACCCCAACTTCACGCAGACCTACGTGGTGCTTGAGCCGGGCAAAACGGTGAAGATGAAAGGCGACGCGGCAAAGATTGGCGAGGCCAGCATCACGGGCACCGACGACAACGACTTGCTCACCGAGTTCCGCCAGGCGCACGCGTCGACCAATCCTGCCAATCTGCGCCTCGCGGCAGCCGACTTTGTGCGTTCGCACTCCGCCACGCTCGCTGCCGTAGCCGTGTTCAAGAAATATTTCCTTCAAAGCGAAACGCCCGATGTGCGTCAGTCGCTCTCCCTACTCAAGGAACTGCAGAAAGCGCAGCCCAAGAGCAACGTGGTGCGTGCCCTCGCGGTGCAGTACCAGCCCAGTCTGCAGACCGGTGTGGGGCAAACGCTTCCCGACTTCACCGCCACTACGCTCTCGGGTAAGACCGTGCGTACCTCCGACTACCGTGGCAAACGCTTGCTCATAGCTTTCTGCGCCTCGTGGCAGTACACGTCGCTCTCCATGCTCCGTTCTGCGCGCAATTTGCTGAAGGAAACGGGCATGCAACCGTGTGAATGTCTCGTCGTCTCGCTCGATGCCGACAAAGGGGCATGGAAGCGAGCCATGAAGAACGACTCCATAGCCTACCCCACCCTTTGCGACGGCAAAGTGTTCGACACACCGTTGGCAAAGACCTTTGGCGTGAAGTATGTGCCCTCATTCATTCTAACCGACACGCAAGGCCGCATCGTGGCACGCGACGTGACCGACATGAATGTGCTGCGCACCAAGCTTCGGCAATAACACCGCCTAATAAAACAAATCACTGGGGCAACGTTCCGTAAAGGATCGTTGCCCCAGTGATTTTGTAATCCGCCAGCAGGCGGAACGGGCGTTTCGTTACCAGATGTGTGTGCGTTTTTCGGGACGGAGGTAGTATTTGTCGCCCCACTGCACGCCGTAAACTTCGTACCAGCGGTCGCAGTTCATGGTCGTGCCCAAAGTGCGGGCATATTCGTTGGCGTGGGCGTCGGTACTTTTCGTCAACCTTTGGTTACGCTCTTCGGAATACTTGCTTCTCCACAAGTTGGCATAGGCTTGGAAGAAACGCTTCTGCTGCTTGATGAGTTCGTCGCCGCGATAGCCATCTTCCTGCAGTTTGGAAGTGTAGGCTTGGAGAGCCGCTTCTAGACCGCCAATGTCGGCAATGTTTTCGCTAAGCGTTCTCGCACCGTTTTCGTACACCTGAGGGCCGCAACCCATGTAGGCGGGCAAGTGGTTGTAGCAGTCGATGAGAAGCTGCGTACGGGCTTCAAAATCCTGCTTGTCCGAAACGGTCCACCAGTCGATGTGCTCGCCCTTGGGACCGAATTTGGAACCGTTGTTGTCGAAGGCGTGCGTAATTTCATGACCCAATATGCAACCAACGGCATAGAGCGTGGCGTCGGAGTTCTCTTCAGAGTAGAACGGTGCCATCGTCATCGGGGCAAAGATGTGCGCCGTGTTGGTTTCGGGGTCGTAGCAGCAGTTCACCGTGTAGGTCTGGTAGTATCCGAGTATAACGTTGAAGGCATTCTCGCGAGCGTTGGAGTTGTAAATCTCTTTTTTGAGATTGGCTTTTGTCTGTCGGAGAATCTTCATGTCGGCATAGAGCGACTCGCCCGTGAGCTGAGGAAGACCGGCACTGATCCACTCGTCGGGATAGCAAGCGTAGAACTTCATGGAAGCGAGCTTGTTCTTTGCTGCCTGTTTGGTTGTGGAACTCATCCAAGTGAGTTTGTCGAGGCGCTGATTGAAAGCCGTGCGGATGTTCTCCATCATTTCAAAGACCTTTTGGCGCTTCTCGGCAGTGATGTATTTTTCGGCGTATTCCTTGCTTCGGGGATAGGTAAGGAGGTCTGTGCTGGCCGTTTGGAGCATGGTCTTCTCATCTTGCTTGGTTTCGGCGAGATATTCGTTGAGCGCGCTACGCGAAACGAGCAGGATGTCGGCGGCTTCGGAACACATCATCATACGCACGAGCATGTCCTTGTTCGTAGCGATGTAGTCGTCCATGCCGAAGTCGTCGCTCCACGACGTAAGGCGGTCTTCGTCGGCGCCAAAAGGTTGCAGGAAGGCTTCGAGGATGTCGGGATCGTCGGCCATGACGGTGATATTGTCCGTGAGATTGCTTGGCGTAAGTCCTTTGGTCGCCACGTCGGCAGCTTCGTCCTGCGTAAGTCCGAGCGTCACGAGCCATGCTTCCATGCGCTCTACGGAGGGCTTTTCGGTGAGCACGTTAGCTACGCTCGTGGTGTCTTTCTTGATGTAATAGTTGCCCACTTCTACTGTTCCGAACGCAAGTGTGCTGAGGTAGCTCGTCCTGCCGGAAGCGAGAAACTCGCCGAGGGCTTTTGCCACGTCTTTCGTTTCGGGGTTCTTGAGGAGCGCTTGGAGCGAAGCGATGCGCTGACGCAGTTCGGAGAGTCCGACTTCGTCGTCGTTGAGGCGTGTGGCGTCGAGATAGAGTTGGTTGAGCTCGTTGTCGTCGAGTTTCGCTACTTTCTCGTTGCTAATCACCCTACTTTCGGGAATGGTTCCGAGTCCGAGTGTGCCCGGTGTTCCAGCATTGTCGTACCACTTTCCCCAGCAGTAGCGGGCGAAGTCGTCGCCGGGCTTCACGCTGGTGTCCATGTTTTGGTCGAGGTTCCACTGCTTGGGGTCGACGGTAGAGGCTATCTCGTCGTCGCTACACGATGCGACAAACGAGGCACCTACGGCCACAAGCAGGGAGCAGATGGCATGTTTTGCAAAAATGTTCATTATACTTTTTATTGTAATTTCCTAATGCATGCAAATTTCCGCATTTTTTACCTACGAGCCAAAAGGTCGGGGAAAGTTCTTTGGCTAGATTGATAAGATTTGCTTGAGGAAGGCGAAAAACCAACATCTCTCGCGCGCGTGCGCGTATACACCAAAGTTTGTACAACCTGCCGTCACCTGTCACCCCCGCAGGGGGCTTTGCGTGCTGCGGCCTCACGAAGGTTTTTGCGTGCTGCGCCGCTTATGGGGGCGACGTTTTCAAAACCTCGCGTTCTACACGGCTTTTGTCCACTTCACAAGGGTGACAGCATAAAGAAACAGCTACATATCTTTTGCTTTATTAAATCTTTGCTGTCACCCGAGGCTGTGACCGATTTTTCAATGGTTTGACGAATAATTGGTGGTGTCAGAAATTTTGCTGTCACCCTTACGAGGAATATTGAGTCACTGATTTACTGATGATTAAGCAAAGTTTTGAGCACAAGGGTGACGGATGACAGCAGAATGTATAAACTTCGGTGGAATGCGCGCACGCGCGCGCACGCGAAAGAGGGAGTTTGTACACAAATATCTTGGAAGAAGCAATTGCAAACGTTTCTAAATTTTGGGCTACGAGGCCAATGTTTTGGGCTAGTAGCAAATTTGAATTTGCTGCCCTGGAATTTTAGCTAGGTGCTGGGGAAAGAATACTTCTTGCGAAGCTTGCGCCTTCTATGGGGGTGAGGTTTTCATAACCTCACGCTCTACACGGCGACATGGGATTTTTTTGTACTGCGGACTCGCAAAGTCACAAAGTGCAGCACGCAAAAGCCTCCGTGAGGCCGTGTAAAGCGTGACGTTTTTAAAACGTCACCCCCATACGCGGATTAAAGCCTCGCCCATTGTTGGAGAGCGCAGCTTATTGTCTTTGTGTAAACGTTTCTAAACAACTTGCTACAAGCTCAACGTGTTGAGCTAGGAGATAATTTGAATTTGCTGCCTTAGAATTTTTACTTACTTGAGAAACTAGGGTTACTTTCACGGGACTTTGCGCATAAACCATTGCAGCCTTTTTATGAAAGCGATAAAAAAGAAAAACAAAAAAGTTGCCCCTGTATCACTTTTTGGGACACCGTATGCACACCTTTGCCGAGGATACGAAACAGTTGGGCCACAGCGCCCAATGAACATTTGCTTCGAAGAAGCATAGATTGACTACACAGGACTTACAAAACAAAAAGTATCCACAGAGAAGAGAGGAATCCCCGACTAACCTATTAAATATGGGCAAGGAGGGGATTCGATTTTTTATGGTGGTTCTATCATTCACCACCATAATGAGAAACAAAAATAAGCGTCCCGCTGCGAAGACTCTTTAGTCCTCGGCAGCGGGACGCTTGCGTTTATGCGTTATGCAGTGGGGCGTTTACTCGGCAATGAGCGTAAACTCTGCGCCGGAAGCGTAGTCCTGTCCGTTCTGTTCGCTGAGGGCGCGGAAACGGATGTAACGTGCGCGAACAGGTTTGTCGAAGAGCACCTTCTTGAGTTTGGCGTCTCGTGCAAACGTGCCTTTGCAGATGGGGTCGCCCCACGTCTTGCCGTCCTGGCTCACGTAGATTTCGTAGTCCTTGATCCATCCGTTCGTACCTTCTTGACGGGGCAGGAAGGTGAAGCCCTTCATGAGCTTCGTTTCGTTGGCGTCGAAGTCAACCCAGTGGGGATATTTTGCCACTGTCACGGAGTACATCGTGTGCCAAATGCTGGAAGCGTCGCCGTCGAGCAAGTTCTCGGCCTGTCCGCCGTAAGGCTCTACGCTCGAAGCGAAGACTACGTTGACAGGTACGCTTTCAATCTTGGCGAACGTCTGTGAAACGCTGAGCGTGGGGTTCTCCTTGTACCAAGCCTTTACGGTGCCGCCGGCGCGGAGGTCGAAGGGTGCGGTGTAGACGTTGGCCTTCTTCGCTCCGTTCACGGAGTACATGATGGTGCGGTTCTTGGCCGAAGTGGAGAGCGTGAGTTTACCCGTGGTGCTGCGTGCAATGCTGATGGGACGCTCACCGGAGGGCGAAACTTTAGCCGTTTCGGTAATCTGGCTCACTGTGGCTCGACCGATGTTGAGGGGACGGATGATGAAGCCGAAGTCGTAGTTGACGCTCTTCGCCTGGTCCGAAGTGAACGGGCCACCCTGTCCGCAGCTTGCGCCGCCGAGTCCCGTCACCTTGGCATCGAGATGGAGGTGTGTGCCTGTCGATGCGGGGAGCTGGTGAGGATGGGCTGCCGGGGTGAGTTCCTGCTGGCTCCAGGGAAGTGCAGAGGCCGACATGGTGCTGTCTGACACGAACACGGCGCCGCGTCCGCTCTCGTCGGTGAGTGCACACCAACGCACGTCCTCACGGTTGCCCATGG
This sequence comes from bacterium, assembly GCA_963656685.1. Classification (GTDB taxonomy): domain Bacteria; phylum Bacteroidota; class Bacteroidia; order Bacteroidales; family Bacteroidaceae; genus Alloprevotella. The sequence continues at coordinate 35,883 of CAVKJJ010000013.1, read as the reverse complement.
ACTGGGGTTTGGGGAGAATGATGCCCTGTTCTGCCACGGTGCTGCGGTGGAGTTCGATGAACTGGCCCGTCTTGCGGTCGTTGTAGTTGTTGACGGGGCCGCGGCCGTAGTAGGCATAGTTCTTGAGCGAGGCGGGGAGCTTCATGGCGTAGCCGATGCGCGGAAGGACAATGCCGGGGTTGTTGGCAGAGATGGCGGACTGGAGTTCAATGGAGCCGTCGGGGTAGATGGTGTAGACCTCGTTGGTGGTGAACTTCAGGTCGGAGTCGGAGAGCTTGTGCTTGCCGGTGTTGAACGTATAGGCCGACTCGGGATTGCGGTCGCGGTCGCTATAGTCTACGCGGCAACCCTCTGCGCCCTGACTCTCCACGGTGAAGGTGAGCTGCAGCGTGCCGTCCTTGCGGAGCTGCTGGGAGAAACTCGTGGCGCGGTGCTGGAGGTTGTAGAGTCCCTGATCGAACCACTTGGAGGGGAAACCTATGCCGGCGTCGTTGTCGGTGGGTGCACGGAAGGCGTCGAGTTTAGGACCGTTGCCTTCGCTGATGATGGTTTGGTCGCCGTAGGTGAGTGCTGAGAGCGAACCCGTGGTTTTGTCGAACTTGGCTACGAAGCCGTCGCCCGTGACGCTCACGGTGTTGGCATCGGTGGCCTTCACCTGGAGCTTCGTTTCGCTCTTGGCTTCCTGAGCCACGGCGGGAGCCTGCTCGGTGGCGGTGCGCACGAGGAGCTGCTCTTCCATTTGGGCGTAGCCCTTCTCAGCCCAAGGCACGTCGTTGGCCTGAAGGAACTGTACTTTCACGAAGTACTCGCTCTGCGGGTCGAGCTGTGCGTAGTCGTAAGGAAGCGTGTAGACCTGCTTCTCGCGCGGGCCAAGAATGTTCTTTGCGCCCTGGAGCGGCTGGTTTTTAAGCACACACGTTCCGTCTTTCCACAAGGACCAAACAATCTGGTAGCCGGTGAGGGACTGGAAGTAGTTCTTGTTGAAGATTTCCACCTGACCTTTGGTCATGTCGACGGCGCTGACACCTACGTTCTGGTAGACTTTCTTCACTTCGTAGTACTGTGCCTTGGGAGTGAGGTCGGGACGCATGATGCCGTTCATGCAGAACATGCCGTCGTTGGGCTTGTTGTCCTGTCCGAAGTCGCCGCCGTAGCCCCAGTAGCGTGTGCCGTTGTCGTAGCCGTACATGGCCTGGTCCACCCAGTCCCAGATGGCACCGCCCATGAAGTAGTTGGTGCTTTCGATGGCGTTCCAGTAGTCGATGAGGTTACCCACGGCGTTACCCATGGAGTGGGCGTACTCGGAGATGTGGAAGGGATATTTTATGTCGTACTTACCGGTGACGGCACCCTGTACCCAGCCGATGGAGGGGTACTGGTTGGAACCCATGTCGACGATGTCGTTGTTGCGTTCGTACTGCACGGGACGCGAAGTGTCGTAGGCTTTGATGGCATTGTAGGCATCCACGAAGTTCTTGCCGGGTCCGGCTTCGTTGCCGAGCGACCAGATGACCACGGAGGGATTGTTGACGGTGGCGTGGACCATCTCCATGTTGCGTGCCACGTGGGCGTTGCGGAACTCGGGCACGTGGGAGAGGCTGGCATCGCCGTAGTAGTACTCGTGGCTCTCTATGTTGGCCTCATCCTCGAGGTAGATGCCGTATTTGTCGCAGAGGTAGTACCAGTAGGGGGCGTCGGGATAGTGGCAGTCGCGCACGTGGTTGATGTTGCCGCGCTTCATGAGGAACACTTCGTGCTCCATCTGCTCACGAGTGATGTAGTGGCCCGTTTCGGGGTTTGTCTCGTGACGGTTCACGCCCTTCATCTTGATGGGTTTGCCGTTGAGGTAGTAGTAACGGCCGGCGAGTCCGAACTCGTCCTGCGAAGCGGGCGTGTCCTTGATTTCTATTTTGCGGAAGCCCACGTTGGTGGAGAAGGTTTCCACGACGTTGCCTTTCTTGTCCTTGAGTTCGCCCACGAGGACGTAGCGCCAGGGAGCTTCGGCGTTCCAAGGCTTCACTTTGGTGCCTGCGTCGAGGGTGACGGCGGCAGTGAGTTCGCCGTTCTTGCCCACTGTGCCCACTTGCGCGGTGGCTGTCACGCCTTCCACGAGGGTGTTCTCGTCGGAGTAGAGCTTGTTTTCGTAAAGGGAGTAGCTGATGGTGTAGCCTTTGGCGTCCTTGGTGGTAAGGTTACGCACTTCGGCTGAGATGTTAAGCTTGGCGTGGGTGTAGGTGTCGTCGTAGTCGGGGATGGCTTTGATGTCGCGCACCTGCACTTTGGGTTTGGCGGTGAGCGAAACGCTGCGGAACACGCCGGGAAGGCGGAACATGTCCTGACTCTCGAGGAAGGATCCGTCGCTTTGGCGATAGACTTCGAGCGCTACGACGTTTTCGCCCTTAGCGTTGAGATAGGGGGTGATGTCGAACTGGGCGAGGTTGCGGGAGTTCTTGGAGAAGCCCACGTAGCGGCCGTTGATGTAGAGGTAGAAGAAGGAGTCTACGCCGTCGAAGTTGATGTACACCTCGTGGCCTTTCCATTCGGCGGGAATGGTGAAGGTGCGGCGGTAGCTTCCCACTTCGTTGCGGTTCTTATAGGTCATCCAGTCCTTAGCGGGCTCGCGCATGACACCGCCTTTCCAGTCGCCGGGACGTACGCTGTGCTGGAAGATGACGCGCTGGTTGGAGTAGAGCGGCTCGCCGTACTTGAAGGTGCCGTCCTTCTGTGCGCCTGCCATGTTCCAGGAGTAAGGCACAGCTATGTCGTCCCATGCGGAGGCGTCGAAGGTTGTCTTGTAGAAGTCGGTGGGACGCTGTTCGGGCTCTTTGGCCCAGTGGAACTTCCACTTGCCGTCGAGCGACTGCCAGAGGGAACTGTTTTCGGGGAGCACGCGGCGCGCCTCGTCGGTGTTCTTGAAGGAGAAGAACCAGGCGTGGGGCTGCTGCTTGTTGTAAGCCACGGAGTCGGGGCTTTGCCACTCCCAGCCGGTGGGAGCTTGCATCTCTCCGTAGTAGAATCCGCCGAGCGGGGCTATCTGTGCCCATGCCGGAGCGGCAAGAAGGCCTGCAAGGAGGGCCATCGTTGTCTTGTGCATATGCAGTAGGGGTTTAAGGTGTTTTCGTCGGAAAACTATAGTAAACTGAAGTAAGGTAAAACGTGCGGCTGCGAACCGTGCGATGCGTTGCACCGACGGGCCGTCCGTTGTCTGCTACAAAGTTATGGAGAAAGGCGTGGAAATACAAGAAAGCTGCTCTTTTTCACCCCACTTTGACTCCTTTCGGCAATCTTTTGACTGGATTTGTGGTTAATTTGGCGGCTTGGCATACGCGTTTCGGCATAAAATGCATAAATTGCAAGTCATAACCGGACATTATTATCCTGAACACAAAAAAACTGAGTGACATGAGAAACGCCATCACCTTTATTCTGTTCCTCCTCTCCCTATGTCCGCTCTCGGCGCAGAACGCCACGGGCGACGTGGAGCAACTCTTTCAGCGCTTCAAGTCGGCCGCTACGTTCGACTACCGCTACCCGCGCGAGAAAGTGTACATGCATTTCGACAACACCGCTTATCTCGAAGGCGACACCCTTTGGTACAAAGCCTACGTGGTGCGCGCCTCGTCCCACACGCCCACTAACCTCAGCGGGGTGCTCTACGTGGAACTCCTCGACGCCGACGGGCAACAGATAGAGCAACAAATTCTGCAAATCGACTCGCTCGGACAGGCCGACGGGTGCTTCAAACTCGGACTTCCCGTACGCGCCGGCTACTACGAGGTACGCGCCTTCACCCGCGAGATGGTCAACTGGGGACTCCACGCCTGCTTCACGCGCGTGTTTGCCATCTTTGCCCCCAAACAGACCACCAAGAGCCAAGTGGCTGCCGGAAACTTCGACGCTTCGCTCCTGGAACTTCCCTTGCCTGAGGAGCACAAAGGCATTTCGCTCGGTTCGCCGCGACCTTACACCATGACGACCAACAAGGACGTGCGCCTCGCCTTCTACCCTGAGGGCGGATGGCGCGGAAAGGGCGTGGCGCAGCGCATAGCCTTCGAACTCACCGACGGCTGCGGCCATGCCTTGGAAGAGGAGGTGAAGTTCTTCTCCGACGGCGGACAACTGCTCGCCACCGCACGCCCCGAACACGAGGGACGCGGCACAGCCGTGCTCCCCGCCAACGCCGGACGCGGATATGCCACGGTGGGCACTGCCACAAAACGCTACTTGCTCCCCACTCCCGTGAGCGGCTTTTCACTCCGTGCCGACCACGCCGACGACGGACTCATGCTGCAACTCGAAGCTAACGACTCTGCTCGCGCTGCTACGGGGTTGCTCGGCATTGCCGTGTTCAACCGCGAACGCGTCACCTACTTCGACACGCTTTCGCTCTCGCCCGGCACCGTGGAACGCTTTGTGCCGCAAAAGGCACTGCGCGGCGGCGTGAGCCGCATTGAGGTGTACGGAACGGATGGCGCAAGCCGTGCCTCGCGCTTGGTATGGAACGCGCTGAAGCCCGCCGAAGAGCGCCGCGTCAACATATCGCTTCGCCAAAACCGGGCGGACTACTCGTCGTTCGAGCCTGCCGTCTTGAGCATGGAACTCACCGACACTGCCGGCGCACCCGTGCAGACGACGTTCTCCATTGCCGTGCGCGACGACGCGGGCAACATTGTGACGGACGGCGATGCCGGCATTGCTGCCGACCTTCTGCTCGGTTCGGAGGTGCGCGGCTACATTGCCAACCCCTCAGCTTATTTTGCCAAGGACGACGCTGCCCACCGCCGCATGCTCGACCTTCTGCTCCTTGTACAGGGGTGGAGCGCCACGCCATTCGACGTGATGTGCGACGCCACTCCTTTCGACCTCAAGCAACCCATTGAGGAGAGCCTCATCCTTCGCGGCTCGCTCTACTCGGACAACAAGCGCCGCAAACCCCAAGCGGGCTACAACCTTTCCATGAAGATGTATTCGCTCACGGGCGGAAGTTACGAGGGAACAACGAAGACCGATGCCGACGGCAAATTTGCCTTCGAGACGAAAGCTTACTACGAGGGCGACTACCACGCGCTCTTCACCTCCAAGAGCGACGACGGTAAGCGCCACTGGGGACGACTCATGTTGGACCGCTGGTTCTCGCCGCAGCCGCGTGCCTTCAACGGCCGCGAACTGGACTTCACGCTCTTCTCGCCCGACGACCCCGCCATTGCAAAGCGCAAGCCGGAAACTTTTGAGTGGACGGACACGCTGCCTACTATCAAAGCCACCACGCTGGGCGAAGCCACTGTGGTGCACAAGAACAAATATCGCGGCTTCACGGGCAACCGTTACACGTACAACGGCGGCGAACGCACCGGTCAGCAACGCGCCTCGAAGTTCTACAACATTCAGCGCGAAGTGGAGCACTACAAGGACATGGGATACTATCCGGGCACCATTTGGGACTTTCTCAACGTTCTCGACGCCTCGTCGACGCGCATCGTGGGCAACACGACGGCTGTGGACAACGGCGTGGTGGGCATCGACAACAGCGAGAACGGCACGTCAAACGTCACTAACGACGAGGCTGTCTACGAAACACTCGCGGCTGAAGCTGCGGGCGAGAAGAGCGCCAACTCGCGCATTTTCCAGCAAGGTCTGGGCAACAGCGACCAAAGCGGAGAGGAGAACACGGGCGGTTCGGTCATGATCAACGGCCATCTGATGAAGGTTTATATCAACAACGTGGCTTACGACGAACTCGTGAAGAACTATCCCGAGTTGTACCTCGACCTCGCTGCCGACGAGATAAAGTCGGCCTCCATTGTGCAGAGCAATCTCCGCGACGATGCCGTCTCGGGTTCGGACGTGAACCGCAGCAAGAACCGCTATGCCGTCTATCTCTACGAGATTCCCGACCTCTACCGCTACAAGTCGCGCAAAGAGAAGAAGGGTCTGGAACGCCGCGTGATTCACGGCTACACTTCGGGCATGACGTTCTACAACCGCAACTACCGCGGCTTCGACACGCCCACCTCACGCGACGTGCGCCGCACGCTCTACTGGAATCCCTCCGTGAGCACGGACAAGGCGGGCAAGGCTTCCGTCATCTTCTTCACCAATGCCCGCGTGGAACAACGCCTCGACATCTCCCTCCGCGGCATCACGAAGACGGGACAGATTGTGGAGCGATGACACATCCTCTATGGGGGCGAGGTTTTCAAAACCTCGCGCTCTACACGGACTCACGGAGAATTTTGCGTGATGCGCCTCCATGCGCCGTGTAGAGCGCGAAGTTTTGAAAACTTCGCCCCCATATTTCGGCCCATATCCCTCCAAACCCGAAAAGCACCGCATCCCGCAAAAATTCCAAGGCATGAAATTAAAATTCCAAGGCTTGAAATTTAAATTCCAAGCCTTGGAATTTTTGTTTCAAAACGGGGAGTTCATTTTGAAACTACACATTGCTGATATTCAATGCCTTAGAATTTTCACTCCAAACTTCGTTCCGTAATCCCCATAACCAAGAAGAAAGAATAAGCCCCGGAGGCTCGCGCCCCGGGGCTTATTCATATTGTTTTCAGCGCCTTGGCATGCGCCCTAAGGCGCGGCAAGGCTGATTAATGCAGTTTTGCGGATTAGTAGTCCTCCTCGTCTGCGTCGTTCCAAGCGTCGCTCCAGCCGCCGTACTCGGGAGAGTAGTCGACGGAGCCGGTGTCGCCGCCGTTTACGGGGATGTTCACGCTACCGGCCATCATTTCCTGAGCGCTCAGATTTACAGTGAGAATCTCGGGCGCGATATATGTTTTCTTCTTCATTGTCTTTATTTCTTTATGTGATGAATAGAAAAGAGCCGTTGTCACTTCACGATGTACTTGCGACCAGCCTGAATGTACACGCCGCCCTTGACGGGAGCAAGAACGCGACGACCGGAGAGGTCGTAAACAGGTGCGGAAGCGTCGGTGTTGAGAGCGGCTTCGCTGATGCCCGTAAGGCCACCGTCGAAGCTCATCGTCACTGTGTTCTCACCGCTTGTGGGAGCGGCGAGCAACGCCTTGTTAGCACGGATGGTGGTGAGGGAGGAGCTGGGCGGATAGAAGCCAATCGCGCCGCTGGTGTCGCCCTTCGAGAGTATATAGTAGCTTTCCAAGCCGCTGGTCAACGGAATGAGTGTTCCGATGAGCGCGTTGTCAGAGACGCTCTCCACGTTGTCGCTAATGGTCAGCGTGGTAGAAGTGGCGTCCTTCGCACCGAGAATCACAACGCCGGTCTCCTTTGCTACGCCGTCCTTCGAGGTCATCTTGAGAACGCTGCCGTTAAGTTCGCCCGTGTAGAGCTGGCTGTCGCTGGCGCTCTTCACGCCGAAAGGCAGATAAACGGAAGCGTAGCTTGCGTCGCCTACGGTGTTGAGGGCAACCTCAAGCTCCGTAGCCTTGATGATGTACCAGTCGGCACCCTTCTCGAGATTGTCCCATACGGAGAGGCGGTAGTTGTCGCTCGAGCCGTCCTCGGCAAAGAGGGCGTGGTGGTTGCTGGTGGTGTAGTTGGTGTTTTTAATCATAAAATGACCAGCCGCAGCACTGCGCTGCTCCACGTTAACGGTGCCTGCGCTGCTCTCTTCAACAAGCTGGAGGCGCTTGTTGGAGGCGTTCACGATGGGTTCAAGGTACTTGCCCGTGTTGACATTCTTCAAGAGGTAGCCGCTGCCGTTCTGCACAAATTGCCAAACCGAGGCGGCCTGCTTCTTCGCGTCGTCCTGCGTTACGCAAGCGGCATACTGCGTGGGAGCGTTGCTGTCCCAAGAAAGTACGTCGTGGCCCGTGGAGTTCTTCGTTGCCACGCACTGCAGACGGTAGTAAGCGCCGTCCTCAAGACCATATGCGCCAGCTTTTACTTGCTTATTGAAAGCTGCGAGTTCGCTCAAGTTCTTCTCGGTCTTGGCTTCGTTCAGGTTGTTGTAAGCAGTCTTGAATGCACTGAGTTGGTCCGGGTCTTCAAGGTAGCTATTGCTTATGGTTATTGCGCCTTCTGGCAGGTCGGTTGAGGCTGTGGGCTTGGTGTAGTCCTTGTAAGAGGCAGCCCAAGCCAGCACGAGGGAAGCCTTGAGTTCAAGGGCATCGACAAACTCTATGGCAGAGCCTTCGTCGTTGCTGCCCCAACCAAGGAGCGAGCCGTCCGTGTCAAGATTGCCTTGCACGTTGATGAACACCTTGCCTGCATTGTCTTTGACGTAGAAGCAAGCGGTCTTGGTAGCATTGTAACTGGAAGACCAAACGGAGAACACGTTGTTTGAACCATCGGCGGAGAGGGAAGCCAAGCCGTCAGTGCCGAGAGAAGCGCGGTTGAGCGTATAACCAGTGCCGGCTTTCTTGTTGTAGAACTTGAAGCCGTCGGTGAAGCTACCGGTAATGCACCAAAGGTAGTCGTCACTGATTTCGCTGCCGTCCACGGAAGAAGAGAGATTGTGTCCCGTTACGGCATAATCGTCAGCTGCCTTGAAATAGTTGTTGTACTTAATCTTAATCGCGTACCACTTAGTGTCCGAAGCGAACGCGCCGTTGGTAGGCTCGGACGAGACGGTGAATGGGAGCGTTCCCACGGTGCAAGGCACATTGATGGTGCAGTCTGCGGTCACGGCATCTGTCTTGTCGGGCGTGCCAGCGGTGAGGAAGGTATTGGAGGGCGCGGGGATAACAGCCACGCTTCCGTTTTCGACCTCTATCGTTTTTGTCTCATAGGTCGTGCCGTCTACGGTGTAGTTGACGGTTACGTTATAAGTCGTTTCCACCGAGATAAACTTAAAGGCGGAACCAGCGTCACCGCCCGTTGGGTTTGAAGCGCTTCCGCCCCATCCATACCAAGCTTGGTCACTATTCCAAAACACGAGATTACCGCCCTGCAGGTTCCAGGCGCGGGTAGTGCCGTGTGCGGCAGGCACCCAGTAAGTGTCGTCGGTGCAGTAGCTTGCGTGGATGTCAAAGCCAGTCACGCCGTAGGTTTCGTCCGTGCTGCTGGCGTCCACCATCTTTGCGCTGGAATTTGTGTCGTTGCCCGTTGTACTCATGCCGAGCACATACGTCGCGCCTTTGCCCTTGTTGTAGAACTTATAGCCGTTGGTGTCATCGCCCACTACAGCCCAAAGGCCATAGTCGTCGGTGGGCTGCGTAGTATTGGTGAGAGTGAGTTTTTCGCTTGACAAATAGTCGTCGCCAGCGCTCAGCCACCCTTTGCTGCTTTTGTTTTGGATGTAATACCAGTGCGTGTCTGACGCGAACTCGCCGTTCGTAGGAGCGGTAGACACCTTGAAGGTGTAGGTGGTCTGCGCGTACGCCGTCGCTCCCATAAGACAAAGGAGTGACAGCAAGAATGTAGTAATCTTTCGCATACTCATAGCAGATTTGATTAACGTAATTAATGTTGTAGTTCTCTTATGTTCTGAGCTATCGTAGTTTGTAGTTCTGTGCGTATCTTTTCCTACTTTTAGCTCTTCTAAGTGTTCTTTTCTTATATCTCGAGGGCAAATATATGCAATTTCTGCAAGGTAGGACCCAATATTGGGGGGATTTTTCATTTCGACTCTGAATATGGTTGACTTTCAACGCTTTACGTTTTCACTTTAAATCGGGAATTACTTGCGAGGAGCACTGATTCCTAACACCGCTTTACAGACGGTTGCCTCGCTCTCCCACGTCGCGTTTCGCCCCTTGCAAGGAGTAACGCTTTGCCCAACCGACGTTTCTCGTTACCTTTGCAAGCATACACACTGTTTCTTTGAACACACGCAACACCAATGACCACTCTCACCACAGACCATACCGACGAAACGAAAGTCTTTGGCTGGCTCTTGCTCGCCCTGTGCATCGCCACCCTCTTTCCCTTCCTGGGCGAAACCCTCTTCAACACCCGAGGCGAACCCCGCGAAGCCGTGGTGGCTCTCTCCATGATTCAGGACGGCAACTGGGTGCTCCCCGTAAACAACGGCGTGGACCTCGCTTACAAGCCACCCTTCTTCCACTGGATTGCCGCCCTTTGTTCACTGCCTTTCGGCACAGTGAGCGAATACACTGCACGTATGCCGTCGGCGCTGGCACTGACCGTAATGGTCATGGCGGGATATCGCTTCTACGCTCGGCGTTGCGGTGCTCGCGTGGCACTTCTCATGGCCGCCGTGACGCTCGGTTCGTTCGAGGTGCACCGTGCCGGCATAGCCTGCCGCGTGGACATGGTGCTCACTTGCATGATGGTGCTTTCGCTCTACGCCCTCTACTCCTGGGTGGAACGTGGCATGAAAGGGCTTCCCCTCGCCGGCATTCTCTGTCTGAGCGGAGCGTTCCTGAGCAAAGGCCCCGTGGGCGCCGCTCTGCCGTGTCTCGTCGTGGCCATCTTTGCGTGGACAAGGGGACGCGGCTTCTGGCCCGTGCTTTGGCGCATGGCGGTGGTCGGACTCCTCTCGCTCGTACTCCCCGCGGCGTGGTATATGGCAGCTTACGAACAGGGCGGCGAGCGTTTTCTTCATCTCGTCTACGAAGAGAACATTCTCCGTCTGCTCGGTAAGATGACCTACGAGAGCCACGTCAATCCCTGGACTTACAACGTGGTGACCATCGTGAGCGGCATGCTTCCCTTCACCCTTCTGCTGCTCTTTGCGCTCTTCGCCGTACGGTGGCGCAAAGTGCCCACTGCGGTAGGCCCGATCGGCACGTGGTGGAAGCGCTTCAGTTCGTGGACTCGCACAGTCAGCGCCGTAGAGTGGTTTACGCTCCTGAGCGCCGTCGTTGTGTTTGTGTTCTACTGCATACCCAAAAGCAAGCGCAGCGTATATCTCCTTCCCGTCTACCCATTCCTTGCCTACTACACGGCACGCTGCATGATGTGGCTCAACCGTAGCCACCGCACGGTGCTCCACACGTTCAACGCCGTGATGGCTACGCTGGCGGTGGTGCTCACCCTCGTCTTCGCAGCCGTAAGAATGGGCCTCGTGCCCGAAAGCCTCCTTGCGCACGGCAAAAGCGCAACGGCTAACATTGCAATGCTTTCCGCCCTTCGCGACACACCGCTCTCCTTCGTAGAATGGGGGGCAGCGGCAGTGCCCCTTGTAGCGGTAGGTCTTTACTTTAAATACCGCCGTCACGCAAATGCCATGGCTTGCACGCTGGTGCTTAGCGTGTTCTTCGCCCTCGACGGCGTGTACCAGCCCCTCGTGCTCAACACGAAGAGCGACCGTCCCGTGGCCGACTTCATAGCGCGCATGCAGCCCGAAGGCCGCATCTACTCCTACCGCACGGATGTGTGTGTGGGCAACGAGATGCACCCCTTCACCGTCAACTTCTACCTTGCCGACCGCGTGGCGCCGTTTGAAGCGTTCATGCCTGAAAGCGGATATGTCATTGTGGGCAACGATGAAATGGACGAATTCTGTAAGCATTTCCCTGCCTACGACGTTCGTCTCGTCAAGGATTTCGACCACCGCAGCTGCGACGACCACAAAATGCTAAAACTCTATTTCGTGCAGAAGCGTCGTTCTAACAACGCTCCGCTTGCACCTGCAAACGAAACGCCTTCCCAAACGCCCGCCCGATGATTTCAGCAAAAAAGAAAACTTTTGCCGAGGCCGTGCGCTTCGGTCTGGTGGGCGTGCTGGCAACGGCGCTCCACTACGGCATCTATCTCGCCCTGCGCATCGTTATACCTATATATATAGCCTTTACGGTGGGTTACGTTGTGAGTTTTCTGCTCAACTTCTACCTCACCTCGCGCTTCACGTTCGGCGCTTCGCCCACCTGGAAACGCTTCACGGGCATGGTGGGCGCACACGCGGTGAACTATCTGCTGCAGACGGCGCTGCTGTGGCTCTTCATCCACATCGGCGTGGCCGAAAGTCTGGCTCCGATTCCGGTCTATGCCGTTGCCGTGCCCGTCAATTTCCTCCTCGTGCGCTTCGTCTTCAAGAAAGTGTAACGGGATACAATAATAATTGCCATGAACATACTCATCATCATACCCTGCTACAACGAAGAAGAAGTTCTTCCCCAAAGCCATCCCGCCTTGCTCGAGGTGGCAAACCGGCTCGTGGCCGACCACAAAGCCGACTCGGCAGGTCTGCTCTACGTGGACGATGGCAGCCGCGACGAGACGTGGCCGTTCATCGAGGCGCAGTCGCTGCGCAACCCCAACGTGCACGGACTGAAGCTTGCGCACAACGTGGGGCACCAGAATGCCATTTGGGCAGGGATGGAATGGGCGGCAAACCGTGCCGACGCCGTTGTGACCATCGACGCCGACCTTCAGGACGACGTGGCATCCATAGCCAACATGGTGGACCTCTTCCGCGACGGCCACGACGTGGTGTTCGGTGTACGCCGCGAGCGCACCACCGACACGTGGTTCAAACGCACCACGGCACAAGGCTTTTACCGGCTCATGCACACCATGGGCACGGGCGTGGTCTACAACCATGCGGACTTCCGCCTGCTGAGCCGCCGCGCGCTCCAGTCGCTGACGGCCTATCCGGAACGCAACCTCTTCATCCGCGGCATGGTATCGCAAATGGGTTATCCCTGCGCCAGCGTCTACTACGACCGCAAGGAACGCCAGGCAGGAGAGTCGAAATATCCGCTGCGTCGCATGCTGGCGTTCGCCCTCGACGGCATCACTTCCTTCAGCGTGCGACCGCTCCAACTCATCACGTGGATTGGCCTTTTCTGCATGCTCATCGCCTTGCTGGCCATCGTCTACGGCCTCGTGGCCTACTTCAGCGGACATGCCATAACGGGTTGGACGTCGCTCATCGTGAGCCTCTGGTTCCTCGGCGGCGCCATTCTCCTCGCCTGCGGAATAATCGGTGAATACGTAGGAAAGATCTACACCGAAGTGAAGCGCCGTCCCCGCTATTTCGTGGAAAAGGAGGTGTAAGGTTGGAATTTTATAGAACCACCCTTAACACGACAAAAGCTCTTCCGACGAATGTATCCATACATTCTGCGGAAGAGCTTTTTATTGATTAGTAAAAACGCCATGAAACTATGTTCGCAAAAGGCTTTTTACAAAAACATGGTCATAAACACTGGCAGTAACATAGTTTCTCCGTCTTTTCTCAAATCCTTTGTATACAACAAGTATCTGTTTGCTACATGGCCCGAATATTTCAAGCAGAACTCGTCTAACGACTTGTGTGCTTGATAGCCTGAAGATTTTACTTCCAATGGCCACAATTTGTTACCATGCGACAATAGAAAATCTATTTCATAGCTGTGGTTGGAAGTCTTAGAGCGCCAAGTATGATAAAATAGTTTGTGTCCTGAAGATACGAGAGTTTGTGCCACCACATTTTCATACACATATCCGAGGTCGGCTGAAAGTTTATCGCTAAGAAGCTTTTCGTAGATAATATTCTCTGTCACGTCTTTGTCCCAAAAGGCTAATGTAATGAACAAGCCTGTGTCGCCCATAAACATTTTATACTGACTATAGTCTGTATGAGCAGGGAGTCCCACGCTTGGATTGTCAGAATGGTGGGCAAAGTTGACCGTAAGGCTATCTTCCATGTCACGAAGGAACTCTGCAATGGTACTTGCTGATTCATTTTTCCCCAAGACAGTTGTCTGCTGATACCGTGACACATTCTTGCTGAGTTGAGCGGGAATTGCACTAAACATCTTTGAAATCTTTCCCGATGGGTCAATTTTAAGAAAATCGTCAATGTACAATTCGATGATTTCTCTCTTTTTGTAATCAACTTCAGTAAGGTTGTTGGTACGCAAATAAGTATCCACAGCTTGCGGCATTCCCCCCACAAGCATATATAAGCGAAAATCGCGCAGCAACTTTCTTGTGGTAGCATCGCCAAAAGAACGATTGGTTTGAAAACAGTCACGCAGCATGCTGACCGTAACCTCATCACCCAATGCCCAACGAAACTCCTCATAGTCCATAGGGTACAGGGTGAGGCGTGTTTCCTCACTTGGTATGACGATGCCAGTAGTGTTTTTCCTGATGGAAAGCAACGAGCCGGTTTCTATATAGTCATATCTGTGGTCTTTGACCAAATATTTTATAGCTTCCCGCACTTTGGGGCATTTCTGCACTTCATCAAATATGATGACGGACTGCCGCTCATACAATCTTACTCCATATATGAACTGCAGTTGCATAAAAAAGTGGTCGCGGTCAGAGATATTTTCTACTGCCTCCCATAATGCTTGTGGAGCGTCGGCAAAGTCAACAAGTATATAGCTTTTATATTCGCGTCGGGCAAACTCCTCAACAAGAGTAGATTTCCCCACACGACGTGCACCTTTTACAAGGAGGGCCGTTGTGCCATCTTTAATCTGCTTCCATTTGAGCATTTGGGCATATAACTTTCGTCTGAAAACGTTTTCTATAGCCATTTTTTACGTGATTTATTGTCGCAAAATTACGTCTTTAAGAAAAATCCCCAAATGTTTTTCGCCAAAAACCAGAAGAATCCCCAAATGTTTTTCGCCAAAAACCAGAAGAATCCCCAAATGTTTCATTCTCGCAACATGTTAGGAACAATGAAAAACAAAGAAGAATCCCCAAATGTTGCGCCAGCAAGAAGGTGCAAACGGTTTTTTATCTATACTTTTGCAGATTGGAAAAATATACGAACAAATCACATTCAGTCAATAACAGTTTCAACAGCGTAAATCTCAAATGAAACAGTACAAGTTGGTAAACAACCTCCTCGGATGGTTGACCTTTGCCATAGCAGCCTTCACCTACTGCTCTACGGTGGAGCCTACGGCTAGCTTCTGGGATTGCCCTGAGTTCATCACCACGGCATTTAAGCTCGAGGTGGGTCACCCCCCCGGCGCACCGTTCTTCATGCTCACGGCAAACTTCTTCACACAGTTCACAGACGACCCCTCTAAGGTGGCAATCTGCGTGAACATCATGTCCGCACTACTCTCGGCCATGTGTATACTCTTCCTCTTCTGGACCATCACACACTTGGCACGAAAACTCATTTGCACCGACGGCGAAGTAACTTCCTGGACGCAAATCGTCACCATCATGGGTTGCGGACTCACCGGCGCACTGGCCTACACGTGGAGCGACACGTTCTGGTTCTCCGCCGTGGAAGGTGAGGTTTACGCCTACTCCTCCATGTTCACGGCACTCGTGTTTTGGCTCATCCTCAAGTGGGAAGACCATGCCGACGAGCCCCACTCCGACCGTTGGCTCGTGCTCATCTTCTACCTCACGGGCCTCTCCATCGGTGTGCACCTCCTCAACCTCCTCTGCCTTCCCGCCATAGCACTCGTTTACTACTACAAGCGCAACCCGAAGGCCAACGCCAAAGGATCCATCGTGGCGCTCGCCATCTCCATGCTCCTCGTGGCAGCCGTGCTCTACGGCGTAGTGCCCGGCATCGTGAAGGTTGGCGGATGGTTCGAACTCTTCTTTGTCAACACGCTCGGCATGTCGTTCAACACGGGTATGGTCATCTACATCGTGCTGCTCATCGCCGTGGTGCTTTCAGCCATCTGGAGCACGACGAAGAACAACCACACACAGACCATCGTGCTCTACCTCCTCTCCGTAGCCCTGCTCGGCATCCCCTTCATGGGCCACGGCGCAGCTTGCGTAGTGCTCGGAATCGTGGTGCTCGCCATCCTCGTGTTCCTCCTCAACTACAAAGGAAAGGACGGCAACTACGTGGTGCGCAAGCGCTTCATGAACACCTCGCTCCTCTGCATGCTCATGCTGATGATTGGCTACTCTTCCTACGCCGTCATCGTGATTCGCTCTACGGAGAACCCGCCCATGGACCAGAACTCGCCAGAAGACATCTTCACCCTCGGTTCCTACATGAGCCGCGAGCAGTACGGTTCGTACCCGCTCTTCAAGGGCGAAGCCTTCAACTCGCAGCAGCAGGCATGGTCCGCCAACGCCGTCAGCTACGAGAAGCGCATGCGCACACAGCGTAAGGAAAAGGCTAATGCCGCTGACCCCGACGAGTATGAAGACATCGAAGAAACCACTGGCGTGAACTACCCCAGCGGCCTCACCATGCTCTTCCCCCGCATTTGGAGCGCCGCCCACACCGCGCAGTACAACCAGTGGCTCGGCGACATCACCATGAACCCCGTCACCTTCAAGACGCAGGACGGATATGAAGTGCAGGGCGAGATGCCTTCGCAGAAGGACAACCTCCGCTTCTTCTTCTCCTACCAGGTGAACTTCATGTACTGGCGCTACTTCATGTGGAACTTTGCCGGACGTCAGAACGACATACAAAGCCAGGGCGAACTGGAACACGGCAACTGGATTACGGGCATTCCGTTCATCGACAACGCTATGTACGGTGACCAGAGCCTCCTTCCCAAATCGCTCCAGGACAACAAGGGACACAACGTGTTCTACTGTCTTCCGCTCATCCTCGGCCTCATCGGCCTCTTCTGGCAAGCTTACCGCGGCGAGAAGGGCATTCGCCAGTTCTGGGTTGTGTTCTTCCTCTTCTTCATGACTGGTTTGGCCATTGTGCTCTACCTCAACCAGACGCCCAGCCAGCCCCGTGAACGCGACTATGCCTACGCAGGTTCGTTCTACGCCTTCGCCATTTGGATTGGTCTCGGCGTAGCAGCCCTCGCACAGTGGGCAGAGAAGCTCTTCAAGAAACAACCCGTCTTAGCAGCCGCACTGGCTTCAGTAGTCGGTGTGCTCGTGCCCATACAGATGGTTAGCCAGACGTGGGACGACCACGACCGCTCCGGCCGCTACTCTTGCCGCGACTTCGGACTGAACTACCTCAACACGCTTCCCGAAAAGGGCGGCCCCATCATCTTCACCAACGGCGACAACGACACCTTCCCCCTTTGGTACAACCAGGAAGTGGAAGGCCAGCGCACCGATGCCCGCGTCTGCAACCTTTCTTATCTGCAGACCGACTGGTACACCGACCAGATGCGCCGTCCCGCCTACGACTCGCCTTCGCTCCCCATCACGTGGTCGCGTCTGCTCTATGTCGACAACGGCAAGCACGCGTTCTACCCCATACGCCCCGAAGGCAAGGAAGAGCTCGAGCAAATCAAGAAAGACAACCCCTCCGTTGACCCCTACGAACTGTCGTACATTCTTGACCACTACGTGAAGAAGGAAACGGGCGGTTACTTCCCCACCGACTCCGTCGTGGTGAAAGTCAACAAGCAGGCGGTCATCGAAAGCGGCATGATGTTGCCCCTCGGTCCCGACTCCATCCCCGACCACATGGTCATCTCGCTTAAGAACGCTGCGCAGAAACAAGGCGGACTCTACCGTCAGGACGTGATGATCTACGAGATGCTCGCACGTGCCGACTGGAAGCGACCCATGTACATGAGCGTGACGCTCGGTTCGGGCAACTACGCCGGACTTGAAAACTACCTCGTGCTTGAAGGCCTCGGCTACCGCATCACTCCGTTCAACTACGGACAGATGGGCGTGATTGATGCCAACACGATGTACAACAACATGATGAAGCGCTTCAAGTATGGCAACATGAGCCAGAAGGGACTCTACATCGACGAAACGGTAGGCCGCATGTGCCAGACCCACCGCCGCATGTTCCTCATGCTCGCCCAGAATCTCCTTCAGCGCGGCGACAAGAAGCGCGCACTCGAGGTGCTCGAACGCCAGAAGAAGGAACTTCCCGCTGCCAACATCCCCTACTCCGACGACGACTCGCAGCTCTCTACCATGTGGCTCGAAGCGGGCAACAAGAAAGAGGCAGCCGAAGTGGCCAAGGCCGTACTCGACTACGACCTCCAGTACTTGGCTTACCTCAACTCGCTCGGCGCAGACCGTCTGAACACCTACGGACAGACATGCTACTACCTCGTGAGCAGCATCATGGAAGCCGCACAAACGCTCCGCGAAACTGCCGACACGCAGTACGCTAGATACGAGCAGCGCATCGAAACGGCTGCCAAGGCGTCGGCATTCCAGATTGGTATGGAGACGCTGCAGCAGCGTTACCAGCAGATGGGCCAATAACGCAATACCAGCGCTGATGTCCATTATTGGCGCACGAATCTAAAAAAGTTCTTTTGCAGATGCAATGTTTGTAAAAGACATATGTTTTGAAGGAAACGGACAGGAACAGGAGTTCCAGCGTCCGTTTCCTTCTTTCGTAAAAGCACCTGTGCTTTCCGAAAGATAAAGCGGAACAAAAGCCACGAACATTTCTCACCAACGCCTTGCCACGGGCAACGAAACATGATAATAGAACAACCCGCACGCTTCCTGCGCTGGCTCTACCCGCGAGCCCTTTGGCGCATTAAACCCGAAGAGCACGCCGTATATCTCACCTTCGACGACGGGCCGATACCCGAAGTCACGCCCTGGGTGCTCGACGTGCTTGACCACTACGGCGTGAAGGCCACCTTCTTCATGGTGGGCGACAACATACGCAAGCACCCCGACATCTTCGAGATGGTCAAGGCACGCGGCCACCGCCTCGGGAACCACACGTTCAACCACATTGGCGGACTGCGCCACGGCATACGCTCCTATGTGCGCAACGTGGACAAGGCCAACGAATATCTACACACCGACCTTTTCCGTCCGCCCCACGGGTGGATGAAGTGGGACCAGTACATCATGGTCATGCAGCGTTACCGCGTGGTGATGTGGGACCTCGTGACGCGCGACTATTCCACGCGCCTCAACGGACGCGATGTGCTCCTCAACGTGCGCCGCTATGCCCGCAACGGAAGCATCATCACCTTCCACGACTCCCTCAAGAGCCAGGACAAACTCCTCTACGCCCTTCCCCGTGCCATAGAATGGCTCAAATCGCAAGGCTACGAGTTCCGCACCATCGACTGACGCATAAAGCCCGCAGAAGGCCGCAAAACGCTGCAAAAGGCGCCCCATAATATCCCAAACGTGCCGAACGCACACTGCTGAACAATGGTTCAACA
This sequence comes from bacterium, assembly GCA_963656685.1. Classification (GTDB taxonomy): domain Bacteria; phylum Bacteroidota; class Bacteroidia; order Bacteroidales; family Bacteroidaceae; genus Alloprevotella. Next base: position 16,984 of record CAVKJJ010000013.1, on the reverse strand, counting down.
GCGTGCGTTCGGCACGTTTGGAACTAATATTATCGGAATGAATTTGTTGCCTGATTCGTTTTTATATTAAAGAAGTCGAGTTAATCAAGCTAAATACTGTTATTATCCTCATAATGCACTTATCTTCAAGCACATAAGTATCGCCAACACACATTTCATGAGGGAATAATAGGCTATTCACACACATTTCATGAGGGAACGATGTGCTTATACTAAACTTTTTGAGCTATAAACTGCGGTAGAGGCCGCCTGTGATTTCGTAGAGGTCAATGGCGGCATAGACCATCTGGTAGTAATTCGGCTCCTCTTCATAGAAGAAGGCGATGCGGCCGTCGGCTTGCTGAACCATGGTGCTGTAGGCGGAACCGCGGTGCGACACTTCGTAGGCGCCGTCCCAGTTGGAGGCGAAGGCTTCGGAAGTGGCGTAGTCGGCTTGAGAGGCCAGTTCTTTGTAGTAGATGGTCACGTGCGAACGTGCCGGCCCTGCGGGAATGCTCTGCAAGGCAAGCGTGGTGCGACGGCCTGAAGCGTCGCGGGCGGGCACGATGAGTATTTCGCCGTTGCAAGGCGTGCCTTCGTTGGCAATGCCGTCGGTGGCAAGACGCGAGTCGACGGGAGTGTCCCATTGGCCCTCGCCACGGCTCGCATTGGCGAAGTGGAACACGTTGAAATAGCGGCCACCGTTCTTGCGCGAACTGAGCACTACACTGCCGTCGGGCAGTTCTTCACATTTGGGCTCGTCGCCTTTCGGAGCGGGACTTTGGGCTACGGTGCCGAGGAGGCTCCACTTTTGGCCGAAGTTGTCGGAATAGATTACGTAGTTGCCCTTGTGCGTGCAGAGTGCGGCATAGAGGCGGTAATAGCTGCCCACCTTTACCTTACGACTCTGGCAGATGCGGCCGGATCCCATGAAAAGTCCGTTAATCTGCCCCTCGAGCAGCTCGTCGTAGATGTGGGCGGTGAGGTCGACGGGCTGTGCGTCCCATTTCCACAAAGACGTTTTCTTGTCAAGTTTGCCATGCAACGTGACGAGGCGCTGACGGTTTTCGGGCGAGCTTTTCCAGTAAGGCACATTGCCCGAAACGCACACGAGGAGCAACTCGTTGCGGTCGCGGTCGGCCACGAGGCAGGCGTCGCCGTAGCCAGCGTCCTTTCCTTCGCCGGAACCTACGAGCACTTCCCAAGGCTTGGACCAAATGCGACCGTTGTCGCGACTGACGCGGCAGAGTATGTCGACGCGTCCGTAGCCAATGTCGCTACCGCAAGGACGACGGTCGGAAAGGGCTATGAGGTCGCCGTTCTTGGCGCAGGCAATGGCGGGGATGCGATAGGGACAGTTGCTGCTGTCGCCTGTATGGAAAAGCCATGTGGTGGAAAGGCGCTTCGGTGTGGGCATCTTCTCCACGCCAAAGGTTTGGGAAAATGTCGGCACGGCGCACAGAGCGGCGAATGCGAGGCTGAAGAGTGACTTCATCATAGGTTTAAGGAGGTATCGTTTACGGATTATTTTGCAGAATCGGCATAGCGCACCACATTGGCGCATTTCTCCGCCACTTCCTGGAGGCTGCTGCCTTTTGCTGCCCACTGCGGACGGTGAGAGGCATAAGTTTCAGTGCTCATCCCCTGGAGCATGTTGACGATGAACCAGTCGAGGTCGGCACTGTCGATGTGGAGCGGCGTGCCTTCCCACTGCGAATTGGTGTAGCGGTTGAGGTAGTAGTAACACTTCTGCTGCACGGTCGAGAGATGGATGTCCGCTTCGGCGGCTTGAAGGTCAAGTATTTGGCGGAAGAGTTTTTCCTTGTTGGCATAGGCTTCCGAAGCGGGCCGGCAGCTTGTGGCCACCTTCCAGTTGTCTATGCGGTTGGCCTGTGAGAATCCCGTGAGCTCGTAGTCGATTGCCATTTGGTTACCTCCAGCGCCGTTGGTGTACTCGTAACAGCCGAGGAGGCCCTCAAGGAGAAAAGCCACCGTACCGGTGCGGTCGGCTCCCTGGCGGCAATTGAAATAGACGGGACGGCCGCGCTTGAGTTCGTAGATTATCCATGCCACGTCGCTCACCACGGTCATGTCTTGGTTGTAGGCTCCGTAGTCGGTCATGGTGTTGTTGAAATCCATCGTGGACAGGGGAGCTTCGCCCGCACTGTAGGAATGTAAACTGCCTTCTTCAACGTATTTTCCACCGTTGGTGGCAGCGCGCAGGTCGAGTTGTGCTGTGATGCCGAGGCGCACGAGTTCGGCTTTTCCTTCGGGTGTGATGTCACTTCGCTGACCGTCCTTGTCGGTGCCGCCGAGACTTCCGCCGCGATAGATCCAGGCGTATTTCACGCGGTGTCCGTCAAGGCCTTTCCAACCTCCGAGGTCGCGGATGTTGAATCCGCCGTCGATGGCTATCATTCGCAACTGTCCTTCTGTAGTGAAAGTGCCGCTCTTGAGGGTTCGCTCACCGCTTTGGACGGTGTAGCGGTAGGTTTTGCCTGGCAGCAAGTTGGTAAATGTGCATTGGCCTTTTCCATTGGTTAGCGAAACGGTAGTTGAAAAAACTTCGGTCGATGCGTTGTCTTCTGTCAAGCGGACGTTCACTTCCTTTGCTTTGCTATCGGCAAAGGTGATTGTTTTGCCCACGGGGTGATCGGGACGATAAGAGAGGGAGTCGTCAAAAAATGCCTGCGTGATGCAACTAGCTTTATCGGAAAAGCTGGCGTCGGAAGCGGACATGAAAAACTTTACGGCAGGATTTTCTATGTTGCACACGCCATTGTCTCGACTGGGAAAGTTCGTTGTGTAGGTCCTACATGCAAAGGTTTCGCGTTCGCACGATATGGCCAGAAAACATAACATAAAGATGAAAATATACTTTGGCATTGGCATAAAAGAGTTTGCTGCTTTCAAGTTGCTGATGTTAGTTCACATTTGTAGCTCCCGTCGACTCCTTTGGAGGCTTGCAGACGGACATGATTGAAAGGCAAAAATACATTGTTTCCCCCACTCTACCAAAAATTGCATTTCTTAATTGAACCTACACCTACGCCTCGCTACGCCTACGCCTACCCCTACACCTACGCATTCAATGCATGGCTTACGCGCGCGCATATACACCAAAGTTTGTGCAAACTGCCGTCACCCGTCACCGTCACGGACGGTTTTGCGTGCTGTCGCCCCATAGTTCGTGCAAAAGGCGCATAAGACGCAAAATGCTAACGTCTGTAAACAACTTTCTACGAGCTCAACGTGTTGAGCTCGTAGAAAATTTTCACAAGTTGCCCGAAAATTTCCATTCTCTCCTACACCCCGTTTTAGCCCCTAAAAGATGGTGACAGCAACCTCTGTTTGTACACACATCTATACAGAAGTTTTATTCTATTAAACATTTGCTGTCACCCTCACCTCTGTACCGATTTTTCACGCCGTGACGAAAATTTACCCGTGCCGAGAATTTGCTGTCACCTCGATGGATTTTTATAACACACAGAACTACAGTGAGATAAGACAAAGTCGAAGCGCTGCGGTGACGGGTGACAGTAAAATGTACAAACTTCGGTAAATGCGCATGCGCATGCGCGTACGCGCGCGCACGCGATCGATGGTGTGTACCGAAATATTCGTAGGCTGAAAATGTAAACGAATGCAAACAACTATCTACTAGCCCAACGCGTTGGGCTAGTAGCAAATTTAGACAAGTTACTTGAAAGTTTTGAGTGTCTCGCGCACTAAAAAATCTATTTGGGATTGGGATTCCCAGTCTATGGGAAATGCAAAACGAGCAACGTGCCGAAAAAGCATACTGTAAGTAGGAATATTTTAATGACCTTGGCGGCTACAGTCGTAGATTTCTTGTTTACAATTTTTCCTATAGACATTACTCGCCCCAGTCGCCGCGGTCGAGGTTGCGGTAGTTGATGGCTTCGGCGAGATGGGCGGGCTGGATGTTTGGGGAGTCGGCGAGGTCGGCCACGGTGCGCGCCACACGGAGTATGCGGTCGTAGGCGCGGGCCGAGAGGTTGAGGCGCTGCATGGCGCGCTTGAGCAAGGCGGAGCAAGCTTCGTCGAGCGGGGCGAAGGTCTCAAGCTGGCGACGGTCCATCTGGGCGTTGCAGTGCACTTGACTGAGACCTTTGAAACGCTCGGTCTGAATGTCGCGTGCACGGATCACGCGTTCGCGGATGGCGGCACTGGGCTCGCCGTCGGGTGCCTGCGAGAGTTCTTCCACGGGGACGGGCGTTACTTCTATTTGAATGTCTATGCGGTCGAGCAATGGGCCGGAAATCTTGCCCATATAGTTTTTACGCTGATAGGGGGTGCAAGTGCATTCGCGCGTGGGATGGGTGTAGTAGCCGCACGGACAGGGATTCATGCTTGCCACGAGCATGAAGGAACAGGGGAGCGTGGCGGTATACTTTGCACGCGATATGGTTATTTGGCGGTCTTCAAGAGGCTGACGGAGCGTTTCGAGCGCCTTGCGGCTGAACTCGGGCAGTTCGTCGAGGAAGAGTATGCCGTTGTGTGCCAAACTGATTTCGCCAGGCTGGCACTGTGTGCCTCCCCCTATGAGTGCCACGTCGCTGATGGTGTGGTGGGGCGAGCGGAAGGGGCGCTGGGTGACGAGCGACGTTTCGGCACCGAGTTTTCCCGCCACGGAGTGGATTTGTGTGGTTTCGAGACTTTCGGAGAGCGTAAGTTGGGGAAGGATGGAAGGTATGCGCTTAGCCATCATGCTCTTGCCGCATCCGGGCGAACCGATGAGTAGCACGTTGTGACCGCCGGCAGCTGCCACTTCGAAGGCGCGTTTCACGTTTTCCTGTCCTTTCACGTCGGAGAAGTCGAAAGGTACTGACTGCTGTGCGGCGTAGAATTCCTCGCGCGTGTTGACAATGGTTTGCGGGAGTGCGCTCTCGTCGCCACGGAGAAAGTCGATAACTTGCGTGATGTGGTCCGCTCCGTAGACCTTCAGGCGGTTCACCACAGCGGCTTCCCTTTCGTTGGCTTTCGGCACGATGAGTCCTTCGTAGCCGTCGGCACGGGCGCGGATGGCAATGGAGAGTCCGCCACGCACGGGCCTTATGCTGCCGTCGAGCCCGAGTTCGCCTACAAACACAAAACGGCTGAGCTTGTCGGTGGGCACCATCTTGTTCACAGCCAAGAGGCCGATGGCAAGCGGGAGGTCGTAGCCCGAACCTTCCTTGCGCACGTCGGCGGGAGCAAAGTTGATGGTGTAGAACTGGCTGGAGGCGAGGTTGTTCTTCGTGTTGCTCAAAGCGCTCGTCACGCGCATGCGGCTTTCTTTCACGGCATTGTCGGGCAGTCCCACCATGAAGAACGAGGGTCCGTCGGACGCCACTCTTTTGGTGGAATTGACTTCAAGCACCACGGGCATGGCCAGCATGCCGTTCAGCGCGGAGGAGTTTACTTTGACTAACATGTGAGGAAGGGAGAGAGTGTGAAACGTGGTTCGGCTTTATGCCGTGGCGGGTTACTGTGCCTCGAAAGCGCGGAGTATGCTTTCGGCGGTCTGCTTCATGACGTCGGCGGGGAGTTCGAGCTTGGGTTTGCGGAAGTCCATGTCGCCTTCGCTCTGAAGGGGGATGAGGTGGATGTGTGCGTGGTTGACTTCAAGGCCGAGCACTGCCATGCCTACTTTGCGGCAGGGGAAGGCGCTCTTTATGGCGCGTGCCACACGTTTGGTGAAGACCATCATGTCGGCGAGCTCTTCGTCTGTGAGGTCGAAGAGGTAGTCTTCTTCGCGCTTGGGCACTACGAGGGTGTGGCCCTGTGCCACGGGATTGATGTCGAGGAAAGCGTAGAACTTGTCGTTTTCGGCGCACTTGTAGGAGGGTATTTCGCCCGCGATGATTTTTGAGAAAATAGTCATTACTTTTTTGGTATAAGGGTTTGTATTTGTGGGACAAAACGCACAGCGTGCCACAGGAAGGCTCTTATGCGCCTTGCTGCAGCACGCTGTGCGTGATGAGCTTCGGCGCGCAAGGGGATGCGTTATTCGCCGACGCTGATTTTAAGAATTTCGAGGTTAATGATGCCTTGTGGTATTTTCACTTCCACAATGTCGCCCACCTTCTTGCCGAGGAGGCCTTGTGCGATGGGGGTGGTGGAGGATATTTTACCTTCGCGGAGGTTTGCTTCGCTTTCGCTCACGATGGTGTACTTCATAACCATGCCGTTCTTCACGTTTTTCATCTCCACGGTGGAGAGGATCTGTACCACGTCGTTGCGGAGTTTTGAAGCGTCGATAATTTTGGCGGTGGCAATGGTAGCTTTGAGATTGCTGATTTTCATCTCGAGCATAGCCTGTGCCTCTTTGGCGGCATCGTATTCGCTGTTTTCGGAAAGGTCGCCTTTGTCGCGGGCTTCGGCAATGGCTGCTGAAGCTGCGGGGCGTTCAATAGACTCCATGTGTCGGAGCTGGGCTACCATTTTGTCGTAGCCCTCTTGTGTCATATAAGCCATAATTGCTTGGTAAGGGAATTTTATATGTGCGTTGACGGCGTCTTCTCCGTTGCGGAAGGGGACGCTTGCGGCGTCCGTTGCAATGCGGGGCATGGCAACGGAGGGGTTGACGACGGGCGTGTTGACCGTGGATGCGCTGTCTCTGCAGGGGATTGTTGATATCGATTCAGGTGGTAACGTACGAGGTAAAAAAAACCGAAAGAACTCCTGCACGCATTATTCGGCTGGAATCCTTTCACTTCACCTTAATAACTATAACCGCAGCAAAGGTATGCCCTTTTTTCATATTGGCAAAACGAAAGTGCAGAAATAAAGCGAAATGCGGCATTTTTCGCAATGTGTGTTTGGTGTGCGTGGATTTGTAAGAGCTACTTGAAGGAATGGAAACAAAACGTCTAAAACATACAAAACGGCTGCGCAACAAACTTCATTGATGTTGTAGACGCAGCCGTTTTGTATGTTTTAGACGTTTTATTCACATTCTACTTACTCTTCCACGTGGAGCTGTCCGTCGGCACCGGACTTGACGGTGTAGACGTGGCCGCGCTTGGTGGGGAATTGTGCCGTTTGCGAGCCGTAGCGCACGTGGCACGTCTCGCCTGAGCCGGAGGTGATGCGGGCACGGAGCAGTTTGCCGCCCGTCCACTGGATGTCCACGCCGAAGTTGCCGCGTGCACGGAGTCCGTCCACTGAGCCCGAAGCCCAAGCGTCGGGGAGCGAAGGGAGCAGGTCGAGGCAGCCGGCATGGCTCTGGAGCAACATTTCGGTCACGCCGGCTGTGCCGCCGAAGTTGCCGTCAATCTGGAAGGGGGGATGGATGTCCCAGAGGTTGTCGGCGGTGCCGTTTTTGAGCAAGTTGCCGAAGAGGATGTAGGAGTGGTTGCCGTCGTGAAGACGCGCCCATTGGTTGAGTTTCCAACCCATGCTCCAGCCTGTGGCGCCGTCGCCTCGGTGTTCGAGCACCACGCGGGCTGCCTGGGCGAGCTCGGGAGTGGTGAGGGGCGAAATGGTGTGGCCGGGATGGAGACCAAAGAGGTGGTTGACGTGGCGGTGCTGGTCGTTGGGGTCGTCAATGTCGCGGCTCCATTCGAGAAGCTGGCCGTAGCGACCGGTCTTGTAGGGCGCAAGCTTTTCAAGGATGGTTTTCCACTTTTCCACTTCGGCGGCATCGGTCTTGAGCGTTTCGGCGGCGCTGATGCAGTCGAGGAGAATTTCGCGGATCACGGCGTGGGTAAAGGTGGTGCCTTCGTCCACGGGGCCGTGTTCGGGCGAGGTGGAGGGAGCGGCGGTGAGCGTGCCGTCGGGTTTCTGCCAGAGGAAGTCCTCGCAGAAGAGGGCGCAACCCTTCATGAGGGGATAGGCTGTGGCTTTGAGGAACTTCTTGTCGCGCGTGTAGTCGTAGTAGTCCCAGAGATGGGTGGCGAGCCAGGAAGCTGCCATGGGGTTGTAGTTCCACGACATGTCGGCGCCTTCAAGAGGTGCGGTGAAACCGAAGATGTTGGCGGATATGCTGGCGGCCCATCCGCGAGCGCCCCAGTAGGCTTTGGCGGTGCGTTCGCCCGGCTTTTCGAGCAGACGAATGAAGTCGGTGAGCGGTTCGGCACACTCGGTGAGATTGGTGGAGAGTGCGGGCCAGTAGTTCATCTGCAGGTTGATGTTGTTGTGGTAGTCCACGCGCCAAGGTCCGTCCACATTGTTGTGCCACATGCCCTGAAGGTTTGCGGGCAAGTTGCCGGGACGTGAGGAGGCGATGAGCAGATAGCGGCCATACTGGTAGTAGAGCGCTTCGAGTCCCGTGTCCTTTGTGCCGTGGCGATAGTCGGCGAGGCGTTCGTCGGTGGGTTTGGCGGAGGAGGGACCGGTGAGGTGGAGACGCACGCGGCCGTAGAGCGCGGCGTAGTCCTTATAGTGTTCGGCGAAGAGGCGGTCGTAACCTTTCTTTGCCGCGCCGTCCATCCATTTGCGGGTGGTCTGCTTGGGGTCTACGCCGACGTAGGCTTTGGGGTCGGTAAAGGAGGGGGAGTAGTTGGGGGCGTAGTCGGTGTCGGCGGTGAGGAGGAGCGTCACTTCGTCGGCGCCGCTCACAAGGAGTTTGCCGTCGGCATAACGTACGCTTCCGCCTTTAGCGATGGCTTTGATGCGCACGGCATATTCCATGCCGTTGTTGTCCAAACAGCCCACAAAGGCGAGTTCGTTGTCGGCCACTTGGGTGAACGCGCCTTCGCTCACGGGGTTGGGCGCGTAGTCAACGGTGAGGTTCTGCTTGCCGGGCTGCGAGGCGCTGAAGCGGACAGCCATGACGTTGGCGGGATAGGACACGAAGGTGCGGCGCTCGTAAGCTGTGCCGTTGGCCTCAAACGAGACGGTGGCAAAGGCGGAGTCGACGGAGAGCGCGCGGCGGTAGTGGGTGGCGGCAACCTCATCAATGCCAGTTTCGATGCAGAGTTCGCCCATGGTGGTGAACGAGCCAAAGCGGAACTGCGGTTCGCCGGTGGCTTCGTAAGGCACGGGGCTGTTGAAGTTTTCGGCGGTGAGCTGTGCGGCTTTGTCCCAGTCGCCGTCGGTGAAGGCCTGGCGGATGTCGGTGAGCACGTGGGCCGACTCTTTGTTCTGGTTCCAGTAGTCGGCAGCGCCTTTGGCAGTGTTGGGTCCGCCGCGCCAGAGGGTTTTCTCATTGAGGGTGTAGCGCTCGGTCGCAATGGAGCCCATCACGTTACAACCTATGCTTCCGTTGCCGAGGGGAAGGGAACGAAATTCCCACTCGTGGTCGGAGTTTTGCGCCGAGTCGCCGGCGCGCACGGGTTTGTGAGTCTTATTGTAACGTTCGGGGTGGCCGCCATACCAGCAAGCACGTCCGGCGAGCGAGGTGGGCTGGCTGAACCATACTACGTTCTGCGCCACAACGGCTGCGGGTGCGAGGGTGAGGAGGGTCGTAAGGAGGAGGTGTTTCATATCGTGGTTTAGGGTCAGAGGGTTTCGTACTTTCCGAGCCGTTCGGCTATGCCGTCGCGGTAGGCGCGCCAAAGCCGGGCTATGTCCTTGAAATAGTAGGCACGGGAAAAGGGGAAGGTGAAGAGGGCTGTAACGATGTAGCCTGCCACGCAGAGGAAGCCGCGTCCGTAGCGCACGGCTGCGTTGTGGCCGTAGTGGTGGTTGAGGTAGGTGGAGTTGCGCACTTGGTAGAAGCGTTTCCACTTCTTCTTGCGGTTGCGCTCGGCCCATGTGTCGTGGGAGAAGAAGCGTTGCTTGTCCATGAGGGCAAGGGGAGCGGTGGTCATGGCGTAGCCAGCGAGGTGGAGGCGGAGGCAGTAGTCGGTGTCGTCGCAGAAGATGAAGAGGTCCTTATTGGGAAGTCCTATGCGGCGCACGGCTTCGGCGCGAATGAGGGGGCCTTCGAAGGCGGTACCGGCAATGGGCACGGGATGGTCGGCAGGGGGGAGTTTGCGGAGTTTGCCTTTATAGAGGGAGCGGAAGGGGTGGACAAAGTCGTAGGCGGTGAAGTCGTTGGTAAACACGTTTCCTTCCATAAGGCGACGCGGGGCAACGAGGGCTACGCGCTTGTCGGCGGTGAGGGGGAGCATATGCTCGAGGCAGTCAGGGCGGGGAAAGACGTCGTCGTCCATACACCATATCCAGTCGGCACCCATGCGGAGGGCTTCGTCTATGCCTCGGCTGAAGCCGCCACTACCGCCCACGTTGCTCTGGTGAATGGGGATCAACTGGTTGTCTTTCGTTTCTTCAAGCCACTGGTGAGTGCCGTCGGTGCTTCCGTTGTTGACCACAACGATGCGGTCCACGGGCCGGTTGGCGCGGAGCGAGGCGACGGTGCGCTTGAGAAGCTCAAGGCGGTTAAAGGTGACTACTACGGCGATGATCATGGGATGGATTGGGAAATGGGTATCAGCTTTACAACCGATTATCTGCGAAATATTTTCTTGGATTTGGGTAATTCGTGTAGAACGCGACGTTTTGAAAACGTCGCCTCCATAAGCAAGAATCAAAACTCACCCTCAACCTGTCCGGGCTGGGTGCTGCGGAAGTGGCGCATGAGGCGGTAGCAGGCGTCGGCGTCGTAGCCGCGCGCCTTGGCGTAGGCTTCGGCCATGACGCGGTGCATGTGGGCCGTGGCGGGAAGGCGTTCGAAGTTCTTGCACCCCTTTTCCATGTTGAGCGGACCGATGTCCATGCGGTTGAGGTCCACAATGTCGAGGCGCACGGTGCCGTCGGGCCGGCGTTCAAAGAGGATGTTGGCGCGCCCGTAGTCCTTGTGGGCTAGTCCGTGCTCGTGGAGCTGGGCTGTGACGCGACCTATTTCGCGAAGCACGTCGTCGGCATAGGGGATCTGCTCAGTGAAGAGGTCTTCGTAGCGGTGGGGACAGGTGGAACGGAGCGTCACAAAGTAGCTGTCGTCGAAAGCCAGACCGCGGCGCAGCGTGTAGTAGGCCACGGGCGAGGGAGTGCCCACGCCGATGGCTTCGTAGCGGAGGGCGTTGCGGTAGGCGCGAAGGGCCTTGGAGGGACGCAGCACGCCATAGACGTAACGGTTCACGAAGTTGGGACGGCGGTAACGTTTCACCACATAGTCCACTCCTTCAAAGGCAATGACGCGGAGCTTGTTGCGCCCGTCGTGAATGAGCTGACCCTCTTCGCGCGCAAAGCGCTCGGGAAGGGAGCGCACGAACGCTTCGAGGTGCGAAAAACGGGGATTGACAACGAGGTCGGTGTGGTTCCAAAAACTCATTTCGCAAATTCTTTTTTGGCCAATTCCATGGCGGCGGCAATGGTGTCGTCCATGTCGGCATAGGTGTAGCGCGCCAAGCGTCCGCCGAAGAGCACGTCCGTCTCGGCTTGCGCCATGGCTTCGTATTTTGCATAGAGCGCCGCGTTGCGTGCGTCATTAATGGGATAGTAAGGTTCCTTGCCCGGCGCGAAAGAGTCGGGATACTCGTAGGTCACCACGGTGGTGGGCTGCGTGGCGGGCCCGAAGTGCTTGTGCTCAATGACGCGCGTGTAGGGCACTTCGCGCTCCGTGTAGTTAATCACAGCATTGCCCTGAAAGTCTTCCACCGGGAGGCGTTTGTGCTCAAAGCGCAGGCTGCGGTAGTCGAGGCGGCCGTGGCAGTAGGCGTAAAATTCGTCAATACATCCCGTGAAGAGCACACGGTGGGCCTCAGCGCAAAGTGCTTCGCGGTGGTCAAAGAAGTTGACGCCCGTGCGCACGTCGGCTTCGGCAAGGAGGGCGTCGATGAGCGCATTGTAGCCGCCACCTTCGGGAATGCCCTGGAAAGTGTCGTTGAAGTAGTTGTTGTCGAACGTAAAGCGGAAGGGCAAACGGCGTATGATGAAAGCGGGAAGTTCCGTGGCGGCACAGCCCCATTGCTTCTCGGTGTAGCCTTTCACGAGGGTTTCGTAGATGTCGCGCCCGCAGAGCGTGAGTGCCTGCTCCTCGAGGTTGGCGGGCGAGGCGATGTGGGCATACTCGCTGCGCTGCTCTTCTATCTTGGCGCGCGCTTCGGAAGGTGTACGCACGCCCCAAAGTTCGTAGAAGGTGTTCATGTTGAACGGCAGGTGGTAGAGCCGTCCGCCGTAGTACGCCAACGGCGAATTGATGAACGTGCGGAAGGGCACAAGGCGGTTCACATAGTCCCACACTTCGCGGTTGGACGTATGGAAAATGTGCGCCCCGTACTGATGGACCGCAATGCCGTCGGTCATTTCGCAGTGGAGGTTGCCGCCGGTGTGGCTACGTTTGTCCACAACGAGGCATTTCTTTCCCGCTGCTGCGGCTTCGTGGGCAAAGACGGCGCCAAAGAGTCCGCTGCCCACTATGAGATAGTCGTACATAGGTGATGCTTTCTTTTTTGCAAAAATACAAAAAAAAGTGGGCGATGAAAGCAATCCTTGCCTTGCGTCCGCTTTTAGGCGTGCATAAAGGGACGCGACAGACGCCCTCTACGGAGGCGAAGTTACCAAAACTTCGCGCTCTACACGGCTGTATCCTTCGTACATTTCCGCCATTGCCCATCCTCTTTGAGCAAGCCGCAAAAACTCCAAGGCAGCAAATTTAAATTATCTCCTAGCTCAACACGTTGAGCTCGTAGAAAGTTCTTTACAATCGTTAGCAAATCCATTTTTCGTTCATTCTCAAGCCAATCATAAAGGGTCGTCGCCTACTTTTTAAGGGACTATGGCGGTGCCCGTTATCGTAAAAATCAATAAAAGCCCCGAGGAGTGCACGCGGAACGAGAATAAATCGTTATTTTTGCGCGATTTACAGTAGGTAAAACAAAAAATCCAATAAAAACTATCCGAATGAACGTGATAACCAAAACCGTCGCGTTGCCCGATGGACGCACCATCAGCATCGAGACAGGCAAACTGGCCAAGCAGGCCGACGGTGCCGTCATGCTCCGCATGAACAACACCGTGCTCCTCGCCACAGTCTGCGCCGCAAAGACAGCGCAGCCCGGAACGGACTTTATGCCCCTCCAGTGTGACTACAAAGAAAAGTACAGTGCCGCAGGCCGTTTCCCCGGTGGCTTCACCAAGCGTGAAGGCCGCGCCGGCGACTACGAAATCCTCACCTCACGCCTCGTGGACCGTGCACTCCGTCCCCTCTTCCCCTCCGACTACCACTGCGAGGTTTACGTAAACATCACGCTCTTCTCGGCCGACGGCGTAGACATGCCCGATGCACTCGCCGGATTTGCCGCATCAGCAGCACTCGCTGCCAGCGACATCCCCTTCGAAGGCCCCATCTCTGAGGTCCGCGTGGCACGCATCGACGGCGAATACGTCATCAACCCCACTTTCGAACAGCTCAAGAACGCCGACATGGACATCATGGTAGGCGCAACGGAAGAAAACATCATGATGGTGGAAGGCGAAATGGACGAAGTGCCCGAAAGCGCACTCCTCGGTGCACTCAAGGCCGCCCACGAAGCCATCAAGCCCATGTGTCAGCTCCAGAAGGAACTCTCCAAGGAACTCGGCACCGACGTGAAGCGCGAATACGACGACGAAGTCAACGACGAAGAGCTCCGTCAGCAGGTAAAGGACGAGTGCTACCAGCCCGCCTATGCCATTGCCGAAGCCGGCGACCACGACAAGCACCAGCGCGAAGAAGCCTTCACCAAAATTCGTGAAGACTTCAAGGAACGCTACGCCGCCGCCCACGCTGAACTCACTCCCGAAGAACTCGAAGAGAAAAACGCCCTCGTGGACCGCTACTACCACGACGTGGAGCGCGACGCCATGCGCCGCTGCATCCTCGACGAAGGCAAGCGCCTCGACGGACGCGGCACCACCGACATCCGCCCCATCTGGTGCGAAGTTTCGCCCCTCCCCATGCCCCACGGATCGGCCATCTTCACCCGTGGCGAAACACAAGCTCTCGCCACCGCCACACTCGGCACGAAGCTCGACGAAAAGATGGTAGACGACGTGCTCGACAAGAGCTACATGCGCTTCCTCCTCCACTACAACTTCCCTCCCTTCTCAACCGGCGAAGCCAAGGCACAGCGCGGCGTAGGCCGTCGCGAAATCGGTCACGGCCACCTCGCATGGCGCGCACTCAAGGGACAAATCCCCGCCGACTATCCCTACACCGTACGCGTTGTGAGCGACATCCTTGAGTCGAACGGCTCCTCATCAATGGCCACCGTATGTGCCGGTACACTCGCACTCATGGACGCAGGTGTGCCCATTAAGGCTCCCGTGAGCGGCATCGCCATGGGTCTCATCAAGAACCCCGGAGAAGAAAAGTACGCCGTGCTCAGCGACATCCTCGGCGACGAGGACCACCTCGGCGACATGGACTTCAAGACCACAGGTACCGCCAAGGGTCTTACCGCCACTCAGATGGACATCAAGTGTGACGGACTCTCCTACGAAATTCTCGAGAAGGCACTCAACCAGGCCAAGCAGGCCCGCGAGCACATCCTCGGCAAGATACTTGAGACAATGGCCGCACCCCGTCCCGAACTCAAGCCCCACGTACCCCGCATCGAAGCATTCGAAATTCCCAAGGAATTCATCGGCGCCGTCATCGGCCCGGGCGGAAAGATCATCCAGGGCATGCAGGAAGACACTGGCGCTACCATCACCATCGACGAAGAAGACGGCGTAGGCAAAATCCAGGTGAGCGGCCCCAACAAGGAAAGCATCGACGCTGCCGTGGCCAAGATACGCGCCATCGTAGCAGTGCCCGAAGTTGGCGAAGTTTACGACGCAAAGGTAGTAAGCATCATGCCCTACGGCTGCTTCGTAGAGTTCATGCCCAGCAAGGAAGGTCTTCTCCACATCTCCGAAATAGCATGGAAGCGTCTCGACACCGTCGAAGAAGCCGGCATCAAGGAAGGCGACACCATCAAGGTGAAGCTGCTCGAAATTGACGAGAAGACCGGTAAGTTCCGCCTCTCCCACCGTGTGCTCGAAGAGAAGCCCGAAGGCTGGGAAGAGCGTCCCGCACGCCGTCCCCGCCGCGAAGGAGGCGAAGGACGTCCCCGTCGCGAAGGCGGCGACCGTCCCCGTCGTCCCCACCACGAAGACTAACGCAACCATTCCTCCCTCCGGCCCAAGCCGCGCTCAGGCGCCGGAGAGGCACCCTAATTGAATGAAATGCGCCATAGTTGCATTTGAAAACGCCCCTCGCAGACACCCGTCTGCGAGGGGGTTTTTCGTAAGGCATAATCTCTTTACATCTACATTATTCTCGAAACAACTGGTCGGCAGTTATCTGCTTATTCACCTTACGCGCGTACATATTGTTGTATAGACCGTGAGGAGTAATGTAAGCCAATTGTAGCGTCTTAGTCGTTTTCTCTACATCCTTGAACCTGCGCAAACGGTCACTGACATGTTTGTCGTAAGTTTTGTCTATCTCAAATTCTCCATCAGAATATTTCATCTCACAGACAGTTATGGTTTTATCGCTACGGTCGATGAGGAGGTCTATTTGCGCACCTATCTTCAAGTTGTCATCAATATCATCATCCTCCTTTACTGCCTTCGTAGGGCGATAAGCCCAAGAGCAAGGTTTATTGATAGTGCCACTGATGCCCAACGCGTCAACAATCTGGTCAATATGATGCAGGCATACCATCTCGAAGGCATAGCCACTCCATGCGTAGTATGCAGCCGAGCCAATCATCTTTGTCCAATAGTCCTTTGCAAAAGTGCTTTGTCCCTTGATGAAACGAAAATAGAAAAGCGAAAACTGGTCTATCAGTTGGTAAAGCTTATCTTTCTTCTCCCTCTTGAATGGCACGAAAGAACGTATAAACTCACATTGTTCAAGTTCTGCCAGTAGCGTGGTCAGATTACCATTATTCAACAATTTGGCTTTCTTTATGATGTCGCTCCGGGTCAAGCCTTTTCCCACAGTGCTAAGAACGTTGACGACAGCAACGTAATTATCTGCTTTCTTGAAGAGAGACTTGAAGAGTTTACCAAATTCGTCGGTAAGTTCTCCACCTTTTGTGAAACACAAAGCATTGATGTTTTCGGCTACGCTCTTGTCGTTTTCAAAAAGTGAAAGATAATACGCCACACCACCTACCGCCATATAACAGTCAATGATTTCCATCCGTTCATAATCAAACCCGTTGGAACGGAAATACAATTCAGTTTCATGTAGGGTGAAAGGCGAAACCAAAATCTTATGCGTAACACGATTGTGCAGTCCACCACGCGCATTGATGAGTTTGTTTAGCATCCACGAAGTGGCAGACCCACAGACAATCAACTTAATATCTGAGCGGTAGTAAGCCCAATTGTTCCAAAAATGCTCCAATGCACTGATAAACTTAGCTTTAGGCGTATCTAGCCACGGCAATTCGTCAATGAAGATAATCTTTGTCCCTTCATCCTTTTTCTCTATCGCCTTGGCCAACATTCGGAATGCTTCGGTCCAATCCTTCGGAAGGACTTCCTCGCCAAAAAAGTCGGACATAGCATACGAAAAATTCAGAAGCTGTTCCGCCAGGCGTACATTTTCCTTTCCTGTCATTCTGAAAGTAAACTTCCCTTCCAACAACTCCTTTACAAGGAACGTCTTTCCCACACGCCTTCTGCCATAAACAGCGATAAATTCCGACCTTTCCGATGCGATATATTTCTTCAGCCTTTCTATTTCGAGCTGACGGCCAATGATTGATTTCTCCATGTTGGTACAAGTTATATGTTGGCGCAAACTTACGAAAACACCGAGATTTAGCCAAGTTATAATTTATAATTCGGCTAAATGTCGAAGTTTTTATGAGATTTAGCCAAGTAATAGTGCTTTGAAGACGCTTTGAGCTTTATGCTCCATTAATAAAAAGCGAAAAGTATATAGGAAAAATCTCAATAAGGTGCGTATTCGCAACAGGAAAATTCTCAAAAAGGTGTATTGTGGGCCAGATAGAAAATCTCAAAAAGGTGAAAACGAAAGAAGCAGTTACGGAAATCGTAACTGCTTCTTTCGTTGTGTGGACCAGCTAGGGCTTGAACCTAGGACCTCCAGATTATGAGTCTGTTGCTC
>CAVKJJ010000012.1:0-55989 GCA_963656685.1 bacterium | reverse complement strand
TTCTGACTACCAACCCGGTATCACGGAGGAGGGCATCACCTATTTTCTTCCTCAAACCTACGTACGTGTAGCAGTTACAGCCAAGAAAGTGCACCATACCCCAGGCGAATTCTGCGAATATGCCCAACGCTATCTTCGTTTAAACGATGTAGCACAAACCGCCTATGACGAATGGAGCATTCAAGAAATTGCGATTGCCTCATTTGGGAAAGCCGACAAATCGCACGCTTACACCGTGAAACTCAAGAGCAAGACTTCGGCACCACTCGTAACTCTCTCAACAGATGGACGTCTTTTGGCCATCAACACATCTGCGATGAACGAAAACGAACTCGTTCAGCCTTCGGTGGTAAAAGACGAGACGGTGAAGAAATCGACAGGAAACTTCAAGACGCAAGAAATCCTGTCTGCTGGCAGTACGGCAAAAATGGCAGAACTGACGGCCAATGAAATTTACGACATTCGTGAAAACCGCGGACTTCTCTCAAAAGGTCAAGCCGACTTCATGCCGAAAGATGGAGAGCAACTACGCCTCATGCTTGCGAACCTCGACAATCAAGAAGACGGGTTGCTTCAACTCTTTACGGGAACGGAATCTAGTGAGACGCACACACTGGTGTTTGACGTACTTCCCACATCGGATGTAACGAAATCGCAGCTCTTCCGTTTCTCAAAATATTTAGGTGTAGTTGATTCCGACGATCCCGCCGGCATTCCCGTATACATCGACGTAAAGGATTTGAAAACAGTTCCAGAAGTTGCAGTAGATCCGAAAGCTAAGGCCAAAAAAGAAGTAGAAGATGTGCGCTATGCCGTACCCTCACGCGTCAGCATTCGCGTATATACAGAAGAACAAGAATATGCGTCCATCTCTTTCCCAATGGCACAGTTTGGACATGTAGAACACCTTGGTGCCGACCTCTTTAACAAAAAAATGAGCACGCGCATTCAGTTTTATCCCGAGACGGGCGGTATTGCTCATGTAGAGGGCGAAGAGCAGTAATTTATCAATCTAAAGGAATCTGTGTACACAAATCAGTGATTGTGATGCACGAATGCATACGTTGCAGTACTAACTTTGCGCAATAATCAAACCAAACCCACAATGGACAACGTACACAATTTCAAGACCATACAGGACTACAACGAATTCGTAGGAGCAAGGACACTTCATCCTTTAGTCAACGTAATAAACATGGCCGATTTGGGACGAATGCAACACGTTTTACATCGTTTCGGCTTTTACGCCTGCTACCTTAAGGAGCATCTCTGCGGCCCTTTATATTATGGACGAAGCCAATACGACTACCGTGAAGGCACTCTCTTGTTTTTCGGCCCCAACCAAGTGGCTGGCGTCAACGACGGAAAGTATTCAGAAAATCCCAAGGGATGGATATTACTTTTCCACCCCGATCTCCTCTTGGGGACTGCATTGGCAAAAAGGATGAAAGAATATACCTTCTTCTC
Organism: bacterium; assembly: GCA_963656685.1. Lineage (GTDB taxonomy): Bacteria > Bacteroidota > Bacteroidia > Bacteroidales > Bacteroidaceae > Alloprevotella. The sequence goes on along the minus strand of CAVKJJ010000012.1, from coordinate 54,522 downwards.
TTATTCATCCAATGAAGCACTCCACATGTCCGACCGCGAACATGAAACGATGTGCAATTGTCTGCAAGGTTTACGCGACGAACTGTTAGAACCAGTTGACAAACACACGAAGAGTATCGTCGTATCAAGTATTGAAGTGTTCCTAAATCATTGTACAAGATTCTACGATAGACAGTTCGTAACTCGCGAAAACATTAATCGCGATGTCATCAGCCGGTTCAATGACATTCTAGACGATTACTTTGACTCAGGGAACACCAAGAAAAACGGACTTCCATCCGTAAAATGGTGCGCCGAAGAAGTACATCTCTCCGCCAACTATTTTGGCGACCTCATAAAGAAGGAAATTGGAATGAGTGCACAGGAATACATTCAAAACAACATCGTAGAACGAGCTAAAGACTTGCTGTTTGAGCGTGGACTCACCATCAGCGAAATAGCCTACCGCTTAGGATTCAACTATCCGCAGCACCTAAGCCGAATGTTCAAGAAAGTGACTGGCGTCACCCCTAACGAATTCCGTTTGGCCAATTAGCAGACACGTTTTTCGCAAAATTTATATTCCCATTAAAGACTTCGCAGAAGGAGCACAATGCCCCAAAACATTAGGCATTGTGCTCCTTTTGTACCATTTTTCTTTTACAGTATCAATTCAAAATAGCGTTTTGCATAAGAAACGAACTTCAAATCTTTGATTTTCCCTACACAAGGCGTACTTTTGCAGTAAATAACCTAACATAGGCTTATTGGAACCAGCCAAATTGGTCACGATACCCACATATATACTTTGTATTTTCATATAGATGCGCACTTTGGCATCCGTTTTGTATGCAAATTGTTATTTAAGAAAACCAACAAACAGCACAAAAGCAAAAAGAGCCAAAGAAAGAAGTCCAATATGAGTAAAACGAGGCGACAAAAATATATGTCGCCATTCTATAAATTAGCAAAAAGAATATGAGTTACGAAATATCCGATTCCACCATGCGAATCCTCAAGAAAAGCAAGAGCATAGCAAAACTTGCTAAGCTTTCTGAGGTAAACACATTGTGCATGCTACTCAGCCTAATAGACGAAGAAACTATTGCGAAAGTGTTCAAAGCGCTGCATGTAGAAATTACCAATTTGAGAGAAGTTTTGGAGTCTAAGATTACAAAAGTTGCAACAGCATCACCGCGAATCACCGAACTAAACGAAGAAGAAATGGCGCTTGACGCAGCTTGTAGCCGAGTACTAAAACTTTCAGCCCTCGAACACAAACTTTCGAAAGGGCTTATAGATGATGCTGTGTTACTTTGTCTCGCCATCCTTCATGACCGCAGTAATGATGCAAAAAGCGTTTTGACTAACTATCATGTAGACTATTCCGCCATGCGCTCCGCAGCTTTAGGCAAGCAACCTTCCGACGACTACGCTTCAACCAACGATGGCGACGTGGAAGATCCGTTCCCTGGAGAAGGCAACAGCGGAGACAGTTTCCAATCTACAGAAACGAAGACGGCAGAAAGTAATTCCGATACACCTGTAATAGACAATTTCAGCACAGACCTCACCGCTTTAGCGCAAAAAGGGGCACTTGACCCAGTTCTAGGCCGCGAAAAGGAAATTGAAAGAATGATGCAAATTCTTTGTCGCCGCAAGAAGAACAATCCAATCATCATCGGTGAACCCGGTGTAGGTAAGAGCGCTATAGTTGAAGGACTGGCCATCAATGTGAGCCAGCACAGAGTTCCTCGCTTGCTACAAGGCAAACGCATTGTGTCGCTTGACATGGCAGCCATCGTTGCTGGCACACAATATCGCGGACAATTTGAAGAACGACTCCGCCGACTCATAAAAGAAATAAAGGCACATCCCGAAATTGTTTTGTTCGTCGATGAAATCCACACCATTATTGGTGCGGGATCTTCTGCTGGTTCACTCGACGCAGCCAACATTCTCAAACCCGCTCTTGCTCGCGGAGAGATACAATGTATTGGTGCTACGACCATTTCAGAATTCAAAAAGACGATAGAGAAAGATGGTGCTCTTGACCGTCGTTTCCAAAAAGTAATGCTCGAGCCTACCACACCAGAGCAGACTTACGAAATTCTCAAAAACATAAAGCAACGCTACGAAGAACACCACAATGTGAAGTACACAGACGAAGCGTTGCACAACTGCGTAGCACTTACAAACCGCTACATCTCCGACCGCGCTCTCCCCGATAAAGCCATTGATGCACTTGACGAAGCCGGTAGCCGCAAGCACCTCGAAACGCTCGGTGCTCCTAAAGAAATAGAGGAACAAGAACGTTTAATCAACGAGACGCGTGAACGCAAACTTGCAGCAGCACGTGAGCAAAACTACGAACTGGCAGCCAACCTCCGCGACGAAGTAGCAAAGATGACTGAAGATCTTGAACGCATGACGCGTGAATGGCAAGAAAATCAAAAGTCTAATCCCGAAGAAGTGACGGCCGACGATATAGCGCGCGTGGTATCACTCATGAGTGGCGTTCCGGCAAATAAAGTAGCAAAAAACGAAAACGAGCGCTTGAAAGGTCTTGCTGAAGCCTTGCGTGGAAAAGTCATTGCACAGGACGAAGCAGTCACGAAACTCACGCGTGCCATTATACGCAACCGTATAGGTCTTAAGGGTAACGACCGCCCCATCGGTACATTCCTTTTTGTTGGCCCCACAGGTGTGGGTAAAACTCACCTCGTGAAATGTCTGGCAGAATGGCTATTCGGAAATCCGAAGTCACTTATCCGAATTGACATGAGCGAATATGGTGAGAAACATAGCGTGAGCAGACTCATTGGTGCACCTCCGGGATACGTAGGATACGAAGAGGGCGGCCAGCTCACCGAGCAGGTACGTCGCCACCCCTATTCCGTTGTGCTTCTTGATGAAATTGAGAAAGCTCACGGCGACGTGTTCAACACGCTCTTGCAAGTAATGGACGAAGGACGCCTGACAGACGGAAACGGAACGACCATCGACTTCCGCAACACCATAGTAATTATGACGTCAAACAGCGGTTCGCGTCAGATAAAAGAATTCGGACAGGGCGTCGGTTTTAATCGACTTGATAGTGCCATTGACGGAAAGACGGCAGAGAGTATCGTGCGCAAAGCGTTGAGCAAACAGTTCTCGCCAGAATTCCTTAACCGTCTGGATGATATCATCATGTTCAATCCTTTGACCAAGGACAACGCACGCACCATAGCACAGTTGGAGATAAACAATTTGGCCAAACGACTGAACGAAAATGAAATGACGCTCACCATCTCCGACGAAGTGAAACAACACGTCGTAGACAAAGGCTTCGATGCACAATTTGGTGCCCGCTCACTTAAGAGGGCCATCCAGCACGAAGTGGAAGACGCGCTGTGCGACTACATTGTAGAACACCCCGACAAGCATTCCTTCCATGCCGAAATGGTTGATGGCAAGGTTACTGTCACAACAAAAGAACAAGACTAAAGAACACTTCAGGGACAAGGCCTAGCACACTAGCAGGGCCTTGCCCCTAAGTGCGTTTTTACAAACAATACATATCACATACATTATGAACTATATAAAGACAAAAATAGAAGGAGTAGTAATCCTTGAACCAAAAGTATTCGAAGACGAACGCGGATATTTCATGGAAACATGGCGCGAGAGCGACTTCAACGAAGGCATCGGTCATGAAGTTCGTTTCGTTCAGGACAATCAGTCTAAGTCTAGCCTCGGCGTACTTCGCGGTCTCCACTACCAAAAAGGAGAACTCTCCCAAGCCAAGCTCGTACGCGTTCTCCAGGGCAAAGTAGTAGACGTAGCCGTTGATCTCCGCCATGACTCCCCCACCTTCGGCCAATATGTCATGGTTGAACTAAGCGCAGAAAACAAACGACAGTTGTTCATTCCACGCGGTTTTGCCCACGGTTTCCAAGTACTCTCTGATGAAGCTGTGTTTACTTACAAAGTAGACAACCGCTATGCGCCGGAGGCAGAATGCTCCATCCGCTACGACGATCCTACAATAGGCATCGAATGGCCCATAACGGACAAGGACAAAGTGGTTCTTTCCGATAAAGACCTCAATAAGGCCGTAAGCTTCCAAGAAGCTGAAAAATTCTAAGCAGAGCACCATCGTTTGTCTTCCTTTTGGAAAGTCAATGCCGAATGCTCTTATAAATTCTCCTACAAGGCGGAATTCTTTAAGCCGCCCTAATACCTACTTAATGAAGCATATACGCAACTTTTGCATCATCGCCCATATTGACCATGGCAAAAGCACTCTGGCCGACCGTCTGCTTGAACGCACAAAAACGGTGAACGTTACCGAAGGACAGATGCTTGACGACATGGACCTTGAACGTGAGCGCGGTATCACCATCAAGAGCCATGCCATACAAATGGAATATACTTACAAGGGCGAAACCTACAGACTCAACCTCATAGACACCCCGGGACACGTCGACTTTGCCTACGAAGTTTCTCGAAGCATAGCAGCCTGCGAAGGTTGCCTTTTGCTCGTCGACTCCACACAAGGCGTTCAGGCGCAAACCATTTCGAACCTTTATATGGCCATTGAGCACGATCTGGAAATCATTCCGGTGCTTAGCAAGTGCGACATGGTCAACTCAATGCCTGAAGAAGTTGAAGACGAAATCATTGACTTGCTCGGTTGCAAACGTGAGGACATCATCCGCGCTTCGGGTAAGACTGGCGACGGCGTAGAAGACATTCTTCAAGCTGTGGTAGAAAGAATCCCCGCTCCCGTCGGTAACGAAAACGCTCCACTTCAGGCACTTATCTTTGACTCCGTGTTCAATCCCTTCCGTGGCATCATTGCTTATTTCAAGATTGAAAACGGATGTATCCACAAAGACGAGGAAGTTCTTTTTGTCAATACGAAAAAGAAGTACCATGCCGACGAAGTGGGTGTGCTCAAAATGGACCTCTCTCCCCGCAAGGAACTCCGCTGTGGCGACGTAGGATACATTGTGAGCGGCATAAAAACTGCTACGGAAGTGAAAGTGGGCGATACCATCACCTCCGTTTCCAATCCTTGCGAAAAGGCCATTGCAGGTTTCGAAGAAGTGAAACCGATGGTGTTTGCAGGCGTATACCCCATAGAAACGGAGGACTTCGAGCAGTTGCGTGCCAGCCTAGAGAAGCTCCAACTGAACGATGCCTCACTTACCTTCCAGCCCGAATCGTCTGTAGCTTTGGGCTTCGGCTTCCGTTGCGGATTTCTTGGATTGCTCCACATGGAAATTGTCCAGGAACGACTCGACCGTGAGTTCAACATGAACGTCATCACCACTGTCCCCAACGTAAGTTATCACATCTTCGACAAGCACCAGGAAATGCGCGAGGTACACAACCCTGCGGGAATGCCAGACGCTACGGAGATTGACCATATTGAAGAACCCTATATCCGCGCATCTATCATCACGCGTACGGACTATATAGGCAACATTATGACGCTTTGTCTCGGCAAACGAGGAGAACTTGTAAAGCAAGAGTATGTAAGCGGCAACCGCGTAGAACTCTACTACGACATGCCGCTTGCCGAAATTGTTATTGACTTCTACGACAAACTTAAGTCCATATCCAAAGGCTACGCATCCTTCGACTATCACCCCATTGGTTTCCGTCCGTCCAAACTCGTAAAACTTGACATTTTGCTCAATGGTGAACCTGTGGACGCGCTCTCCACACTTACCCACGTGGACAATTCTGTTTATTTCGGACGCCGTATGTGTGAGAAACTCAAGGAACTGCTTCCCCGCCAACAATTCGACATTGCCATTCAAGCTGCTATTGGAGCAAAAATCATTGCCCGTGAAACCGTCAAGCAAGTGCGCAAAGACGTCACAGCAAAGTGTTATGGTGGCGACATCAGCCGAAAGCGAAAACTTCTTGAAAAACAGAAGCGAGGCAAAAAGCGCATGAAAGAGATTGGCAACGTGCAAGTGCCTCAAAAAGCATTCCTTGCCGTGCTGAAACTCGACTAATACATATTCCCGTCTTAGGCCACCAGCCAAGAGTCGTACGCTCTTTTCTATAAATTACAGCAGAGCAAGCCACTCTGGGCAAGCACATCCAAGCATCCACCCCCTACCCCATACGTCACATGTTAGCAGAATATAAAGACGTGCTTCTCTCCGTAGAAGGTAAAACCCTTTTGGAGCATGTCAACTTCACAGTAAACGAGAACGACTTCATCTACCTTATCGGCAAGGTCGGAACGGGCAAAAGCACTTTGCTCAAGTCGCTCTATGCTGAAATACCCGTCACCTCGGGCGAAGCCTCTATTCTTGATTTCGACCTGCTGAAGCTCAAGCGTAAGCACGTTCCTTTGTTGCGTCAGCAACTCGGCATCGTGTTCCAGGATTTCCAACTGCTCCGCGAACATACCATCGGACAAAATCTTGACTTTGTGCTTCGCAGCATCGGATGGAAAAAGAAGTTGCGCCCCGAGCGCATCAGCGCTGTTCTGCAGGCCGTTGGTCTTGAAGGCTGCGAGACGAAATTCCCCCACGAACTCTCTGGCGGAGAACAGCAGCGCGTGTGCATTGCACGCGCATTGCTCAACAAACCCAAAATCATTATCGCCGACGAACCGACGGGAAATCTTGACGCAGCAACAAGCGGTCAAATCATGAAGATTCTCCATGCTGTTCGAGAGAGAGGAACTGCGGTTGTGATGGTAACGCACAACCTCAATCTCCTCGACCAATTCCCCGGAGTGGTCTATGAGTGTGCAGACGGCACCTTACACGAAGTGACCGATAAATACAACCAAGCAATGGAAGTGAGTATACAGTAACAGGCAACTCGTTTCCACACCCAGAGCGAATACTTATTTAATCAGAATACAGAAATAGAAAAAATATGAAGATACTGAAGTTTGGCGGAACCTCCGTTGGTACGCCGCAACGCATGAAGGAAGTTTCTAACCTCATCACTGACAGCGAGCGCAAGATTGTGGTTCTCTCTGCCATGTCTGGTACCACTAATTCGTTAGTGGAGATTTCAGACTATATCAAGAAACGCAACCCCGAAGCAGCCAACAGCGTCATCAACAAATTGCGCACCATCTATGCGCGCCACATCGACGAACTCTACGCCACGCCCAAGATGGCCGAGCAGACGCGCAAACTTGTGATGGACATCTTCATGCACCTTCACCACTTGGCAGGGATGGAATACTCTCCCGAACTGGACAAGGAAATCCTTTCGCAGGGCGAAATTATCAGCACCAACATGGTGACGAACTATCTGTTGGAGTGTGATGTAAAAGTAAAACTCATCCCCGCACTCAGCTTCATGCGTACTGACGACAAAGGTGAGCCCGACCTCAACTATATAAAGGACCATCTGCAGACCATTCTCAAGCAAGAAGAGAAATACGACCTCTTCATCACTCAGGGATTCATTTGCCGAAACTATCTCGGCAAAATCGACAATCTCCAGCGTGGTGGTTCCGACTATACGGCTTGCCTGATTGGTGCAGCACTCTATGCCGACGAGATTCAGATTTGGACCGACATTGACGGCATGCACAACAACGATCCGCGCTTTGTTCCGAACACCACACCTGTTCGTCAACTCAATTTCGAAGAGGCAGCGGAACTGGCCTACTTCGGAGCAAAGATTCTTCATCCCACTTGCATCCAACCTGCTCACTTTGCCGGCGTCCCCGTACGTCTGCTCAACACGATGGACCCTTCAGCTCCTGGTACCATCATCAACAACGAAATGCAGCACGGACACATCAAGGCAGTAGCGGCAAAGGACAACATTACAGTCATCAAGATTGTCTCCTCACGCATGCTCCTTGCCACAGGGTTCCTCCGCAAGGTATTTGAAATATTCGAAACAAACGCCACGCCCATCGATATGGTCACTACAAGCGAGGTCGGCGTTTCTCTTAGCATCGACAACACCACGCACCTTGTTCCCATCCTTGAAGAACTCAAGAAATATGGCACAGTTGAAGTGGACAAGAATATGTGTATCATCTGCGTCGTAGGCGACCTACAGTGGGGCAACGTTGGCTTTGAGTCACTCGTAAGTGAAGCATTAGCTAAGATTCCTGTCAGAATGATTTCCTATGGAGGCAGCAACTACAACATCTCCTTCCTCGTCAAGGAAAGCGACAAGAAACAGGCCCTGTGTGCTTTAAGCGAAAAGCTTTTCAACTAATCATCACTCTCAAGTTCCTATATCTGCAAACCATCCAACACACACCTACATGACTTTTCCTTTAGACCGTTTTGCATCGCTCAAAACGCCTTTCTACTTCTACGACCTTCAGTTGCTTGAAACCACACTTCAAGCAATTGAAAAATCAGTAGCCGACTACCCTGCTTTCCACGTACACTACGCAGTGAAGGCAAATGCCAATCCGCGTGTGCTCCAAACGATATCAGCTCATGGCCTAGGCGCCGATTGCGTTTCGGGTGGTGAGATAAAAGTGGCCATAGCCAATGGCTTTGAGGCCAGCAACGTCGTTTATGCGGGAGTTGGAAAGAGCGACTGGGAAATCACCCTCGCCCTTGAGCAAGGCATCTTGTGCTTCAACGTAGAAAGTTTGCCCGAACTTGAAGTCATCAACGAGATTGCAACCCGTATGGGAAAGAAGGCGCAAGTGTGCTTCCGTGTAAATCCCAACGTAGACGCCCACACCCACAAAAAGATTACTACCGGACTTAACGAAAACAAGTTTGGAATTGCCATGGAGGACCTCGTTCCCGCCGTGCACCGCGCCGAGTCGCTTCCTTCAGTCGAATACGTGGGTATGCATTTCCACATTGGCAGTCAGATCCTTGACCTCTCTGTCTATGAAGCTCTCTGTCAGCGCATCAACGAATTGCAGGATCAGCTTGACAAAGAAGGCATCAAGAGTCGCATCATAAACGTGGGCGGCGGATTGGGCATCGACTACGACAACCCCGATGCCAATCCTATCCCCGACTTCAACCGCTACTTCGCCATCATCGCCCAATCGCTCAACTTGCGCGAAGGCCAGGAAGTACATTTCGAATTGGGCCGTTCCGTCGTAGCACAATGCGGCACACTCATTGCGCGCACACTCTTCGTGAAGGAAGGACACACGAAGAAGTTCGTCATTGTTGATGCTGGTTTCACAGAACTTGTACGTCCCGCCATGTACGGTTCGCACCACTTCACGCAAAACATTTCTGCACCAAGCAATAGCGATGTTGAAACTTACGACGTCGTCGGACCTATCTGCGAGAGCAGCGACGTGTTCAGCACCGATGAGAAACTTCCCCTCACCCATCGTGGAGACTTCATCGCTTTCCGTTCTGCCGGAGCCTATGGCGAAATAATGGCCTCGACCTACAACTGCCGCACGCTCCCCGAAAGCTACTACGGAGAATAAAGCAAGACTGATACAAGGATTTCCCTTTCTAAAAAGGTGACACAATCAGAAACGAGAATAGCCGGCTCACTGTGAGTCGGCTATTTTGTATTATGGGAATACTTTTGAGCAAAAAAATACGCAATATCCTTAATTCTACAAGTGTAATCACATCGAAAAATTTTACCTTTGCATGAAGACATGTTTTGAATAGCTTTGCAGAAATGACGCTTTGACATAGAAATATTACAATATGGAGTACGGAATAGTATACCTTTTGACCAACCGCGTTATGCCCGGTCTCGTAAAGATTGGCATGACCACACGTGAGAATATGGACGCTCGTATGAAGGAGCTTTACAGTACAGGCGTACCAGTACCTTTTGATTGCGAATTTGCATGCAAGGTAAAGAAAGCTGACTGTGCAAAAATTGAGAAAGCACTCCATACAGCTTTCAATCCGCAACGTATCAATCCCAACCGCGAGTTCTTCCGCATTCAAGTAGAACAGGCAAAAGTCATCCTCGAACTTTTCCATCACGAAGATGTAACGAAAGAGGTTGCTGATGAGATAGAGAATGACCTTACGGACGACGACAAGGCGGCAATTCAGAACGCCAAAGTACGTCGTCCAGCCCTGAACTTTTATGAAATGGGGATGCAAAAGGGTGACAAGTTATTGTGGAAAGATGACCCCACAATAGCTGTCACCATCATCTCAGAACGAAAGGTTCTTTATCAAGACGAAGAATACTCTCTTAGCGCGTTGTCTGCCAAGCTAAAAGAGTATAATACCAAACATATTGCTCCTGGTAAAAATTGGATTTATAATGACAGGTTGCTTGACGATATATATGACGAAACATATCCGATTGAGAATTAAATTATCTCTTGAGCCCACAGACTTTGCCAATAAGTCGCATCGTACGAATGTCTCGCAAATGTAACCCCAAATGTATATGTTAACGAGCCTTTCACTTGTTAATCTCGTGACTTTAAATTGACAATTGAAGGCTCCAAACTAGAAAAGAAAAATAGGTTTTTGAGTGTGTTTTCGCAGAAAGCTGAAACACTAAGGCATCTAGGAAAAATTCCAAGGCAGCTCAAATTTTTGGGGTGCTTTGGAATTTCTCTTAGATGCCTTGGAATTTGAAACAAGAAGGAGTTGGGTAAAAAGGCAATATACCGGTTTTATGCACAATCTTGCATTGAAATACGCATATATCCGTATATTTTGGCTGTGCAGTGTATAATTATGCGCGCTGAGGTTCGTGTATTTTCAGCCAGAGGAGAGAATGAAAATTCTACGCGATTCTCAGTGTTAAAAAAGAGACTGACGGAACGAGCAACGCTATTGCATGGAAGTTCAAAAGGGAACTTGTTTTTCTTTCTTCGATGTATTGGATAACGATGACGCAACGTGGTTTAACGCATATTATGGTGCACAGGGTAATGCTGCGGCATCTTTTCGGTGACTTGTTAGTAAGATGTGCGCAAAACTTTTTAAATTTGAAGCCTATAAGGCAGTATTCAATACTTTTTATGCCTGCACATCCAATCCGCAACATACAACCATGAAACATTTACGCTTTTCCATAAACTACCATACACAATGGGGCGAACGGCTTGAAGTGCGCTATGCACTCGACGGCAATACGCCCCAAACCGCTGTGCTCACAACATGCGACGGTTCGCATTGGGAGACCAGCATAGAAATTGACGACGAAGTTCGCATTGTTCGCCACCGCTATGCCGTGGTAAACAACAACGGCGAGTCGCTTAGAGAAGAGAAAAACTCGTGGCGCTTGTTCTATATAGATGGTCATACGTCCCGTCACTTTTTAGATATATGGACCGAGAACGAAGTGCCCGAAGTGTTCCATCGTGCACCATTCTCCCCTGCCCTACTTTTCCCTTCGTCGGGCAACGAGTCGGCCCATTCTATACTTTCGTCCCGTCACTTGCTTATCCTAAACGTTCCGCCCACCGAAAGCGGAAAGAGATGGTACGTTGCAGGTAGCACCAATGCGCTTGGCAATTGGGACGAGAAGAAAGCCGTTGCGCTCCATCATATAAGCGCTACGGAATGGACTGCGGAAATGAACGACGAAGATGTTCGTCATGGATTTGAGTACAAATATCTTCTTATTGATACACGAAGCGGTACGTGTCTTTGGGAAAGTGGCGAGAATCGTGTGTTCCCTGCGCAAGAAGAAGTAAGTGAAGGGAATAATACAGTTCGCATGGACTGTATGCCGCGTGATGTTTCGGCCGCTTGGCGTAGTGCAGGCGTTGTTGTTCCCGTCTTCTCGTTGCGCAGTCGCAGCAGTTTTGGTTCGGGCGACTTCCACGACCTTCAAACCTTTGTGCGCTGGGCCGCAGAAGCCGGCATGAAAGCCGTACAGTTGCTCCCCATCAACGACACCACGACCTGCGGATCATGGCGCGATTCTTATCCCTACAACTGCGTGTCCGTTTTTGCCCTTCATCCCATCTATCTTGCTCCCGAAGAGTGGTCAGACACTTCGGCTTACAGCCACTGCCGAGAAGAGGGCGAAGCGCTCAACAATCTCCCCACACTCGACTACGAACTCACCTATGCGCTCAAGCAACGCTTCCTCCACGAATTGTTCAAAGAAAAAGGTGAAGAGATAACCCGTTCTGCCGAATACAAAACGTTCGTGAAGGAAGAAGCCTATTGGCTGGACGCCTATGCGTCGTTCTGCACCCTGCGTACTTTCCACCATAGTGCAAATTTCCGTTCTTGGCCCGACGACCGAACCGACGCTTATGGCATGGACGAGGACATGACGTTCCATAAGTTTACGCAGTTTTTGCTCCACCGACAAATGCTCGCTGTTCACGAAACGGCACGCTCGCTCGGCGTGATGCTGAAGGGCGACATCCCCATCGGCATATCGCCCGACAGCGTTCCTGCTTGGAAAGACGCCCATTTGTTCTACTTCGACGGTACAGCAGGCGCTCCGCCCGACGATTTCGCTGTAAACGGACAAAACTGGGGATTTCCCACCTACAACTGGGAAGAAATGAGCCGCGACAACTATGCTTGGTGGCGCAAACGGCTTTCGCATATGGCTGCTTATTTCGATGCTTACCGCATAGACCACGTGTTGGGATTCTTCCGCATATGGGAAGTGCCGCGATCGCAGATATACGGCACGTTGGGCCATTTCCGTCCTTCGCTCCCCTTGTCTATTGAAGAAATAGAACACTATGGTTTTACGCTATCGGCCGAAGAATATGCCATTCCTTGCGTACGTCGCAACGCCGAAGGCCAGTTGTGTCCGCACATTGAAGACGACGTGCTGCAAAAGTATTTCGACTCCACACAAGTCGGCTTTGTGCTGAAGGAAGATTATCGCAGTCAAAGAGTGATAGCCGCACAACCTCTTTCGGATGAGACGAAGAAGCTGCTTCTTGATGTGGTGGCCGATGTGTTGTTTGTTCATGACCCCGACAATCCAACGCTTCATCATCCCCGCGTCAGTGCGCAACACACTTACGCTTATGCCTTGTTGCCGCAAGACCAGAAAGAGGCTTTTGACCGTCTGCACAACGACTTCTTCTACTTCCGTCACAATGATTTTTGGGAAAAGGAAGCGCTGAAGAAATTGCCCGCAGTCGTGAACTATCCGACCAATGGAACGACAGCCAATGGTCTCTTCCCGCTCGAGAGTACCGGTATGTTGCCTTGTGCGGAAGATCTTGGCATGGTGCCCGCTTGCGTGAAAGGCGTGTTGGAAAAGTTGGAAGTTCTGTCGCTCGAAATTCAGCGTATGCCGAAGACTTGGGGACATCGCTTTGCACCGCTAGAGGAGAATCCTTACATGTCCGTATCGACCATTGCCACTCACGATATGCCGCCTCTCCGCCTTTGGTGGAAAGAAAACAAGGAACAGACGCAGGCCTTTTGGCATGAAGCGCTTCACCACGAAGGCGACGCACCAGAAGAAGCCACACCTGAAATATGCCACGAAGTGGTGAAGGCACATTTAGCTTCGCCCTCCATGCTTTGTTTACTCTCTCTGCAAGACTGGTTAGCGCTCTCTCCCAAACTCCGTTCTCCACATCCTGAAACGGAACAAATCAATGTACCTGCAAACCCCGACCAGTACTGGAACTATCGCATGCACATTCCGTTCGAAGAACTCATCCATGCCTCGGGTTTCAACGAGAAGATACGTGCGCTTCTTCAGCAAACAGGAAGAGCGTAACGACACTGACATATGAATACGAAACGAGCTGCACTTACTTCAAAGCGCAGCTCGTTTTGTATGTGATCACGAAGTTCTTGGTGCGTCAGTACTTGACGTCGATTGCAGCGGGGAAGATGCGTTCGGGATCGTAAAAGGCAGACACACTCCGCATCATGCTTTGTATGTTGCTATGGGGTGTGCCGTAAAATGCGTTGCGTCCGTTGATGCGGACAGTGACAGGTAAACGGAGGTTCACCATGTCTTCGGAAAGGAACACGGTGAGTTTTCCGCCATATGCAGGTTCGTACGTGCGGGAGAACTTCATTTCGATGCCGAAGATAGAGTCGCGCTGCGTGGTGGTGTAATGCACGTTTTCAATGAAAAGTTCCACAATGTTGGAGTCCTTGTTCACACGGAAATCGTAGCGCGTACGAAGGAGCGAATCGGGGCGTTGGATGACGAGCAGATTGTAGAAACCTTTACGGTGCACACCGTCCATTTCGTAGTCTTCCCACATGAAAGAAAGGGGGCGCGGTTTACGCACGAAATGCGACATCCAAGGCGTGGTCTTTGTGTAGTCGATGTGGTGACCCTGTCCGGGAATGAGCTGTACGGAATGGCGGAACTGTTGCGGGTATAGGCTCTCAAGGCTGTCGAGCTCGTCTGCCACGTAACGCGAAAGGATGTTGCGATAAAAGCCCTTGTCCTCTGCGCCAGTGCGAAGCGAGAAAGCCACGTTGGAGAGATTCTCGGCCGGTGCATTCTTCAAAGGCTCGCCCCCGGCCATCGGTCCGGCAGCAGCCCAATAGTCGGCATAGAACGAAGCCAAGCGCTGGCTTCCGTATCCGCCTTCGCTTATTCCGAACACATAGAGGCGGTTGGGATTGAATTTACCGCTGGCCAACGTGAGGCGCAAAAGTTTTTCCCAGGCAAATTGCTTGCCCTTTTGCCACCAACGGTACCATTCGCCCTCGTTGGGGATCTGTGGTACGAAGTAGACGGATGGGGCATCGGCAAAGTGCTGACCAAAGTAGAGTCCGTTGGCCCACTCGTTGCTCTTCGGTCCAGAACCATGGAGATAAAGGAAGAGGGGATATCCTTCGTCGGGGCGTTTTCCTTTGGAACCATAGTAGTAAGGCATGGCAGCGTTTGGTTCAAGGTTGGCTGGGATGTGCCAAAGTCCGTTTTGCGTTTGTGTGAGCGAATCGAGCGCAATGAGTTTTTCTTCGTTGAATTCCTCATTGGCTTTCTGCCAGGCGTGCCATACTTCGTGGCGCTGGGCGTCGAGTTTGCGCGGAGCTATTTTCTTCTTTGGTGCTTCCACGGCTTTTCCTTGGAGCGTTTCAAGGAAAAATTGTTTTATTTGCTGCTCGTCCTGTGCTTGTGCCGAAAGGGAACAAAGCGCGAGCGATAGGAGGATGTGTCGAATCTTCATAGTATGGAGAATATATGTGTGCGATTTCGGTGCCTTGACGTTGCATTGCGTCATTTGTCGCTGAGGAGTCTTTTTGCCGCAACGGCATCGAGCATCATGTGGAGTTCTTCTTGCGTCTTGCCAGCCTTGAGGAGCAATGCTTCGTCAGTTTTGAAAAGTTCGTAGGGATTGTCGTTTTCTTTAAGCGAACGGCAATAGGCCTCTACGGCTTGCTCGGCATGACCCATAAGCCAGTCGGTGTGACCTATGTTGAGCCAGTCGGAAGAAGAGAGTCCTTCTGGATTTTCAGCAAGTTGGGTGTAGTATTTCGCTGCTTGCTCATATTTTTCCGTCACCAAAGAACACCATGCAATGGCTCTCTTGGCACGATAATTCTTAGGCTTTAGATAATCGGCTTTGAAGAGGCGTTCGAAGGCTTGGTCGTAAAGTTCCTCTTCGATGAAACATTCTGCCAAGAGCAAGGCAATGCGCACATCGTCGGGGTTGCTTTGTTCCAAATCGAGCAGATGGAGTTCGGCTTCGGCCGTGCGTCCCTCTCGTTTCAAGCATTCTGCAAGGCGGCGCTTTGACCAAGTTTCGGAAGGTTCTTTGTCTAGCGCCTCGCTGTACCACTCGGATGCTTGGTCGAAGTCTTTGTTCTTTTCGCAGCAGAATCCCATTTTCTGGAGCACGAGCGCACTACGTTGTTCTTTGGGAATGTAAAAGTAGAGATGTAGAGCCAAATTGTAGGATTCATCTTTGAAAACGAAGTCTGCCAAGCGCGTCACGATGGAAGAGCTCATAAACACATAGTCGAAGGGTTCTGCCTCGCCCAAGAATAGATTTTCCGTGAACGGATTGGGATAATCTATTCTGAAGGTAAACAAGTTGCAAAAGCGGTAGAATCCTTGAACGTAGGAACGGAGAGCCTGTTTGAAATCAGCTGTACGCCCAGGTATGTCGGGGCCATTGAACATGGAACTGAACTCTTCTTTCATCTCTTCGGGAATTTTGTCCTTCAAGGCAGAAATGTCGGGCGTAGAGGTCAGCTGCGACATGAGGCAAAGCGAATAGAGGTCGGAGTCGCAGAGCGAGCCGGCTTTCATTGAAAGCATCAAGAAAGGATTCGAACGGCTGTCTGCGGGGATGTCGGGATGTTTGAAAGAAAACGGATAGAACCAGTTTGCGGCGTAATTGAAGAAGGGGAAACGCTGCTTTAGATTCTTGAAGGAACCCATGTACAGGTCTGCGCCTTTTTGCTGGAGTTCGTTGAACTCTTTGAACATCTTAGAGAGTTCCTCTCCGCCACTCTTGTTCCATTCGGGGTTCAACTCAGGGTCGAGCATTCCGTCCTCAAGATCTTGCAGGTTTTCGGGCAGTTCTTTGCGTACGTCCTTTATCTTCTGCATGATTTTCGGCATCAGTTCTTCGTTGAGTTTACGGTCGAGTTTTTTGGTGTCGAGCGTAAGGAAAAGCTGCGCCTGGAGGTCCTCAAGTTCTGTGGCGACTCCCTTTTCGTCCATCCAAAGCGTTAGACGCGCATCCACTTCGGGATAAAAGTCGAGACAGTCCTGATGTGTGTAGACGATAAACACCAGCCCCGTCATGGCACGAACACGCAACAGACATTCCTCTTGGTGGACGGCATTGTAGAGGATTCGGAATTTTGCAATGTCAAAGAAGAGAAGGGCCGAAAGCGTGAGTGCACTCAAAGCCAAACATTGGAGTTCCAAGTCATTTTCCTTGTTGCTGAAAAAAGCTGAAAGCCATGCTTCCTCGGGCTGCGTCAACTGTGGTGACGTAAGAATCCAATCGAAGAGTGAACGGTAGTCTATTTTTTCTTTTGTAGAAATAGAGGTGAGCGTTGGTTCTTGACCGTAGAGACGCTGAAGGGTGGCATAAGTCGAAGCGTAGTGCGAAGTGTTTGACGCAATGGTGCCTTTTCGGCGGATGGCATTGCGCAGTTCGTAAGCGCGCCGCATCAGTCCGTCGTAGATTTTCAGTCTTGAAGGGTCGTCGGCACCTTTGAGATAATAGGAAAGCATCATTTCATAGGTGTCGGTCATTTGTTGCAGTTCTTCAGCCTCGGCAGTCAATTGCAGACAGTTAGCCGCTCCTTTCAGAGAACTCAACACGGAAAGGAGATTTCTGTTGTGCAACGCCTTTGTAGCGTCTTCTAGCAAGTATTTATAGGTATCGTTCATGGGAGAGAAACGGGGCGTTCCCGGAGATTGAGACTAAGGGTCGGTGTTCCTTTTATTTTTTTGTGAAGAATGCGCCTTCACGAAGTTTTATGGTGTCGGCCACGGTAGCATCGAGGCCATATATCTTTTTGAGCACATCGCTCACCTTGTCGGTTTGCGATTGTTGTGTGCGGTCAGTTTCTGTTTTGTGATAGATACGCATGGAGTCCAAAGCCATGGCATATCCTTTTTTGAGCAGTGAGAGCGACGCTTCGTTAAGATGAACGCGTTTGCATAAACTGCTCTTTACCAGCGCGCTGTTGCGTGCCGTGGAAGGCTGCGAAACCAAAATCTTGTCGCCAGAGGCAAGGGCCAAAGAGGTAAACGGCCAGCGAAGCAAGGCGGCATCTATTTGGCGGTTGGTCATCATGTGGGCGCGGAGCTTCACATCGTTGATTTGGGTGAGATAAACAGCGTCGGTTTTAAGTTTTGCGTTCGAAATGAGTTTCTCGCAAAAAGCCTTCTCAGTACTTTCGCGCGAAATGGCAACGATGCGTCCAGCGAGTTTCGACACGTCGCGCACGCGGAGCGTACCTCCCACAAAGAGCGTCCAAGCGTCGGAGCCTTCAGTCAGCGGTGAAAGGTATTTTTTCTGCCCTCTTCCCTCTTCGAGTCGTTGCAAGTCGGCATATCCGCCGTCCATATATCCTCCCAGCAGCGCTGTGTCGCAGTCCAGTTGTGACCGGTACGTATGGATTTGTAGACGAAGACCTAGCTGGCGATAGATGCCAGTTTCCTGAGCATAGAAGAAAGGGAGACAGTCTGCCGTGGGCATAAGGGCCAAATGTACGGCTGCCGTGTCGTAGGCCGAATACTTTTTCGCTGCAGGTTCCACAGGTTCCTTCGTGTTGCCGCAAGCACTAAAGAGGATGGACACAACAAGTACAAAAAAGGAAACAAGTGGCAGAGAGTAACGTTGCATGTTCAAAAAGAAGTTTCTATGAAAGAGGTATTATGCAAACTCGTGAGTTGTGCATCACGAGAAAGAAAAAAGCCTAAAAGCATTGTACTTGTACAGACGACACACAAGGCATCGGGAGGCGAAGAACAATACTTTTAGACTTCTATAGAGAACTTATATCAGTGCTATACGGACCGCATTAGCGGTTCCTTGTTAGCCCTTGATAGCAGCAATGCCGGGAAGTACCTTGCCTTCGATAGCCTCGAGGAGGGCACCACCACCGGTGGAGATGTAAGAAACCTTGTCGGCCATACCGAACTTGTTGATGCAAGCTACAGAGTCGCCACCACCGATGAGGGAGAAGGCACCGTTTTCAGTAGCTTTGGCAATGGCTTCGGCAATGGCTTTGGAACCACCAGCGAAGTTGTCGAATTCGAATACACCGGCAGGACCGTTCCAGAGGATAGTCTTAGCGCTTTCAATTACGTTGGCAAAAGCCTTGCGAGTTTCGGGACCTGCGTCGAGACCTTCCCAACCTTCGGGAATGGCGTTGGCGGGGCAAACCTGAGTGTTGCAGTCGTTCTTGAAATCGTCACCGGCAATGCAGTCGGTACCGAGCACGAGGTTCACACCGTTTTCCTTGGCCTTCTTAATTACGTCGAGAGCTACGTCGAGCTTGTCGTCCTCGCAGATAGACTTACCGATGTGGCCACCCTGTGCCTTAGCGAAGGTGTAGGTCATGCCACCGCAGAGGATGAGGTTGTCGACCTTTGAGAGAAGGTTCTCGATGATACCAATCTTAGTAGACACCTTAGAACCACCCATGATAGCGGTGAAGGGGTGCTTGATGTTGCTCAACACGTTGTCAACAGCGTTAACTTCCTTCTCCATGAGGTAGCCAAGCATCTTGTGGTCAGCATCGAAGCTATCGGCGATGACAGCGGTAGAAGCGTGCTTGCGGTGAGCAGTACCGAAAGCGTCGTTCACATAGATGTCTGCATAAGAAGCGAGGGTTGCAGCGAATTCCTTCTGACGGGCCTTCATTTCCTTCTTTGCTTCGTCGTAAGCAGGATCTTCCTTGTCGATGCCAACGGGCTTGCCTTCTTCTTCGGGATAGAAGCGGAGGTTTTCGAGAAGGAGGACGTCACCAGGCTGGAGAGCAGCGGCAGCTTCCTGAGCCTTAGCGCAGTCGGGAGCGAACTGAACCTTCACGCCGAGCTTTTCGCTTACAGCGTCAACAATCTGGCTGAGGGAGAACTTGGCGTTAACCTTACCTTTGGGTTTGCCCATGTGGCTCATGATGATGAGAGCACCGCCGTCGGCGAGCACCTTCTTCAATGTGGGAAGAGCGCCGCGGATACGCGTGTCGTCAGTAATCTTTCCATTCTCGTCAAGAGGCACGTTGAAGTCTACGCGGACAATCACTTTCTTGCCCTTGAAGTCGCAAGTTTCAATAGTCATAGCTTTTACCAATTATATTTATTGTGGTTATTCAATGCCAAACGCACAGCACGCAAACTTTCGCTCATTGCTGCGCTATGGTGCAGCAAAATTACAAAAAGCGCCCAAGTATTGCAATTTTTCCCCGTGAATTTCTGACGAACCGTTCCTTTTGGCTTACATGCGCTAAATGCACATCTGATTTTCTTCGTACATTTGCAACAAATTCAAGGTTTTTTGAGAATTAACACATAGCACACACATCCGATGCAATTCAAATATACCCCCAACCAATTTGGTGCAGAAACGCTCACTCCTATGCAGGAACGCATGCGCGGCGAGGCCCTCAAGGCTTCGCATATCGTGTTGCTTTCGCCTACCGGAACGGGCAAGACACTGGCCTATCTTCTACCTCTTGCCGAACTGGTGAATAAAGACGACGATTGTCTGCAGGCAGTAGTGATTGTGCCAACGCGTGAACTAGCCACACAAAGCGAAGATGTGCTGCGAAGGGCGGGTACGGGCATCCGTTCTATGTGCCTCTACGGTGGACGACCCACCATGGAAGAGCACCGCACTATGCGCGAGCTGAAACCTCAAGTTGTCTTCGCCACACCGGGCCGCATGAACGACCACCTCAACAAGGAAAATCTTTCGGCCAATGCCGTCACTACGCTTGTTGTTGACGAATTCGACAAATGCGTGGAACTAGGTTTCCAGGATGAGATGGAGCGTGTGTTGGGTCACTTCCCTCTCCTGCCCCACCTCTGGCTCACTTCGGCTACCGATGCCGAAGCCATTCCGCAATTCATGAACCGTGTGGGCGGAAAGTTTTCAAAAGGTTGGCAACGCATCGATTTTTTGGCAGAAAAAGAAGACGTAGAAAAACGTATCGAACTTTTTGCTGTCCACTCTCCGGTCAAGGATAAACTTGAAACGTTGGGCCGATTGCTCACCGACCTCCGAGGAAAGCCAGCCATCGTGTTCGTAGCCTACCGCGAAAGCGTGGAACGTGTGGGCAAATATCTTCGATCTCAAGGTTTCTTTGCCGAGATGTATCATGGCGGCATGGAGCAAGAGTGGCGTGAACGCGCGCTCTACAAATTCCGTAGCGGTTCGGCTAACGTATTGGTGAGCACCGACCTTGCTGCGCGCGGACTCGACATTCCCGAAGTGGAGGCCGTAATCCACTACCATCTACCCCTCAAGGAAGAAGACTTCACTCATCGCAGCGGACGAACAGCACGATGGGAAGCCGACGGAGCTGTATTCCTTATAATAGGACCTGAAGAACACCTCCCTGATTTTGCTCAAGCAGCCAAGGATTGTGAGATAAAAGCAGAAAAAGTAACGCCCTTCAAACCCAAATACGTGACGCTCTACATAGGACGAGGCAAGAAGGACAAACTCAGCAAGACAGACGTGCTCGGTTTCCTCTGCAAGAAAGGCAACGCGCGTGCATCGGACATCGGACGCATCGACGTAGGGCCGCACCATGCTTATGTGGCCATTCTTCGTTCGCGGAGCAAGGAAGTACTACAACACGTGGCGTCTGAAAAGATAAAAGGCATGAAGACGCTCATTGAAGAAATGCGCCATTAACGAACCATACACACATCAAAACCACAAAATTCATGACACCAACCCTACAGGAAAGTGCTGTCCGCCAAGCAGCCGAGCAAGGCATGGACGCCTTCGTAGAAGCCATACTTAATGCCATCAAAGAAGCTGCAGGTGAAGAGCTCAACGCCGAAACTATGCAAAAGCTGAATGCAGAGCAAATCACACTCTGGGGCTATTCCATTCTCCACGAAGAACTGATGGATGGTGGCTTCGTACAACTCATTCACAACGGCTACGGACCTTTCTTCTTCGACAATCCTTTTGCAAAAGCCATGCGCCTTTGGGGACTTCACGACTTCTCGAAAGTGCTTTACAAAGCCAAGAAGCTCTACGACGAGCGGAAAGACGGGCTCACGAAAGCATGCTCCGACGATGAGTTTATGGCTCTCTTTGAGCAAAACCCGGAGTTTGACGACCTTGACGACTATTTCGTAGAAAACGAGGAAGAGATAACTGCCGCCGTGGCTTACTACGTGGATGAACACATCGACCAATTCGTAACTATACAGAAAGACTAATGAACAAACCCAAAACGTTGCCCACCTCACGCATCAACATCAAGAATAAGCGAGCTGAGCACGAATTTCTCATCATAGACAAATATACCGCAGGCATTGTGCTCACCGGTACCGAAATAAAGAGCATCCGCGCGGGAAAAGCCAGTCTCGTCGACACGTTCTGCTACATCCACAATGGTGAGATGTGGATGAAAAACGGATACATTGCCGAGTACGACTTCGGTTCGTACAACAATCACAGCACGCGCCGCGACCGCAAACTCCTTCTAAACCGCAAAGAAATCCATTCTCTACAGGACGACACCCGTTCGCCGGGGTTTACCATCGTGCCTCTCCGCATGTTCATCAACGAAAAAGGACTGGCCAAAGTGGTCATCGGCCTTTGCCGCGGTAAGAAGGAGTACGATAAGCGTGCCTCGCTGAAAGAGAAGCAGGACCGCCGCGAAATGGACCGCGCCATGAAGAAGAACTACTAACACCACTTCTTATTTTGAAAAACTAAAGCCATGAAGCCATTCATCAAGATTCTATCCATCGCCCTCTCCCTTACCCTTAGCATGGGCCACGCCGAAGCAAAAGGAAAAGACGAGGGATTCATCCGCACCAGCGGAATTCATTTTTATAAAGGCAACTCCACCAAGCCTTACTACTTTATGGGGACAAATATGTGGTATGCGCCAATCCTCGGAAGCAAAGCAGAAGGAGGGAACCGCAAGCGCCTTTGTGCCGAACTCGACTCACTTAAGCGCATCGGGGTGAACAACCTGCGCATATTGGTCGGTGCTGATGCCGGCAGCAAGAATGCGAATACGGTGAAGCCCTATCTACAAGACGCACCGGGAAAACTCAACGAAAAGTTGCTTGAGGGCCTGGACTACACGTTGCAACAAATGCACAAGCGCGGCATGGTGGCGGTAATCTATCTCACCAACTCATGGGACTGGAGCGGCGGATTCGGTTTTTATCTGAAAAACGCTGGTCTTCCTGACTCGCCCGACTCCCATGGCGAGGGCTACAACGCCTACGTGGACTATGCCAAGGCTTTCTACACCAACGAGAAGGCAAAGGAAATGTACTACGACTTCGTGAAGCAGATTGTCACCCGCAAGAATGCCATCACCGGCAAACCCTACACGCTGGACCCTACCATCATGTCGTGGCAACTCTGCAACGAACCGCGCCCCTTTGGCGGACGTGAAACGCAGGAAGCCTTCGTAGAATGGATACGCCACACGTCGGATCTCATTAAGTCTCTCGACCCCAACCACCTCATCTCCACAGGAAGCGAGGGTGTCATAGGTTGCCATGTGGGAAAAGGCATTTGCTGCGAAGAAGACCAGCAGCTCTGCACGCTCGTTCACGGACTGGACAACATTGACTACATGACCGTACACATCTGGCCTGCCAACTGGGGATGGGCCACGAAAGACCGCCTTTTCGATGCTCTGCAGAATGTGTACCTCAAAACGGAGGACTATCTCAATCAGCACAACCGCATAGCCCGCTCCATAGACAAACCCTACGTCGTGGAAGAGTTCGGCTATCCCCGCGACCACAACTTCTATGCGCCCGACATCCCCACCCAGGCGCGCGATGGCTTCTACCAATACATCTTCAATAGTCTGCTCGACAGCAAGGCCAACGGCGGACCAATGGCGGGCTGTAACTTCTGGGGATGGAGCGGTAGTGGACGCCCTTCTGCCGACGAGTGGAAGAGCGGTGCCGATTACCTCAACGACCCTCCCCACGAGCCTCAAGGTTGGTATTCGGTTTACAACACAGACACCACCACCATTAGCATCATAAAACAGACGGCTACGAAAGTCAATGAGTAAATGACGGAGTAACGCTTTTTGAGAATTTATAAAGCAAGCGCATGGGATTTTAGCCTCATACGCTTGCTTTATTCATTAAATGTAGCGCAAAGATTGGGAAGCGTAATTCAAAAGAAGTATATTTGCAGAAAATAAATGATCACATGAAAAAAGATCTCATACAAAACATTAGGGGAATAGCGCAGGATATTCTTCCGCTTAATGCGAAGATTATTCTCTTCGGTTCACGGGCGCGCAATGATGCTCGTGAAGACTCTGATTGGGATTTGCTGATAATCCTTGACAAGGAAAAGAGAGATGTATCTGATATCGAAAAATATGCTTGCCCATTTATGGAATTAGGATATGAGCTCAACGCCGAAATAAATCCTATATTATATACCCAAAAAGAATGGGACAAACGAGGGTTTACCCTATTCCATCACAATATAGAAAAGGAGGGCATTGATATATGGCATTAGATTTAGAATCTCAAAAGGAGATAGTAAAGTATAGGATAGAAAAGGCCGAGAAAACCATTGTTGAAGCAAAAGACTGTGCTTCAATGGGGCATTGGACGCTTGCTGCAAACAGACTCTACTATGCGCTTTTCTATATGGGGAATGCGTTATTAGTTGACAAAGGAATGTATGTTCGAACACATGCGGGTATGATAGCCAAGATAAACGAACATTTTGTAAAGACAGGTATACTCACCAAAGAAGAAGGACGAACAATTTCTATTCTTCAAAACATGCGCCATTCAGGCGACTATGACGACTGCTTCGAATGGGAAGAAGATGAAGTGAAGCCATTCTTCAATAGAGCTCAGGATTTGATTGACAAGATAAAGACATTGATTACTGCGATTTAAAAGCTTATAGGATTCACGAACGAAGAACGGGTTTTTGCCCGTTCTTTTTGCGTTTATTGGTCAACACCAAGAACTTCACAACATGCGTTACACCATCATTGGCTTGCGCAACAAATTAAAAACGCTACCGAAGAGTTTATGAAGAGTTTATAGAGATGAAAAATATCAGCGGCTCAACACGTATTGTGCTGAGCCGCTGATGTGGGCAAAGATGGATTCGAACCACCGAAGGCGTAAGCCAGCAGATTTACAGTCTGCCCCATTTGGCCACTCTGGTATTTGCCCTGTTAGTTATGCAATGCCTTGGTTTCCCAAAAGCGATGCAAAGATATGCATTACTTTTGGAACTTCCAAGCGTAGTCGACCATTTTTATTGCAGTAAGGGCGAATTCGTCGCCTTTGTTGCCAAGTTTTCCGCCGCAACGTTCATAGGCCTGCTCTTCGGTGTTGACCGTAAGGAGTCCAAACACCACGGGAATGTCGCCCGAAGCGTTGAGTTGAGTAATGCCTTGCGTAACACCCTGGCAGATGTAGTCGAAGTGAGGCGTGTCGCCGCGAATGACGCAGCCAAGAATGATAACGCCGTTCACGTGTGCAAACTTTGCCATTTGCTGGGCGGCATAGACGAGTTCGAAACTACCGGGCACGCGGGCCACGCTAATATTGCTTTCGGCCACCCCATTTGCCTTAAGCGTATCTACGGCGCCTTCAAGCAACTTGTCGGTGATGTGATTGTTCCACTCCGTGACAACAATGCCGAAACGCATTTCGCTTGCGTCAGGCAAAGGAATGGTCTGGTCTTTGGTATAGGAGAATGTATTGGATGACATATGATGGTTTGTTTTGTAGTAGACGCAAAGATAGAAACGATTCATCGTTTTATGCTTTTCCGTCAGTTTAGAGTCTTGATACAAAAAAGAGCGTGAGAAATGACGCTGTGTAGGCTTTAGCCTTTAGCTTTCGGCATCAATTCTCATGCTCTTGTGGGAAGGTTTGTAATGTAGTTCGTTCTATTATTTAGATACGCGCTCAATGTACTTGTCGATGATGGCATCAAGAACTACGCCGTTCTGCTGCTGACGCATGCAGAGTGGAGCTGCAGGATAGTCGGTCTTGATGTCCTGATAGATCTTGAGTGCGTCGTCGTTCTTCTTCTGCGACTCAAGAATGAGGCCAGCCTGGAGGAGGTATTCTGCTGAGAGTGCAGGAATTTCAGTTGCCTTGGCAGCCTTCTTGAAGGTTTCTACGGCTTTGTCGAGCTGCTTAGCGTTGGCGTAGCAGTTGGCAAGTGCGAAGAGAGCCTGTGCAGAGATGGTGTTGTCGCTCTTGGGAGAGAACTTCTCGAGATACTTGATAGCTTCCTTTGTCTTGCCGAGCTGGTAGTAGCAAAGGCCAGCTTCGTAGCAAGCCACGTTACCGGCGTTGGTAGAACCGTAAGTGTCGGCTATTTTGGTAAGACCCATGGTCTTTCCTTCTCCTTTAAGTGCCGTTTCGAAGTTTTGCTGCAACACGTACTTCTGCATAACGATGCCGAGGAGTTCCTGTGCTTTGCTTTCGCGAGGCTTCTGGTAGCCCCAAACGTAGGCGCAAATACCACCGGCAATAACCACAATGGCTACGATGGCAGTGATGATTTGTTTCTTGAACTTGATGGCAAAGGCTTCGCTCTGCGCCAGGGCGTCATTGACGTCAAGGGCTTGTTTGCTCTTTTGAGTGCTCATGATATAGTTTGTTCTTTTTGTTTGTTCTTAAAAAATGCAAGCGCAAAAATACTCTTTTTCTGCCGTTTGGCGAAATGCTTGCGCTATTTTTTCGCAACAAGTCCTTTTTATGCCACACTCAGCCTTGTTTCAAGCATGTCTTTGCGTAACTTTGCGTATCAGTGTGCTTTTTCTTTAAGTCTCAGATTACGACAAGAAATTTGCTTCAATATTTTCCCAATAATGATTCTCAACCACCTTTCCATACTCAACTACCGCAACCTTACCGCTACGGACCTCGACTTCTCGCCCAGTGTGAACTGCCTTGTTGGGGCAAACGGCATGGGCAAGAGCAATGTGCTTGACGCCATTTATTTTCTGTCGTTCTGTCGTGGGTTCACTTCTTCGCAGGACGGAATGAATCTCCGTCACGGAGCCGACTTCTTTATGATTGAAGGCGAATATGAGTTGGAAGAAGGCACCGAGCGCCGTGTCGCAATCAGTTCCAAACCAGGCAGCCGCAAGCGCGTGAAAGTTGACGACCGCGACCTCAAGCGCATATCGGAACATGTAGGACGCATACCGTTGGTGATGATTGCACCCGCCGACTCGGCCCTTGTGACGGGAGGAAGCGAAGAACGCCGAAAGTTCCTCGATATGGCCATCATGCAGTACGACGCTCCTTACCTTGAAGCACTCATACGCTACGAGAAAGGACTCAAGCAGCGCAATGCGCTTCTGCGTCAGGAAAGCGAACCCGACTGGGGATTGATGGACGTGGTAGAAGACATGATGGATGCCGACGCACACATTATATATAAGGCGAGGAAAGATTTTGGCGAAACGTTCCTTCCCATCTTCCGCAAACTCTACGCCCAACTTTCTGGGGCTGACGACGAAGAAGTGGGCATCGACTATGAGAGCCACCTTGCCCGAGGGCCGCTCAACGAACAGTTGAAGTCGTGCCGCGCTAAAGAACGCATCGTAGGCTATACGCTCCACGGCGTGCACAAAGACGAACTCTCACTCACCTTACGCGGTTTTCCTGTAAAGAAGGAAGCATCGCAAGGACAGCAGAAGACGTTCTTCATCTCCATGAAACTTGCACAATATCTTTACCTTCGCGAAAAGGGCGAGAAGCGCGTACCGCTGCTTTTGCTTGATGATATCTTTGACAAACTCGACTCTTCACGCGTTTCGCGCATCATAGACTATGTGGGAGCTGCCGACTTTGGGCAGACGTTTATCACCGACACCCGACGCGAACACCTCGACCGCATACTCTCTGCCACGAACCGTTCCTACAAACTCTTTGAAGTAAAAGATGGAGACGTGACTCCTCTGCAGTTGTAAACGCAAAAGCTAAAAACCATGAGACGACGCAATTCAGAAAACATAGGCGAAGTGATCTTGCGCTTTCTCCGGGCAAACTCCCTGGAAGCGCCGCTCAACGAATTCCGGCTCATCAATGCATGGGGCAAAGTGGCCGGACCCGTAGCTGAGCGCTTCACCGAACGCGTGGAAATCAAGAACCAAACGCTCTATGTCCACCTCCGTTCCGCCACACTCCGTGCAGAACTTACCATGCAACGGACCGACTTGGTAAGACGACTCAACAATGCCGTACAGGCTCAAGTCATCACCGACATTCACTTCACGTGACGATACTTGACGAGATATAAGAACATCACCAACAAGTCAACATCTTGCACATACAAACCGCAAATGAGCCGACGCTTTGTTAAATATTTCGGCTTTTTTCTTCAAAAACGTCAAGCGGAAACATTTTTCGCCCCAAAAGTTTTCTCCATAAATTGGCTTTGCAGATATTTGTCGCATGAAACGTTCACCAACGGAGTCAAAGACTTCGCAGAATGTGGACGCAGCTAATCCTCATTACCCACCACAAAAAGACACACATCATGAAACGAACAATCTTAACCCTGCTATTCTCGCTGATAGCCATACTTCCCGCATTCTCATTCAGTTACGAAGAAGCCAGACAGCAAGCATGGTATCTAACGGACAAGATGGCCTACGAACTCAACCTTTCGCCCGAACAGTACGACCGTGCCTATCAGACGAACTTGGACTACTTTATGAACCTCCGCACTTCAGCCGACTGCTATGGTTACGCCTGGAGCTATAGAGAAGCCGACCTGCGCTGCATCCTCTTCGACTGGCAGTTTGCCCTTTACGAAGCCGCCGACTACTTTGTTCGCCCTGTCCGCTGGTTACGCTCCGCATGGTATTGGCCCATCTTCGAGCGCTACGCCGCAGACTATTACTACTACAACCGTCCGTCCGTCTATCTCACCTATCGCGGTGGAATGTGGGACAGACGCGTGGCAGGAGGTCCTAGTCCCTATGCCTCTTTCCGTCCGCGTTACGGTGAAGGCATGCGCAACCACTACTCTGCATGGCGTCCCGACTTTGGTGGTCGCGACGTACGCCCCGCACAACCTGGCCCTGGCACATGGCGCCCTGACTTTGGCGGACGCGACAACCGTCCTTCAACGGGCTACACCAATCAGCAGCGCCCCGGCAACGGCCACGAACAGTCTCAAGGAACAATAGGAGGAAGCCGTCCCGGATATAACAACAACGGCAGCCGTCCTTCTACGGGCACACGTCCTTCCACCGGTTACGGACAAGGCAACACGTCTACTACACGTCCTTCCACCGGCACGCGTCCTTCCACAGGACAGGGCGGACAGACAACGTCTCCCACCGCACCCACCACTCGTCCTGTGTTCAACCGCAGTGACCGTGGAAACCAAACCGGAGGCTTCAACCGCACTTCGGGTACGACCCAAAGTCAACAGACGCAGACTCAGACCCCGACGGCACCATCGCGTGGCAACGGCAATACAGGCACGGTGAACCGTGGACACGGAACGTTCACTCCGAGTCAAAACCGCGGGTCGTCTACCAGCACTTCCGCTCCTTCGCGTTCTACGCGCAGCACCTCTACTCCCGCCAGAAGCACAAGCGGAGGACGTACCTTCGGCAGATAAACGGACATACAACTTATTTTATAAGGCAGAGAACCACGGAAAGGTTCCCTGCCTTTTTCATTGCCTAACAACAAAGGAAAACAATGCAACAGTTCCGCATTTGAAAAATTGTGGTTACAAATAGAAATGCGCTTTACCTCGGCAACCGCATAACTTTGCAGCCGAAATGAAAAAGTGAATCTATTTATGACAACAATGAAAAGAACCATCTCGTATGCAGGGATAGCCTTGTGTTTCTCCCTTTTGACGAGCTCTTGCCAGGAAAAGAAGCAAGAGCAGACAGAAACCACGTCTTTCAAAACGATGAAAGTGGCCAAGAGCGACCTCTCGCTCCAAACCTCCTACTCCGCCTCCATCAAAGGTCGGCAGGACATCGACATCTACCCCCAGGTTTCGGGAAAAATCGTACGGCTCTGCGTGACCGAAGGTCAGAAAGTAAGTCGCGGCGAACTGCTTTTCGTCATTGACCAAGTGCCCTACCGTGCAGCTTTGGCTACGGCGCTTGCCAACGAGAAGCAGGCCAAGGCGGCTCTCGCCAATGCCGAACTGACCTACGTCAACAACAAGGAGCTTCTTGCCGAGAAGGTCATTTCGTCCTATACGTTCAAGACCTCGGAGAACGCTTACCACACGGCACAGGCGCAAGTGGCGCAAGCCGAAGCGCAAGTGGTTGACGCACGCAACAACCTCTCCTACACCGAAGTGCGCAGTCCGGCCGATGGTGTTGTGGGCGTGTTGCCCTACCGTGTCGGTACGCTCGTAGGTCCCAGTATGCCCAAGGCGCTTACTTCCGTATCGGACAACTCGCAGATGTACGTCTATTTCTCCATGACGGAAAAGCAACTCCTTTCCTTCGTGCGCCAATACGGTTCGAAGGACGCCGCCTTGAAGAACATGCCCGAAATCAGTCTGCAACTTGGCGACATGAGTCTTTACGAGCACAAAGGCAAGATTGAAAGCATCAGTGGCGTCATTGACTCCCAGACCGGTGCGGTAAGCCTACGCGCAGTCTTCCCTAACCCCGAGCGCATATTGAACAGCGGCGGTTCGGGCAACGTGCTCATCCCCGTGTCGCGTAAGGACTGCATTGTCATCCCCCAGTCTGCCACCGTGCAACAGCAGGACAAGCGAATTGTCTATAAGGTAGAAAAGGGTAAAGCCGTTTCGCAACTTGTGACAGTCGAAAACGTCGACGACGGCAACCGCTTCGTAGTGACCGACGGCTTGAAAGTCGGTGACGAAATTGTTAGCGAAGGCGCCGGCATGGTACAGGAAGGAGCGCAAGTAACAAAGTAACAAGAAGACTATCGTTATGAAAGGCAACATATTCATAAAGAGGCCCGTGATGGCCATCTGCGTCGCCGTACTCATTGTGATGGTCGGCGCCATTTCCCTATTCAATCTGCCCATTGAGCAGTATCCCGACATTGCCCCGCCTACCGTGCGCGTCGAAGCCACCTATACGGGTGCCGATGCCGATGCTGTGATGAAGAGCGTCATCATGCCGTTGGAGGAAAGCATCAACGGTGTGGAGAACATGCTTTACATCACGTCCACTGCCACCAACTCGGGCACGGCACAAATCAACGTGTATTTCAAGCAAGGCACCGACCCCGACATGGCCACGGTAAACGTGCAGAACCGTGTGTCGAAAGCGCAGGGACTCCTTCCGTCGGAAGTGACGAAAATCGGTGTTACCACGCAGAAACAGCAAAACAGCTTTCTCCAGATTGGTGCTTTGGTGAGCAAGGACGGCAAATACGACGAAACGTTCCTTGCCAACTACCTCGACATTAGCGTTGTGCCCGAGATCAAGCGTATCAACGGCGTGGGCGAAGTGCTCGAGTTGGGCGACACTTACAGTATGCGCATTTGGCTGAAGCCCGACATCATGGCGCAGTACCATCTGCAGCCTTCGGACGTCACGCAGGTACTCGGCGAACAGAACATCGAAGCACCGACAGGTTCGCTCGGTGAGAATTCGCCCAACACGTTCCAGTACACGTTGAAATACCACGGACGTTTGAAGAGCGTAGAAGAGTTCAAGAACATGGCCATCCGTAGCAACGACGACGGCACCGTGTTGCGGTTGAAGGACATTGCCGATGTCGAACTGGGTCGCTTGTCCTACAGCTTCCACGGCGAAGTGGACAAACACCCCGGCGTGACGTTCATGACCTTCCAGGTGGCGGGAGCAAATGCCACGGAAGTGAACCAAAACATCTCTGCCAAACTTGCCGAAATGTCGAAGGTGCTGCCGAAGGGTTGCGAGTTTGTAGAAATGCACAGTTCCAACAACTTCCTTTTCGCCTCCATCCACGAAGTGGTCGAAACGCTTCTCATCGCCGTGCTGCTTGTGATTCTTGTGGTCTACTTCTTCCTTCAGGACTTCAAGAGTACGCTCATCCCCTCCATCTCCATCATCGTATCACTCATCGGCACCTTTGCTTGCTTGATGGTGGCGGGATTCAGTATTAACATCCTCACGCTGTTCGCCCTCGTGCTTGCCATCGGTACCGTGGTCGACGATGCCATTGTGGTGGTCGAAGCCGTGCAGGCAAAGTTCGACGCGGGCTACAAGTCGTCCTATCTTGCCACACGCGATGCACTACACGACGTGAGCATGGCAGTCGTTTCGTGTACGTTGGTGTTCATGGCAGTGTTCATCCCCGTGTCGTTCATGGGCGGCACGTCGGGCATTTTCTACACGCAGTTCGGCATCACCATGGCCACCTCTGTGGGTCTGTCCATGATCTCCGCCCTCACCCTCTGCCCTGCCCTATGCGCTGTGATGATGAAACCCACAACGGGCGCCACTGATGCACAGGGACACATACTGACCGACGCGCACGGCAATCCGCTCGACGGACGCAAAAAGGGTTTCAATGCACGCATCCGTGCCGCCTACAACGCGTCGTTCAACGCTTTAATGGGCAAGTACAAACGCGGCTTGATGTTCTTCTTCAACCACCGTTGGTTGGCATGGATTGGCTTGGCAGCTTCCATCGCATTGCTCGTATTCCTCATGACCACGACGAAGACGGGTTTCGTGCCTCAGGAGGACCAGGGTGTGATGATGATCAACGTCAGCACATCGCCGGGTAACACGCTGAAGGAAACGAACAAGACGATCGACAAGATTGCCGACATCCTTGGCAAACAGGAAGAAGTTGCACACTTCAGTACCGTGGCTGGTTACGGCTTGCTCTCCGGCCAAGGCACGTCGTACGGCACGATTATCGTAAAACTCAAAACTTGGGAAGAGCGAAAGGGCAAGGAACACTCCATCGACAACGTCATGGCACGCCTCAATGGCGAGTTCAGCAAGTTGAAAGAAGCGCAGGTGTTCTGTTTCCAGCCTGCCATGATTCCGGGCTACGGTATGGGTAACTCCATTGAGCTCAACATGCAGGACAAGACAGGAGGCGACAAGAAAGTGTTCTATCAAAACGTGATGAAATTCATCGCTACTCTCAACAAACGTCCTGAGATTGCCGTGGCCTACACCTCTTACGGCATGAACTTCCCGCAAGTGTCTGTCGATGTGGACGCTGCCAAGTGTAAGCGCGCCGGCATTTCGCCTTCCACCATACTCGATGCGCTCGGTAGCTACTGCGGTGGTTCGTATGTGAGCAACTACAACGAGTTTGGCAAGGTCTACCGTGTAATGATCCAGTCGTCGCCGCAGTTCCGTCTCGACAAGCATTCGCTCGACAATATGTTCGTGCGCAATGGCGACGAAATGGCGCCGCTCAGCGAATTCGTCACACTCAAGGACGGCGTAGGCGCACAGGTGTCTAACCGCTTCAACCTCTACAGTTCCATACAGGTGAACGTCAACACAGCGGACGGTTACTCCTCCGGCGAAGCGCAGAAAGCCATTGCCGAAGTGTCCGCGCAGACTTTGCCCTCGGGCTACGGTTACGAGTTCGGCGGTATGGCGCGAGAGGAAGGCAACAGCAGTGGCGGCAAAACGCTCTTCATCTACGGCATCTGCGTGGTGCTCATCTACATCATCATGGCGTGTCTCTACGAAAGCTTCCTCATCCCCTTCGCCGTGATCCTCTCCGTACCTTTCGGCTTGATGGGTAGTTTCCTCTTTGCCAAGTTCTACGGACTGGAGAACAACATCTATCTCCAAACGGGTATCATCATGCTCATCGGCCTCTTGGCCAAAACCGCAATTCTTATTACGGAATATGCCGTCGAAAGGCGTCGTGCGGGAATGGGCATCGTGGCCTCGGCGTTCTCAGCTGCACAGTCGCGCCTCCGTCCTATCTTGATGACCGTGCTCTGCATGGTGTTCGGTATGCTCCCGCTGATGTTCTCCACGGGAGCCGGTGCAAACGGTAACAGTTCGCTCGGAACGGGTGTCGTAGGCGGTTTGCTCGTCGGTTCGCTGGCATTGGTGTTCGTTGTGCCCGTGTTCTACGTGTTCTTCGAATACATACAGGAAAAGGTGCGCAAACCCTACCATGAGGACCCCGACCTGCAACTCCAGCAGCAGATGGTGGAGTCGGACGAAGAAAAGCGCGAAGCAGGAAAACTTGACAACTGAAGCAAACAGACAATGAAACATCTAATTATTACTGCCGCCCTCGCCTCCACGCTGAGTAGCTGCGGCATATACAAAACATACGAGCCCATCACCACCGTGCCAGACAGTCTGTACGGAGAGACGAAAAGCGATTCGGCAGTGAAAGTCGAAGCAACGGACTCGGCAAACATTGCGCTGACCCATTGGCGCGACTTCTTTACCGACGCTCGGTTGCAGGAACTTATAGGACGGGCGCTGGGACAAAACACGGATTTGCTTTCCGCCAAGTTGCGCGTGGACGAAGCGGCGGCTACGCTCAAGGCAGCCAAACTCGCTTTTCTCCCCTCGTTTGCCGTAGCGCCTCAGGCGGGAGTGAGCAGTTTCAACAATGCGAAAGCCACGCAGACCTATTCCGTGCCGCTTACGATGAGTTGGGAAATAGACGTCTTTGGCCGACTGCGCAATGCGAAGAAGCAGTCCGAAGCGCTCTATGCCAAGAGTCAGGACTACCAACAAGCGGTGCAAACGCAGGTGGTGGCGTATGTGGCAAGCACTTACTACAGTCTGGCCACACTGCGCGAACAACTCGCCATCTCGCAACAGACGGAAGAGGCTTGGAACGAAACGCTCAAGACGGCACGTTCGCTGATGAACGTAGGTCGCTTTGACGAGTCGTCGGTCAATCAGATGGAAGCCTCGCTCCACCAGGTCCACACCTCCGTGTTGACGTTAGAACAACAGATCACGGAGACGGAAAACGCCCTTGCCATTCTCCTGGGCGAAACGCCTCGTCACTACGAGACGGGCAACGTGGCGGACTTCTCCTTGCCCGAGGAACTCGCGGTGGGCGTACCCTTGCAACTGCTGTCGTTGCGCCCCGATGTGCGTGTGGCACAGCGCGCTGTAGAGTCGGCGTTCTATGGGGTGAACCAAGCCAAGTCGGCTTTCTATCCCTCTTTGGTGTTGAGCGGAAGTGTGGGATGGACGAACAATGCCGGGACGCTCATCCTCAACCCCGGACGTCTGTTGGCCTCTGCGCTTGCCTCGCTCACAGCTCCGGTGTTCAACCGAGGTCAGAACATGGCGCAGCTGAAAATAGCGCAGGCGCAGCAGGAGGAGGCAAAGCTCTCGTTCACCCAAACGCTGCTCAACGCGGGCAAGGAAGTGAACGATGCGCTCTGTGGCTACCAAACGGCAAACGAAAAGCGAACGTCGTTGGCAGCCGAGGTGGAAGCTTTGCAGAAAGCGTTGCGCCACACCACGCTTCTCATGGAGCACGGCAACAACACGTATCTTGAGATTCTCACCGCAAGACAGTCGCTGCTCAGTGCGCAACTGACGGAGTCGGCCAACAACCTCGCGCTGGTTCAGCAGTCCATAAACCTCTACCAAGCGTTGGGAGGCGGAACGGAATGATTGCTATATCAATAATTCACCTTTTCATCAAGCGATTACATTAGTGTATTAATTTTGTTGTTTGTAATCGGAATGAACCGGGGCAGCCTATGAAGTGATTCATGGACTGTCCCAATTTTTTTTGATGCCTTTTGCGGCACTCATGGGGGTGACGTTTTCAAAACGTCACGTTCTATGCGGCCGTTTAGAGCGCGAGGTTTTGAAAACCTCGCCCCCATGGAGGGCGCTACACAATACACAAAAACATCCCCCGCCGCTCCACAAACGGAAGCAACGGGGGATGAGTCTTTTTCTTTATGTAACTTCTATTAGAACTCCTGCCAGCTCTTGATTTCGAGGTCGTCGAGCTTCACGGTGCAGAAGGCCTGGATGAAGGCCGAAGCAAGACGGGCGTTGGTGATGAGAGGCACGTTGAGGTCGATAGCGGCACGGCGTATCTTGTAGCCGTTGGAGAGTTCGCCGGTGGAGAGGTTCTTCGTCACGTTGACCACCATGTCTATCTCCTTGTTGTGAAGCATCTCGAGCGCCTGGGGCTTGCCTTCCTCGCTGGGCCAGTAGACCAGGGTGTTCTCAATGCCGTTGTCGGTGAGGTAGTGGCTGGTGCCGGGGGTAGCGAAGAGTTTGTAACCGTGGTCGCGAAGCATGGCGCAGGCAGCGAGCATTTCGGCTTTCTGTTTGCCGTCGCCTGTGGAGAGGAGGATGTTCTTCTGCGGGATGCGGTGGCCCACAGAGAGCATGGCTTTGAGGAGTG
This sequence comes from bacterium, assembly GCA_963656685.1. Classification (GTDB taxonomy): domain Bacteria; phylum Bacteroidota; class Bacteroidia; order Bacteroidales; family Bacteroidaceae; genus Alloprevotella. Next base: position 18,690 of record CAVKJJ010000012.1, on the reverse strand, counting down.
CCGTGCGGGAGTCTTCGCCCAAGCAACCCACTTCGCCGGTGGAAGCCATGTCCACACCGAGCACGGGGTCGGCCTTTTGGAGGCGGTTGAAGGAGAACTGTGAGGCTTTGATGCCCACGTAGTCGAGGTCGAAGAGGCTCTTGGCGGGTTTCTCTACGGGGAGGCCGAGCATGATGCGCGTGGCGAGTTCGATGAGGTTAATCTTGAGTACCTTGCTCACGAAGGGGAACGAACGGGAAGCACGGAGGTTACACTCGATGACTTTGATGTCGTTCTCGCGGGCGAGATACTGGATGTTGAACGGACCGGAAATGTGGAGTTCGCGGGCAATCTGCTTGGAGATTTTCTTGATGCGTCGTGCCGTTTCGACGTAGAGTTTCTGCGGCGGGAACTGGATGGTGGCATCGCCGGAGTGGACACCGGCAAACTCGATGTGTTCGGAGATGGCGTAGGCGATGATTTCGCCGTCCTTTGCCACGGCGTCCATTTCCACTTCTTTGGCGTGCTGGAGGAAGCGGCTCACGACAACGGGGTGCTTCTTGCTGACGTTGGCAGCCAACTTGAGGAAGCGTTCGAGTTCCTCTTGGTTGGAACAAACGTTCATGGCGGCTCCGGAGAGTACGTAGCTGGGTCGTACGAGTACGGGGAAGCCTACGCGGCCGATGAACTCCTGAATGTCGTCCATAGAGGTGAGTGCGCTCCATTCGGGCTGGTCCACGCCGATGCGGTTGAGCATTTCGGAGAACTTCTCGCGGTCTTCGGCGTTGTCGATATATTTTGCCTGGGTGCCGAGGAGGTTGATGTGTTCGGCATCGAGACGCATGGCAAGGTTGTTGGGTATTTGACCGCCGGTGCTAACGATGACGCCGTAGGGGCACTCGAGGTCGAGGATGTCCATGACGCGCTCGAAGGTGAGTTCGTCGAAGTAGAGGCGGTCGCACATGTCGTAGTCGGTCGATACGGTCTCGGGATTGTAGTTGATCATCACCGAGCGGTAGCCTTCCTTACGGATGGTGTTGAGTGCCTGTACGCCGCACCAGTCGAACTCTACGGACGAACCGATGCGGTAAGCGCCTGAACCGAGCACCACTACGGAACGCTTGTCGTTCTCGAAGGGGATGTCGTGGGCCACACCGCTGTAGGTGAGGTAGAGGTAGTTGGTCTGTGCGGGATATTCGGCGGCGAGTGTGTCGATTTGCTTGACCACGGGGACGATGCCGGCTTGCTTACGGCGCTGACGGATGGCCATGCTGGCTTTCTCGATGTCCATTTCGCTTTCCATGCCGAGGGCGCGGGCTATTTGGAAATCGGTGAAACCTTGCACTTTGGCGCGGCGGAGGAGGTCGTTGCTGAGCACGTTGACGGAGGTGCAGGCGTGGAGTTCCTCGTCGGTTTGGTGAATCTTATAGAGCTTCTGGAGGAACCATCGGTCAATCTTGGTGAGTTCGTGAATTTGGTCGATGGTGTAACCTGCGGCAAAGGCTTTCTCGATGACGAAGATGCGCTTGTCGGTGGGTTCGCTGAGGGCTTCCTCCACGTTGTCGATTTTCAGTTCCTTGTTGTCCACGAAGCCGTGCATGCCCTGGCCTATCATGCGGAGACCTTTCTGGATGACTTCTTCGAAGGTGCGGCCGATGGCCATCACTTCGCCCACGGACTTCATAGAAGAACCGAGTTCGCGGTCCACGCCGCGGAACTTGCCGAGGTCCCAGCGGGGTATTTTGCAGACCACGTAGTCGAGGGCGGGTTCGAAAAAGGCGGAGGTGGTCTTCGTCACGGAGTTTTTGAGGTCGAAGAGGCCGTAGCCCAAACCGAGTTTGGCAGCCACGAAAGCGAGGGGATAGCCAGTGGCTTTGGAGGCGAGGGCTGAGGAACGTGAGAGGCGGGCGTTGACTTCGATTACGCGGTAGTCCTCGCTTTGGGGGTCGAAGGCGTACTGTACGTTACACTCGCCGACGATGCCGACGTGGCGGACAATGCGGATGGAGAGTTCGCGGAGTTTGTGATACTCGGAGTTGGTCAAGGTCTGCGAAGGAGCTATGACGATGCTCTCGCCGGTGTGGATGCCGAGGGGGTCGAAGTTCTCCATGTTGCAGACGGTGATGCAGTTGTCGAAGCGGTCGCGAACGACTTCGTATTCCACTTCCTTCCATCCTTTGAGACTCTTTTCGACGAGCACCTGGGGTGAGAAGGAGAAGGCTTTTTCGGCAAGTTTGTTGAGTTCTTCCTCGTTGTCGCAGAAGCCGGAACCGAGTCCGCCGAGGGCATAAGCGGCACGGAGTATGACGGGGTAACCGAGTGTGGCGGCAGCCTTGCGTGCCTGTTCCACGTTTTCGCAGGCTTCGCTCTTGATGGTCTTAACGTCTATCTCGTTGAGTTTCTCCACGAAGAGTTCGCGGTCCTCGGTGTCCATGATGGCCTGGACGGGAGTTCCGAGCACCTGGAGGTTGTAGCGTTCGAGCACGCCGCTTTCGTAGAGTGCTACGCCGCAGTTGAGTGCGGTTTGTCCGCCGAAGGCGAGCATGATGCCGTCGGGGCGTTCGCGCTGAATGACGCGTTCCACGAAGTAGGGTGTGACGGGGAGGAAGTAGATGCGGTCTGCCACGCCTTCGGAGGTTTGGACGGTGGCGATGTTGGGGTTGATGAGGATGGTTTCGATGCCTTCCTCCTTGAGAGCTTTGAGTGCTTGCGAACCGGAGTAGTCAAATTCGCCGGCTTCGCCTATTTTGAGTGCTCCAGAACCGAGCAACAGGACTTTCTTTATAGCGGTCATGATGGGGATATGTCGAAGGTGAATTAAAGGGTGGTTCTCTAAATTACCACCGTAAATGGATTAGAGCAGTTTCACGAAGTCGTCGAAGAGGAATTCGGTGTCGACGGGTCCGGAGCAAGCTTCGGGGTGGAACTGTGCGGAGAACCAGGGGTTGGTCTTGTGGCGCACGCCCTCGTTGGAGCCGTCGTTCATGTTGATGAAGTAGGGTTCCCAGTCGGCGGGTAGTGTACGGTTGTCTACGGCATATCCGTGGTTCTGTGAGGTGACGAAGCAGCGGTCTGTGCCAACCATGCGCACGGGTTGGTTGTGGCTGCGGTGTCCGTATTTGAGTTTGTAGATGGTGGCTCCTGCTGCTTTGGAGAGGAGTTGGTTGCCCATGCAAATGCCCATGCAGGGACGCACGTTGGGGCTGGCGAGGAACTTGCGGATGTTGTCGACGGCTTCGGCGCAGGTGTCGGGGTCGCCGGGTCCGTTGGCGAGGAAGAGGCCGTCGAACTCGAGGGTGTTGAAGTCGTAGTTCCAGGGCACGCGAATTACTTCCACTCCGCGACGGAGGAGGCAGCGTATGATGTTGTGCTTGACGCCGCAGTCTACGAGGACTACTTTTTTGCGTCCTTCTCCTTCGTTGTAACGGATGATTTCCTTGCACGACACTTTTGCCACGTAGTTCACGCCGTTGTACTGTGCGGAGGGCACGTTGTCGGGCTCGTCGTCAAAGACGATGCGTCCCATCATGACGCCGTGTTCGCGTAGCACTTTGGTGAGTTCGCGCGTGTCGATGCCTGTGATGCCTGGCACGTGTTCGCGCTTGAGCCAGTCGCCGAGGCTTTCCTTGGCGTTCCAATGGCTGTAGTGCTCGCTGTAGTCGCTGACAATAATGGCTGAAGCGTAGATTTTGTCACTTTCCATGAACGTGGCGAGTCCGTTGTCTTCAAAGGTGAAGGGGGGCACGCCGTAGTTGCCTACGAGGGGGTAAGTGAGCGTCATGAGCTGACCGGCGTAGGAGGGGTCGGTGAGGCTTTCGGGGTAGCCCATCATGGCGGTGTTGAACACCACTTCGCCCGCTACGGGTTGTTCATAACCGAACGACTGGCCGTGGAACTGTGTGCCGTCGTCAAGAATTAGAGTTACGTTGCGCATTATGTGTATATGTAAGGTTTGTCGTTTGGGAAGTTTGTGCTGTGGGTTACTTTGCTGCGTGGTTCTTCTCGTAGTAGTCGATGAAGGCTTCGTTCACGCGCTTGGTGCCGCCGGGTGTGGGGTAATGGCCGGAGAAGTACCAGTCGCCGGGGGTGTGGGGACAGGCTTTGTGGAGGCCTTCGAGGCTTTGGTAGACGATGTGTATCTCGGTGGTGACGCCGTCGGGGCGGAGCATCTCTGCCATCTTTTCGGATATTTCGTCGGCGGTGAAGGGGTCGTATACTTCGTGTACGTAGTTCTTCACTTGTTCCTTGGGGAGGTTTTCCTGTGCTTTGCAGCGGCGGTAGATGTCGTCGAGGCGTGAGGTGATGTGGCGGTCGTGGTGGAGGGCTATGGCGGCTCGGAAGGCGATGAACTCGTCGAGGCGTGCCATGTCGATGCCGTAGTAGTCGGGGTAGCGGACCTGGGGCGAACTGCTTACGACGACGATGCGTTTGGGGTGGAGGCGGTCCATGATGCGTATGATGCTCTCGCGCAGTGTGGTGCCGCGCACTATGCTGTCGTCGATGACCACGAGGTTGTCTTCGCCGGGGTTGACGGACCCGTAGGTGATGTCGTAGACGTGGGCTGCGAGGTCGTTGCGTGAGTTGCCTTCGGCTATGAAGGTGCGCATTTTGATGTCTTTCCATGCCACTTTCTCGGCGCGTATGCGGCGTGAGAGTATGCGCTTCACGTCGTCGGGGGTGGCGTTGTTGCGGTCGAGGGCGAAGATTTGGTCGGTCTTTTCCTGGTTGAGGTGTTCGGTGAATCCTTGTAGCATGCCGTAGTAGGCGGCTTCGGCGGTGTTGGGGATGTAGGAGAAGACGGTGTGGTCCACTTCGCCGTTGATGGCTTTGAGGATGGGGCTGACGAGGGTGCGTCCGAGCTCTTTGCGCTCGCGGTAGATGTCGATGTCGCTACCTCGGCTGAAGTATACGCGCTCGAAGGAGCAGGCGGCGTAGTTTTTGGGTTCGATGATTTGCTCCACGCGCATCTCGCCGTCTTTGTTGACGAGGATGCCTTGTCCGGGGAGGAGTTCGTGAACGTCTTCGGCTTCGATGTCGAGTGTGGTCTGGATGACGGGGCGTTCGGAGGCGACAACCATTATCTCGTCGTCTTTATACCAGAAGGCGGGACGTATGCCCCAGGGGTCGCGCATGGAGAAGACTTCGCCCGAGCCTGTGACGCCGCAGAGCACGTAACCGCCGTCCCACACGGGGGATGACTGACGGAGCACGTTGGCGAGGTTTATGTGGTCTTCTATATAATTGGTGATGTCGATGCCCTGGAGTCCTTCTTTTTTGGCTTCGACGAAGCAGCGTTCGCTTTCGCGGTCGAGTCGGTGGCCGAGTTGTTCAAGGAGTATGTAGGTGTCCGAAACCATGCGGGGGTGCTGTCCTTGCACTGCGATGGTGTCGAAGATTTCGGGCACGTTGGTCATGTTGAAGTTGGCGCAGATGCAGAGGTTTTTGGCTCGCCAGTTGTTGCGGCGCATGAAGGGGTGGACATACGAAAGGCCACTCTTGCCGGTTGTGGAATACCGGAGGTGGCCCATATAGATTTCGCCGGCAAAGGGCACGCGGCGGGCAGCGAAGTCCGCATCGTGAAGTTGCTCGGCAGAGTATGTAGTGAAGTTTTGTTGTACTTTGGCAAAGATTTCCTGAATGGCTCCGCCTCCCAGTCCTCTTTCGCGGAACATGAATTCTTCGCCGGGGGCAGCTTCCATCTTGACGCAAGCCAAGCCCGCCCCTTCCTGACCGCGGTTGTGCTGCTTTTCCATGAGCAGATAGAGCTTGTTCAAGCCATACATCCACGTGCCGTATTTCTGTTCGTAATAACTGAGCGGTTTGAGCAGTCGCACCATGGCGACGCCACATTCGTGTTTAAGTGGTTCCATAAACCTTCTTGTGCGTGTGTGTAGTTGTCCTTTACGAGGGGCTGTTTTGCCACATATTCTGCGGCGGTGCCCATATTTCGTGCAAAGTTAGGAATTTCCTTTTTAATGCGGGACAGTGCGCACGGGTTTTCTTTACGGATGTAGGTATACGAAAAAAGCCACGACCTTTTGTTGTGGCCGTGGCTTCCGCTTTTTGGTAATAGCGTCGCGATTTTAGGGGGTTCGCGAACCGCTATTTCTAATGGAGTGCGTCAAGTGGGAGGTGAATCGATTAGTCGAGGTCGCCGTACTTGATGAACTTCATGTCGGAATTGGTGAGCTGGAGTGCCGAACGGAGTTGGCTTCCGGCAGTGAATCGTGCTCTGACGCTTTTCACCTGATTTATAGTGGCTTCTTCCTTGTTTGTTACACCTTTGGAGGAGATGGTGGCACGGAAGGAACCGAGCTGTCCGAGGCGTACGCTCTGTCCGTTCTGCACGGCTTTGATGACTTCGGTCTGGAGTGCGTTGAGGACGGCGAGCACGTCGGCTTCGGTGACGGTGCATCGGTCGGAGATGTTCTTTGCGATGGTTTGGAAGCCAACGGGCACGGAGGGTGCTGCCTGGATGTAGTACTTGACGGTTTTGTCGAGCGGATTCTTCTTGGGTTTTACGACGTAAGTAATCATAATGAATTTTTGTTTTAGGAGTTAATAATTAGTAGTCGAATCAGACTTGAGATGCGCGCTTATCTCTCATCTTTTTACTATACAAAGATACGAATTAAATTTCGGATATACAATTATTTAAGTCAAGTGTGTTGGAGTTTTATTCTAACCGAAATTTACGGAACAAAAAATGTCGACTTTCAACAAAAAAGCCCTCCATGGGGCTTTCTGTCTTAACGAGGCATGACCACCATGGAGGGCTTAAAATTAGATGCTTTCGCGGGGTGTTACGTAAGGCTCGTCTGAGCTACCAATCCCGCAGCGGAATTGGTTTGCGGCAGGGCTACTGTTGCTTGGTTTTCGACAGCGGTAGTAGTTGTCGTATCAGACGGAGTGAATGTCGGAGTGGAGGATTCGGTGCTCGAAGCATCAACAAACGTTGATACCGGAGTTCCGGAAACTGCGGAATCGGCGGAATCGGCGGAATTGACAGCTTCATATCCGGGAGATCCGGGCTGCTTTATCCATTTACTTCCCACCTTTACTGCCCATCCTGCATCCTTGAAAATATCTTTGTACTCGTATGCTCGAGCTCTTTTGATATTGAGACATTCCTTTATATCATTGATAGTAAACGTTGAAGGGAGTTTCCTGAATGCTTTCTCGTTTTTGTCCTCGCTTGTTGTTGGTTGTTCGGATGCACAGAGTGAAGCTTGCTCTCTGAGAACCTTGAGCTGCTTTTCAATGGCGTTGAACGACTTTTCTGTGAGCACTTGAGCGATGAGAATTGCTGCGCGCACGATGTCGTCGCTCACGGTGATTTCTTCGGGCTCTTCTCCGTCGAAGAATGTCTCTTTCCCTCTTCGTTTCTCGAAGAGTTCAAGCGCAGCCAATATGGTCATGATGCGGAAAGCGCGATCAATGGAGCGCTTTGCCATAGGCATTACGTAGGTATTTTCCTGGCTGTATCCTGGATCGACGAAAATGTCGTCGTGACGATTGAAGTAAGTTGCGTAGGAAAACAGCTGCAAAAGCGTGTTTTGCTCGGGTGTTGTCTTCACAATAACGTCGTTCTTCAGCGTTTGGCACATTTCGAAGAAGTCGTAGAAGTACTTCTGCAGATACGCTTCTGTGCCTTTTTTCTTGCGCTTTGCATAGTTTGCATCACGCTGACCTAAATCCATGATGTCGACCGCTTGAGGAAGTTTGTAAATGATGCACCTCGATGCTAAGCCTGACGCGAAAGCAGCGGAGTCCATCATGTGATAAAGTGTTGCCAGCGTACCTGTTGTCACGATGGAAAGTTGGGGAGAAAGGACTCTTACATTGTCGTTCGCACGATCCAACATTATATCTTCTCCCTCATAAGCTTGGCAGAGCAAGCTGCTAATGTCGCTGTAACCTTTTTTCTGATTCTTCGACGCCACGAGGAGCTCTGCTTCGGAACTGGTGATGCATCCACGCCCGCTGTTGGCAGCAAGGTCATCAACAACTCCTCTAGCTGTCAAGTCGCTTGCGAAGGTGAAGGTCTTCAAGCCGGGTTTGACTTCCTGCGGGTTTCTGCGGGCTTTCCATTGGCTTATCTCGGTATTGGTCTTCTCCTTCAGTTCATCGTTGACAAGCGAAGGCATCTTAAAGATGATGTTGAGCTTGCTCTTGTTGTTGGCTGGCGCACCTATAAAGAACGCATATAGGTTGGTAGTACCTATCGTATCATTGGCCTTCACATACTTCAACTTGTTTGCTGCTCCAAACATGCAGAGCGCGCCGATGGTGTAGAAGTCGCGAAAGATTGAACTATCGTCAAGCTCCGAAAGTTGCTTCATCACGTTGGGGAGCTTGTCGTAACAGAGGTGGTCTGAGAACGAGCCTCTGAACCAAGGTTCAGACTGCCCGAGCGCTTCTAAACACATCGTGAACGAGGTGTCGGAAGTGATGGTTGCCTGTTCTTGACTGCCCGAGCTGACGCTTTGTTGAGCATAGAGCTTCTCAAAGTTGTCGTTGTCGAAGTTGTCGGAATGCTGACAGATGGTGCGGCAGGCTTCCTTCATCTCTTCGTCATGAGGGAAGTCGTGAGCAAATCCTGTCACGAGTTCGAAGTATTCGCTGTAAGAATCACAGACGTGAACTTCGTTCTTGGCGACGTAATCTGCCGCAGTCAACAGATTGCTTCTCTTTTTGCCAAGGCAGTACTTTCCCTCTTCGACATCCATGATGTTAAAATCCTCGGCTTCAGCGGCTTCAGCGGCAAGTGGTGTAGCCGCCTTCTTGTGAGCTACTTTCGCTTTGCCGAAAAGCGCTTCGGCTTTTTTGATCCATGTACTCATGGGGAAGGCGTCCTTCTTTGCTTCATCGTAGCAGGGGTTCAAAATGGCGCCTGCGTCGTGATAAAGGAAGGTTAAGCGGTTGGGATTTCCGCACTTTTGGTCGATGTGTTCGGCGTTGACGTGATGTTTCTCCACGAGGTATGCCGAAACGCCCGCGTAAGCCTGTTCGGTGGAATAGCTGTCTGCGTCGTACGCGACGAGCACTTTCGAGCCGTCGCTGATGCTGTTGAAAACGAGCACCCAAGGGAGATACTCGTCGTTCTTAATCTCTTCTTTGAGCTTTCGAGCTGCTTCTGCATCGTGACTGTCGATGTCGATCATCACGAGGCCGGAATAAGCCTCGATGCTCTCTTTCGTCTTGTCCTTCCCATTCATCACGGCCGATGCGGTGATGCATGGCGAACTATTCTTCAGCTTTTCAAACTCCTCAGTTTTACCTTCGTGCCGCAATTTCTGCATTTGTTCGGTGCGGTCTTTCAATTTCTTCACTGAAGTAATTGCCTCATAAAGTTTAAGAACTGTTAATTTTAAGCTGGGCTGTTTTTCGCAAAGGTTGCGAAAACAGCTAAAATTTTTGTTTAACATATAATTAAGAATTAAAGACCCCTGTGTATTATCTTCAAACTTGCTTGATGTATCGGAAAAACAGGGCGCAGGGGAAACATAAAAATTCCGTTTTTCCGATAGTCCGATTTTTCCGGTGGGTGTGTTTTTGGGGTCTGACGTTTTTTACTCTGTCTCGACAAGAGAGTCGGGAGAGTTTTGTTTTTGACCACCCTTTCCTGTCAGGGCAATCCGTATCCACGAAGTCAAAGATCGATTTGGCCGTTTCTCTACTGAACAACTCTCCTAAGCAAGTTGAAGGAGTAATTGCCCGAGTTGGCACATCACTGCGCCCAGAGAAACGGCCTGTTGTGGAGCAACAGGACCAAATTATACTTAACAAATCCCATGCCAAAACAATACATCATATACCTTTTTTTACTCCCACACCATGCCTTGGAATTTTTACTCCGTGCCTTGGAATTCATACACCATGCCTTGGAATTTTAGACCCAAAAATAGTGTACTGGAAACTCCGGAAAAACGGAAAAGCGGAAAATCGGATTTTTATATACACCACATAATTGTCGCTACATAGTAAATTTCTCGTGTAGAACGTGACGTTTTGAAAACGTCACCCCCATGGAGGGCTATAAATCCGCGTATGGGGGCGAGGTTTTCAAAACCTCGCGCTCTACACGGCCGTCACGGCCTCACGGACGGTTCTGCGTGCTGCGCTTTGATTTTCACACTTAATACCCCAACCTCACGAGCGTCTCTTCCGCACGGGGCACAGAGGATGGCGCCTGGGAGTTATCGTAGCGCTCAGCGGGGTGGAAAGGATTCCGCAGCGAGGCGTTGCAGCGGTAGCCGTGGTCAATGAAGTAACGGAGCGTAAGGTCGGTGCGGTTGGTGAAGAGACCGTCGAAATAAAGGGGTAAAGCGGAGGTGACAGAAGTGGCAGAAAAATGTGACAGATTGACAGAATTAGTGACAGAAGTGTCAGTTGCTGCAACGGAAGTGTCGGTCGTGTCGCCTGAGGCGTAGTGCGCCAGTTGTTCCGTGGTGTCGAACGTGTAAGGGTGGTTCAGCATGCCGGCTTGGCGAATGAGCGCGGCTTGCCACGGAGCGTTGAGTTCCGCGTAATTGTTCGGTGCGCCTGCAATGGAAGGCCCCATGATATGCGCTCCGCGGTCCATGGCGTCCTTGATGTGCGCGGCATAAGCCGTGGGCGTGTCGAAGGAAGTGTCCGTGCCGTCGGCCTTCTTCCACAACAGGCAGCACATGGGCACGCCGCCCTTAAACACGCGGAAGGCACGAGAGAGGGCATCGACCGAAAAGGTCTGCAGCACCACCTTGCCCTTGGTACGCCCCACATTGACCTTCCCGTCCACGTAGAACGGCGCGTCGGCAGGGGGAGCGGTGAGGATGTTCCACCCGTTTTCGGCCAAGAGGTTGTAGACGCGCACCTCCATGTCCTCAGGGTTCACTTCGGGTTTCTTGAACTCTATGTAGAGCCCGGGACGGTTGCCCGTGTCGGCAGGGTCGTCGGTATAAGCATCGCGGAAGTCGTAGTCCACAAAGTCCATACACCCCTCGTCGGCAGCGAACGCCACACTCTCCTCGTCGCACTTCACCGTGCGCTTTTCGGCAGCGTAGATTTGCGCAAGGGTCATGTTGCGATATTTCTCCTTGATGGTGTAAGAGAGGATGCGCTCGCCCGTCGTGGCGTCGCGCCGTAGCATCTTTCCCTCGGCATAGGCCATCTGGTCCTGCAGGGCGGAGACGTACTGATGAATGCCGCCATTGGCTGAGAAGGCTGTGCGTGCCTGTTGGGGCGAAGCAGCGTTGAACCAACTTCCGGCATCGAGCATGAGGAGTTCGTAGTAGTAATAGGACGAGGTACGGTAGGGCACGAAGGTCTCTTTGTCCCGCTGGCACTGCGCTTCGATGTCCTCCTCTGAGAAGTGCTGCGAACCGTCGTCGTTACGAAAACTGCGGTAAAAGTCGGCACGGACGCGCGGGAGGGAGTCGCCAAAGAGACGGTCAACGTTTGTGGTGCGCTCAAGGCTTTCGTCGTGGTTGGCGAGGACCACTCCATCCTTCGACGCCTGGAGGTCCGACTCGAGATAATCGGCACCCATTTCGCGTGCCCACCGCCAAGCGGCTTCCGTTTCTTCCGGTGTCCAATAGGTGGAACCTCGGTGGGCCACCACGGCATAGAGGGGCACGTAGTCGCGCACGGCGGCCATGGCTTCGGAGAGTTGCGGCACGGTGGTGTCGGTATTGTTGTCGCGGTCGAGGTCGCGAGTTGCATTTTCGCCCGAGCAGGAGGCGAGTATGGCGAGAAGGAGTAGCAGAAAGGGCTTGAGGGCTACGGTCTTTGGCATGAGATGAAGTGTTGAGTGTTTGTTTACTTCAAAGGTACAAAGGTTTGGGAGAATAGAAGGTACAACAAGGCGTGAGAGTTTAGTAGGCGCAAATGTATGGGAGTGTAACGCATGGGGGTCACGTCTCTGACGTGACAGAAGAGCGCGAATAAAAACAAAGCGCAGCACGCAAAACCGTCCGTGACGGCGAAGCGTGTCTGCGCTTTTAATGTATCGTTATGTCATTGTGGCGAATGAACGCCACGATGCACGAAGAATGTGGCAGAGAGGTTATCCGCCGAAGTTGTCGTACATGATGCTTTCGGGTTCCACACCGAGGCTGTCGAGCATGCCGACCACGGCCTTCGACATGGGGCCAGGACCGCACATGTAGTACTCAATGTCTTCAGGAGCGTCGTGGTCCTTGAGGTAGGTTTCGAACATCACCTGGTGAACGAAGCCCGGGGTGTACTTCACTCCTGCTGCGTCGGCTGCAGGGTCGGGACGGTCGAGGGCGAGGTGGAAGTGGAAGTTGGGGAAGTCCTTCTCGAGCTGATGGAAGTCGTCGAGGTAGAACACTTCGTTGAGGGCGCGTGCACCGTAGAAGTAGTGCATTTCGCGGTCGGTGGTGTGGAGTGTGCGCGTCATGTGCATGATCTGTGCACGGAGGGGTGCCATACCTGCACCGCCGCCCACCCAAATCATCTCCTTCTTGGAGTCGAAGTGGGGATGGAAGTCGCCGTAAGGACCGCTCATAACGACCTTGTCGCCGGGCTTGAGGGTGAAGATGTAGGACGAGGCGATACCGGGATTGACGTCCATAAATCCGCTGCGGTCGGCCTTGAAGGGCGGTGTGGCAATGCGCACGGTGAGCATAAACACGTTGCCTTCAGCGGGATAGTTGGCCATGGAGTAGGCACGGATGGTGGGTTCGGTGTTGACACACTTGAGGGGGAAGAGTCCGAACTTCTGCCAAGCGGGGAGGTACTCGTCGCCGATGAGCGACTTGTCGATGTCCTTGTCGTAGTCCATGGAGAAGGCGGGAATCTTGATCTGTGCGTAGGAGCCGGGGAGGAAGTCCATGTGTGCGCCCTCGGGGAGCTGCACCTTGAATTCCTTGATGAAGGTGGCTACGTTCTTGTTGGAGATGACGGTACACTCGTATTCCTTCACGCCGAGCACGCTGTCGGGCACTTGTACGGCGATGTCGCCCTTTACCTTACACTGGCATCCAAGGCGCCAGTGTTCCTTCACTTGCTTACGGGTGAAGTGGCCGCGCTCGGAGTCGAGGATTTCGCCACCGCCTTCGGGCACCTGACACTTGCACTGTCCGCAGCTGCCCTTTCCGCCACATGCAGAGGGGAGATAGACGTCCTCGGCAGCGAGGGTGCTCAAGAGGGTGCCGCCTTGGGGCACTTCGTAGGTTTTGCGTCCGTTGAGGGTAATCTTCACGTTGCCGCTCGGCGAGAGGTAACGCTTGGCCACGAGGAGGATGATGACCAAGAGGAGGATTATCACAAGGAAGACGCCAATGCTCGAGAGAATGAGATTGATATCCATTGTTGTTTCGTTGTTTTTCTTCTGGGTGGTTCTATAAATTAGCTTTGTCAGATTTCGGTGCTATTTTTCGTCCATTTTGTTTGTGAACGAAGGAGCATAGCGGGCTATGCGACTGAGCGAACAAGCAAAAAGGGCGAAAAAGAGCCCGAAAGATGACAAAACAGTAGTCACCCGATTTTGAATATTTACGGTGGTAATTTATAGAACCACCCTTCTGTTGTTTACGGACTAAAAGATTAGATGCTCAGGCCGGAGAAGCACATGAATGCCATGGCCATGAGTCCTACGGTGATGAACGTGATGCCGAGTCCCTGAAGGGGGCGGGGCACGTCGGTGTAGGCCATTTTCTCGCGGATGGCAGCAAGTGCCACGATGGCGAGCATCCAGCCTATGCCGGAACCGAGGGCGTAGACAGCAGCGTCGGCCACGTTGCCGATGTACTGCGTGCTACCGGGTTCCATGCCGATGCGCTGCTGCATGAAGAGGCTGGCACCCATGATGGCGCAGTTCACAGCGATGAGGGGGAGGAAGATGCCGAGGGCGGCGTAGAGCGAGGGGGAGAAACGCTCCACTACCATCTCGACCAACTGCACAATGCCGGCAATGACGGCGATGAAGAGGATGAACGAAAGGAACGAGAGGTCCACGCCGGGAATGAGGCAGTCCGGGCCGAGCACTTCCGTTTGGAGAAGATAGTCGACGGGCACGGTGATGAGCAACACGAAGGTTACTGCCACACCGAGGCCGAAGGCGGTCTTCACGTTCTTCGACACGGCGAGGTAGGAACACATGCCGAGGAAGAACGCAAATATCATGTTGTCCACAAAGATGGAGCGGACGAAAAGACTTAATAGATGTCCCATGTGTGATGATTATTTTACGTTGTAGTACGTTGTGGGTTAGTCCTTGTTGTAGGCGCGTACGGCCCAAATGAGGCAGCCCACGAGGATGAGCGCCATGGCGGGCATGGTCATCATGCCGTTGTTCACGTAGAATCCGCCGTTCTCGGCATAGATGCTCAAGGGGATGACGCGCAGACCGAGGAGTGTGCCGCTACCGAGGAGTTCGCGAACGAAACCTACAGCTACGAGCACCCAAGCATAGCCCAAGCCGTTGCCAATGCCGTCGAGGAACGACTCCCAAGGGCCGTTCTGCATGGCGAAGGCTTCGAGGCGTCCCATGAGGATGCAGTTGGTGATGATGAGACCCACGTAGACGGAGAGCTGCACGCTGACGTCGTAGGCGTAGGCTTTGAGCACCTGTGCCACGAGGGTTACGAGGGCGGCTACCACCACGAGCTGCACGATGATGCGGATGCGGTTGGGGATGGTTTTGCGGATGAGGGAGATTATGAAGTTGGAGAACGCCGTGATGACGGTCACCGAAAGTCCCATGACGATGGCGGGCTCAAGCTGCGAAGTGACGGCGAGCGCCGAGCAGATGCCGAGCACCTGGATGGCCACCGGGTTGTTCTTGTTGAGCGGGCCGATGAGGGCTTCGGCATTTTCTTTTGAAAACAAACTCATAAGAAGTGTGGTTTATAAGTGGAGGAGTGTGTGCCCTACCCTCTCCCGTTATATATAAGGTGTATTTCCTATTATATATATGGAGGTGTCTCCTTATTATATATATGGAGCACGGGGGTGAGGGCGTTCCGTCCGTTCCGTTACTTTTTGATTGTCTTGAAATAGTCTACGTACTGCTGGAGTCCGGAGTTGACCATGTTGGCCACGCCGACGGAGGTGAGGGTGGCACCGGTGATGCCGTCCACTTCTACGTTTTCCTTGCCGGGGGCTACCTTGCCGTTCTTCACCACGGTGAGAGCCACGTGGGAGGAGTCGTCGTCGAAGAGGTGCTTGCCCTTGAACTGGTCCTGGAACTTCTCTTCAGCGATGAGTGCGCCGAGGCCGGCGGTCTCGCTCTCGTGTGAGAAGTAGGCGCCGTAGACGGTCTGAAGGTCGGCATTGACGGCTACATATCCCCAAAGTCCGCCCCAAAGGCCACGGCCGGTCATGGGCACGAGGTACTTCGTTTCGCCGTCCACGTTACAGAGGTAAACGGGGAGGTTAGTGGAGGAGATTTGCTTGGTGGACACTGCGAAGCCGTCCTTGTCCTTACCCTTTCCGTCCTTGATGACGGTGCCAGCGGAGTCGATGACCATGTCGGCTACGACAACTTCGCTGTATTTGGCTTCCACCTCGTCGGCGGTGGGGAGGTTGCGGATGTTGAGGGCGGCGAGAATCTGCTTCTTCTTGTCGAGCGCCTCGTTCTTGTCCTGCGTGGGCTTAAGCGCTGACGACACAAAAGCGAGCAGGAACGCTACTATTACCACCATGACGGCGGAATAGATGATGGTATATGAATTTTTGTTCGTATTCATTGCGTTGTGGCTTGTGGGAGAAGACCTTGCGGGGGCACAGTGCTCTTATTAAAGGCTCTCTGTGCACGGCCTCTCCCGTTTGTGTGTTATTTTGCTCTCTTGAGGCGCTTGTTGATGTTGCTCTGCACGAAGAAGTAGTCGATGAGGGGAGCGAACATGTTCATGAAGAGGATGGCGAGCATCATGCCTTCGGGGTAACCGGGGTTGAGCACGCGGATGAGCACAGCGAGGACACCGATGAGGAAGCCGTAGATGAACTTACCGTTCTCCGTGCGGGCGCTCGTTACGGGGTCGGTGGCCATGAACACGGCACCGAAGCAGAAACCGCCGGCAATGAGGTGGCCGTACCAGGGCATGGCAGCAGCGGCGTTGTTTTCGAGTCCCACGTGGTTGAAGAGGAGTGCTGTGAGTGCACCGCCCACAAACACGCTGACCATGGTGCGCCAAGAGGCTATCTTGGTGAAGAGGAGGATGACGGCGCCGATGAGGATGGCCACGACGCTCGTTTCGCCTATGGAACCGGGGATGAAGCCCCAAAACATGTCGGCGTAGCTTGCCGTGGCGCTGTGGCCTGCTGCGAGTTCACCAAGGGGAGTGGCCATGGTGGAACCGTCGGGGAGCGTGTAGCCGAGGCCGAGGACTTGCTGGGTGTGTACCCACACCTTGTCGCCACTCATGCTGGTGGGATAGGAAAAGAAGAGGAAGGCACGTGCCACGAGGGCGGGGTTGAAGATGTTCATACCCGTGCCGCCGAAGATTTCCTTACAGAAGATGACGGAGAAGGCTACTGCCACGGCGAGCATCCACAGGGGGCAGTCGACGGGCACGATGAGGGGGATGAGGATACCCGTCACGAGGTAACCTTCCTGAATTTCCTCTTTCTTCCATTGTGCCACGGTGAACTCGATGCCGAGACCTACTACGTACGACACGATGATTTTGGGCAGAACGAGGAGGAAACCGTAGAAGAACATGGACCAGAAAGTCGTTTCGGCAAGTTTGCCTGCCGCTGCGGCGTTCTGATAACCGATGTTGTACATGCCGAAGAGCATGGCCGGCAGGAGCGCGATGACCACGAACGACATGATTCGCTTGGAGTCGATGGCATCGTGGATGCTTACGCCGCTCTTTGACGTGGCGTTGGGCACGAGCATAAACGTCTCCATACCCTCAAACACGGAACGGAAGGCGTGGAGCTTGCCTTCGGCCTCGAAGTTGGGGCGTATTTTGTCGAAGATTTGTTTTAACATTGGAGATATTGATAGTTGGGTGTGCTATTAGTGGAACGTGGCGGTGCGGTGCGATTTGTCCGAATTTCCGATTTTTCCGATGTCCGATTTTACGTTTTTCTCGTCTTTCGGAGAAGAACCATTCGTTTCTTCAGAGATAACCTTTCGTCTCTTCAGGAATAAATCGTACAGAGGAATAAGCGCTACTGCACCGACGTGAACTTTTTACGCGTTTTCCTTGCGGAGCAGGTCGAGACCTTCGCGCACAATGCGCTGGAGTTCAAGCTTGGAGGAGTCGACGAACTCAGCCACGGCAAAGTCCTCAGGGGCAACTTCATAGATGCCGAGTGCTTCCTGGCGGTCTATGTCGCCGGTGAGCAAGGCTTTGATGAGGTAGCTGGGGTAGATGTCCATGGGGAACACGCGCTCGTACTCTGCGCTCATTATCATGTGGCGCTCACCGCCCTTGATGCGACAGTCGAGGTTATACTTCTTCTTTTTGCCAAAGAGCCAAGAGAAATAGCTGTGCGACGTGGAGTAGTCGTTGAAGCGAGGTGCTATCCATCCGAAGGCTTCGTCCACGTTGTCGCCCTCGGGTATGGCGGTCACTTCGCTCACAAAGGCGGAGAGGGAGTCGTCCAGCGAGCTCTTTGTACCTACGAGGGGATTGCCGTTGATGATGCGCACGTGGTCCGTGCCGTTGAGGTTGTCTTTGAGCACGTCGGCAAGGGGTGCGCCGACGAGGGTTTCCACGTAGTGCGGTTCTTTCACTTCAGAGCCTGCCACGGCAATGCGACGTGTGAGGCAGGTGTGGCCGGTGCGGAGGAGTGCGCCTATGGCGGCAACGTTCTCGGCTGCCATGGTCCACACCACTTCGCCCTTATTAACGGGCTTCACGTGGTTAATCTGCACGCCCACGTTGCCTGCGGGGTTGGGACCCTTGAAGAGGTTCACGTCGGCTTTCTCTACAGCGAGGAATGCGGCGCCTTCCTGTTCGGCAGCGGCTCCCACATGGACGGGGGCGATGTGCGAGAGGAAGTCCACACCGAGGCAGAAGTCCTTTTCACGGTCGTTGAGCACGAAGGCCACGTCGGCGGCGAGGGGCATTTTGCTGAAGGTGGAGATGAAGATGTCGCGAGGGGTGTCGTCGGCCGATGCGATGACGTCGTAGGGACGCTGACGGAAGAAGGCGAAGAGTCCGCTCTCGAGTAGGAGCTTCACAGCAGAGGCTGCGTCGAAGCTTTCCCAGCCTTTTACGTCGAAGGTCTTGCTTTCCTGCACTTCGTCGGCTTCCACACGGAAACGAAGGATTTTGCGACGTTCTCCGCGGTCAATGCCCGCTACGGTGCCGCTGACGGGCGATACGAACTTGATTTTCTCGGTGGCTTTGTCCACAAACAAAGCGTCGCCCGCTTTCACCCGGTCGCCTTCCTTTACCACGGGACGTGGTACGATGCCGGTGAAGTCGGAGGGCTTCAGGGCATAGGAGGCACTCAGCGGACATTTTTCAAGTACGAGCTTGGCCTCGCCTTGCAAGTTGAGGTCCAAGCCTTTTCTGATCGTGAATGTTTTCATTGAGTTAATTACAAAATATTTTGTGCAAAAATAGCAATAAAAAGTGGGTTTCACGCTGATGATGCGCACGAAAAGGCTTCGCGTATGCTTTTTCTTGGCGTCACGGGCTGCTTTTGCTTGATGCACGACTATGAGGGCGTTAGCGCATGGGGGTGCACGCATGGGGGTCACGTCTCTGACGTGACGCTCTACACGGCGATTGTCCGCTCATG
>CAVKJJ010000011.1:0-62159 GCA_963656685.1 bacterium | reverse complement strand
ATATAGCAGCTGATTTGCGCGGTGCTCTTCGTGAATTGAAAGAAGTGCTAGCCGGCAAGAAACAGCTCAACACCCTTGAAAGTTTGTTGGATGAGCTATAAGATATCAACATTGAGCTACTTTGACGTAGCAGCAAGGCGTCTTGCGAAGAAATATCCATCTTTCAAGAAAGACTTGAAAGCGTTTGCCGATGAACTTCAAAAAAATCCGTTGCAAGGCGCAGAATTATCGCCCGGTATCCGGAAGATAAGAATGGCCATCTAGTTAAAGGGAAAGGGAAAATCTGGTGGGGCAAGAGTCGTTAACTACAATCTTATCGCAAAGGAGCAAGACGGAGAGATTATATTGATGCTTATCTATGATAAGGAAGATGCCTCGTCCGTCAAAGTCGAGGTTCTCAAACAAATACTCAAGGACGAGGGGTATATGTAGGCATATTGTGTCTCAGATAATTGGATTCTGAAGTTTCGGATTTATTTTTCACAACCTAATCTCCTCCATATTCTCCAAGTCGAAGATAGCAATTTGGTGATTTTGCCGGCCCAAGGCTTCCGCTTCCTCGCGGGTTTTGCAAACGATGGTGGCATCGTAGTAGTACGCGCTACTGTCCGAGTTGAGCCAACCGCCGTAGGCATTCGTGCCCTCGTGCGAGGTGACGTAGTCTATCACATTGGCAAGTCCCTCGGTGCCGAAACTGTTTTGCGTCGCTTCAAGCGAAACGGCAAAGCCTTTCGTGATGGGCTCGAGCGTCGTGGCATCCACAGTAAAGCCGTCGGGCTTGGCTGCGGCAATCTTCGTGAGCGCCTTCGTGAGGTCCGCCTTGTCGAGCGCCTTGTTCGTGTACACCTTCAGCGCGGTCTTGCTTGCCGCACCTTTCACCTGATAACCAACGGTGAAACGTCCGTAGAAGCTGACCCCCGTCATGGCGGTCTGTTCAAACTCGTCGACAGCCTTGTCGGCAACAGCAGTAAGGCCCTCCTGTGCAGCCTTGGCGTTGTCGTACCAACCGCTGCAGCCTTGGAGTTTTTCGTTGAGGACGGCAAAATAGGCATCCGTCGTGACGCCCTTGTCGTTCTCAATGACGTTGGCGCTGACGTTGTCGGCATAGAGCGTACAATAGATGCGGCTCTCATCGGCCGAGGAGCAGCCAGAAGCGAAGAGGCTGCTAATCATGACAACCAGCAAAGTTGCCATCAAGTTCAATCTTTTCATGCGAAGTAAGTATTATTGACGCTAAATTCGGGGAAAAATCTGAGATGACCAACCTTTCGCTTGCTAAATCTGTTCATTCCTCTTTCAAAAAAAAGAACACGAATGCGAGCAATCAGAAGAGTAATTACTAAATTTGTAGCACAAAACTACAAACTCTCACAAAGATACTATGACACTTATCAAGTCTATCTCCGGCTTCCGCGGCACAATCGGCGGACGCACTGGTGACACCCTCAACCCTGTGGACATTGCAAAGTCCGTTTCAGCCTACGCTTCACTTCGCGAGAAAGTCGTGAGCCGCACCTTCCGCCGTAAGGTCGTTGTAGGTCGCGATGCACGCATTTCTGGCGAAATGGTAAGCCATGTGGTTTGCGGTACGCTCATGAGCATGGGTTTCGACGTGGTCAACATCGGTCTCGCCTCCACGCCTACCACGGAACTTGCCGTTACCATGGAACGCGCTTGCGGCGGCATCATCATCACCGCCAGCCACAACCCCCGCAAATGGAACGCCCTCAAGTTCCTCAACGAAAAGGGCGAATTCCTTCCCCCCGCAGAAGCTTCTGAAGTAGTACGTCTCGCCAACAGCTGCGACTTCGAGTTTGCCGACGTTGACGGCCTCGGATGCTACACCAAGAATTTCTCCTACGACCAGCGCCACATCGAACTCGTCAAGCAGCTCGAACTCGTAGACATCGAAGCCATACGTCGTGCCCACTTCACCGTGGCCATCGACACCATCAACTCCGTAGGCGGCATCATTCTCCCCAAACTCCTCGGACAACTTGGTGTGACAGAAGTGACCGGACTCAACACAGAGCCCACCGGCGACTTCGCCCACAACCCCGAACCCCTCAAGGAAAACCTCAGCGAAATTCGCAACCTCCTGCGCAAAGGACGTCACGACCTCGGCATCGTGGTTGACCCCGATGTGGACCGACTCGCCCTCGTTTGCGAAGACGGCACCATGTTCGGCGAAGAAAACACCCTCGTGGCCTGTGCCGACTACGTGCTCCAGCACACTCCTGGCCCCACCGTTTCCAACCTCTCCTCAACCCGCGGTCTCCGCGACGTGACCGAGAAGTACGGTTGCAACTACACCGCTGCCGCCGTAGGCGAAGTGAACGTAGTGACCAAGATGAAGGAAACAGGCGCCGTCATCGGCGGTGAAGGCAACGGCGGAGTCATCTACCCCGCAGCCCACTCTGGACGCGACGCCCTCGTAGGCATTGCTCTCATCCTCACCCACCTTGCCAAGACCGGCATGAAAGCCACCGAGCTCCGCGACTCTCTCCCGCAGTACTACATTGCCAAGAACCGCATCGACCTCGACCCGACAACCGACATCTTCGCCATCCTCAAGAAGGTGAAGGAACTCTACAAGAACGAGACTGTCACCGACATCGACGGCGTGAAGATCGACTTCGCCGACAAGTGGGTACACCTCCGCAAGAGCAACACCGAACCCATCATCCGCGTCTACTCCGAGGCACACACCATGGAAGAAGCCGACGCCCTCGGCAAGCAAATCATGGACATCGTCTACAACATGACGGGCCAGAAGTAAACGTCAGCGCGCGGCAAAACACCGCACCTAAAAACAAAAGGTCTTACAGGGCATGCACCAACATGACCTGCAAGACCTTTTTCCTTAGTTTTTCCAGAAAAGACCATTTCCATGAAACACCCCCAAATCCTTTCCGCCCTCACCATCGCCATGCTCCCCGCTGCAGCCGCCGCCCAGCAGCGCTGCAACATCGTCTACATCATGACCGACGACCACACGGCGCAGATGATGAGCTGCTACGACCACCGCTACGTCGACACCCCCAACCTCGACCGCATAGCCAACGACGGCGTGCGCTTCGTCAACTCCTACGTGGCAAATTCCCTCTCCGGACCCAGCCGCGCTTGCATGCTCACCGGTAAGCACTCCCATAAAAACGGATTTACCAACAACGAGCACGGCATCTTCGACGGTTCGCAGCAAACCATGCCCAAGCTCCTCCAGCAGGCAGGATACCAAACCGCCATCGTAGGCAAATGGCACCTCGTCAGTCAGCCCACAGGCTTCGACTACTGGAACATACTTCCGGCACAAGGCGACTACTACAATCCCAACTTCCTCAACATGGACGGCACCACCACGCGCGAAACGGGGTACGTGACGAACATCGTGACGGACAAGGCCATCGACTGGATGGAACACAAGCGCGATAAGAGCAAGCCATTCGCCCTCTTCATTCACCACAAAGCCTGCCATCGCGACTGGTTGCCCGAGATGAAATATCTCCGCGCCTATGAGGACAAGACCTTCTCACTCCCCGACAACTTCGACGATAACTATGAAGGACGCCCCGCCGCTGCTGCACAGGAGATGGAGATAAAGAACAACGACCACATGGACATCGTCTACGATACGAAGATGTATCGTCCCGGACTCACCACGCGCCTCAGCGACAGCTACCTCAACATGGTGGGTCGTCTCTCCTCCAAGGACCGTGCAGAGTACGACTACTTCTACGACTCCCTCGCCATCGACTTTAACAGCCGTAACCTTACAGGTCGCGCCCTTGCCGAATTCAAGTATCAGCGCTACATGCGCGACTATGCCAAGGTGCTCAAGACGCTCGACGACAACGTGGGTCGCACCCTCGACTATCTCAAGCAAGCCGGACTCCTCGAGAACACCCTCGTGGTCTACACCTCCGACCAGGGCTTCTACATGGGCGAGCACGGATGGTTCGACAAGCGCTTCATGTACGAAGAGTCGCTCAACACACCGCTCGTCATGCATCTGCCCGACGGACTCAATGCGAAAGGCGACATCAACGAAATGGTGCAGAACATCGACTACGCCCCCACCTTCCTCGAACTCGCCGGCGTGAAAGTGCCCGCCGATATGGACGGTGTTTCGCTCCTTCCCCTCCTCAAGGGACAGCATCCCAAAAACTGGCGCAAGAGCATCTACTACCACTTCTACGAATATCCCGCCGAGCACAGCGTGAAGCGCCACTACGGCGTGCGCTCTTCCGACGGTTGGAAACTCATCCACTTCTACAACGACATCAACGAGTGGGAACTCTACAACCTCAACGACGACCCGCACGAGATGAACAACATCTACGGAAAGCCCGGAACGCAGAAGCAGACCCAACGCCTTATGAAAGAACTCGTGCGTCTGCAAAAGCAGTATGCCGATACCACTGCGCTCAAACTCAACGACGAGAAGTAGTCCGTAACGCTGCCTAAGTAGTACAATTCTAAATACAACATTAGCGACCAAGCCGTAATGCCCTCACCGACATTACGGCTTGGTCTGCTTTTTTGTGATCTAATCATACGGCAAATCTTCAAACTCATCATATAAAGCCTCAAAATTAACTCAAAAGTAAATGCTTGTCATGGTAAATACTTAACTTTGCAGTGAATCCCCAAACAATTTTTTCTATGACGAGCGTAAAACTAAAGACAATAGAACAGAACGACAATGTCGGATTGTTTTCCATATGTTTTGATGGCAGTGAAGAGAGCGAGTTTGAAAAGTTCTTGAACGAATTCAAGAATAATGCGACCTACAACAAGGACTTCAACGTCATATTGCTTGCTCTATCCAAGATAATCGACAAAGGGGCACTGGAACTTTCTTCCGCAATGAAGGACGCATGCACGACAATGTAAAGGCTTTAGCCATTGATTCACGTAAACTTCGCTTATATTGTTTACGTATATCAGACCAAGTTTTGATTCTTGGTAATGGCGGTGTAAAGACAACCCGGACATATCAAGAAAATGAAAAACTTAGCGGATATGTAATGGACTTGCAGACTTTTGAAAAAGTCCTTGCCCAAGCACAGAAAACTGGGACAATAAGTATTGAGAAAAACATGATTACTGATATTGAGAGCGCAACATTTGAAATTTAACTATAGAACGAAGGAAAGCTTATGATTAAGAACGAATTATTCAGGCAGTGTCTCGCTACGATTCCTGCAGAGCAAAAGGCAGAGTTTGAGCTTACCTTTGGCATCGCTGAACGTATAAGCGAAATATTGAAATCAAAAGGACTCACTCAAAAGGATTTTGCAAAACAACTCAACAAAAGAGAATCGGAAATTTCTAAATGGCTTACAGGTCGGCACAACTTTACTATGCAGACCCTTGCCAAAATAGAAACGGCATTAGGATGCAAGCTCGTAGACATTGTTCGCTAACTTAAGGGTGGTGATTTATAGAACCACCCTTAAATGGTGGACTTCCTGTTACTTGAAGTTTTTCGCTTGTAAGTTATGAAAGCTAATGAGCTATAACTGGTCTCTTTTTGTCATATAAGCCCCAAAAATCACGAAGCTGTACACCCTACAATTAGCGACCAAGCCGTAATGTTCTCACCGACATTACGGTTTGGTTTGTTTTTTGTGCTTCTTTGTGTCCGCAAAGTATAATATCATCCGCAAACATTAACGTTTTGTGTGCATGTTTTTGTTTTTACCCAGCATGGAATGGTTGCGCTAAAGAAAAATCCATAACTTTGCAAGCAGACTTAATATAGAACTATAGATAAACCATTAACTGTTTATGCACGCACAAATACATTGGCAAAAAGTGCTCGCAACAACAGCGTTGCTACTTTGCGGAACTTCGCTTCAGGCGCAGCGTGTGGACATAAAGACCAACGCCCTCTATTGGGCTACAGCTACACCCAACTTCGGCGTGGAGTTCCGTCTCAACCGTCACCTCACACTCAACCTCGAAGCTGCAGCCAACCGCTTGAAGATTAAATCGTACGACACCAAAGCGCTCGCCTTCACACCCGAAATGCGCTATTGGTTCAGCGCCCGTCCGCAAGCCGGCCACTTCGTCGGTATTATGGGGATGGGTACGCACTACAATCTCAAACTCGACAAGACTCGTCACAACGGCGACGCTTTCGGCGCCGGCATTACCTATGGCTACAGCTTTGTGCTCGGTCGTCGCTGGAGCCTCGAAACCACACTTGGCCTCGGCGCTCTCCACGTCCGTGAGGACAAAACCACAGATGGCGAAACGGAAAACTATCAGCGCAAAGGTCCCAACACCACAAAATGGGTGGCCACTCCCCTTAAAGCCGGCGTCACATTCGTATACATTATAAAATAAAACGCCCGCACTTGACCCCCATTCTTCAAAAGCCGGAACAAACGTGCCCGTCTGCATAAGAACCTTGTTCCGGCGCGGAAGATTTATCAAGCCACAAAGTTGTTCATTCTATCAACACAAGAAATGACCACACATCACCTCATACTTACAAGCCATACGGCGCGGCGTGCACTGCTCACCGCGTTGCTGCTCTGCCTCACGGCATGCCTTGCCACGGCACAGGACGTCATCCGCGTCACCGGTACCGTCATTTCAAAAACAAAGAACCTTCCCCTCTTCGGCGCCAACGTCGTAGACGTCCCCTCCGGTCGTCTCATGGCCACTACCGACGAGGACGGACGCTTTGCCATCAACGTACGCTCCAACACCACACTCCGCATCAGCATGGTAGGAGCCAAGTCGACCACCGTAAAAGTAAAGGGACAGAACTTCCTCAAAATCGAACTCGAGGAAGAAGATGTATTCCTCGGCGAAGCCGTGGTTGCTGCCAAGCGCATCACCGACAAAGTGCAGCCCGAACCCACCGACATCGAGGTAAAAGGCAACTATTTTTATGTGCGCACACGCGTACGCGTACCCCGTGAGATGTTCTCCCACGACACACGCCTCGTGGTGCAGCCCGTTCTCAACAACGTCACCCGCAACAATCTCAAGCTCATGCGTCCTATGGTCTACGACGCACAGGAGTACAACCGCACGCAGGACCGCCTTTACAACTTCGACATGGAAGCTGCCGACGGCGACCCCTTAGCAAAATACGTCACCGTAAAGTCCGACTCAACACGTGAAAAAGACCGCACGAACGACATCATAGGCTACTCCGACTCCATCTACGTGGAAAACGTGAAGGACGAATACACCTGCGACATCTATATGGCTATGGAGGACTATCGCCACATCCTCTACCGCGACACCACCATCATAGCCCGAGGCACGGTGAACCCTCTCCGTTGGCTCGACTATTCATTTAACGCCAACGAAATAACCGATTCGGCCTATTTCCCCAAACCCGAAGTGCAGCTTCGCGACAGCAAGGGCGAGATAGACCTGCGTTTCCCCATTGGTAAGGCACAGTTCGACACCAACGATCCTCACAACCTTGCCGAAACCGAAAAACTCCGCAAGCAGCTCCAACAGATAGCAAGCGAAAAAGACGCCACGCTCCGTGCCCTCGCCATAGACGGAACGTCGTCGCCCGACGGACGTTACACCTCCAACCTTACCCTGGCGCAGAAACGTATGGACTTTGCCATCGGATATCTCCGCAGCAAACTCCCCGAAGATATGCGCAGCCACATGCAGTTCACCTCCAAAGCCAACGTTGCCCCTTGGAGCGACGTCGTGCGGCTCATGCGTGCCGACAGTCTCAACGCTGAGGCCGACCAGGTGGAACGCACTGCCATGCGCTTCGCCGACATCGACGCACAGGGAAAAGCCATCCGCAAACTTCCCTTCTACTCCCGTTTGCTCGAAGGAAAATACCTTCCCCAGCTGCGCCGCGTGGGCTACGTGATGAACTACTCCATCTTCCGTCAGCTCACCATCAGCGAAATCAACGAACTCTACCAGAAGGACTACCGCCAGCTCTCACGCTTTGAGTTCTTCCAACTCTATCGCCACGAGGCCGACCCCGCACGCCGCGAAACCATCCTTCGCCAAGCCCTCGAAATGTATCCTTCCTTCATGGTGGCAGCCAACGACCTTCAGACCATTCTTATCAACCGTCAGCAGTCCGATGCCGAACTGCTCCGTCCCTTCGCCGGACAGAAAGCACCTGTGGCCGTCAATGCCAACCACATGATAGCCCTCCTCAATGCCGGACAGTACACCGCTGCCGACTCCGTCGCACAGTTCTTGCCCGACGTAGAAAGCACCCATCTGCTCCTCGCTGTGAACAACGCCCTCAACGGTCATTACGAAGAGAGCTACTCGACCATTGCCCAAACCGGCAAACGCAACGAACTCGTCATGCTCCTTGCCATGAAGCGCAACAAGGAAGCCCTTGAAGCCAGCGATGAACTGCCCGACGACGAAGCTATGACACACTACCTGCGTGCCATCTGCCTCAACCGTGCAGAAAAGCCCGTAGAAGCTTACGACGAATTGGAAAAAGCACTCAAGATGGATCCCTCGCTCGAACGCATGGCACACATCGACGGTGACGTTAACGACCTCTTGCTTGATAAGAAGAAATGAAACAAAGCCACATTTTCCAGATGAAGAACTACCGTAACGCAGCTGCCGTATGCTTCATGGCACTTAGTTCCGCCACCCTCGCTCAAGCACAGGTGCCCGGAAGCGCGCTTGACTACATGTTGCAGCGGCCGCGTGTAACAAAAGAATATAGCCACAAGCACGCCTTCGACCATCTCTTCCTCGATGCCGGTGCCGGCGCCAACTTCGTGGGCAGCAAAGACTCGAAAGTTGCTCCGCAGGCAGAAATCGGCATAGGCGACTGGATTACGCCCGAACACGGCATGCGCCTCAACTTCACCGGTGGTGCCTACAACACGCACAGCATAAAGGCAAAGTTTGGCGGCGTGGCGCTCGACTATATGCTCAACATCACCGCGCTCTCCCAGCGTGGTTCCACCTACACGCCGCGTCCCTTCGAGGTCTACGGTGTGGCAGGCGTCGACTTTGCCATCTCGCACGCCAAAGGTGTGACGGACCACGGTTTGGGAGGCCATATCGGACTTCGCGGACAAGCCGCCATCTCGCCCTACACCTATTTCTACGTTGAACCTCGTGCCGGTCTCATGCAGGACGACGTTTCGCAAGCCTACACCTGGCACGGCTATCGCCCCGTGGCCAGCGTCACCGCAGGTTTCGGTTACCGCTTTGCCGAGGACGGAAACCACGGAAAGAAAGGCGCTTCCGAAAGCCGCAAATGGACCAACGGACTCTTCGTTGGCCTGGCTGGCGGCCCCCTCTTCTTTGCCAATTCCCACCCCGACACTTGGACCGACAATACCGGCGGACGCGTAGTGTTCAATGTAGGTAAATGGTTCTCTCCCCTCAGTGCTTTGCGCCTTGGCGTGAGTGCCACCACCCTCAAGCAAACCGGTGCCCATCGTGCCAACGTGTTGGGCGGCCAACTCGACTATATGCTCAACCTCCACAATGCCTTTGGCGGAGTGGACAAGAGCCGCTGGTTCTGGATAAATGGTGTGGCAGGCGTCAGCTTGAACAATACCGCCGACGGTTCGGGCAACCATTACCGTACGTTTGGCTTTGGCGGTGGACTTCAAGGCAACTTCCGCCTTGCTCCCGGCCTCGCCTTCACGCTCGAACCCCGCATGGACATGTATCGCGAGAACTATGCGCCGGCGCTTTCCACCATGGCAAAATGGGATGCAACAGCCTCCGTCCTTGCCGGACTGACCTATACTTATAATGAGAGCCTCTCCGACGAACGTGCCCACGACGACTTCACACAGCAGTCCTGGCACGACCACATGTTTGTGGAAATGGGTATAGGTGGCAATATCCCCGGCATAAAGAAAGCCGCGCTCCATCCTTTCCAATACCTCCGTCCGCAAGTAACGGTTGCCGTTGGCAAATGGTTTACGCCCCTTCACGGTGCACGCCTTTGGACGCAATATGCCCAAACCGAGTACGACCACGAAACGCCGAACCGTACCAAGCATTTCGACTTCGGTGCCGACTATCTCTTCAACTTCACCAATGCCTTGTACGGCTACCGTGCAGAACGTCCGTTTGAACTCACCGGTGCACTCGGCGTAGGACTTTCTCACCGCCAGCAGACCGACAAACTCTTCTTTGGCATGGACGCTTCGCTGCGCGGTACATGGAATGTCAATCCCTTCCTCGGCATCTACATCGAACCTCGTCTTCAAGGCTACGGCAAGGACTACCTCCCCACGTCGTTCGGTAAGACGAAGATTGACTTCATCGCTTCCGCTTCAGCCGGTGTGCAGTTCAAGATGAACGGCTACAACCGCACCGATGCCTTGCAGCGTGCCGAAGAAGACGGCAACGGACTCCGCAGTTCCGTCTTCGTGCTCGGCGGACTGGCAGCTCCTGCCAAGCACCTCCGTTCGTCCGACTACTACATGCCCGTTGGACGTGTAGGTTACACGCAGTGGTTCACGCCGCTCTCCGCTTGGCGTCTAAGTCTCGGTGCGCAGATGCAGCGTAAGGTCGAAGGCACACGCTATGCCCAAGCCGGCGCAGCCATCGACTACGTGACCGACCTCACCGCCCAGACTTACGGCTACGATCCCTACCGCACCGTAAGCATCAATGCCCTTGCCGGTCTCGGCATCGGCATGGACCGCGGAGCCGGAAAGACATACTTTGCTCCCGACTTCCACGTGGGCGGACAAATGGCTGTTCGTCTCGGCAACTCTGCCCATTTGCTTCTTGAGCCGCAAATCTCCGCCCGCCTCTCCAAGCGTTTCAAGGATTCGCAACTCAACCGCTGGACTCCGCAGATGATGGTAGGTCTAGACTACAGCCTCGAGCGTCAGCGCGGCACACGCGCTCCCTACGGACAGCCCGAGCAGCAGCACTTCGCTTCGGTCAGCATAGGAACGGGCGGCTATACGGGCAACTTCACCTCCATGAATCCTTTCCGTCGGAAGTTAACCTTCGCTGCCGACGTGTCCTACGGCCAGTGGATTAACTCGCTCAGCGGTTTCCGTGCCGGACTCTCCAACACCACGGTGCAGCGTCATGGCAAGGGTAACGAAAACATCACTTCTGTCCATGCCGACTACATGATGGACCTTTGCACCGCCATTGGCGGAGAAGGCGTGCAGACCGGACGCTTCCGCTTGACGGGACTTGCCGGTGTGGCACTGGGCATCTCCTCACGCGAGGGCCGCGACACGAAGGTTGCCCCCGGAGTTGAAGCCGCGCTCCAGGCTGGCGTGCGCGTCACGCCCAACGTGGAAATCTATCTTGAACCTTCTGCAACGGCTTTCACCAAAGGCATCAATTCTGGTACGAGCCACCCCGCTGAAGGCGAACTGAAACTCTCCCTCGGAACGAAATTCTGCTTCTGATTTTATTCGAAGTAACGTAAACAAAACACATCCCGTGAAGTGGTTTTCAGCCATTCCGCGGGATGTGTTTTTCCGTTTTTACGCCAGCAAGCAATGAAAACCAACGCTTGCAAGACGGTCCGTCAGAAAAAAAGCGTAAATTGCACTTCATTACGAACTGTTCTCTTCTATTCCTGCACAAAAAATACCTTCTGACGTTGTGTTAGAGCGAGCAGGAACAAAACTAAAACGCTACATGAACATCGCCATCATCCTCTCCGGCGGCGTAGGCAGCCGCATGGGGCTTGACATACCCAAACAATACGCCGTGGTGGGCGGCCGCCCCATCATCAGCTATTGCTTGAAAACGTTTTTTGAAAACGCGCAGACCGATGCCGTAGTAATCGGCGTGGCCGACGAGTGGAAAGCCTTCGTCGAAGAACAAGTCGAAGCGCTCCATCCCGCCAAACCCGTCTATTATGCCGCCCCCGGCGAAACGCGCCAATATTCCATCCTCAGCGCCTTGCGCGAAGTGAAGCGACAAGGTTTTGCCGACGACAGCGTGGTCATCATCCACGACGGCGCACGCCCCTTGGTCAGCCACGACCTCATAGGCCGTTGCTACGACGCTTGCAAAAGTGCCGACGGCGCAATGCCCGTTGTGGCTGTGAAGGACACCACTTACTATAGCGAAGACGGACGCCACATCACCAGCCTTCTCGACCGCAGCAAACTTTGGGCGGGTCAGGCACCCGAAGCCTTCGTGTTTGGCAAATACCTCGCCGTGCACGAAACGATGCCGCGCGAGGAACTCCTGAAAATTAACGGTAGCACCGAAATAGCCTTCAAGGATGGCCTGAACGTGGAACTCGTAAAAGGCGACCCCATGAACTTCAAGATCACCACGCCCGAAGACCTCTCCAATTTTGAATCCATCATAACCACCTGTAAATAAAAACGATGAAAGCCTACGTTTTGCATGCCGTCAACGACTTGCGTTACGACGAGATAAACCGCCCCGAATGTCCCGAAGGTTGGGCCATTGTGAAAGTCAAAGCCGCCGGCATCTGCAGTTCCGACATAGCCCGTGTCTTTACCAAAGGCACGTACCACTTCCCCACTATTCCCGGTCACGAATTTGCTGGCATCGTAGACTCTGTAGCTTCTGCTGCCGACACCTCCCTCGTTGGCAAACACGTCGGTGTGTTCCCCCTCATTCCCTGTCGCCATTGCGAGCAGTGCGGCGAGAAACACTACGAGATGTGTGCCCATTACGACTACGTAGGTTCGCGGCGCGACGGTGGCTTTGCCGAGTATGTGGCAGTGCCCGTGTGGAACCTCGTTCCGCTGCCCGAAGCGATCCCCTTTACCTCTGCCGCCATGCTCGAACCCCTTTCCGTAGGCCGGCATGCCGTGAAGATTGCCGGCATCAAGACGGGCCAAAGCGTTGGCGTCGTAGGTACGGGAATGATAGGCATCTGCGCTGCCCAGTGGGCAAAGAGTCTGGGTGCAAGCGAGGTGAAAGTGATAGGCCGCAATGAAGGAAAACGAGTGCTCGTTGAAAAAGCCGGACTCGACTATGCCGTGCAGACCGAAGCCGACGCGTCGTCGCTCTTCGACGTCGTCGTTGAGGCTGTAGGCACTCCCTCGGCTGTCGACCTCGCTGTCAATTCCGTCAAACCCGGCGGCACGCTGGTGCTAATGGGCAACCCGTCGGGCGACATGTTCTTTTCGCAAAACACCTATTGGCGCATTCTTCGCAAGCAGCTTGTGGTGAAAGGCACGTGGAACTCTGCCTACGACGGCAAAAATCCATCCGACTGGACGGAGGTCGTCAGTGCTTTGGAACGCGACGAAATAAAGGTGGAGCACCTCATCTCCCACTGCTTCGCCCAGGAACGGCTGAAGGACGGCCTCGACCTTATGTTCAACCACAAAGAACCTTACTGCAAGGTAATGACCACATGGAACGACTGACGAAAAAAGGAGAAATTTCTGCTTCCATGATGTGTTCCGACCTCGTGAACCTTCAGCAGACCATCCGCACGTTCGAAAAGCAGGGCATAGAGCACCTCCACATCGACGTGATGGACGGCAACTTCGTGCCCAACTTCGGCTTGGGTGTCGACTACATACGCAGTCTGCGCAAGCTCACCGCCATTCCCCTCGACCTTCACTTAATGATCAAGGATCCGGAGTACAAACTGCAGTGGATAGGCATTGAGCCGACAGACATTGTGTCCATCCACTACGAGAGCAGTTTTCAGGTGCAGCGCGTGCTCGACTGGCTCGTGCCTTACGGTTGCAAGCGTTTTCTTGCCATCAATCCCGCCACACCCATCAACTCGCTCGAGGAAGTGCTCGACTACATCGACGGCATCAACTTGCTTATGGTCAACCCCGGCTTTGCCGGCCAGAAGATCGTTCCGAGCACCATGAAGAAAGCGCAGAAGGTGGCCGACCTCCTCAAGCGCGAAGGTCGCGAGGACATCACCATCGAAGTGGACGGAAACATCACGCCCGAGAATGCCCGAAAGCTCAAAGCCATCGGTGCAAGCATCTTTGTAGCAGGTACTTCCGCCATCTTCAAAGGCAATGTGGACGAATACGAAAAGAACATACAGACGTTCCGCGAAGCAATAAAATGATGCGCCGCGTGTAAATTCGCTGTGTTTCACTGCTTTTTGCTCTTTAGCTTTTACGGGCCAAAGGCCACGTTGGCGTAGACAGCGCAGCACCTCGACGATGGCTGCGCGCTCAGTGATTCCGCGGCGGAAGAGCATTTCCGTCACGCGGCGAATAAAGGCCCGGACGGCTTGGCGGTAGGATATGTGAGAGTCTTTTTTCATGGCAATGTTATGCGCAAATTTTTCGTCGCTTATGGAGGCGAGGTTTTCAAAACCTCGCGCTCTACACGAGTTAAGCGTGTTGCAAAGGTAATGCGCCATTTTCCCCATCACCAAATTTTTCGTTGAGCTAATGTGTCAGTACTGGTGTCAAACTCCAAAGTATTGACACATTACTTTTTACTTTTTCCCAAAGCGGTTTCTTTTCTTTGTTTCAGTAAATTAGCGATGTGTCACTTCGTCAAAATATGCCCAAAATCGTGACAAAAAAACTGCACGCAAAAAATGCACTCATACACGCCTCGCACATCGCGCGCGCGTATACACCAAAGTTTGTGCGAGTTGCCGTCACCCGTCACCCAGCGCTTCGCGAATGTGCAAATGTGCAGATGTGAGAATGTGCAAATAGGGCTTTGCGATGCCATATGGTGACGGGTGACAGCAACTTGCACAAACTTCGGTGTAACGCGCGCGCGTATTACATGCGCGTGTACGCGCACGCGAGAGACAAAGAGAAAAGGTAAAGTAATCCAAATTTTGGCCACCCATGCCAACGTGTTGGCCTAGGAGCAAATTTTGATTTGCTGCCTTCACGGAGGCTTTTGCGTGCGTTAGCGCATGGAGGTCACGTCTCTGACGTGACTGTTGAGCGCGAAGTGACAAAGCGAAGCACGAAGAAGCCTCCGTGAGACCGTCTAGAGCATCACGTCGGAGACGTGACCCCCATGCGTTGCACCCCCATGCGCTAGCGCCCCATCTGTAAATTTTTGTAAAGAACTTTCTACAAGCCCAACGTGTTGGGTAAGGCGCAAATTTCAAAAAGTTGCCCAAAAGTTTTTTCGCTCTCGCGCATCGCTTTACCCTTCAACAATCGGCCTCTTGTCAAACGATGGAGAAAACAACAAAAAGCCTTGTCTATCGCTTCTTTTGATAAGCCAGCAGTATGTTTTGCTCGGTTTTTATATGTTTTTAAGCACATTTCATCAAAAAAATCTGTTTCGGGGGGGGTATTCACGTTCTTTCGTTAACTTTCGGCGTATTTCTTCATTCTCTAACAAGGTGAGGAGAGGTTTTTACGTTAAACTCATAAAAAAAGGCCTTCAGCTTTAGCGCGCCAACAGACTACTATATATGAAGCAAACCGAGAGAGCAAGCATAATGCGTGTCGTCACTGACCTGATAGAAGCCGACGGAATAATCGACTCAAGAGAAATAGGCTTCCTTTCCGAACTGCGCAAAAAATATGCGCTACGGAAAGAAGACGAAGTGCTGTCGGCAACCTATACTTTGGCTGACGCTCTCCGTACACTTTCGGAGGCGGACCGTAGTTTGAAACACGACTTGCTGGGCGATTTTATGAACGTGGCGATGTCCGACAATTACTGCGCCCGTCAGGAAGCTCTTCTTATTCTTGCCGTGCGAAACTGTCTGACGGTAGGGGCTGACAGTGGTGCGAGGGTGTTCTCAGCCGACACTTCGTACCTTGCTTTCGAAGAGTCGCAAATCATGTATGTGGAAAGCGAATACGACGCAACCGTCAACGAGCAGATAAAGGCCCATTACCGGGAAATCTGTGCAGAAGTCCGCCTGGCAGGCTTCGACTTCGTCTATCTGCCCCAAATGTCGGAACATTTCCGGAGCATTTCAGAGTCGGACTTGCTGTACATGGCAGAGTTTCTCTACCCCAAAGTCAGTGAAGCGCGTTTGCGCCTTATAGCTTCGCAACTGCGCGACCTCTCAACGGCGCGCTTCTGCAAGGAGCAACTGGCGGGAAAACTAAGAATCAAAGAAATGGAGTCCGTGCCGCCCTCCTTGATGATAAAGGTCGGAACGTCGTATGTGAACGACTGCCAGATAGGAAATTTCCTTCTGTTGGAGATGGGCGACAACGTAATGGAAAGCATAAGGCACATGCTCGACCTGTTTGCCGAAAACTTCCGCAACTCACAAGTTAGCTACTTGCAGGAAGAAAAGGGCCGCTTCGTATTTACGGGGTTCTATAAGCAAGTCTTCGACATACTCGTGTTGCAAAAAGGCATCCGCAGCAAAGTGTTGGTTGATACGCTTCGGCAGCAGATCAGTTTCCCCGAAGCCGATGTGAAGATAGAGAAGATTCACCGTAGGGAAAAAGCCCTTTATGCGCTCTTCCTCTTGGAAACGCGAAGTGGCGGCATCAATTTCAACAAACCCGAATCGGTCCGCCAACTGGAGCGTTACAACCGGCGCATGGAGGCTGTGCAGCAAAAGTACCGGATGATATACCGCATGTTCGGTGGCAACGAAAAGGACGCTCCCGACTTGAGAGTGGCTGAGATACGCCGTCCGATGATTAGTCTGCTGAAGAAGCAACTCCTCCAGCTTGGCGACGTCCTCTATAATGTGGACGACTACGTGGTTCAACGCAACATCTTCGGCAACTACAGCGTAGGTCTGGCTCCCGAACAGTGTTGCTGCTGCAAAGACGGAACTGACGAACTGATGCCGCTTCTTGAGGCAGAAGATTGGCAACGCATATCGGCCTTGTAACGTTGCAGTCCCAACGAAAGCCCCATAGGGAAAGTTGACTGTAACGTTAGTGGAAACAAAAAGCCCCGTGAAGTGAGGCGTAATTTTGCATCAGATTTCAATAACCACTAAACGCATTAAAGCTATGATTAATCTTGAAAAAGGACAGCGCATAAGCATGGGACAGGGTTTGACCCTTGTAGGAGTAGGTCTAGGATGGGACCCCAATACAGGTTCCGGCTACGATTTCGACCTTGATGCATCCGCCTTCATGTTGGGTGCAAACGGCAAACTTCCCGCCGACAATTTCTTCGTGTTCTACAACAATCAGAAGTCGCCCGATGGCGCGGTTGAGTCCACCGGCGACGACCTCACTGGCGGAAACAGTGATGGCGGCGACGACGAAACCATCAATGTGGACTTGACAAAGGTCGACGGCAAGGTGCAAGAAATCATTTTCACGGCAACCATTTACAAGCCCGACGAACGTCGCCAGAACTTCGGTCAGGTGCGCAACTCCTACATTCGTCTCTACAATGCCGTGACCAACGAAGAGATAGCACGCTACGACCTCGACGAAGACTTTTCAGTCGAAACCGCCGTAGAGTTCGGCCGCCTCTATCGCCACAACGGCGAATGGAAGTTCGAAGCAATAGGAAACGGAAGTAAGGGCGGCCTTCAGTCACTCGTAAACAAATACGTATAAAGACTATGGCAATCAATCTGATAAAAGGACAGCGCGTAGAGATACAAGCCGGCTTGACGCGCCTCAAAGTGGAGATGGGATGGAAAGTAAATCCCAATGCAGACCCCGCATACGACCTCGACGCTTCCACCTTTCTTTTGGGCGAAAGCGGACAGATAGAGAACGAATACGACTTTGTGTTCTATGGGTCTGGTAACAAAATAGACGTCAATGGCAAAATGCGTCCTTACTCCGTAGACAAAAGCGTGCTTGGCTCTGCGGATGATCTTGGCGATGACGAAGACAACACAGGCGAGGGCAACGAAGAGATAGACGTCGATTTGACTAAGGCTTCTCCCAAGGTCAAGGAAATCCTCTTTACCGTCAGCATCTACTGGTCGCCGCAAGATGCCTACGACCCGAAAAATGCGCCACGAATGAAATACAACTTCGGTCAGGTCCGCGACGCTTACATCCAGATAAAGAATTCTCTTACGGGCGAAGTAATCTGTCGCTACGACCTCGACGAGGATTTCTCTACAGACAAAGGCGTAGAGTTCGGTCGCCTCTATCGCAGAGGCACGGAATGGAAGTTCCAGGCGGTAGGCGAGGCCCACAAGGACGGGCTCGAACCAATCTGTCGGAAGTACGCCTCAAAATACATGTAAGCTCATGCCCATCATTCTTGAAAAAGGCGGCGACAGTCACCGCATCAATCTCGAAAAAACCGACGCAGGCAAGCCTCTCTCAGGCGAGATTGTCATCAACCTCGACTGGAACAAAGGCGGATTCTTCAAGAATCTCCTGGGCAATCCAGTGGACCTTGACCTCGGTTGCTTCTACGAACTGCGCAACGGGAAAAAAATGCTCATCGACGGGCTGCAATTCTCCCATGGACGCGGCGGCGACCGCCACCACGTGACCCGACAGGGATGTTACGACACAGCCCCCTACATATGGCACCAGGGTGACGACCGCGGCGGAGGTTCCTCCTCAGGCGAGACCATTCTTGTCAATCCTAGCGGAGCTGATGAGATAAAACGCATCACCATCTACACCTTCATCTACGAAGGTGTGGCAAAATGGTCCGAAACGAATGCCGTGGTGAAAGTGAAAGTGCCGGGAAGCGAAGAAGTCATCGTGGAGATGGGCCGCCAAACGAGCCAAAAGCGCTTCTGCGCCATTGCCCAACTCGACTTCGGCACAGACCACACCATCACCGTGAAGAAACTCGTGACGTTCCACGACGGACACAGCGATTGCGACCGTGCCTACGGATGGGGCTTTAACTATACAACAGGAAGTAAAGACTGAAAGCCATGCATAACCTTGAAAAATATGGCGACTCCACCTTTGTGGACTGGAGTCGTGCAACGCCCAACTCCCGTTCAAACGGCATCGTCGTAGAACTGCGCTGGACTTTCATAGAAATGCGCGAGAGAAGAAATTGGTTTCGTACGAAGTGGGACAAATTGGCCCATGTGCTGAAAGAAAAGTTTATCGGCGGAGAAGACCTTGACCTCGGTATCTACTACGAGATGAACGACGGGACGAAGAGCCTCATCGACCCCGTGCAGTTCAGCAATCGGGGCGGAAGCTACAACGTGCAGACCAAGCAAGGCTGCTTCACAGCCCGTCCCTACATTTGGCATCAGGGCGACGATCGCGGACAGAACGAAGCGTCGTGTGAGCGCATCTTCATCAACCCTGCCGGATTGAAGGATGTGAAGCATATCTACGTCTACGCTTTCATCTGGCGAGGTGTGCCATACTGGTACAAGACCGATGCAAAACTGGAGATAAAGATAGGCGGTCAGTCGTGCGTGTTGGTACAACTCGACCAAACCGAAAACAAGGAGCGCTTCTGCGTGGCCGCTGAGATTACGCCACGCGGAAATATGCTCGAGGTGAAGAAACTCTCCACCTTCCACCAGAACCATTCGGCCTGTGACAAGGCATACGGATGGGACTTCAAATGGACCTCTGGGACAAAATAAATTAACCCCGAAACTATGGCTATACAACTAGAAAAAGGACAGCGCATTGATTTGGTAAAGAAAGACCGCTTCAACTTCGACAAAGAAGAAAAACTCACCAAGTTTTGCGTGGGATGCAATTGGGGCGCTGTTGTGGAGAAACGCTTCTTCGGCCTCTCCAAGCACACGGTCGATGTGGATCTCGACCTTAGCTGCCTTATGTTCGATGCCAACGGACAACCTGTAGACCACATCTGGTCGCCGCTCTACCGCTTTGCCAACCACAACGTAGGACTGCCTAACGGCAAACTCGATTCGCTGGACCGTGCCCTGCACCACACTGGCGATGACCTTACGGGCGACCAGGATGGCGACGACGGACTCGACAACGAAATCATCACAGTGGACTTGAACCGCGTCAACA
Organism: bacterium; assembly: GCA_963656685.1. GTDB lineage: Bacteria > Bacteroidota > Bacteroidia > Bacteroidales > Bacteroidaceae > Alloprevotella. Next base: position 42,363 of record CAVKJJ010000011.1, on the reverse strand, counting down.
GCCAAATCTTCTCCATCGTGTTCTTCCTCAACATTTATAACAACAACGAGTATCGCGGTGACTTTTCCGGCATACCCTACGCATCCATTCGTATGTTCGAAGGCACGCCCGACACTCCGCCTAAACAAGTCTTCGCATCGTACAACGTGGCCACCAAGACCGACTGCGCAGGAATGCGTGCCTTGGTGATGGGAAAACTCTACCGTCGCAACGGCGACTGGAAGTTTGCCGCCATCGGCGACGCCTTCCCCGACCGCAGCATCGTGAACACCATAGCCCGTGTAATCAAAGACTATTCAAAATAAAAACCTCCTAAACCTCAAACAATATGAGACGCTTACCCGTTTATTTGCTTCTCGACACCTCCGGCTCCATGTATGGCGAGCCCATCGAAGCTGTAAAGAATGGTGTCCAGACGCTTATTTCCACCCTTAGAAACGATCCCTATGCGCTTGAAACGGCGTATATCAGCATCATTACGTTCAACACTAATGCGCAGCAAATCACTCCACTCACCGAACTTGCCGCGTTCCAGCTACCCACCATCGAAGCCAGCGGTTGCACGGCAATGGGCGAAGCCCTTGGACTCCTTGCAAAGAAAATAGACAGTGAGGTGACAAAGACCACTGCCGAAGTGAAAGGCGACTGGCGCCCCCTCGTGTTCATCATGACCGACGGTGCCCCCACTGACAATATTGAACATGGCCTTGCCGATTTCAAGAAGCGAAAATGCGGAGTAGTCGTTGCCTGTGCTGCAGGTCAGGGTGCCGACACCAAGGTGCTGAAGACAATCACCGAAAACGTGGTTCAGCTCGACACCACCGACAGCACCGCCATAAAAGCCTTCTTCAAGTGGGTTTCTGCATCCATCAGCACAAGCAGCAAGTCCGTAGAAGAAACCGCTGCCGAAACGGCCACTATGAGCGAACTCCCCCCTCCTCCTCCCGAAGTGAACATCGTGGTGTGAGTATAGATTGCCAACAGTTCGAAGAATCACACAACGGAGCGGAAGGTCTGTTCCGACTGCTCCGTTGTCAATGACAGAATAAGACTCCTGTAAAATTTCAATGCGCGAGGAGCGGGCTGAAAGCCCACCATTCGTAAGCCAAGGTCACGGCACGAAGTGACGCGGCCTTGGTCCATTCCAGAATAACGTTGCGGGCTGAAAGTCCGCCACATCAGTCGCCCCAAAACGTTTACGCAATCATAGTGGTGGGCTTCTTGACAAAATCGGCTGCGGCTCTTCAATGCACAAGCAAGCATAGTTTTGCTTGGCATTGCGTTCGTCTTGCACGATTTTTCAGCCCGTTCCTCGCACAAACCTTTTTATTGAAAATCTGTAGAAGCTATTTTCAAAATAATTCACGATGAACAACAAATGAGCAGAAGATTACCCGTCTACATACTGATAGATACGAGCGGGTCGATGAAGGGCGAACCCATCGAAGCGGTCAAGGTGGGGCTTAACGATATGGTAGCCTCCCTACGACAAGATCCCTACGCTTTGGAAACGGCCTGCATCAGCATCATCACTTACGACCGCGACGTGCGGCAGATACTCCCGCTGACCGAACTTGCCGATTTGCAGTTGCCGGAAATCATTTGTCCCGACTCCGGTCCGACCCATACCGGTGCGGCACTCAATATGCTTTGCGACTGCTACGACCGAGAAGTGAACATGGGAAGCCGCGAACAGAAAGGCGACTGGATGCCTCTACTTTTCCTCTTGACCGACGGTAAGCCATCCGACCTTATGGTCTATGATGAGGCCATACAAAAGGTCAAAGCTCGCCAGTTCACCAACATCGTGGCATGTGCGGCAGGAGCAAAAGCAAAGACCGAACCTCTGAAGAAGCTTACGCGCGACGTCTTCTCGCTCGATACGATGGATAGCACCACGTTTCGCAAGTTTTTCCAATGGGTAACCATCAACGTGCAGCAAGGCGGCCGTACGGTGGGTGTAACAGATAGCGTGGAATTGCCGCCGCCACCAACAGAAGTGAATTTGGTGGTGTGAGGTAAAGGTATAAGTGGTGCTTCATGCGTCATTGTTGGTAAAGTCAACAAGCGTGGAAGCGTTTCGTCAATCTTTAAAAATTATCTTATGTATTTTTCTTCTTTCGAATTGTTCTTGTGGGCCGTCACCCTTATGGTTGTACTCTTCTTTGACTATTTCTCCCTAAAGGCAATATTCGTGTATTATGACTTCCGCAAAAACATTTCCAACATCCTTATTGGCAGTTTAATAGCTGGTTGTGGAAGTGGTGCTGTGCTGGCATTCTTGGCTATTCCTTTATTTCCGACGTATGAATGCATCACAGAACAGAGTGAGTATGCGCATAAAGAAAGTAAAGTTCTAAACAGCAAATTTCTAAATGAACATGGGAAAACGTACATAGCTAATCTCACCAGTTCTCGTTGTTTTTTGGTACAATGCAGCGTTGATTTAGATCATAAAGACTCCAATAAAAACCCAAAAGACGAAACAGTAGAAATTCCGCCTAATTCTGTTGTGGAAAAGAAAAATGAGATTGTTGGATGGTTCGATTCGTCCGAAACTGGTCGTGAAGGATGGCACGTTTTATCTGAAGACCAACTACTAGATGAAATTAAACATACGATGGACGAAATTGAAGCATATGGCATAGTAAACGGTGCGCAGCATCAACCCGAATTGAGAGAAGATTTCAAAAAGTGGTTGTATAGAATAGACAAAGGAATCTAAATGACCTTTGGCTTAAGCTGCTGTTGTAATAATATAGAAATAAACGGATAATTGGTATGTTGACAATACGTAAAAAAAACTTCGAAGACCAGCCATGTTTCTGCTGCAGTGGAATAAAAACTTATAAAGGTGTCCCCAAGTATGCGTTACGTTTTACTTTATTTCATGAAACACCTGACGCTAATAAATATGTGCCGCTGAACGTAATGGTGCCTAGGTGTAAGAAATGCGCGAACAAAATGAAACCAGTCATCCCAATGGCTTTATGTGGTGGCGTGTTAGCTTTTGTAATCGTATTTCTGAAAGCAACTAATTCAGTGCTTGAATGCCTAATCATTGGAGTTATGGTTGCAGTATTTCTGTATATCATTCTAAAAATAGCATTTGGCCTTGTTTATAAACAACGTGCACGCAACTATGAACTTTATAACGTGCTTGTGAATGAATATGGATGGGAAACAAGTGAACGCAAATTAGGCGATAGTGATCCGAATTTTACTCAAGATATGCTTGCTCTTATGCTTGACGATTTGGAGCAAAATTATGATTGTGAATTCAGAAACGTTTAAGTTTCCTGTAACTATTCAGGTAGGTAGAGCGTGCATATCGTGAGCCTTTTTGTTTTCTCTGAAAAAGAAATAGCTTCCGCTGATTTTCAAAGGAAAATTTGCGCGAGGAGCGGGCTGAAAGCCCACCCTTCGTAAGCCCGGGTCACGGCACGAAGTGACGCGGACCGGGTTATTTGATGAGAGCGGTCGTGGGCTGAAAGTCCGCCACATCAACCGCCCCTAAAACGTTTACGCAATCATTGTGGTGGGCTTTCAGCCCGCTCCTCGCGCTTTACAAGTTGCACGTTAAAACAAGTACACATAACTGCATAGCCTATCTAATTCTACCTACCTGAGTAGTTACAGTTTCCTCTTATTCCAGTAATGTAAGATAAATATTAGCGTATGAGCTCACTAAGTGAACTACGTAAAGAGATTTTTGCCGATGGAAGCCTTTCACAGAAAGAGGTTGCCAAACTGCATGATGCGATGTACGGCGATGGAGGAATGACCCGCGAAAAAGGCGACTTTCTCTTTGAGCTCAAGGATACTATTAGCAAAGAACGCAAACATGAGGACTTTGAAAAACTCTTCATTGATGCCATAGTGACTCTATTGCTTGAAGATGATGTTAGTCCAGGCGAGATAGACGATTCGGAAGCAAAATGGCTGCGTGGAAAAATACAGTCCAAGGGATATTTCGACTCCCTTGATGACGCATTGCTTGATAATCTTCGGGCAAAGTCCATCAACTTTCCCTCTATCTTGCATCACAAGAACAAAGTGATAAGAAAGTTCGAGGCAGGACTCTACTTCTCACGTTACCTTACGATCTTGGCTGTAATAGGCTCGGCAATATCGGCAATAGCGCTGTTCGTTAAGGGTACGTTTGTCGTAGCAATGGGAATGAAGGATTTCTTTTCTTCGTTTAGTGTTGACACAGCCCATGACTACGAAAAATTAATAGAGGTGTTTGTGTCGTCTGTAGACATTTACCTCTTTGCCATGGTACTCGTCATCTTCAGCATGGGCGTATACGAACTATTTATCAGTAAGATTGACCCTGTTGAACAAAAAGCAGACCAGCGTCCGTCTTGGTTGCAGATTAAGGATATTGACGACTTGAAATCATCTTTGGGAAAAGTCATCTTGATGGTGCTGATAGTCTCTTTCTTTAAACATGCGCTGATAGTTAATTATGAAAGCGCAGTAGACCTGTTGCTTTTGGCGGTCGGCGTTGTACTGATAGCTTTGGCTTTGCACTTAGCTCATGTGTCTCACAAAACAAACAAGGAAAAAGAATGAACTGCAAAATTGTAGGATATGAATACAAGACGTTGGAGGTGACGTTGGCTCCCTTTGAGTCTTTCTACGCTGAGCGGGGAAGCATAGTCTGGGTAGACGAAGCGCTTCAGCGCGAAGTCGAGATGAACAGCGGACGCTCCGGAAACGGCAGCCTTGGAAAACTCGTGGGCGGCGTGCTCAAATCGGCGCTTTCGGGAGAGTCTGTGCTCATAATTCGTTTCCATAACCCTACGCGTACCGAGAAAAAAATGGTACTCTCCGGTACGCTCCCTTCACTCATTCCCATTCGCCTTCAGGGAGAAAACCTCATCTGTCGGCGAGGTCGCTATGTGGCCTCCACACAAAAAGTGGATCTTCATCTGAATCTCAATATGGGAGTTCTGTATGGAGGACTGGGGTTGTTCCAAAAAGTGGAAGGCAACGCCACTGTGTTTCTTGACTCTCTCGGTGCTTCTATAGAGAAAGTCCTTTCGGCCTACGAGACCATAGAAGTGGACGAAGACCACGTCGTGGCCCTTCAAGGTTTCCATGGCGCACAGATAGAGGCAGGATGGTCCTTAGGCAATGTGCTACGTGGAGAGGGCGTGAGCCTTTTGCGTCTCGTAGGCCCAGGTCGCGTGTTGCTGAGCCCCGTAAAGATGATTCACCCTGCAAAACAATAAAGGGTGGTTCTATAAATTACCACCGAACAATATGCAGACTCGCTCAAGTGGCGTTTTGTCATCTTTCGGGCTCTTTTAATACTTGAATATCGGCTGCACTCGGCAAAGCAAAATGAATTTTACTTTGCGCTCGCTGGCACGATATTTTCGCCCCTTTTGCTTGTTCGCTCAGTCGCATAGCCCGCTATGCTCCTTTACTCACAAACAAAATGGACGAAAAATTGCACCGAAATCTGACAAAGCTAATTTATAGAACCACCCTAAATGGAGGGTCTATGGCCCGTCAATAAAAATTACACACCATGAGAAGATTACCTGTTTATTTCCTCATTGACGTATCAGAGTCGATGGTAGGAGAACCTGTCAAACAAGTGGAGAACGGCATGCGCCAAATCATTCAGGAACTGCGCACCGACCCCTATGCACTCGAAACGGCATTCGTTTCCATCATAGCCTTTGCGGGAAAGGCCCAGTGCCTCTCGCCGCTTACGGAACTCTATAAATTCTATCCCCCCATCTTTCCTGTAGGTGGCGGAACGTCGCTCGGCGAAGCCCTCAATTTTCTGATGGACGACATGGAGCGCAATTTGGTGAAAACAACCACAGAGATGAAGGGCGACTGGAAACCTATCATCTTCCTCTTCACCGACGGCACTCCGACGGACGACCCCTCTGCCGCCATAGCACGGTGGAACCAGAAGTTCAGCCGTAAGGCAAACATTGTGGCCATCTCTGTAGGCAACAATGCCAACACGCAACTGCTGGGGAAAATTTCCGACAACGTGTTCCGACTGAACGAAACCGACGAAATGTCTTTCAAGGCATTCTTCAAGTGGGTGACGGCGTCCATCAAGTCCACCAGCGTGTCCGTCTCGGACCGTGGCGACGACTCCTTAGCATTGGCACCCACGTCGGGCATCAACCTCGACAAGGTCAACACAGAGGAACCTTGCACTGTAGACGAAAACTTTGCCGTGCTCACGGGTAAATGCTCAAACACTAAACAACTCTACCTCATAAAGTACGCCAAACACCTTTCCGACCTTGAAGGCTTCGAACAGTTGAACATGAAAACTACCGACTTCAAGCTCGTGGGTGCATATCCCGTGGACGAAGATTCGTACAACAGTTTGAGTGCGGGCGAGTCATACCGTTCCATCAACACCATGTCGCTGCGCGGTGTGCCCACATGCCCTTGCTGTGGTAACCAACTTGGGGCCGTAGTCTGCGAGTGCGGCCACATCATGTGTTCCGACGGCCGTACGGCCCACTGCCCGTGGTGCGGAATGGAAGGTACGTTGGGCGCAATAGCAGAAGGCGGATTGGACATTACACGTGGAAAAGGATAGGATAAGATGACACTTCAAAAAGCATTTCAACTCCTCATCGGCACAACAGACGAAAGGAAAGCGGAGGGCTTCGTTCGCTTCCTCTCCGAAAAGCTGTGGGAGATGTACAACAACTACACTATGGACAAAGTGAAAATGGCGGATAGCGTGCTGGCTTGGAACATCAGCATCCCTAACGCCAAAGAAAACAAGGAATATACGCACACGGTGCAGATGCCTGAAGTCGTGTCTGCCGTGCTTCCCGGCGTGGAAATCTGCATAGAAGAAGTTAACGGTCTTCAGGAAAGTACGCACGGGCTGGCAGTAGACGTCGCTCCAGACCACAAGAGTTTCACCATTCACGGCACACCGCAGCTCGATGCCTTCCGCAAGGACGGTGCAGTGGCAGAATCGACTTTCGAACTCACCATACGCTACAGATTCAAAGGTGCCGACATGCCCGAAGGTGTCCCTGCGTCGGAAAAGAAACTGCCGTTCGTCATCAATCAGGACCCGCGCAAACTCTGGAAGAACCTGCCGGTCAATTGGGATGCGATGCCCGAGCCAAAGTATCGCAACGAAGATGTGCAGACTTCCTATGTGAAGGTCGAAGCCTTGCCCGACGGCACACCGCAGAAGGACATCGTAGCAGCCAGTAAACGCGGCCGCAGCCACGCTCAAGAAGCAAAGCCGAGAGACGACTTCTTCCGCGTGGAACATATCGAAAGCGGATGGTATGTGATGGCAGTAGCCGACGGCGCAGGTAGTGCAAAATTCTCTCGCATGGGATCGCAGATAGCTTGCAACGTGGCAGTAGATTCCTGCAAACAGACGTTAGAAGATAGCGTAGCACTTGAAGAAGCCATTGCAACGTATAGCACCGCGTTGAAGACCGACAAGGAAGAAGATGCGAGAAAGGCCGTTGGCGACTTTGTCTACAAGACTGTCGGCGCAGCGGCTTTCAAAGCGCACAAAGCCATCAATGCCGAAGCAGATACTACCGGAAATGCCACCAAACTCTACGCTACCACGCTTCTCCTTACGATTTGCAAGAAGTTCAGCCACGGTTGGTTTATCGCCTCTTTTTGGATAGGCGACGGTGCCATCTGTCTCTACGACCGCCAGGCACACAGCGTAAAGATACTTGGCGTTCCCGATGAAGGCGAGTTTGCCGGTCAGACCCGTTTCCTGACGATGCCCGAAATATTCCACGACGCAAAATCCGTCTACCAGCGTTTGCGCTTCAATTTGGTGGACGACTTCACAGCCCTATTCTTGATGAGCGACGGTGTGAGCGATCCGAAATTCGAAACGGACGCTAACCTCCTCAATCCCGACAAATGGGATGCGCTTTGGGACGACCTCAAAGCCAACGGCGTGGAACTGACCGACGACAACGAAGCTTCGAAAGACCAGCTCTTAAATTGGCTCGACTTTTGGTCGCCCGGCAATCACGACGACCGCACCATCGCCATTCTGTATGAAGGCGAAGCCCCAGAAGCCGGAAACACTCCTGTGGACAGTGCTGAAGGTGAAACTACTGACAGTGAAACGCCCGAAGAAGAGGCTCATGAAACCGCTGATGTGCCCGCCGAACCGCAAGTCGAGACCTCAGTGGCCGACAGCGAAACAGAAAACGTGCCTAGTAGCAAGGAAAAGCAAGAAGCAGGGTCGAAACCTGTACAGCTTCCCGATGTGGAAGAAACCATTGAACTTGATAGTGAAACACTAAAAGCGTAAGCCTATGGCTAGCAAAGTGACTCTTACTGCAACCGACGGAACAACCGTCGAGTTTTACGACGAAATAAAAGCCCAAGGCGGTGTCAAGGATGTCTATTTCTCAACAGACAAGACCTATGTCGTTGCTTTTTACCGCACGCCGATAAGTGCCAACGACAAAGCCCGCATCAACGACATAGTCAACGTTCATCGGCAAAAGATCTTTACGAACGATGAGACGGGAAACTACTGGAAGCAGTTCTTCGCCTGGCCCACAAAAATTGTGGAATGGAAAGGGCTTACCGGCATTGTCATACCATTCTACGACAAGAAGTTCTTCTTCAGCGGCGTGGATGACTCTTGGCCGTTCATCAAAAACGGACAGGAGAAGAACGGAAAATGGTTTGCATCGGCAAAGCTCTTTAACAAGTTCGTGCCGGTCGACCAGAAAGGTTCCTTCCTTGACCGCCTTCATATGTGCCTGAAGATAGCTCGTGCCGTGCGTCGTCTGCATGCAGCCGGGCTTGCCCACTCTGACCTCTCGTACAACAACGTGCTGGTAGACCCGTTGAGCGGAAACGCTTGCATCATTGACTGCGACGGCTTGGTTGTACCGCACAAGTTTCCCCCCGAAGTAGTCGGCACTCCAGGCTTCATCGCCCCCGAGGTGCTTGCTACCAAAACGCTTAAGGTGGACGACCCCAAGAAGAATCTGCCGAAAATCGAGACCGACCGCCACGCACTTGCCGTGCTCATCTACACGTTCCTCTTGAACCGTCATCCGTTGGACGGCGGAAAAGTGTGGGACATCGATGACCCGCAGAAGGACGACGACATGCGCTACGGGGCGAAGGCTCTTTTCATAGAACATCCTACTGACCGGACAAACCGTGTGAAGCCCGCCCAACTGGCAAAGTCGCAGCTTCCGCAAGGCGATCCCGTCAAGATTCCATACACCATCTGCGGCCCGTACTTGAAGGAACTTTTCGACAAGGCGTTCATTGACGGCTTGCACAATCCGGCGGTACGTCCTTCTGCCCTGCAGTGGGAAGAAGCCTTGGTGAAGACCTGCGACTTGGTGCAGCCTTGCCAGAACCCGAAGTGCGAGGCGCATTGGTATGTGTTCGACAACACGACGGCGCCCCGTTGCCCCTTCTGTGGAACGGGGTATAAAGGACAATTGCCCATTCTCAATTTCTACTATGCCCCCTCCCACGGCAAGTTCCTCTCCGAGCGTTACCGCCTTATGGTCTACGACAAGCAGACCCTCTATCGCTGGCACTCTAACTATCTTGTGGCTGCCAACGAGAAAACGAGCGCGGAGGACAAGAAATCCGTAGGCGACTTCCACTTCCACAACGGACAGTGGATTCTCATCAACCGCCGCTTGCCGGACATGTACGACGTCACCGACAAGAAGGCAATCCCTATCGGCCAGTTCGTTCCTCTTACCGAAGGCCGTCAAATTCTCCTTGAAAAGAACCAAGGGGGACGACTCATTGTAGTACAACTTATAAATAACTGATATTATGGAACGAAAGAATTCCTAAATCAGAAACTCAAGTAAATACTATGCAGCTTGCAGCATAACGTTGTCGGCTATATCCCCCTCCCTACAATAATGGACATTGTTAATGAAATAACAGAGTATCTTGCCTCAAAGGATGCACGAATAACCATATATGGCACTGTTTTAGGTATGATGGTTGTCTTTCTCACCAGACGCTTTTTGAAAATGCTAAAAGCATGGAAGGCGTATGCTGCAAAAGATAGCAAAAATGGATTTGACAATTTCCTACGATGGTTAGCACACCATTACAAGGATTGCCCTGCTTGGTTGAGAGCATTAGCACGGAGCTTAGAGAAACGGCTTTGTTCCTTCGGTGTCAATTTGAGATCTCGGACAAATTGTCGGTGGCGTAAAAAGCAATAGGTATGTACCATAAAATGTCATGAATATGAGACGTAAATCAAACACAGGTATACCCGGATTGTCTTTTTCGTGGAAAAGGGCTTTGGGCATTACGCAAGCAAAACAAAAGTTTGCCCGTGAAACGGGTATTCCAACATCGAAAGCGAGTTTGGAAAGGAAAATCGGCAATGCCATACTAAAGGGCCTATTTGGCAAAAGATAGCTTGGCGATTCTGATTCAGACTCCTCATTCAAACCTTAACTTGATAACTGACAAACATTAAACATATCATACAATGGATAATATTTTAAACGAAATAAAAGTACAAAACGTACCTACCGAAACAGTTTCAATATCAGCGGGTAGTGATTCAGCAGAAAATACTCCAAATGACCGCTTGGAAATCACTTCAGAAATGAAGAGCAACCTTTATAAAGCTACGAAATATTTCCGCTTTGTAAATATTGTAAGCTTTGTATTGTGTGTGCTATCTGCAATTTTGGGCATTATTGCTTCTATTGCGGGCTTGGCTTCTCAAGATTCAAAGTTACTCATTAAAGGGCTGTCCTATTTACTTTATACCGCTATTTTGGGATATGGTGTTCGAATCGTGTTCTGCTTTAATGCTGAGGCTCGTTGGGCTTGTGAAGAGAATGACAGTGAAGCATTGAACAAAATGTTCAAAACTCTTCTTAGATGGGCCAAATATGTTGGCATTCTAACAGCTCTTTGGTTGTTCGTGATTGTTTGTATTTTCGTTTTAGTATTTGGATTGGTAGCTGCAATGTCATAGAATGTCGGATGTGCGCGACTAACGGAAAGGGAGTTCATAGCCATCGGTCAGTTCGTTTCGCTGACCGATGGCCGCTCCTTGAAAAGAGTTAGAGATGTCAATTTATGGTTATTCAACTTCTAAAGAAATAAGAATATGGCGATTAATTTAGAAAAAGAAAACAAGAAGGAAGTACGTTTAGAGACATCAAACAGTACTTATGCTGATTTTGAAGATATGGAGTTGACAAGTGAGAACTTGAAAAAAACCACCCGAATTCACGGTTGGCTTTTGTTCTTTTTGGGTAGGTGCTTTTTGGGAGGTTTGTTTAGTGCAATATATCCTCTTTCAACTTTCAGAATTGAAGACTATGGCGGTAGCTATATTTTAGGAATGTCCGATATACTATTCGGTTTTTTGGTATTTATTCTTGCGATGTCTACGATATACTCTTTCTATAAGAGAAAACCGAATGCTGTATTTTTGGGCTATTCCTATAGCGTTTTGTGCGTGGTTTCAAATTTCATAGCAATGTGCTGTGGAATTTCGAATATCGGAGAGATGGGAGCAAGTTTCATTTGGGGATGTATATGGATAATGTACCTTCGTATGTCGTATCAAGTTGAAGCTGTTATCCCATCTGATTTCCGAAAAACAAACAAACTTGATTATAGCCTAGTTGCTTCTGTTATAGTTATACCAGTATTGTTTCTGATTATTGGTGCTTTTGGCATACAGCAAAAACAAACAACAGTAAACGAAAAATGTCAAGAATTGCAGCAAAACTTTTATGATGAAGTGAAAGATAATTTATATCCAAACCAACGTACCGACGGACGGGTAATATTTGAAATCCCGCAAGGCTTTGAGTGTAATGATACAACAATTCAGGGCTTAAAGGTCTTTTACATGGAAAATAAAGATCATGAAAATATAACCTTGTGCAGTGAATATGCTAATAAAACAGATTTAAATGCCACAAAGTCGCGTATTAATAGAGATATGTTTGATATCTATAGGGATAAGTGGGAAGATGCTACACTCGCAAGTTGTGTCGAATCAAGGATAGTCTCGAGTACAGAGGAGCAATTATTAAACTGCAAGAAAAGAGTTAAGATTAAGAGGTATGTATATGATCAAAATATCATATACTGGAGATTTGTCATGCTTTTTGATACAGATTCAGACAAAATATGTTTGATTTCGGCCTATGACCAAGGTGACGACAGTTATCTTAACGATTTGATTTTTTCTGTGCAATTTCATCCATGAATATCTTCGTAATCCGAAATAATCAACGCTTCGGTCCATACGATGAGCAGACTTTGCTCTCGTATGTAAACAATGGGCAAATACTGAAGCAGGACAAGGCTATCGCCATCGGCGATAGCCTTGAACGGACTGTTGGCTTTTATTTGAAACTTGCCAATCTGAAATGTCATGTCCAAAACAAAGGGAATGTCTTTACGCAACTATCGGCTATTGGCTCGGAACTGATATTCCCTAAAACCAAGATGTTTTCCCATCAATTCCTCACAGACCAAAGATTCTTGATTTTGGCATTGGTTGGCCTGTTGCCAATGATTATCATGCAGATTCCGTTGGGAGGTTTCTTCATCTTCTATGAGGTATCATTGTATTTTTCAATTATCTGGGGCTTGTTCTTCTACACCTGCTTCAAGACGAATCAAGTAAAGCTAAAGACGACATTATCTATATTCTTCTTAACCCAGCTTTGTGTTTTTGTAGCATGGGACATTACGCGATTACCAGTCATTAACCCCTTCTATCTTTTCACCGATTCGCCATTCCCCTTAAATGTACTTGGCTACGTTTTCGGTGTTGGCTTCTCGGAAGAATTAGCGAAGATGGTACCGCTCTTTATCGTATTAAGGAAAGCAAAAGAGCCTTTGATACCTCAGACAATGGTATTCTATGGCCTTATGTCTGGAATATCCTTTGGCGTGTTTGAAGGAGTACAATACCAAATGACGGAGAATGCCGAACAAGCTTACGATGTGTCGTTTTTCTTGAATATAGCGCGATTGACCAGTTTGCCGTTCCTTCATGCTTGCTGGTGTGGTATTGCGGGTTATTTCCTCTCGTTCGCCAAGCTTTATCCCAAATATAGGCGAGGGTTGTATATCCTTGCCATCAGCATACCTGCGATAATACATGGACTATACGATTCTTTGTGTAATTATTGGCTTGTTCCATTGTCAATGGTATTCTTGGGATTGATGTTGCTTACAGCATATTTGAAGCAAGGCGTTGACTATCAATCCAAACTGCGCCAATAATAGCTGCGTTATAACCTTGCAACGACAATGCCATGTAATGTGCCGAGAAAAGAGTGCAACGTTATGGAATCTCAGGGCGCTCGCTGAAGTCGGAATACCTTTGCATCAGAAATCAAAACAAAAAATAACTAATACTTCAGCTCATGTCAATACGATTCGACAAACCTCAAAGAAATGAAGTCGTGAAGGAAACGACTTCTGCGTCCCAAACCCCGAAAACAAACGGAAGCGATGGAAGTGCGAAAGTTTGGCTCATTGCACTGCTTGTAATAGGGCTGGTCGTTGCGGCTGCAGGCTGCGATTCTCCCCGTCAGCAGACCGCTCCAGCAGCGACGTCAAGCACTGCGCCCGAGTCGACTTACGATTACAGTTCGTCTTCTGTACCCAGCTCCGAATCGTCCGTCACAGGTAGTAGTTCTTCCTCGTATGTCGTATACGATGAGCCAGAGCCGGTAAGTCCGTACATAGACAATCATCTGTCAACGGGTACTGTTCCTTATTATAATGACTACGACCTTGTAGGCGACGACAGCCAAATCCGTGTAAAGACCTCTTCTGGGTCCGAACGTGACGTGGTGGTTATCGTGAAATGCGACGGCGTAATGGTTCGCAACGCCTATATAAAAGCTGGTGGTTCCTATACGTTCAATGTGCCGAACGCCACGTACCAAGTGTTCTTCTACTATGGTAAGGGATGGGATCCCACGAAAAAGATGGGTGCATACAAGACGGGCGGTTTCGTAGAAAACGAATCCTTCCAAAAGGACTCACAAGTTGAGCTGGAAGATCAAGAATTGACCTATAGTCTTATCTTAACCCAAAATGGAAATTTCAGCACGCAACAGAGCAACAAGTCTGAGATGTTCTAAGCATATAAATTGACCACAGCAGCAAAGTACTGCGCATAACCTGAAGAAAAGAAGTGAAATAAAAGATACCTCAACGAATATGGAACAAAAACATCACTACACAGGCCTAACCGATGCCCAAGTGCTCGAAAGCCGCCAAAAGCATGGTGCCAACATTCTGACACCGCCCGCAGAAAAATCTGTCTGGCAAAAAATAAAAGACTGCATGCACTTCTGGTTGCTGAAGGTCGATTTCGCAATCTTTGTCATTGCAGCCGTAGCAGCCGTTGTTGTACAACACACGGGGATGTGGATTGCACCGGTGCTGTCGTTCGTCCTCTTCGCCTTGACCTACCTCGTAGCTTATCTTGGCGGTGAATGGGACGAAGATGAGAAGTCGTTCGACATCGACTCCCTGTTCACCATTCTCCTCTTCGCCCTGTTACTCTCCGGCTCCATCGCTTTCTACAACGGCGTCTATGGTGGCGTGGAAGGATGGGCGCCCTATCTTGAGTTGATTGGCATTGCCGCAGCCGTGTTGTTAGCTACGACGGTGGCCCATATCCTTGAAGCACAGAACGAGAAGACGTTCAAGAGCCTGAACGAGGTGAACGACGACACGCTCGTAAAGGTAATTCGCAACAACAACGTTTGCCAGGTGCCACGCAAAGATATTGTGGTTGGCGACGTCATTCTGCTCGAAGCTGGCGAAGAAGTTCCTGCCGACGCCGAAGTGCTGAGTTGTATGAATCTTACGATGAACGAGTCGTCCCTCACCGGCGAACCGCAATGTGCAAAGACCACAGATCCTGCACAGTTTGACAAGGACGCGACGTATCCTTCCAACCACGTGATGAAAGGTTGCACCGTAATGGAAGGCGACTGCGTGGCCCGAGTGTTTGCAGTGGGCGATGCCACCGCTTGCGGAAAAGTCTTTGAAGCCGCACAGGTGAAAGACGGTGAGGCTACTCCGCTGAGCGAAAAACTCGATGGACTTGCCGGCCTCATCACAAAGACAAGTTATGGCCTTGCCATCTTGATTGTACTCGGCCGTTTGGTTCGTCATGCCGTCATGCTACCCAATCCGAACTACGGTACGTTGGCTGGTTGCCTTGTAGGGGCGCTCGTTCTGGCAGCTGTCGTATTCTTCGTGCTCAACAAGAAAAAGAACGACGACAATGAGGAGAGCGTGGAACTTTGGCAAGTGCTCGCCTTTATGGTTCTGCCCATCGTCGGCATCATCGTCTACTTTGCCGAAGGCACAACCACCGCGACAAACTGGCCCGTGCTCATTCAGTACGCACTCGACTCTGTGATGATTGCCGTCACGCTGATTGTAGTGGCCGTCCCTGAAGGTCTTCCGATGGCCGTCACACTGAGCCTTGCCTTCAGCATGAAGCGCCTGATGAAGCAGAACACCCTTCCCCGCACCATGCACGCTTGCGAAACGATGGGCGCTGTGTCCGTCATATGCTCCGACAAGACCGGTACGCTGACGCAGAACCAGATGACCGTTGTGGGTACGGACTTCGCTGGACTTGAGAACCAAAAACTTGGAGCAGACAAGACATCCTCTCTTTTGAAGGAATGCATCGCCGTCAATACCACTGCCAACCTCGACTTCTCCGACAATAAGGCCAACGGAAAGATTAAGACCATCGGCAACCCAACGGAGGGCGCTTTGCTCCTGTGGTTGAATGCCCAAAGTGTGAACTACCTCGACTTGCGCGAAACGCTTGACGTGATTGATCGTATTCAGTTCACTACAGAGTTGAAGTACATGGCCACCATTGTCAAATCCGCCGTCACGGGCAATCCCATCGTTTACGTGAAAGGTGCACCGGATATCCTCATGGGCATGTGCGCTTTGACCGAGGAGGAGAAGAAGGCTTACAACGAAAAACTCGCCGAATACCAAAGCCATGCTAACCGTACGCTGGCTTTTGCCTATAAGGAACTTGACGGAACGGAAGGCGTGTTCAAGGATGGTAAGTTGGCAATAAACGACCTAACCATGATGGGCATAGTCGGCATAGAAGATCCCGTCCGAACGGATGTTCCCGCAGCCATAGCCGATTGCCTCAACGCAGGCATTCAGGTGAAGATTGTAACCGGCGACGCTCCCGGAACCGCCAAGGAAATAGGCAGACAGCTCGGTTTGTGGAAAGAAACGGACACCGACGAGAATCTTCTTATCGGTACGGAGCTCGCTGCCATGAGCGACGAGGAACTGAAAGCGCGCTTGCCGAAGGTGAAAATCATCTCCCGCGCCCGTCCAAACGACAAGGAGCGTGCCGTGCGCATACTCAAGGGCATTGACTATGTGGTTGCCGTCACTGGCGATGGAACGAACGACGCTCCGGCTCTCAACGCTGCCAACGTGGGACTTTCCATGGGCGATGGAACAGCCGTGGCAAAGGAAGCCAGCGACATGACCATCATAGACAATTCGTTCTCCACCATTGCCAATGCCGTGATGTGGGGTCGCTCGCTCTACAAGAATATCAAACGCTTCATTCTGTTCCAGATGACGGTGAATGTGGCAGCTTGTCTCATTGTGGCCATCGGCGCCTTCATTGGCGAGGAATCTCCGCTCACCGTTACGCAGATGCTGTGGGTGAACCTCATCATGGACACTTTCGCTGCCTTGGCTCTTGCATCGTTGCCGCCGACAAAGACGGTGATGGCCGAAAAGCCCCGTTCGGTGAACGAAAATATCCTCAAGGGCATGGGAACCGGCATTCTCGGCGTGGGTGGAATATTCACCGCCATCTTGCTTGGACTTTGCATCTACTTCCAGCATACGGACATCCATTGCCTCACTGACATCTTTGACGGCACTGCCGTATGGGGTGCGAACAACGGCCTTTCTGCTTACGAACTCGGTTTGTTCTTCACCATATTTGTGATGCTGCAGTTCTGGAATATGTTCAATGCCAAGGCGTTCATGACCTCCGACTCTGCATTCAAGGGCATTTCTTGGAAGAACACCAAGTGGTTCATACTCATTGCGCTTGTCATCTTCGTGGGCCAGGTGCTAATGACGGAATGTCCCGGCTTGCAGGAAATGTTCAACGTTGCTGAAGGCGGAGTGAAGTTGACCGACTGGGTAATCATCACAGTGGCTACATCCTTCGTGCTTTGGATTGGCGAGATCCTTAGACTGTTCAAGAAATAACTTGGGCAGAATCATAAAGCGTGAGGAGCGGGCAGTAGTTCCGCTCCTTCGCGCAATTCTTATACAGTCCGTCTTCATAAGACAGGGACTGTGTTATAAAACCGTACAAACAAACTCTCAAAAAAATCGTACTATATGACAACCAAAATCCTTTCAGTACTTGCATTCACTTTGCTCTTTCCTTTTGCAAGTATGGCCATGAATTCTTACACAGCACCAACAGACACAACCAAGGCCGTCAAGATTGCCAAGAAAGCCCAAAAGCTCATTGCCTCAGGGAAACCCCAAAATACAGAAAAGGCAAGAGATCTTTACGAAAAAGCCGCAGATATGGGGTTGAAATCAGCACAAAGGTGGATGGCAAACTATTATTGGAACCTAACTCCACCAATGGTAAAAACTGCAATGGTGTGGGAAGATGCTCTTGCACAACAAGGGGATGCTCATAGCCAATATCTGCTAGGCCTTATATACCTTGGCGCTTACAACGAAGAGACGGAAGTTGACTCAGATGAGGCCAAAGGATATGCCTACATGAAGATGGCTGCAGAGCAAAACATGGCGGAGGCACAGTATTTCATCGGCCTTTGCCTCTTTAATGGTATAGGAGTGGAGAAAGATCAAAATCAAGGTTTTATATGGATGAAAAAGGCAGCTGATCAGAACAATGATGATGCTCAGTTTCAACTTGGCAGTTGCTACTATTTTGGCGTGGGGTGTGATATAGACTATAAAAAATCCTTTGAATATACGACTCTTTCTGCAGAACAAGGATATGCTACAGCTCAATACAACCTAGGACATATGTACCATTTTGCAGAGGGCGTAGAAAAGAACCTAGATGAAGCGATTTATTGGTATACGAAAGCAACAGAGCAAGGTATTGCTCAGGCAAAGAATAATCTTGCGTTAGCTATAGAAGAGAAAAATGGCAGCAGTGACGAAACATTGTATCTGCTCCGAAAATCAGCTGAAGAGGGAAATGCCGTAGCACAATATAATCTCGGTATGCGATACGCTCAAGGGCAAGGTGTTACCCAAGATGACGGAATGGCTGTATACTGGTTTACAAAATCAGCAAACCAAGGTTACGTTTCAGGACAGCAGCAGCTAGGGCAGGCATACCTTTATGGATTGGGCGTTGAAAAAGATGAAGCAAAAGGATTTGAATGGATAAGCAAGTCGGCAGAACAGAAAGATAGCATTGCTATGAATACACTCGGAATTTGCTATGAAAAAGGGCTTGGAGTCACCGCAGACCCTCAGAAAGCATTTCAATGTTTCAAAGAAGCTGCAGACTTGGGTTCTTCAGGTGCTTTGTATGATGTCGCAAGATGCTATTATTTAGGTATTGGCGTAACGCAGTCATATTCTGATGCTTTTGTTTGGGCAAAGAAAGCATGCGCTAAGAACATTCGTGAAGCTTACTTGATGGTTGGTTATGCATATAAAGAAGGTGAAGGTACAAACAAAGACCTCACTTCTGCCATTCAGTATCTCACAAAAGCAGCTGAGCTTGCAGGTGGCGAAGACGAGAATGCTGATGTGTATAATAGTATGGCGGTTTGTTACAACGAAATGTCTAAAAAGTCCAAAGCCATTGAATATTACAAGAAAGCCGCAGACTTGGGCTCAGTAGGGGCGCAGTATAACTTGGCCTTATGCTATGGCAAAGGTTATGGTGTGACAATGGATATGGAAAAGTGTAAATCGCTGCTTAGAAAATGTGCCAATCAAGACGAAAACGAAGAAGTTAAGCGTCTGGCAAAAGAAGTATTAAACGCTATAAAGTAAATCTTTTACAACGATGAAGAAATTCATAATATCCTTTGTGCTTGCAGCAGTAGGAGCCGTTGCTGGCTTTGCTCAAAACAATATCAAGCGCCCTGACAGCTATAATTATCAGAGCGGTGTTGAGGCGTACAGTCAGGAGAATTATCAAGAGAGCCTGGAGTTCTTTGACAAGGAACTGCAGCAGAATCCGAAGAACGGTTATGCTATGCTGTGGAAAGCATGCATCTATGATATATATGACACATATGGTCAAGCCTTGTCGAATGTCAATCAGGCTCTTAAATTCATACCTAAAAAAGACAAGGAATGGATTGCTTTGAGCTATGGCTTGCGTGCAAGTATTCAATGTGAACTCGGCGACAGTGCGAAAGCGCTAGACGACTATAGCCAGGCGTTTAAGGTCTATCCCAAAACTGACCTTATTTACAAAAAGTGTGATATACTTCATGCACAAAAGAAATATGCAGAAATAGAAGTGGAAATAAAGAAGGCCATGGCACTGGATGAAAACAGTGCCGTGACGTGGGTGTATGCTGGCAGAAATGAATATGCAAAAGGAAATTATGCCACCGCAATAGAGAAGTATTCTTATGCTGCCAAACTTAGTCCCAATTATTCTTCAGCCTTTTCTTTCAGAGCTGATACTTACATGGCAATGCATAAATACAAAGAAGCTTGCCAAGACGTCATTGCAGCATTGGCTATAGATGGTGATTCCAAGGCTTTCTTTCAGATCTATGAACTTGCAGATAGTGCAATGGACTATCTTTCCCTTCAAATGAAAGCTCAGCAACTCAAAGAACCTACCAAATCAATGTGGAGCTATTATTTGGGCGTGGCTAAAGCTTATGTCAATGACTATGTCAATGCAGAGCCGGCATTCAGAGAAGCTTTAAGAATATCTGAAAACGAAGGACAGACAAACATTCTCATATACCAGAATCTGTCGGAGACATTGAACGAGCTTGGGAAGTATTCCGAAGCCTTGGAGATGACAGACGCTGCTCTCGCAATGGATTCAACAGAGATTCGCACATTGAACGATAGGGCTGAGATTTATTACAACCAAGGAAAGTATATGCTAGCAATTGAAAATGCAAGTGATGCTATAGAGTTCGAACCAGACAATGCCAATCTCTATTTACGCAGAGCAAGGGCATATATGTACTCGAAGATGAATAGAAATGCCCTTGATGATGTGAATACGGCAATCTCTCTTGATCCCGATGAATCGCGCAATCTTTTGCAAAGAAGTGAAATCTACAAAAGGATGGGAAGGATTTCAGAAGCAAATGCCGACTGCAATTCTGTAGTAGAAAAAGAGTTGGCAAAAGCAACTGATGAGCAGGACTGTCGTTGCTTAGCCTATGCTTATGCTAGAATGGGAAACAAACCGAAGGCAAGTACTTATATTGAAAAAGCCTATAAAGGTCGTCAAACGAAAGCTTCGGAGTATGAAAAGGCGTGTATGTATAGCCTTATTGGCGAACGCGACAATGCACTTGCACATTTTGAGAAGGCTCTTCAGATGGGCTGTTGCCAGTTCGTTCATATTGCTAACGACACAGATCTTGACAATATTCGCGATACGGATAAGTTCAAGAAACTTCTGGATGAATACCAAAAGAAATATAGTGACGGCGTGACAGAAGCTGATGTCACGGATGTAGAGTATGTGGAAGAAACGTCAGAAGTTCCTTTTACAAAAGAGGCTGGGATATATAAAGTCAAATGTACGATTAACGGACTTCCCTTGCATTTCTACTTTGACACAGGGGCAGCGGATGTAACCATATCTTCCGTAGAAGCCCAATTCATGTTGAAGAATGAATATCTAAAACCGTCTGACATCAAAGGAAAGGAGTATTATGGCACAGCCAGTGGCGAGATTGCTGAAGGTACGGTTATCGTCTTGAAGAAGGTGGACTTTGGCGGTTTGGAACTAAGTAACGTAAAAGCGAGCGTTGTTCATAACCAAAAAGCTCCGTTGCTGCTAGGCCAGACGGTACTAAGCAAACTTGGACGTATAGAAATTGACTATGACAAGAAAATGCTCAAAATAACGAAGAAAGTAAAGAGTAAATAACAAGCAGCGTATGGGGGCACGTCTCTGACGTGACTGATGAGCGCGAAGAAACGAAGCGCAATATTATAGTATGTAGGTCAAGTCTCCCGACTTGGCCTATATGCTTATATTGCGTGCCGTGCGCATTGCGTGCTGCGCAAAAATGTGGCGCCTTTTTCCTCGAGGTTGCAGGACTATTGCGTAGCTTTGCATGGTGAAATAATAGATTGTATACCTACATTCATTGCTAAACACAAAAGGTTTGATGTTACCCCGTTTACTCTCAAAAATAATAGGTCCTTCGTTCCGCACCGTCATGCTATGCGTTTCGTTCGTCGTTGCTGCGATGAGCGTGTCGGCCACCGTGTCGTGTTCGTCTGATGTGAAAACCACCCCTGTGGTTGATCCTCCCGTAGCGCCTCCTTCGCCCGAAAGCTTCATGCCGGGCGATACCATACCAGCCGAGGTGATTAAGGCCTACGGTACGGAGGTCTTCTTCTCTTGCAACGCCATTTCCGACTCCGTGTTTGCCGTGATGCAAGGCAAGTCGTTCAAGGCTGAATGTACCACGCCGCGCACTTCGCTGCGCTACATCACCTGTCTGCACACCGACAAGAACGGCTTGACGCTCCTCGGTGAAATGGTGCTCAACAAAGCGGTAGCCGACGAGGTGCTCGAAATATTTCGCAAACTCTACGCCGCCCACTATCCCATAGAGCGCATGCGGCTCATAGACAACTGGAATGCCGACGACGAGATGGCCATGCGCGACAACAACTCTTCGTCGTTCAATTTCCGCTTCATCTCCCACACGCAGACCGTCTCGAAACATGGCAAGGGACTTGCCGTGGACCTCAACACGCTCTACAATCCTTACCACAAAACGCTCACCGACGGCACCGAGGTGATTGAGCCGGCAACGGGGGCGCCTTATCTCGACCGCGACAAGGATTTCGACTACAAGATTGTGAAGGGCGACCTTTGTTACCGCCTCTTCATTGCCGCTGGTTTCACTTGGGGCGGCGACTGGACAAACCGTAAGGACTACCAGCATTTCGAAAAATAAGACCGGCTCATAAGAGTTTTAACAAAGTGAAAACTCTGTTGGTCAATCCCTACAACCTATGTGCTTTTAATTGCAAAATATTTCGTAAATCCGTTTCGAAACTTTTGTCCATCGCAACGCATGCAGTAATTTTGCAATGATATGAACGAAAACGTAGAACAGCAAAACAAGACAAACCAATTTAACGTGCTTGCCGAAAAGCCCGTAGGCAAGCTCCTCGTGCAGTATGCCGTTCCCGCAATCGTGGCCATGGCGGCCTCGTCGGTCTACAACATCGTGGACGGCATCTTCATTGGGCAAGGCGTAGGTCCCGAAGCCATCATGGGCTTGGCACTGACCGGTCCGCTCATGTCGCTCACTGCCGCGTTCGGTGCTATGGTAGGCGTGGGAGCCGCCACGCTTATGAGCGTGAAGCTCGGTCAGCGCGACTACACCACGGCGCAGAAAATTCTTGGCAACGTGCTCATCATGAACATCACGCTCGGCATCACGCTCGGAGTTGTGCTCATGCTATTCATCAATCCCGTGCTCCGCTTCTTCGGCGCCAGCGACGTGACGCTTCCCTATGCCCGCGACTTTATGTCCGTCATTCTCGCCGGCAACGTGGTGACGCACCTCTATCTTGGACTCAACGCCCTGCTGCGTTCCACCAACCGGCCGCAGAAAGCTATGTGCGCCACCTTCGGCACGGTCATCCTCAACTGCTGTCTCGCCCCTGTGTTCATCTTCGTTCTGGGATGGGGCATTCGCGGTGCGGCACTCGCCACCATACTCGCCCAGCTCTGCATGCTCTGCTGGCAGATACGCCTCTTTAGCAATAAGGACGACATGATTCACCTCCACAAGGGCATCATGCGTGCGGAGAAGAAAATCATCAGCGAGTCGTTGCTCGTGGGACTTCCGCAGTTTCTCATCAACCTTTGCGCCTGTCTCGTGGCAGCCATGATGACGCGTAGCCTTACGACCTACGGCGGTGACGTGGCCGTAGGCGCCTTCGGCATTTGCAACCGTCTGGTACTCTTCATCGTGATGGTGACAATCGGCTTGAACCAAGGCATGCAGCCCATTGCCGGCTACAACTTCGGCGCCAAGCGCTACGACCGCGTGGTCGGTGTGTTGAAACACGCGCTCATCATTGCCACCGCAGTGACCATGACGGGCTTCCTCATCGGCACGTTCTTCTCCACACCTTGCGCAACGCTCTTTGCCAAGGACTCGCCCGAACTCATCGGCATGGCGTCCCATGCCCTTAGTTGCCTCGTGATGATGTTCCCCATTGTAGGCATCCAAATCGTTTCGACGTCGTTCTTCCAAAGCATCGGTTATGCCAAGAAGAGCATCTTCCTGTCCCTCACGCGTCAGCTCATCTTCCTCGTGCCCGCCATCTTCATTCTTCCGCACTTGTTCAGTGACCCGCTCGAAGGACTTTGGCACGCCGCACCTACGGCCGATGCTCTGGCGTCGGTTCTTGCCATCGTACTGCTCATCAAGCAAGTGCGCAAACTGAAGAACGGACAAGGCATACGAAGCATTTAAAAACGAAACTTTCCCAACCTAATACAACTCCCCATTATATTTTATGGAAAAACCATTCGTTATCAACATAGGTCGTCAGCTCGGTAGCGGCGGACGCGCCATTGGTCACATCCTCGCAGAGAAGTTTGGCATAAACTACTACGACCGCGAAATTCTCAACCTTGCCGCAAAGGAAAGCGGATTCTGTCCCGAAGTGTTCGAGCGCTCCGACGAGAAGAACTCCTTTCTTCGTACGCTCGGCAACATCATCCCCTTCGTGGGAGGCGGCAGTGCGTACTACAACAACGAACTCTCCAACGAGAACCTCTTCCGCATCCAAGGCGAAGCCATACGCAAGGCAGCCGAAACGCATTCGTGCATCTTCATTGGCCGTTGCGCCGACTACGTGTTGCGCGACTTTCCGCGCTGCGTGAACGTCTTCGTCGCAGCCAACCTTGAAGACCGCATAGCCAGCGTGCGCAGCCTTTTCAACTGCGACGAGCAGCAGGCCCGCAAGCTCATTGAGAACGGCGACGAAGAGCGCGCCAGCTTCTACAACTTCTACAGCTCCGGCACCTGGGGCGCGGCAGACACTTATCATCTCTGCATCAACTCCTCCGTGCTCGGTATTAGAGGCACGGCCGACTTCATCGAAAACTTCGTCCGTCTCAAGCTCGAGGCCGAAGAAAAATAACGTTTTATCCCCCTCATCCATGAAAGCATCCAAACATTACCTGACACTACTCCTGCTCGTCCTGCTTTCCGTTGTGCCTCTCGGCACGAAAGCGCAGCAAGTGCAGGAACTCAAGCGTAGCAAGACCGTGTTTCTCTTCCCGGAATTTCGCGACGCCAACGTGAAGCAGTCCTTCGGTCGCATTGCCAAAGCCAAGGCCAACATCTACTTGAAAGATGCCTCGCTCTGCTTCATGAAAGACGGCAAGGTGATTCGTGCCTATACGCGCGGCATCTACGGCGTGGACTTCGACTCGCTCCACTACATGAAGGTCGACTCCGCCATGGCGAAAGTGGTGGCGCAGAAAGGCTACAACTATCTGCTCTGCGTGACCTCCGTCAACATGAAGCGTTACCGCGAGGAGACGAGCGGTTCGAGCGAACTGCCTTTCTTCGAGATGTCGGACTTCAACGTGTTCTTCCAAATGGACGGACAGCAACGCGAAGAAGACACAGGCATTCCCCTTCAGGACAAGTACTACTTCAGTGTGGCGGGTAAGATTATTCCCGCCAACGAGAGCGAATTCAAGAAAGTGATAGACCCCGAGCAGAAACAAGCGTTCAAGGTGTTGATGGCCAACCGGCTTTGGAGCTGGAGCAACCCCGACAACCTCATTGAACTGCTCGACTTCTTGCCGGAGAAGTAAAGCCGTGAGGCCGTGTAGGGGGCGAGGAGCGGGCTGAAAGCCCATGGGCTTTCAGCCCGCTCCTCGCGCTTTACAACTTTGCACAAGTTGTATATATCACTTAGTTAAGAGTTTGAGAATCTTCCTTCATTCTATGCCCACAATAAGACATTGGGTCTATGCCGCACGGCCCAAAACGTTGAGCGCGGCGCTTATTCCCGTGGTGTGCGCTTCGGCACTAGCCGCTGCTGAGGGGCAATTCCGCTGGCAGCCGGCGTTGCTCTGCATGCTCTTTGCTGCCTTGATGCAAATAGCCGCCAACTTCATCAACGACCTCTACGATTTTCTTAAAGGCACCGACCGCGACGACCGTCTCGGTCCCGACCGTGCGTGCGCTAAGGGATGGATTGCACCGCGCGAAATGCGTCGCGGCATTGCCGTGATGCTCACGTTAGCTTGCGCTTGCGGCCTGTGTCTGCTCCCCTTTGGCGGAATGGGTTTGGTGGCCATCGGCGTGGCTTGCGTAGTGTTTGCTTTTCTCTACACCACACTGCTTTCCTACATGGGCTGCGGCGACGTGCTCGTGTGGGTTTTCTTCGGCTTTGTGCCTGTGTGCGGTACGTACTACGTGCAAGCACTCAGCCTTTCCCCCTCCGTGTGGTGGCTTGCTGCCGGTTGCGGCTTGGTCACCGACACGCTCCTTGTGCTCAACAACTACCGCGACCGCCATCAGGACGCGCAGAGCGGCAAACGCACACTCATCGTGGCGCTCGGCGAGCGCTTCGGTTCGCTCTTCTATCTGCTGCAAGGCGTGGCGGGCTATGTCTGCGTGGCACTCTTGGCCCTCGAAGGCCATATGTGGTGCGCCATCATTCCGCTGTTCTACCTTTTGCCGCACATGCTGACGTGGCGCAAGATGGTGCGCATCCACGAAGGCCGCAAACTCAATTCTATTCTGGGCTACACCTCGCAGAACATGCTTATCTTCGCTGTGCTCACCAGCATCAGCCTTTTGTTGGAATAATACTTACGGTGGTTATTTATAGAACCACCCTTACACAAAAACAAACTAATGAAACTCTCTGAACAAAGGAGCAGCATGTTGCACGGTGTGCTGCTCATTGCCCTTTTTGCCTGCGCCGCCTTTTATATTGGTGAGATGAGCTGGGTGAAAGCTCTCTCGCTCAGCCCCATGGTGGTGGGCATCGTTTTGGGTATGCTTTACGCCAACAGCTTGAGGAACAACCTGCCCGAGACGTGGGTGCCCGGCATCAAGTTCTGCTCCAAGCGCGTGCTCCGTACGGGCATCATTCTCTACGGCTTCAAACTCACGTTTCAGGACGTGGCGCAAGTGGGCTTGTCGGCCATCGTGGCCGATGCCGTCATCGTTTGCGGCACCATCGGCATCGGTGTGCTTGTAGGCCGTCTGCTGAAGATTGACCGCAGTATAGCCTTGCTCACATCGTGCGGCAGCGCCATTTGCGGCGCCGCTGCTGTGCTCGGCGTGGACGGTGCCATAAAGCCTAAGCCTTACAAGACGGCTGTGGCCGTGGCCACGGTGGTCATCTTCGGCACGCTCTCCATGTTTCTCTATCCCATCCTCTACCGTGCCGGTATCTTTGCCCTCGCTCCAGATGCTATGGGACTCTTTACCGGCGCTACGGTCCACGAAGTGGCCCATGTGGTAGGCGCTGCTAACGCTATGGGCACGGAAGTCAGCAACACTGCCATCATCGTGAAGATGATACGCGTCATGATGCTCGTGCCTGTGCTCCTCGTCATAGCTTGGGCGGTGGCAAAGCGTGCAAAACTTAATGTTGCCGAGGGCAATGACTCCGCAACGAAGACGAGCATCACCATTCCCTGGTTTGCCGTGCTCTTCCTCGTGGTCATCGCCTTCAACTCCCTCGGCTTGTTGCCAAAGAGTGTGGTGGACTGGATCAACCAGTTCGACACGTTCCTCCTCACCATGGCCATGGCAGCGCTCGGTGCCGAAACGAGCATCGACAAATTCAAGAAAGCCGGCTTCAAACCGTTCCTTCTTGCAGCCATCCTCTACTGCTGGCTCTTGGGCGGCGGCTACTGCCTCGTGAAGTTTGTGCTCCCTTCGCTTGTGCAGTAAGAAACGTAGAAAATTAGAAGGGAACAAAACGTCCAAAACATATAAAACGGCTTCGCATACAATGTCAATAAGACAGTTGCGAAGCCGTTTTACGTGTTTTTGACGTTTTATTTCCTTTCTGTTATGTGTGGTTCTAACCCTTCTCGTTGCGGAACGCGCCCGGCATTTTGCCAGTGAGGCGCTTGAAGAACTTTACGAAGTACGAAGGGTCGTCGAAGCCCAGTTCGTAGCCAATTTGCTTCACGCTCATCGATGTGTGCTGCAAGCGGCGTTTGGCTTCGAGCACAATGCGGTCGTTGATCATCTGAAGGGGGGTGCAGTAGGTGCTTTGTGCCACATACT
The DNA here is from genome assembly GCA_963656685.1 of bacterium. Taxonomy (GTDB): domain Bacteria; phylum Bacteroidota; class Bacteroidia; order Bacteroidales; family Bacteroidaceae; genus Alloprevotella. Next base: position 14,803 of record CAVKJJ010000011.1, on the reverse strand, counting down.
TCGTCAGCGTACGGGACGAGACGTTGAGAAGGTCGGCATACTCCTGCACGGTATGAATGCTGCGGAAGTTTTGTTCCAACAGTTGTCTGAATCGCACAAAGGTTCGGTCGGCAGTGCTCGAGACGTAGAGCTGTGGCGTTTTCTTTCGTTCGCCGCTGCGCTGCGCACGTATGAGGAAGAGGCGGAGGAGGTACTGCATGTAGTCCTTGTGGGCAAAGGCGCCCGTGAGGGCATATTCGCGGTTCATCTCGTTCACCAGCAGCATCAGGCGTTCGGCCTCCTCTTCGCTCACGCGGCAGCAGGGTGGGGTGTCGTAGGCGTTGAACACGTTGTACTTCAAAAAGATGCTTTCGCTCGTCTGTTCGTCGGCAAGGAAGCTGGCGTTGAACAGCACGATGACGCCCTCGTAGTCGGTGTGGCCGTCGAAGGCATGGATTTGTCCGGGAGCAATGAAGAATATGGTGTTGTCCGTGATGGGATAGTCCACAAAGTCGACGCGGTGCGTGCCTTCGCCGCGTCGGAACCAGACAATTTGGTAGAACTCGTGTACGTGGGGCGGCATCAGTCCGCAACCGTTTTCGTGGAAGAACTTCGGCATGAAGTGGAGTTCCAGTTCAAGACCGGAACTTTTGTTTTCTTCAATTTTGTAGGAGTCGACTTCTTCTTTTTTCATGCGTGGGGGGTGAAATGGTAGATTGTGAATTAGCGATGGTAAATTTATGCATTCGTTTCGGTTCGTTCTGCAACATTTCCTGAATTTCCCATTTCTCGTCGCGAATTTACATAACAACGGTGTGACGGATGTCGCAAATTTGCACTCGTAAAACAACAACAAACGTATCACATTTTAAAACTACACGAACAATGGAAAATGCAAAAGCTTTTCTCGAGATCACGATGAAAATCAAAGAGAGCGACCGTGCCAACGCCGCTAAGGTTTACTTCGACTACCGTCAGCCCTTCCTCGACACTATCGAGGGCGCTGTAAGCAAGAACCTTCTTGTACGCGACGAAGACGTGCAGGTGCTTCACGGATTTGACAGCGTAGAGCACGCTGCCGCTTACCTCCAGTCTGAGATGTTCACCAACGACGTTGTGACCGGCCTTTCACCTTACTTCCAGGCCGACCCCGAAGTGCGCATCTTCTCCGTCGTTGGCTAACTAGCACGACTCCCCTTGTGCTGCGTGCAAAAAAGTATTCGCGCAGTTCTTAGCCGATTTTTTGTACAAAGAAGCGGGTACAAAGCTAAAGAAGAAAATAACCCAGGGCAAGCGATACAGCGCCTTGGGTTATTTACGTTCAACTACCTCAACCTAAGCACGGGTAATTGTTAAATCAGTGACGAAATATAGACATTTTGGACTGTTGAACTAGAAAAAAGAAACCCTTTTTTTGAGCCTTGAATCCTTGATGCGAAAACTCCAAGGCAGCTCGTAAAAATTCCAAGGCAGCAAATTTAAATTCCAAGGCAGCAAATTTTTTCTGGAAGCCTTTGGATTTTGACGGAAATATGGGGCGTTTTGCCGCGTTTTGTAATCCTTGTGGTAATAAAGTGGCGAAAGGTAGAAATTGTTTTAATAATATGGAAATTTCCGCGCGCTGAGAATCGTGTATTTGCGGGCAACAGGAGAGTCGGCGATTTCTACGCGATTCTTGCGTGTTAAAATCCGAGTCATGGAATTGGCGATAGTGTCGGATTAAGGTAATAGAAGTCCTTATTATACGCAAGAAAGATTCCCGTTGCGCACAAATAGTTCTGTGAGCAACGGGAATCTTTCTTTGTCTTGATTTTGTAGAAGCGTTCGTCTTCCTCAGCTCTTACGTCCGAGCAACGACTCGGCGTAGTTCCAAAGCGGGAGCCACTGCTCTTCGGGGATGGAGAGTTGGCCGATTTCCTTGCGCGCTTCGGCATAGAAGCGGTCTATGGCAGCGAGCGTGACGGTGGGAATATCAAGGCGGTTGTAGATGTCCGTCACCGCACGAATCTTCTCGGCGGCGGGCAGTTCCTTGTCGGCAATGAGAGCAAGGAGCACGCTGCGCGTGTCGTCGTCGGCGCGGCGGAGCGCGTTGATAAGCAGGAACGTCTTCTTGCCGCAAAGGATGTCGCCGCCAATCTTTTTACCGAACACGGCAGGGTCACCGTAAACGTCGAGGTAGTCGTCCTGAAGCTGGAAGGCGAGGCCAATCTTTTCGGCAAAACGGTAAAGCACGTCGGCATCAGCCTCGGGGGCCTCTGCTACGAGGGCACCCGCTTTTGCGGCACAAGCGAGGAGCACGGAAGTCTTGAGGCGAATCATCTCAATGTACTCTTCCTCCGTCACGTCTGTGCGGCTCTCAAAGTTGACGTCGTACTGCTGGCCTTCGCATATTTCGCGTGCCGTGCGGGCAAAGAGACGCAGGAGCTGCGCTTCGCGCGAGCAACGGCAGGAGAGGAAATGCTCGAAGGCCATGATGAGCATCGTGTCGCCCGAAAGCACAGCAGTGTTCTCGTCCCACTTCTTGTGGACGGTGGGTTTGCCGCGGCGCATGTCGGCGTGGTCCATGAGGTCGTCGTGGAGCAGCGTGTGGTTGTGGTACGTTTCCAAACCTACAGCAGCCGGAAGGGCGAGTCGCCAGTTGGGCCGATAAAGGCTGTAGGCGAGGAGGAGCAACGTGGGGCGCAAACGCTTTCCGCCCATCGAGAGGACATACTCTATAGGTTCGTAGAGACCTTCGGGGCGTTCGGGGTAGGGCACGTCGCGCAGTGCGGTGGCTATGCCTTCCTGCATTTGGCTAAGGCGCTGCGAAGCACTGACGGTGCACTCTTCGAAGCGCGCCTTGAGCCATGCTTTCTGTTCGGCAATGGTGAGGTGACTGTTGTCGAGCAAGAGGGCGTCGTCGGCCTGGCGGAGCGGTGCCACAGCACGGTGGGAGTCGATGTAGTCGCGCTCCTGCACGTTTTTCAGAATGTCGTCGTAGTTCACTTCCTGACCTTTGGCGGTCAGTTCGTCGTAGCGGCGGCGGGCGCGCACTTCGGCCGAAGCGGTGACGAAGATTTTAAGTTCAGCTTCGGGGAACACCACCGTGCCGATGTCGCGACCGTCCATGACGATGCCTTTCTCTTCGCCCATGAGTTGCTGCTGGTGTGTCATGGCGGTGCGCACAAAGGGGAGTGCCGCTACGGGACTGACGTGGCTGCTCACTTCGAGGCCGCGTATTTCCTTTTCCACTACGCGTCCGTTGAGGGTGGCGAGGGGGAGGTGGGTCTGTTCGTCAAGCTGGAACGAAACGTGCACTTCGGGCATGAGCTTTTCGAGTTCGTCGGCCTTCACGCTGCCGTCGGCGTTGAAGAGGTGGTGCTCAAGAGCAAAGAGCGTGACGGTGCGGTACATGGCACCCGTGTCGACGTAGATGTAGCCGACTTCGCGTGCCAGGTCTTTTGCCATAGTGCTTTTTCCGCATGAGGAATGGCCGTCTATGGCCACTATGATGCGCTTGTTCGTTTCGGAAGAATTGGTAGACATTTGCTTTTTATGGAATAACGCACCGACCGCGCTGAAGTCCTTTATGCTTGACTCCAACGCGGCCGGTGACGGGGTTTTGTTATAGTTTGTAGCCGGCGGTGAACATGAGCGAGTTGCCGGCCTGGTGGTATTTGGCATACGACAAGCCGAACTGGAAACGGTTGAGGTTCACGCCGCCGCCTGCCGAGATGCCGGCGAGGTGCGACGAACCGGAGGCCTTCAGTTCGTAAGCCCGACGGAAATTGTAGCCTACGGAGAGGTAAATCTGGTCGGTGGGCAAGATGTCCAAACCCACTACGAGATGGTTCAGAGCCTTGCGGGTGAAATTGGGTGCGTTGTCCTCGTCGTTGGCTATGACGTAGTAGCTTGTCTTCCAACGGGTGAGGTCAACGAGCGTCAAGTGGAAACGCACGGGAAGGTGGTTCATGCCCTTTGTCAAGCCCAAGTTGAGCGAGAAAGGCAAATGGTTGCGCACGTGGCTGTCGTAGTTGGAGAGCTGAAGGCCGAAGTTCTGCAAAGTGGCAGAAGCGCTGAAGTCGGTCTCTTCGTTATAGTAGTTCACACCCAAGTCGAAAGCCATGGCCACTGCGGTGTAGTCTGCCAGGGAGGAGAAGGCGAACTTCACGTTAGCACCGCCGCTCCAACGGTCGGAGAGAAGATAACTGTAGCCGCCGCCTATGACGATGTCCTTGGCGGAGAACGTGCCCGTCACGTTGCCTTCCGTGTCGGTCTCGTCCATCTTCCCGTAGTTCATGTAGTGGGCATTGACGGCCACGGTGTGGCGCTCGCCTACCGCTTTGGTGAACTCTGCACCCATCCACGAACTTCCGCCGAAGTAGGTCATGAAGTCAAGCCCGAGGGAGAGGTCGGAGGCATTGGCGTAGAGCGCAGGGTTGGACCATCCCGCTGCGGGAGAATCCTCTATGAGCGAGATGTTTTGTCCGCCGAGTGCTGCCGTATGCGTGGACGTCGGAAGCCGCAGCACGTTGTAGGACGACGTGCTTTCCTGAGCTTGCAATGCAATGAAGGACAGTGCGAGCAGGGGGCTGAAATGCTTTAATTTCATTAATGGGCTTGTATTTTTGTGGCCAAAGTTACTATAAAAATTCTATTTGAAGTACCTTTGCTCCGCCTTCGGCGAAACAGACGGCGGTTCGGGAGAGTTTGAAAAGAGGAAACTCCGTTCTTTTCCTCTCCGTTCTGCAAGGGTGCCGAACAGGCTTTCATTTATTCTAAACGTGCGTTCATCCGGTTTATTGTCTTCCAAAGAGTGGTGCGACATCGTTTTTGAAGGTCGCAACAAGGAGTACGGAGCCTACAAGCTTCGTGCACAGACGGGTATGCGCTACCGCCGGGCCATGGTGGCAGTGGTGGGCACCTTCGTTGTGCTCACAGCATGTTATATGGGGTGCTCACTTTACACGCACTACATCGTAAAGAAAAACATGGAAGAGGCGGCCGACGCTTTCTTCTCACACAAGCCGTCGGACCTGAAAGAGGGCTACAAGATGAAGTTCCTCGCTACGGCCCGCATGGCACCCCATGAGCGCATGGCGCCAGGCGCAAAGCAGGGACCGCCGGTCATCGTGGAAGGCTTTCCGCCCTTGAGCACCATCGGCGCTGACGGCCCCGTCACCTACGACCCCGAGCAAGAGATGATCACCACGCCCATCGTGGACACGACAAACATCAACGACCCCGACCTTCCCATTGCCAAGCAGAAGATTGTGCCGACCGACGTGGTAGACGCCATGCCGGAATTTCCCGGTGGGCCGAAAGCCTTCATGAAATGGATAGACGACCACATGGTCTACCCCCAGTCGTGCATCCGCTCGCAGAAGCAAGGCACCGTGCAACTGAGTTTCATTGTAGGCCCCGACGGATATGCCAAAGACTTTGAGGTGAAGAACGCTTTCGACACACAAATATATCGTGCAGCGCTGACAGCCCTCAAAAGCATGCCGCAGTGGAAACCCGGCACCGACGCTACAGGTGCGCCCACTCCCGTAAAGATAAGTCTTGCCGTAGAGTTCAAACTTTGATGCCGTAACGCATTCCCGCTTCTCTTCCCGTTCCTTACGTTTCCTCTCTTTTTCTCAGAATATGTCCACAACCTCCTCACCCGCTGCCGGCATTGCTCCGGCCTCGCTTCCCCTCGTGGAGATAGACTCTGCTTCGGGCTTTTGTTTCGGTGTGACCACCGCCATTTCCAAGGCCGAAGAAGAACTTGCCGCGTCGAAGCACCTCTGTTGCCTCGGCGACATTGTCCACAACGGCAGCGAGTGCGAACGGTTGCACGACATGGGGCTTCGCACCATCAACCACGACGACTTTTCGCGTCTGCCCAAAGGCACAAAGGTGCTGCTGCGTGCCCACGGCGAGCCTCCCGCCACATACATAACGGCCAAGGAACGCGACATTTGTCTCATCGATGCCACATGCCCAGTGGTGCTTCAGCTCCAGCGACGCATCAAGCGCGTCTACAACGAAGCCTCGCGGCCGCAGATTGTCATCTACGGCAAACGCGGCCATGCAGAAGTGCTCGGCCTTGTGGGACAGACCAACGGCGAGGCCATCGTCATAGAGTGTGAGGAAGAAGCCGCCCAACTCGACTTCACACGGAGCATCGCCCTCTTCTCCCAAACGACAAAGCCACTCGAAGGCTTCCGTCGCGTGGTGGACTACATCACGCAACACATCACCAGTCCTGCCGAGTTTCGCTACTTCGACACCATCTGCCGCCAAGTGGCAAACCGCTTGCCGAACATCCGCTCGTTCGCTTCGCGCCACGACGTGGTGGTGTTCGTGTGCGGACTGAAGAGTTCCAACGGACGCGTGCTCTACGAAGCCTGCCGTCAGGAGAACCCCCACGCCTACCTCGTCGACTCGCCCTCGTCCATCCATGCCGAATGGTTCGCACCGGGCATACGCAGCGTGGGCATTTGCGGCGCCACATCCACGCCGAAATGGCTCATGGAGGACTGCCGCCAACGCATTCTTGAACTGATGGATGCCGACAAGGAGTGACATTCCGTCTTATTGCACTTTATATTCATGCGCATTTCCCTTTTGTTGTTTATTCTGCTCGTTCCCCTTTGTCTTTTGGTCGGCAGCGTGAGTCTGTCGGCGGGAGAAGTGTGGGACGTGGTAATGGGAAATGCCGACGCGGCTTCCACCGCCCATTTCGTGGTGCTCGAGTCGCGCTTCCCGCAACTCGTCACAGCCGTCTTTTCCGGCACAGCGCTCGCCCTTAGCGGCCTCGTCATGCAAACGCTCTTCAGCAATCCCCTTGCCGACCCTTCGTTGCTCGGCGTGAACAGCGGTGCCTCGCTCGGCGCCGCCGTGGCGCTCTTGGCGCTTGGCGGAAGTCTGGGCATGGGCATGGTGAGCGTGGGAGGCACGTTGCTCACCGTGGGAGCAGCCTTCGTTGGCGCTTGTGCAGTCATCGCATTGTTGAGCGTGGCGAGCAGCGTGCTTCGCGGCACGTTAGCGTTGCTCGTCACGGGCGTGATGCTGAGTTTTGCCGTGTCGGCCGTCATCGCTCTGCTCAGTTTCTATGCCACAGCCGATGGCGTACGTTCCTTTATGGTGTGGGGACTCGGCGACTTTTCCGGTCCCACGCGCACGCTCCTTCCGCTCTACGTCGCCCTGACAGGCGTGCCCGCCCTGCTGCTTTTCTTCATGTACCGTCCGCTCAACGCACTCCTGCTAGGTACGGACTACGCCACAAACCTCGGCGTCAACGTGCGCCGCACCCGCACGCAGCTGCTTCTCTTGACCGGACTGCTCACCGCCACGGTGACGGCAGTTTGCGGCCCCATCTCCTTCATAGGCCTTGCCGTGCCCCACATGGCACGCCTTCTTCTCCGCACTGCAGACCATCGCTGCTTGCTCCCCGCCACGGCCTTGCTCGGCGCCGACGTGGCCATGCTGGCGCTCGTCCTTTCGCACCTTCCTGGAGAGCGCGGCACCGTGCCCCTTGCTGCCATCACACCGCTACTCGGAGTGCCCGTAGTGCTCTACATTCTCCTCAAACGCCCGCAGGAAAGCATGTAACCCCGCTGGCCTCTTGCGCCATTGCGTAAATTCTTCGTAACTTTGCATCCGCTTCAGACGAATTTCGCGACTGACTTTCAGTCGTCTCGAAGCCTTTGTAACTTCACACACAGCAACCACACCTTTTAAATGAAAGAATTCATAACCACAGAGGTAAAGGCCGAAACCGCCGTTCTCGTGGCTTTGATTACAAAGACACAGAACGAGAGGAAGACGGCCGAATATCTCGACGAACTTGCTTTCCTTGCCGAAACCGCCGGCGCCGTCACGGTGAAGCGCTTCACGCAGCGCCTCGATGGTCCCAGTTCGGTAACCTACGTGGGCAAGGGAAAATTGGAAGAAATACGCGCCTATATAGAAGAGGAAGAGGAAAACGAACGCGAGGTCGGCATGGTCATCTTCGACGACGAACTCTCCGCCAAGCAGTTGCGCAACATTGAGCGCGAACTGAAGGTGAAAATCCTTGACCGCACGAGTCTCATCCTCGACATCTTCGCCATGCGTGCACAGACCGCCAACGCCAAGACGCAGGTGGAACTGGCACAGTATCGCTACATGTTACCGCGCCTCCAACGCCTTTGGACACACCTCGAACGCCAAGGCGGCGGCTCGGGTTCCGGCGGCGGAAAAGGTTCGGTAGGTCTTCGCGGACCGGGCGAAACGCAGCTCGAGATGGACCGCCGCATCATCCTCAACCGCATGTCGCTCCTCAAGCAGCGCCTTGCCGACATTGACCGACAGAAAACCACGCAGCGCAAAAACCGCGGGCGACTCATCCGTGTGGCCCTAGTAGGTTACACCAACGTGGGCAAGTCCACGCTCATCAATTTGCTGGCCAAGGCGGAAGTGTTTGCCGAAAACAAACTCTTCGCCACGCTCGACACCACGGTGCGAAAGGTAATCATTGACAACCTTCCCTTTCTCCTTGCCGACACCGTAGGCTTCATCCGCAAACTTCCCACCGACCTCGTAGACTCCTTTAAGAGTACGCTCGACGAGGTGCGCGAGGCAGACCTTCTAGTTCACGTGGTGGACGTGTCGCACCCCGACTTTATGGAGCAGATTGATGTGGTCAACAATACGCTTGCCGACCTTGGATGTTCCGAAAAGCCGCAGCTCCTCGTCTTCAACAAGATGGACGCCTACACCTGGACAGAAAAGGACGCTGACGACCTCACGCCTTCTACGGACGAGAACGTGTCGCTCGAAGAACTGCAGCGCACATGGATGGCGCGCATGGGCAGCGACTGCATCTTCATTTCGGCCCGCGAGCGCAAGAATATCGACGAACTCAAGGAACTGCTCTATGCACGCGTTCGTCAGCTTCACGTTCAGAAGTATCCCTACAACGACTTCCTCTTCGACCACTACGAGGGCGAATGACGAAAGCCGTCTTCCTTTCACGCTAAAAACATGCGTACCGCATGGCCCTATATTAAAGGCTGTGCGGTACGCGTGTGTCTAACATCATAGCAAACCACACACTTGGACAAATGTCTTCAAAAAACTCTACATCGGACCGCCACGCGCTGGTAAGCCGCAAGTATCTCCTGCCCTTCGTTCTCATCACCTCGCTCTTCTTCCTCTGGGGCGCAGCGCACGCCATTCTCGACGTGCTCAACAAACACTTCCAGATGGAACTCGGCATGGGCAAGACGCAGTCGTCGCTCGTGCAGGTGATGTTCTACCTCGGCTACTTCTTCATGGCAGTGCCCGCCGGCCTCGTCATTGACCGCCACGGTTACCGCCGCGGCGTCATCACGGGCTTGCTGCTTTTCGGAACCGGCTCGCTGCTCTTTTGGCCGGGCTCGCTCATGGGCGAAAATGCCTTCACGTGTTTCCTCTTCTCGCTCTTTGTGATAGCTTGTGGATTAGCTTTCCTCGAAACGGCATCCAATCCCTATGTCACAGAACTTGGCGACCGCGCCACAGCGGCTTCGCGTCTGAATCTTGCACAGAGTTTCAACGGTCTGGGCTGCATCTGCGGCCCGCTCGTGGGCGGACTGCTGCTCTTTAGCGACGAAGGCACGGGCAACGTGGCGTTGCCTTATGTGGTAATGGGCATCGTGGTGCTGCTCGTTGCTGCCGTGTTCTGCTTCGTTCGTCTTCCGGAGATTCCTCACGGAACGGAGAGCACCGCCGAAGCAGAAACAGAAAGCACATCGTCGCCCCTGAAAACGCTCTTCAGCCACCGCCTTTACGTCTTCGGCATCGTTGCTTTGCTTTCTTACGAAGTGGCAGAAATAGGCATCAACAGCTTCTTTGTGAACTACGTGACGGACGGCGGATGGATGACGCCGCGCGACGCGTCGATGGCGCTTGCCTTTGGCGGCCTTGGTCTCTTCATGCTGGGTCGCGTGGCGGGTAGCTTCATCATGCAACGCGTGGCGAGCGACACGGTGCTCCGCGTGTGTGCCGTCGGCACGTTTGTCACCACGTTTGTTGTGGTGCTCAACCTCGGTCCCGTTTCGCTCGTGGCGCTTGTGCTGACCTACGTCTTTGAGAGCATCATGTTTCCCACCATCTTCGCCCTTTCGCTTCGCGGTTTGGGCGGACTGACCAAGCGCGCTTCGTCGTTTCTCATGATGACGCCCGTAGGCGGTGCCATCGGTCCGCTGCTCATGGGACTCGTGGCCGACATTGCAGGTTCCATGGCGGTCAGCTTCGTTGTGCCGCTCATCGGCTTTGCCAACGTGGTAGCCTACGCCTTTGCGCTGAAAAACAAAAAACAGTAAGCGACTGGCATTACCTCTCATATTTTCCCTTTTCACCAACCGACAGTAAGACATCCCCACGTATGGGTAGAAATAAATTTTCAGCAGAAGAAATACGCCAGATTGGCAAACTGCTCCGCTTGAAGAATGCGGGCAACCGTTACCAGCAGAAACTCGTGCGCCACGACTTGCGCGTAAAGTTTGAGTTCAACATTTCGGACTTCAACGAGCCGGGCAAGGCTTTCGGCGAGGAGGAACTCCAGGCCGCCATTGACCGCCGTGCCATCCTCATCCTCGACGACGCCACCATTGCCGCCATGAAGGAAAAGCGTGCGCGCGACAAGGCCCGCGATGCTGCCGCCCGAGCCGCCGAAACCAACGCCAGCGGCGAAACCACCGACTGGCAAAAGGCCATGGACGAGTGGAACGCGTGGGAGAAGGAGCAAGGCAACAAAGAATAGAATAGCCACCGCCCCTCACTTCCCTCTTACCCAACGAAAGCGGAAATAGAAATGCTGCGCTGCACTTCTGTTTCCGCTTTCTGCTATCAGGGTTGGAGTCGTGAATTTCCAATTGTCAACTCAAAGGCTAAGCTTCTCCAATAATTTTCTCAATCTTCTCAATCCAATAGCTATCAATGTCCACGTCCTTTGCGTATGTCCTGAAATTACCGACAGCCTCAGCCACCTCGTCTATGACTCTGGACGCATTTTTGATGTCTTGCCTTTGTGCGAAGAGTAGCAGGTCTTTTCTTGTGATGTTGTTGCGCTTGCCGAGAATCGACAATTCGTGGTAACGTAAAAAGTGAGAGTCGGGGTCGACAGAGAAGACCATGTCGTAGGCGGGAGATAATTTCCACTTGCCATTCTGGTCCATGACAAAAGAGAAGTTCTTGGTATGGTCGTCCACGTTCATTGCCAATACGTTGAAAACCATTCTTCTGTATTGTTGGACTTGTTCTGATGCTGACAGGTGGAGTTTACGCCCAACCACAAAGAGGTCTTCGTATGTGTCGGCTAATGAACTGAGGGCTGCCAAAGTTTGCGTGTGCAATTTCTTTCCTTCTTCTCTGTCAAAGCGTTGTGTCAAGAAATTCTGAGATCCTTCTATTTTCACCAACTTTGACGGCATCATGGTGATTCCGGCGTCTTTTGCCATGAGATAATAAGCCATTTCGACCTTTGTGAATGGGAAGTCGTTTGGTTTTCCTGTATCAAACTTCAAGATGTAATGTTTGAAATTGGGAGGAAGATCGGCTTGCCCAGAGCGGATGGTGCCTGTCGTCTCGTCGATGGCAATGATAGCCTTCGGTCGTTGTCCGCCTGCCGACGTACCCACCTTATACAGGTTTTCCATGATGAGCGTGTCGCCGAGGGGTATTGATATGTCTTGCCTTTCCTTGAATATCTTGTTAGCCAACTCGTAGAGCGATGTCAGTTCTATATCAACCGAGGCGTCTTCTATCACATGGGCTGGTTCAAACTCCAACGCACCCATGGCTCGTTTGCCGATAAAAGACAATCTGTCTACGGAATTGATTTGTTTTGAACGCAAGTGGTTCGTTTTAATCCATTTTTGGAAAACAACATTTCCCCATAGGTCAGGCAACGAGTCGGCAATGAATTCCGGAAGACCCGCATACAATTTCTCTTTGTTCCCAGAGAGCGGGAAGCGTCTTTGTAGGTACGGAGAGTCTAACGGCGCTGTCAGTGGCGCTACGTCCCAACCATTCTGTGAGAAGTGCTCGTCGAATTGGAAGACTGCGCATCCCCGCGGCTCGTCCCATGTCAACAAACCGACTGTTTCTCCCCACAGACGAACTTCAACAATGTTATCTTTCATGTCTAACCCTTTCCTTCTGTTTTCTTGCGTTCTTCATTTGACTTGGCAGTATGGGCAGCGGCGGAAGAAGTTTTTCCACTTCTCCCAAGAAGCCGATGCTTCTGAGCAGCGCGAGCAATGTTCCTAAACCAATGTTGCGGGCTTCGCCTTTCTCAAACTGGCTAATTGTGAAAATGCTCACACCCGCGTTTTCAGCCACCTCCTTTTGCGTAAGGTTAGAGAACAGTCTGTACGCTCTGAACCTTGCACCCAGTTCGGAGATGATTTCCGAGTTGGACTTTGCCTCTATGTTATATTCTGTAATCATGCTTGCAAATATAGTTATTCCTTTACTTATCGTCCAAAACAAGGGATAACTATTTAAATATCTACAGTAAAGATGTAGCCTAAAGCCCTCTCTTCAGCCCCGTGAATTCCCAACTTTCCGCTTGTTTCTTTTTCTGGTTCTTGAAAATGCCTTACTTTTGTCATTACAAAAAAGTTGTAACACAAAATGTGTAATGGCGTATGAAACAAAACAACAAGGGTTTGGCTAATCCTTTTATTTACCAAGGATATGAAAGTCCGGCCTATTTCTGCGATAGAGAAATGGAAACGAAGACTCTATTGTCGCACCTGAAGAATGGTAGGAATGTCACACTCATCTCTCCACGAAGAATCGGGAAGACCGGTCTAGTTAAGAATACGTTTTTTCATCTGAAAGAAGAGGAGAAGGATGCGGTATGCTTATATCTTGACATCTTCGCCACAAAGAATCTTAACGATTTCGTGGAGCAACTCGGTGTGATGGTAATTAACGACATTGTGCGCAAGAATGCCTCGTTGATAGAAAAGGCCATTGCTTTTTTCAGTGCGTTGCGTCCGGTGTTTAGTATTGATCCGTTGACCGGTGAGCCAAGTGTGACTATCACAGTAGAACCTTCGCAAGAGGATATTACCGTTCGTAGCATTTTCAACTATCTAAACGAGAGTGGCAGAGAAGTCTACATTGCCATCGACGAGTTTCAACAGATTGCGGAATATCCAGAAAAAGGCACAGAGGCTTTGCTGCGTTCTTACATTCAGTTCGCCCAGCACGTCCATTTTATTTTCTCTGGCAGTAAACAACACTTGATGGCAGAGATATTCGGTTCGCCCAAGCATCCTTTCTATCAAAGTACAGAGATGATGGGGTTGAAGCCGTTGAAATGCGATGTTTATTATGACTTCTGCCAAAATTTCTTCAAGCAAAAAGGCGGAAATTTGTCAAAAGACATTTTCGAGCAGGTTTATGGCTTGTTTGAAGGGCACACTTGGTATGTCCAGTGTGTAATGAACCGTCTCTACGAAACCGAGAGTCAGGTAGAAGACATTGCGCAGGTCAATGCCGCTTTACTATCCATCCTTGAAGGAAGAAAGCCTCAGTTCGAAAGTTTGACGCATTTTTTCACCGAAAATCAGTTCTCCCTTTTGAAAGCTATATCCAAGGATGGCATTGTGGCGCAACCAACTGCGGGCAAATTCATCAAGGAACACAAACTGAGCGGAGCTAGTAGTGTAAAGGCGGCCTTGAAAGCGCTGGAAGAGAAAGAACTTGTATATAGAAAGCTTGAGGGCTACATCATCTATGACAGGTTTATGGACTTGTGGTTGAAAAGGTTATAACTATTTCTACTGCGTTTTTGATTTGTTCCCGTTTTTATGCGTATGGCATTGTAAATAAGTTGATTAGGTTGTTGCGCTTATTGCTCCAACGCCTTATTTTGCAGAAATTCGTCTTCATGAACGCCTTATTTTGCAGATTTCTGCCTCTGTGAACGCCTTATTTTGCATGTTTCCCCTAAATAAAAACCAGCGGAAGCGCCAGTCGCGGCTCAACGTGGTTTGTGGATGACGTAGCTCACCGTGCCCCACACGCTGAAGGCATCGTCTTTCGTCACACGGATGCGCGGATAGTCGGGATTGGCGGGCACGAGCCACCCTTCGTTGCCTTCCTTCACGAAGCGCTTGAGCGTGTACTCGCCGTTGAGTTCGCACATGGCCACTTCGTGTTCTGAGGGGTTGCGGTTGCTCTTGTCCACGATGACGATGTCGCCGGAATAGATGTCGGCGTCGATCATGGAATTGCCCTGTACGCGGATTAGGTAGCACGACTCGGGGTTGGGGCAAAGCATGCGCAGCAATTCGATGTCCTGACTGCGCTCGTCGTTGTCGAGGGGTACGGGAAAACCTGCCACGACGGCGAGGTCGAAGAAGGGCAACGCGATGTCGCGGACTGCTGTGGCATTCACGGCGCGAAACGTGTTGGGGCGCTGCTCCGTACCGTTCTTTTCGATGCAGGAGAGAATGAATTCCGTTTTGTTGTCCTGCGCACTGATGACGCGCGCCAAGGGGCCTGGTGCACGGAATGTGAAGAGCTGGCTGTCGGTGCGAGGACGGCCGCGACGGGCGGGTAGGGGATTTGCGTTTGGTGTGGTGTCTGCCATGGTTCTTTGATTTTACTATGCAAAGGTAAACAATTTTCTTTTTCGTATTACGGAAATTGGAATGGAATTTTTCGTACTGCGTCTATTCTTTTGAATCTCGCTCACCACGCGCGCGCGTATACACCGAAGTTTGTGCAACCTGCCGTCACCCGTCACCAGGCCTCACGGAGGCTTCTGCGTGCTAGCTATGGGGGCGACGTTTTCAAAACGTCGCGCTCTACA
>CAVKJJ010000010.1:43232-69560 GCA_963656685.1 bacterium | reverse complement strand
GCCGTGGTCTTGTTCTTTCCGTCGGTCTCCTGGTAGATGACATTGAAGTCACGGAAGTTCTTGCAGTCTGCGAAGGCGGAGTCTCGCAACATCACGCTGAAGGTGTCGTAGTACATGTCGCCCACGTTACCGGTGAGGTCGGTGATGTCGAGCGTTTTGAGATTTTTGTTGCCTTTGAAAGCCTTGGCCTTCACGTTGTCGAGTTTGTAGGAATAGGCTGCACCAATGTCGCAAATGAGCGCAGCGAGTCCGTCTTTGGCCTTGAGTTGTTCATCATCGGGGGCATAAATGTCTACGTGGTAGATGTCTTCGTTGCCCGACTGGGTGATGTAGCGCATGGTGTTCTTGTTGAAATTGAAGGTGTATTTGCACCCCCATTCGGTAGACATATTGAGGTCCGTAACGGAAACGGTCTTGAAATTGTCCTTGTACTGTGCCCAGCGTTCGTCTTCAAGGAAGTCCTGCAGCACGTCTTCGCCAACGATAATCTTGATGTCCTTGCGTGCTATGGAGTCGATGCCGGCAAACATGTCGCCGAGCAGAATGAAGTTGTCGGGCGTGAGCGCCTTTTTGCAGTGTGTGCCGTCGGCGCTGAAGCGGGCGTCAAGCACAAGGTTTATTTCCTTGAGATTGTTACATCCTGCAAAACAAGAATCGGGTATGGTCAAGTTCAACGGAGAGAGTGGTTCAAAAACAAAATAGAAGCTGTGTTTGAAGTCCACTTTCTTTAGCTTTTTCTTGTTGTGGAATGCGTATCTTCCGATGGCCACCGTCTGGTAGTTTATGTTACCAGTGAAGAGTTCGCTGAAGGCTTCGTCGTGTTTGGGGTTCACACCGATGGTTACGGACTCTTGGTCGTTTACAGACTTGATGTACACGTTGTCTACATTCGTTCGTTGTCGTGTGCTGACCCAGTTCAGTCCGGATACCATCCAAGACGCATCCTTTGTGAAGCGTTTAAGCTGACGGTTGAAAATGTAGTTTTGCAGGCGGCTCATAGCTACATTGTCGGTCGCAGAGGCTGCTGAGCTTGTAGCTGCGGTCATTAATGCGTCGACAACGTAGTTTGTGAGAATAGCCGATCCTTTTGATTCGAAAATACCTGCTTCCAACAGACCTTTAGCAACATCTTTTAAATAAGCCGTCATCAGCTGTCTTGCGTATTCTGTTGCTGTCATCTCTGGAAAATCAGTAAAGACCTTAGTTCCTATTGTAGTTACTAACTCTTGTGTTACGGCTTCTTCACCTATATTTGTTGACCAAACCTGACTAAATGGAATTGTACCATCGAGAATGCCTTTAGCTTTTAGGGCTGTACTTTCAAAAGCTTTCTTTACAGCATTGACTGCTATTCTTCTAGCAAACATACTTTCCAAAGAACTCGCAACGAGATAAACTTCCAGCGCCACAATAGGAATATTTATCAGCGAAGCCTGCATCTTCATGATTTCCTGCGATGACGTCGTGTTGAGCGCCTTTGCGGCGTAGTCGTATGTAACGCCGCCGTACACAACGGGGTCTTTGTCCACCGGCAGATACTCAGCGGCAATGATGCGGTCCTTGTATTGGCTCCAGTTGGGGTCGGTGATGTATTCGTAGTAGTATTCCGGTGCCACACGAATCTTGAAGCCTTCGTTCACGTCGTCAAAGACGTGCTCGCCGATGAAGATCTGCGAGGGTTTGATGGCTTCGTAGTGGTTCGTGCCTTTGGTCACGTAGTAGAACATGGACATTTCCTTCAGTTCCTTGCAACCCTTGAATGTTTCGTCGGGAATGAACATGGAAAGTCCTGTCTTCGCGTTACCACGGTCGCTGTAACAGTCCTCGAAGACGATGGTCTTGATGCTGTTCTGACGCTGGAATCCGTTGCCAGAGAGCGCCAGCGTCTTGTAGTTGTGGTAACCGCCTATGTCGCAATATAGGCGCATTTCGCCGCCGTTGCTGTTGATGTCGGAGACCTTAATGCCTTTGGCGAAGACATATCTGATTTTCGCATCGTTGCCGTACTCCAGCACCTTCATCGGCGTGAAGTTACGAAAGTCCGCCGTGCGCGGCATGAGCAACTTCTCCATCGTGTCGTTGTCCGAGTTGGTGTACTGCGTCTGGCCGTCGGCAGAGGTGTAGTAAGAGTAGACCACGCCCTTGCAGTCGAAGTCGTCGTTGCCAAAGTCGCCGGCGTGGAGGATGTCCTTGTAGGCGGACCATCCGTAGACGGTGTCGTTCTTGAATTCATCCAAGAGATCGTGCGGCACGTAGACCCTTGCGTTGGGACTGTTGGCAAAGACGCCCTTACCGATGGGCATCTCGTTGGGGTGGATGTATTCCACGTGGTCGTCGCCCTCGTTGGAGTAGAGAATCACGTCGAAGTTGCATAGGTTGGGGCAGTCGGCGAAGCAGGAGTCACCGAGCGCAATCTGCATGGGGCCGTAGGTGTGGTAGGCGGCCTCAATGATTTCGTTGAACTGTACCGAACGGAGGTTCGAGCGTCCGCGGAAAGTGTTCGCCCAAATCTTCGTCGTGTTGTAGTCGTAGTCCTGACCGATGTCCTTGTAGATCTTGAGCACTCCGTTGTCCTTAGCGTCCACCACGTGGAGCTGGTAGACAGTGTGCTTGCCGTCGGGACTCTTCGTCAAGTACGAGCCCTTCTTGTCGCGTTTGTAGTCGTAGGCATAGTAAGTACCATCCTGTTCCTTTTCCTTGCTGCGCATGGAGGTTACGGGCACAATGCGGTCCTTGTAGGCGCTCCAGAGTGAGTCGGTGATGAAGGCTTCGTAGTACTCTGCATCCACGTAGACCTTTGCTTCGGGAGCGTATTTGAACATATTCTTGCCTTGCGGACGCACGTCCTTCGGACCGAGCATAATCCAGTGGTCGGTGCCAGCCGTCACGTAGTAACGCATGTAGAGTCCCTGAAGAGAGGAGTCGAAGGCGTAGTCGGCAATCTCGATGTCAATCCAGTTGCACGCGGTGGCTGCTGCCTTAGAGCTGGAGTTGTCCCAGAAGTCCACCTTGGCGGCTCCGTCCATGTGTTCGATGAGTGAGGTCTTGTAGTCGTACGTCTCGCCTATGTCGGCATAGACGTGGTAGTCCTTGCCTTTCACTTTTACACCCACCACTTTCGTTTCTGTGGCGCGACCTTGTTCCGTGTTGACGTAGCGGCCCGTCTGTTCGTACTGTACGTCGGCTTCGGTGTATTTCGTGTGCGAAACCTGCGCCTTGCTATTGGCATTCTTGCCCCAGATGGTGCCGTAGTCGTTGCCGGCGGTGGCGTGAATCTCTGCGCGTCCCTCTTCCTGGTACACGTAGCAGTCCACCACGTCGGTGTTGTCGTCCTTGATGTAGCCCACGATGCCGCCCACGTAGTCGTCGCCCCATACGGTGGAGGGACCCATGAGGTAACACTGCGACACGGTGGCACCCGAATTGAGCTGACCTACGATGCCGCCAATCTCTTCCTCGTGTGCCTTGATAATGCCTTGGAAGGAGCAGGTGCGGATGGCGGCGCTCATGTCGGCCTTGCCGGCAATGCCACCGATGTAGTTCGGACTGCCAATGCCGTTGCGAAGGAGGTTGCCGTTCGTCACGTGGCAGTTCTCAATGTAGCCCACTGGCGTGGGGTGATTGGGATTTTGGGTGAGAAAACCTGCGATAAAACCGAGGTAATCGTTGTTTTGCGTGTAGAGTGTGGGGTTGGAAAGTGTGAGGTTCGTGATGGAACCGTCCTTCACGTAACCGAAGAGGCCCGCGTACTCCTGATTCTTGATGGTGAGGCTGTCGATGGTGTGACCGTTACCGTCGAAGACGCCGCAGAAGGGGCGGCTCTTGGAGCCGATAGGGGTAAAGTCGCCCGTGCCCGCCATGTTGATGTTGCACATGAGGCGCGCCTTGGCGGAGGTCTCGCCACCGTTCACCTTGGAGGCGAACTCCTGGAGGTTGGCGGGCGTGTAGAGTTCATAGTAGTCGTTGTACTTTTCTATGCTTTTGGCCACCTGTTCGGCACCACAAATGGTGTCGATGGCGGTAGCGCCTTCTTCAGAAGCGTAGAGGCTGATGCTGTCGGTCACGGTACAACCGGTGATGCAGACGGCTGCGGAACGATATTTCACTACGCCGCAAATGCCGCCCACGCCGTTGGAACCAGAGATTTTTGTGCGGCCGCTTGCCGAAGCAAGGACGTGACAATCGGCTATTTCGGCGTTCTGAAGGTAACCGACAATGCCGCCGGCGCCTTCGTGGTTTGTCATCACGTAGCCGCTCATGGAGCAACCTTGCACAACGCTCTCATCGGCTGCCGAACCGCAGATGCCGCCCACCATGTACCACTTCTGCTCGGCCTTGAGCGAGATGGGGGTGAGCATGGCGTTGCGCACGTGGCAGTTGCGTACGGTGGTGCACGAGGCGTTACCCACGATGACTGCCATCTGCTGACCGTAGATGTTCTTGGAGTTCTTGCTGTAGTCGAGCGAGATGACGGTGTCGGCCAACTCGGCTTTCTCGACAATGACGTTCTCGATGGTGGCACTGTCGGTGCGACCAAAGAGTCCCGTCTCGGAGAAAGGGCGAATCTTCAGTCCCTTGATGACGTGGTTCTGTCCGTCAAACTTGCCTTTGAACACGTGACCGAGCCGCGTGTAACCGGGTTGAACGCCGCCGATGGGTCGCCAGCAGGCGTCGGCGAGCGTGGAGAGGTCGATGTCGGCATAGAGTCGGGCGCACACGCGGTAGTCGCCGTCGTAGACGAGGTCGGCAAACCACTGGAGGTCTTGTGCCGTCTCAAGGCGGTAGTAGCCGTCAGCGTCTTTCTGGCGTGCAGTCTCGTCTGCCCGCACGGGCAATGTGCCGGCAAAGAGCAGCAAAGCAAAGAGCGGAAGGAGCTTCGTGTGCCATCCGCCTTTCTTTAAAGCATGGGGGAAAAAGATGTTGTACATATCTGTGCGTGGTTATTTTCTTGTTTGTAGCTATTTTCGTTAACTATCACTGCGCTTTCCCAGCGCAATATCTCTATTTTGCAAAAATACAAAAAATTAAGGCAGGAAGGTGAAGCGATGCGGCAGATTCTCGAAACTTTCGGGCAACTTGTAAAAATTTGCGCCTTACTCAACACGTTGAGCTTGTAGATTGTTGTTTGCAAACATTCACGTTTCTACTTTAAGCAGCCTAGGGGGCCTTCTATGGGGGCGCAAAACCATACGCGACGGCAGCAAATTTGAATTATCTGCGAGCCCAACACGTTGGGCTCGTAGAAAGTTTTTTAATAACATTCACGCTTCTACTTTAAGCGGCCTTTTCGCCTTCTATGGGGGCGACGTTTTCAAAACGTCGCGCTCTACACGGCCTCACGGAGACTTTTACGAGGCTGCGCCTTCTTACATCGTGTAGAGCGTGAGGTTTTGAAAACCTCACCCCCATAGAAAGCGTAAATTTCCTCCTATGCCAACACGTTGGCATAGGAGGCCAATTTTTGCAAACATTTACATCTTCTGCCGCTTTGATATTTCGGTACGCTACCGCTGCCTCGCGTACGCGCGCGTGCGCGCTTCACCGTAGTTTCTACATTCTACCTTCACCTGTCACCCGTGCGCCGAAAAACGAACTTATCTTTCTCATATTCTGAGGGTTCTGCATTTTGATAAGGGTGACAGCAAAATTTCCACAAGGGGTAATAATTCGTCAGAGGGTATAAAAATCGGTCACAGCCGTGGGTGACAACAAATGCTTAATAGAACAAAACTTTTGTAACGTAGTGTTGTGAAACGTGCGAGGCCGTTCTACTTGTTTTTTATTCTAGAGGCC
The DNA here is from genome assembly GCA_963656685.1 of bacterium. Classification (GTDB taxonomy): domain Bacteria; phylum Bacteroidota; class Bacteroidia; order Bacteroidales; family Bacteroidaceae; genus Alloprevotella. The sequence goes on along the minus strand of CAVKJJ010000010.1, from coordinate 63,767 downwards.
GTGTAGAGCGCGAGGTTTTGAAAACCTCGCCCCCATGGAGGGCGCAGCACGCAAAAGCCCCACATGAGGCGCCAGCACGCAAAGCCCCCTGCGGGGGTGACAGGTGACGGCAGTTTGCACAAACTTTGGTGTATACACGCGCGCGTGATGTGCGAGGCGTGTATGAGCGCATATTTACGTGCAGTTTTTTTGTTACGATTTTGGGCGTATTTTAGCGAAGTGACGTGTTGATAACTTATTGAAGCAAAGACAAGAAATGAGCATTTCGGAAAGTAAAAAGTAATGTGTCAATACGCTGGAGTTTGACACCAGTACTGACACATTAGCTCAACGAAAAATTTGGAAATAGGAAAAATGGCTTGTTACCTTTGCGCCACGCTAAGCTCGTGTTTGCTTCGTGTTTGAATGCGTTAGCGCATGGGAGGTACAACGCATGAAGGTGCAACACATGGAGAGGTACAACGCATGAAGGTGCAACACATGGAGAGATGCGACGCAAGGAGAGGTGCAACGCAAGGAGAGGTGCAACGCATGGGGGTCACGTCTCCGACGTGACGCTCTACACGGCAGGCTGCACGTCCATAAGCCATGTTCAAAAAAAACTGCCGCCAAATAATGCGTTATGTACATTATGCAGCGGTAGTAAATTGATACTGCGGACGTTATACTCTAACGGCACGCGTCACGTTTTCGATTTGTTTGAGTTGGTTGCAGATGTTCATCACGTCGTCGGTGTCGTAAACGGAGATGACGAGTTGTCCGTCAAATATGCCGTCGTTGGTATCGAGCGTAATGCGTTTCACGGTGAAGTGCGAGAGTTTGTGAAGCACATCGGCAATGGCATAGAGAACACCCTGTGAGTCGACGCCATGCACTTCGATGCTTACGTCGAAAAGCTGCACTTTGTGGGTGTCCCAACGACAAGCCACGATGTTGTTTCCGTAGCGCGTTTTGAGTTTCACGGCTGTTTCGCAGGCACGCTTGTGAATCTCCAGCACGCCGTCGTTGGTGATGTAGCCCATCACGTCGTCGCCAGGGATAGGCGCGCAACATTGCGGAAATTCGCACTTCTGCAGCGTCTCTTCGTCGAGGACGAGGGTTTCCTTGCGGTTGATGTTCTTCACGAAGTCGGCATCGACAGGAGTGTGTGCGGCACTCCCCGATCCGTTGCTCTTGCCCATAAAGGAAGAGAGGAAGCGACGCCAACCTTTCTTCTCGTCGTGTCCGCGAAGGAACTCGGCGTCGGCTTCGGTCAGTTTCGTTTTGTCGCTGCCCAGGTTGCAGAAGAACTCTTCGAGGGAGAGTATGTTGAGGTGGCGGCGCATCTTGTCGGCCGCAGAGGGGTCGTAGGGCAGATTGTGGCTGATGAGGAACGTGCGCCATATTTCCTCACCGCGCTTCTGCTTTTCGCGCGATTCGCGGCGTAATACAGCCTGTATCTTTGCGCGTGCCTTCGCTGTGGTAGCAAAGTTGAGCCATTCGGGCTGCACGTGTTGGGTTCTGGAAGTTAGAATCTCCACTTGGTCGCCGCTTCGGAGCTTGTAGCTGAGGGGCACGAGACGGTGGTTGACCTTTGCTCCGAAACAGTGGGAACCGAGCACGGAGTGGATGGAGTAGGCAAAGTCGAGTGCGGTGGAGTCCATGGGCATGGTCTTGAGTTCGCCCTTGGGGGTGAAGACCATGATTTCGGAGGAATAGAGGTTGAGCTTGATGTTGTCGAGGAGGTCGAGCGTATCGGGCTGGGGATCGTCGAGGATTTCCTTGATGGTATTGAGCCAACGGTCGAGTTCGGTGTCGTCGTATTCGGCGTCCTTGTCCTTATATTTCCAATGTGCGGCAAAACCTACTTCGGCTATGTCGTCCATGCGGTCGGAACGGATTTGCACTTCTATCCATTTGCCCTGTTTGGACATGAAGGTGTTGTGGAGTGCTTGGTAGCCGTTTGTCTTGGGATTGGAGAGCCAGTCGCGGAAACGTGTGGGATGCGGTGTGTAGATTTCAGTGAGTGCGGAATAGATTCGGAAACACTCGTCCTTCTCGTGTGCCCGGTCGGCGGGGGTAAATACGATTCGTATGGCGAGGATGTCGAAGACTTCCTCAAAAGGTATGTGCTTTTTCTGCATCTTGGACCAAATGGAGTATGGACTCTTGATGCGGGCTTTGATGGTATATTTTACTCCCATCTGGTCGAGCTTCTCGCGGATGGCGGGAGTGAATTTGGCTATGGAGTCGTCGCGCTCCATCTGCGAGTCGGCAAGTTTGTCGAGTATCTTTTGGTACTCTTCGGGATGCTCGTATTTGAAGCTGAGGTCTTCGAGTTCCGTCTTTATCTTGTTGAGTCCGAGGCGGTCGGCGAGCGGAGCGAAGATGTAGAGCGTTTCGCCTGCAATCTTGTATTGCTTGGAAGCGGGCATGCTGGAGAGCGTGCGCATGTTGTGCAGGCGGTCGCTTATCTTGATGAGGATGACGCGGATGTCGTCGCTCATCATCAGGAGGAGTTTCTTGAACGTTTCGGCCTGAAGCGAAGCGCGGTCGCCAAATATGCCACCGGAAATTTTGGTAACGCCTTCTACGATGTTGGCCACCTTCTGCCCGAAGAGGTTGCTGAGGTCCTCGTTGGTGTAGTCGGTGTCTTCTTCCACGTCGTGGAGGAGCGCCGCACAGATGGAGGTCGAACCGAGTCCGATTTCGCCACAAGCTATCTGCGCCACGGCAATGGGGTGGAGAATATAGGGCTCGCCAGAGCGACGGCGCACTCCTTTGTGTGCCTGCTTGGCAAAGTTGAACGCCTTGGTGATGATGTCGACTTTACGCCGGTGGTTGGAGGCGAGATAAGTGTCGAGCAGGTGCTGGAACGCAGCATTGATCATCTCCTCGTCCTTTATTTCCTGTGGGGAGAGCACTTTATTGTTGGTAGTGTCAGTCATGGCTATTCCTCCTTGATTGTCGTGGATAAAAATGGTTGCTCCGAAAGGGAGCTACCAAATGGGTTTGTATTTTCCGGAAACTCTTCTGTCTTTTGCGGGCGGTGCAGCGCAGTTACTTGACGCGGATTTTCTTTCCGGCGCGTATGTTGCTGCCCTTGATATTGTTGAGTTTGCGGAGTTTCTCCACCGTCGTGCCGTTGCGTTTGGCAATGTCGCTCAAGGTGTCGCCTTGCTTGATGCTCACGTTTTTCACTTTCTCTTTCTTTGCCTTCTTGGCAGAGCGGCTGCTTTGCTTCGTTGAAGAAGAACGTGTGGCGGTAGAGGATGATGAGCGATGGCGCGAGGCTACGCTGCGATTGTCGAGCGACTCGTCGACGTCGACTTTCGTGCGGCGGGTGAAGAGTTCTTCGGCCTTGTAGTTATATACGGAGTCCTTGAGATCGATGAAGGTGGTGAGTTTGTCCGTTGGCAGACAAAGGCTCATGGGTTCGCTGCTGCCAGGGATGACGTCGGTGCGGTATTGGGGATTGAGTGCACGGATGTCGGCCTGGTCCACGCCGCAAAGTTCGGCAACTTGGTCGATGTGAAGGTCGCGGCTTACGAGCACGGTGTCGGTGGTGACGGGATATTTCGTCTTCATCGGGCAGATGTTGTGCTCGCAGTAGTAGTTCATGATGTAGTTTGCAGCAATGAAGGCGGGCACGTAGCCGCGCGTTTCGCTGGGCAGATAGGGATAGATGGCCCAATAGTCGCGCGTGCCTCCAGCGCGGTGGATGGCTTTGTTCACAGTGGAGGGTCCGCAGTTGTAGGCTGCAATCACAAGACTCCAGTCGCCGTAGATTTTGTAGAGGTCGTTGAGATACTGCGCAGCAGCCCAGGTGGATTTCTGCGGATGGCAACGCTCGTCAACGCGACTGTTCACTTTGAGTCCGTAGCGTTTTGCCGTGGCGAGCATGAATTGCCAAAGTCCGGCAGCTCCGGCATGACTGCGTGCCTTGGGGTCGAGAGCCGACTCAATAACGGGCAGATATTTGAGCTCGAGGGGCAAGCCGTAGTAGTCGAGTGCTTCTTCGAACATGGGGATGTAGAAGTTGCCGGCTCCGAGCATATAGGAAACGGAACGGCGAAGGCGACCACTGTACTGATCGATGAATTTCTGCACCACGCTGTTGTAGGGCATTTCCATAACTACGGGCAGACGGCGCAGACGGTCTTGATATTCTTCGGGGGTGAAGGTGGGATTGTAGTCAGGATTGGCACAGGTGGTGTCAGGGTAGAGATATTTTTTGCCCATCCAGTCCTGAAGGAGAGAATCGGAGCTGACGGTCATGCCTTCGGGGAGGTCAATGACTTCGTCGCGTCCGGTTTGGTCGTCGTGAACGGTGATGTGGTCCGTATTGTCTACTTGTGCCGTGGTGGCAAGCGAGAAACTTGCAGCGAGGGCGAGAAGAAGCGTTCTTAATCTTTTCATGTATGGTTTTCGTCGGAAGTAACCTGGACGTAGCGACTTTTCGTATTTCGTCGCAACGTTTGCTTGCAGGTTAATGGGGATTTCTGTCGGGAATAATTATTGGAAGGTTCAGAAGTGGAGGCTGCACCCTATGCCGTAGGCCGAGGAAGAGCGTCCGCTGATGGTTTGCGGGTTGCCGATGACAGCAGGCTGCACGCTCATGCTGAGGTCGGGGGTGATGTCGAACTCTGAGAGTTGGGCATCGACATAGGCGTCTATGACGGAGAGCAGATACACGCCGATGAAGCAGAAGGCTGAGAGGTCGCGATAGCGGCGGTAGTAGTCCTTCTTACGCTTGAAGAGCGACTTGAACTGCTCTTCGCGTCCGCTGATGTCGTAGCGCGGGGGCAGCATGTCGAGATAGGACGTGGTGTTGGGGTCGTCGTCCATGATGTCGAGATAGGCCTGCGAGTAGTCGCGATACATCTGCTGGTTCCACATGAGTGCGTAGGCACAACCGAGGAATCCGCCGTAGATGAAGGGAAGTTTCCAAAACTTTCGGTTATAGATTTGTCCAGCTCCGGGCAGGACGAGGGAAAGCCAAAGCGCGCGTTTGGGGTCGGGCTTAAAGTTGGCCTTCTTGAATGCCGGTTTGCCAATCTTTTTTGCGATGGAGTCGACTGCCAAGGAAAGGCGTGCAGTGTCGGCCGGCGTTTGCGCCACATCCGTTCGGGGTTGTTGCGATTCGGGATCGGAGAGTTCAGACTGCGGCACGTCAGCAGCACCGTTCGTCTTGTCTGCTTTTTGCTTCGGAGCCACGGTATCAGTCTGACAAAAGGCTGTAGCACACGGGGTTTCGGAGCAAAAGAATAAGTCTTCGGCACTCTTGTCGGTAAAAACGGGCAAAGCCGAAACCCCATCTGAGGCTCCGACTTCTACGGCGTATGAGGCATGTGCCTTCACTGCGGACATGAGCGCCACAAGGGCTGTGCCGAGGATTATCTTGCTGAAGTTCATGAATGAACTTAAAATGTTTGCCAGTGGATTGCGGGGCTATTTTCGCTCCACTTATATTTTGTCGAAAAGGGCGATGATGCGTTCAAGCTCTTCTTCGGAAGCGAAGGGAATGCTTATCTTTCCCTTTCCTTGCTGCGAGCAGGTCATCTGCACTTTTGTTTTGAACACGTCGGAGAGGCGGCTTCGCAACTCGTTGTACTCTTCGGGAAGACGCTTGGCGGCATTGGTGAGTTTGTGACGTCCGCTGCGGAGCGTCTCGCCGTTGTTGAGCGCTTTTACCATCTCTTCAACTTGGCGTACGGAGTAGCCTTTTTCCTTGATTTCGTTGAAGAGCTTTACCTGGAGCGAAGGCTTGTCGAGTCCAAGGAGGGCGCGTGCATGACCTTGGTCTATTTCTTTGTTCTGGAGCGCCACCTGCACTTGGGCGGGAAGCTTGAGAAGGCGGAGATAGTTGGCAATGGTTGCACGGTTCTTACCTACCTTTTCGGAGAGCTTGTCCTGCGTGAGATGGTACTGCTCTATGAGGCTCTGGTAGGCGAGGGCTATTTCGATGGCGTTGAGGTCCTCGCGTTGGATGTTCTCCACAAGCGCCATCTGCATCATATTCTCGTCGTCGGCCGTGCGCACATAGGCGGGTATGGTGGTAAGCCCTGCCATCTGCGAGGCTCTCCATCGGCGTTCGCCAGCAATAATCTGGTACGTGCCGTCTTCCATGAGACGGAGCGTGATGGGCTGTATGATACCTATTTGGCGTATGCTCTCTGCCAGTTCCTGCAGCGCTTCGGGTGAGAATTCGCGGCGGGGCTGGTTGGGATTGGCTTTTATCTTGAACACCGCCACTTCGTTGATGCTGGAAGAACCGCTGGTGTGGACTTCTTCTTCAGTGGAGATGAGGGCGTCGAGTCCGCGTCCCAGAGCTTGGAATTTTTTGTGTGGAGGCATTCTTTATTCGTTTTTGCTGATGATTTCGCGTGCCAATGCGAGGTGGTTCTTGGCGCCTGTCGATTCGGCGTCGTAGAGTATGGCGGGAAGTCCGTGGCTAGGAGCTTCGGAGAGTTTTACGTTGCGCTGGATGATGGTCTTGAACACGAGTTCCTGGAAATGGCGCTTCACTTCGTCGTAGATTTGGTTGGCGAGGCGGAGGCGCGAGTCGTACATGGTGAGGAGGAAGCCTTCAATCTCGAGCGCGGGGTTGAGTTTCTTCTTTACAATCTTTATGGTGTTGAGCAGCTTGCTGATGCCTTCGAGGGCAAAATATTCGCACTGCACGGGAATGATGACGGAGTTGGCGGCCGTCAAGGCATTGACGGTGATGAGTCCGAGGGAGGGGGAGCAGTCTATAAGTATGTAGTCGTACTCTTTGTCGACCGCAGCGAGGAGGCGTTTGAGGATAAATTCGCGCCCCTCGAAACGCAGCATTTCAACTTCAGCGCCCACGAGGTTGATATTGGAAGGGACGACGTCGAGCCGATCGATATCTGTAGTGTAGATGGCTTCGTGGATGTCCACTCCGTTGATGACACATTCGTAGATGGAGCATTCCACCTTGCTGAGGTCCACGCCGAGTCCCGACGAGGCATTGGCCTGCGAGTCGGCATCGATGAGCAACACCCGTTTTTCGAGTGTGGCGAGCGAAGCGGCAAGGTTCATTGAAGTGGTGGTTTTTCCCACTCCACCTTTTTGGTTGGCTAATGCGATGATTTTACCCATAAATGAAATTGTGCTATCGTCCTTTTGCCGGCTTTGCCGTGGCCTGTTGGTGCGTAGTTGCTCACACGAACTGCCACGTCATGCTTTTGTGCGCAAGGGCGGTTGTGTGCAAAGGTAATAAATTTTCGGGTAAGAATGAGCAAATGGGCAAATGCAAAACTGAGCGACTACAATAATGGCTCGGTTTTGCTCCAAAGGCGCTTAAAGAAATCTAGCACGTAGAGGCATTCTACGCCGTCCATTTTCACAAACAGGAATATACTACAATCCAACGCTTTGACTATATGACATATACAGGATGCAATAGACTACATTTTCCCATTTTGAACTGCGGATTTTCATTGAAAATCCTCAACACTACTGCGGATTTTCATTGAAAATCCGCAGCAAATATAGATAATCAAGTAAAACCTCCGTGAGGCTCAGCGGGTGAGCGCGCGGCAGACGCGGTCCTGGAAGTTGCGGCCGGTGGAAGTGTAGCGCAGTCCGTTGTTCATAATGCTGAAACAAAGTGTGTTGCCGTTGCGGGCGGTGCAGTAGCCGGAAAGGGTGCTCACGCCTTCCACCGTGCCGGTTTTGGCCTTGACGTTTCCCTTAGCCGAAGTGCCGCGCATACGTTTGCGCAAGGTGCCGTCTTCGCCGGCGATGGGAAGGGAGGGAAGAAGATGGCGATAGATGGCATTGTCGCTGTAGGCGTAACGCAGAAGACGACCGAGGAGTTCGGGCGTAAGGTAGTTGTAGAGCGAGAGTCCGGAGCCGTCGGCAATCTGGTAATGGTCGGGCTGCAGTCCGAGCGAAGATATGAGGGTGCTGACGTGTTGTGCGGCGCGCTTGCGTGTGGCGGGCTGGGAATTGTTTTTCGCAGCAATTTGATAGAATAGCGACTCTGCCATGGAGTTGTTGCTATTTTTCATCATGGGCAGCAACAATTGGTCTATGGTGTGGGTGCGTGTGCAGACGCTTTGTGCCGAAGCGGATACGCGTCCTTCCGTCACGCTGCCGCCCCACTCTATTCCTTCATGGCGAAGTGTGTTGCGGAAAGCTTCGTTAAAGGTGTCGCGGTTGCGGTAAAGGAGCGGAGTGAGGGGCACTTCGTCATCGTCCCAGCACCATCCCCAACCGAGGCGTTTGTCGTCTTTAAAGGAAAGGTCGGTACGCAGTTCGCCTGTTATGCGGTATATGCCGCGTGCTTTGAGGGAATCGGCGAACGCGCGAAGGTCCTCGGCGTCGATAAGAGGATCGTAGCCAGCGCGAACGTAGAGATTGCCCTGAAGGGTGGAATCCACCACGGCGGTGTCGGCATAAAGTGTGGTGCGGTAGTGATAGTCGGTGCCGAGGGTGTGGAGGGCGGTGATGGCGGTGACGAGTTTCTCGTTGGACGCAGGTCGCATGCATTGCTTTTCGTGGTAGGCGAAGACAAGGCTGTCGGCTGTGAGGTCGTAGACATAGATGCCTACCTGCGTACGTTCAAATATGTCGTTGTCGAGAAGTTTCTCCAGACGCTGGGGGAGCGGAGTGGTGTCGATTGTTTCGTCCATGAGGCTGTCGGCAGCGAGTGTGTCGACGGAGGCGGTGTCGCTGATAAGGCTATCAACTTCCGCAACGTGTGTGCGGTGTGCCGCCGACATAGGAGCGAGGGTATGCGTGGAGGCTACTGCCACGTGAAGAACAACGACTGAAAGGAAAAGGAGAGAGGTAAATATGCGGTTCATGAATGGACGGATGGAATGGTTTGAAGTGCAAAGTTAGCAATAATGCTTGGGGGACGCTTAAAGGCTGAAAACAAAAAAAATGGCAACCACGCGTCGTCGCGACGCACAGTTGCCTCACAGAACTTATATAGAGATGAAAAAACTATCGTATTCGTTGTTACACCGATACGTTGCCATTGGCAAACCTATTACAATATGGTTTGGATATACTTAGCCCGAGGGCTGAACGTTTGTTCTATATATTCTCTGGCTGTTCTCGGCGTTTTTCTATTGTTCGGACTCTAGCTGAAAGCCTCTCTTCTGTTCTCTTGTTTTCTCTCAGCTTTTATCCACTACAAAAGTACGACTTATCAAGGAAACCTACAACTTTTGCAAAGTGTTTTTGGCGGTTTCTCCGATTACCCCCCCCCTATATTTAACCTTCATTAAGAGCAATTCCGTCATCGGAGGGGATTATGGAACCTTTTTTATACAAGGTTCCCACTGCGCGCTTGAAAGTTTTCTTGCTCACGCCGAAACGTTCGCGAATGTCATCGGGTGTGCTGTGGTCGCCGTAGGGAAGATGGTGGGTAGGCTCGTTGCGCAGTTCTTCAAGGAGTTGGTCGGCGAAGTCGCGGAAGCGTCCTTTGCCGATGCGCTGGAGCGAGAGATCGAGTTTTCCGTCGGGACGTATGTTGACGATGGTGGCGTTGTAGACGTCGCCGGCGTGCGGTTCGGTCTGGAATATCTGATTGTCGTAGATGAGTCCGGGACAGCGATTGTCGGCGATGACTTTGAAGCCGAGGGGCGTTTTCTGCTGAATGATGATTTCCACTTCCTGTCCGCGGTGATAGTCGCTGGTCTTGGCGGGCTGGAGGTAGCGTTCCACTTTGGCAGAGGCCACAAGGCGGTGGGTTTCTTCGTCGATGTGAATGTGTACGAGATACGAACGGTCCTGCTGCATGGGCATTTTCTGTTCGCGGAAGGGCACGAAGAGGTCCTTCATAAGTCCCCAGTCGAGGAATGCGCCGTACTCGTTGACCCATGCCACGCGGAGAAAGGCGAAGTCGCCGACGCGTGCCCGCGGGGTTTCGAAGGTGCCTACGAGGCGTTCGCTCTGGTCGAGGTAGACGAAGACGTTGACTTCTGTGCCGGGGCGCATCTCGCGTCGCACGTAGGCTTTGGGCATGAGTATTTCTCCGGCGTCGCCTCCGTCGAGGTAGGCGCCGTGGTCTGTGAATCGGGTGATGCGGAGGGTGTTGTAGTCTCCGAGTTTTATTTGGATGGACATGGGAGGAATCAATGTGCAAATGTGCAAATGTGCAGATGTGCGAATGTGCGAATTGGGGAATGAGGTGCGCCTTACACGTTTTCGGCTGCGGTGACGTTGTCGATGAGACCGTCGGTGAGGTGTATGGTGCGGTCGGTGAGGGTGGCGAGGTGTTCGTCGTGGGTGACGATGACGAAAGTCTGGTCCATCTCGTCGCGCAGGCGGAAGAAGAGTTTGTGGAGTTCTTCCTTGTTGTGCGAGTCGAGCGAACCGGAGGGTTCATCGGCAAAGATCACGTCGGGACGGTTGATGAGTGCGCGTGCCACGGCTACGCGCTGCTTTTCGCCTCCGGAGAGTTGTGCGGGACGATGGTCAGCGCGGTCGGCAAGGCCGAGAAAGTCGAGGAGTTCCTTTGCTTTTGTCTTTGCCTCGCTCTCTTTTCGGCAGGCGATGAGTGCGGGAATCATGACGTTTTCCAAAGCGGAGAATTCGGGAAGGAGCTGGTGGAACTGGAAGACGAAGCCGAGGTGTTCGCAGCGGAACTGCGAGAGCTTTGCGCCCTTGAGGCGTAACACGTCTTCGCCCGCTATGTGGAGTGTGCCCTGGTCGGGGCGGTAGAGTGTGCCCATTATCTGCAAGAGGGTGGTTTTACCGGCTCCGCTGGGGCCTACGATGCTGACCACTTCGCGTGGTGCTATGTGAAGGGATATGCCTTTGAGCACTTCGAGTTTGCCGAAGGACTTGTGTATGTTTTCGAGTTGAATCATTGTGTATCTGTTTGTAAGGACATGTCGTTGACGGGCGGTCATGCTTCTTGCCAGTCAGACATATCTTCTTTTACTTCTTTGTCTGAGAAATCGAGAGTATAAGAATTTGCAGCGTAGTAGACTATTGTGGTGAAGCATCCGCTTCGGTATATATAGACAGCAAGAAATGACTATCAGTACAAAAGTCAAAAAAGGACTATTTTGCCTTTAACCTACCTATTGTTTCCACAGCGGCTCCATCTCCCATCCTTTCGGAAATCCGAGAGCCTTTAAATCTATTTCTGGAAAGCGAATAAATAACCATGTAAGTTTTGATCGCATTTCATTATTGGGAGATATGACGTTAAGGAGATACTTGACGATACATAAGTCAAAGTAAGTACGTTTAGTATCAGTAGGCAACGTAATCCATGCACCGACCGGGCAATTTAGCAGGGCCGGCTGAATCGCATTTTGTTTGTTCCATACCCTGGCATGATGTCCACAAGCATTGCGAGTGACAGCAAGAACTGTAAGCCACGATTCAAACACATTGATAGGCAATCCAAAACGTTTTGCTATTCGTTTGCGTATGCGATTTTGCTTGATGTTGCGATAAACTGCGTTGACATTCCCGATAGTAAGCAACTCACCTAAAATCCAAGAAGGTGGATAAGGCTCGCAGTAAGTATGCTTGTAATGAAGGATAAACTCTTCCTTGGATTTGCCATATTCTTTGGATATGGCTTGCATAGTATCGTTAAACTTAGAGCTATCTAAGAAATTAGTTGAGTCTGTAAGCCAAAAAGGGTTGCCAATTATATCTGCTGGAATTTGCATAACTGCTGATCTGATAGCGATTTCAATCTTTTCTATCTCATTAAAGATGAGCAGTCGCAGCTTCTTGTCAAAGCGATAAAGCATCATCACTTTCTCGAACGTAGCTCCATTCTTGTATAGATGCGCGGTCTTTGGCATCTTCAACAACGGATACATATAAGCAGACAGTCTATAATAACCGACATTATCAAGGCACTGTATGGCTTTATTCCTTTTACAAATATGTAAGCCTCGCGACATAAGCAAATCAACAAGGTTTTCAGAAGGTTCGAACCGTTTTGGGAACGGAATAAGATTAGCCATACTACTATGTATATAAACAAAAACGCCCCGCACGATTTGAGCATTGTTAAGAGGCTTGGCGAGGACTGACGTTGCAAATATACGAAGGATTATTTGCATTACAAACATTTCGGCCAGAAATCACTAATGCAAAAAACGGCACAAAGCCGTGGTCTCTATGTGGAGAGCGGGCTTTGTGCCGTTTAGGGATTCTGTTTTGTCAAACCTTGCGGAGGTTGGGCAAAGAATTTATTTCGTAGCTGCAGCAGAGATGCCGAGGCTTGACTTCACCTGTGCGGTGATGTCGGTGCTGAGCGATTCGTTGATGACGATGCCGGCAGTCTGTGCGGCGTTTTTGTCCATTACGTATACGTAGCCGTTGGCCTTGGCAAGGGAGTTGACAGCGTCCATCACTTTCTGTGAGATGGGTTGCATCTTGTCCTGCTGTGCTTTCTGGAAGGCTTCGCTGTTGTCCTGCTGAGCCTGCTGAAGGCGCTGGTAGAGTTCCTGAAGTTCCGTGTTGTGACGGTCTTTCATGTTCTGGGGCGTGTCGGCAGCGGCATCGCTCTTCTGGTATTGCTCTGCCTTGGTCTGCAGTTCTTTCTGCATGTTTTCGAGTTCGCTCTGGTACTGCTTGCCGAGGGTTTCGAGTTCGGTCTGTGCCTTTTTATACTCAGGCATTGCCTGGATGATGGAGGCGTAGTCGAAGTGGGCGAACTTTTGAGCGCAGAGGCTCAGAGGTGCTACGAAGAGCACCAGCATCAATAATCTTTTGAACATTGGTGTATTGAATGTTGTGTTTGTATTCTAAGGCGATATGTGTAACCGGCATGTAACTGCTGTGTTTCACGCAGTTGCGGGCATCACTCACGGCATGTGTGCAAAGGTATGTGATTTAATTGGAATAGCCAAGTTTTGCGAGTACCTCGTTGCTGATGTCTATGCTGGGCGATGCGAAGATGATGCCGTTGTCGGAAGCGCGGTCGAGGATGAGCTGGAAGCCTTTGGCGGTGGCTATGCTTTTTACTGCGGTGTAGATTTCGTCCTGTATGGGCTCAATGAGGCTTTGGCGCTTTTTGTAGAGTTCGCCTTCGGGACCGAAGTATTTCTTCTTGAGGTCGGAGGCTTCTTTTTCTTTGTTCACGATGGCTTGTTCGCGCTCTTTCTTTTGTGCGTCGGAGAGGAACACGCTCTCGTTCTGGTAGTTTTTGTAGAGTGTCTGCGCTGCGGTGTTGAGTGCTTCCACTTCGGCTTGCCAGGCTTTGGAGGTTTGGTTGAGCTGTTCGTTGGCACGCTCGTAGGCGGGAATGTTGCTCATGATGTATTCCATGTCGACGAGTGCGAACTTTTGTGCTTTTGCTCCGCAGAAGGTGGCTGCGAGGAGGAGCATGAGGAGGAGTGTCTTCTTCATCTTGTGTTTTTTATTCTTTGTTTGTGCGTTGGGCTATGGCTCCGCGCTTTATGTGAATAACTGCGGAGCGTGCCTTTTATTGCACAGGGGCCTTAGTTTTTTTTTGCACGAGTCGCACCTTTGGATTGTGTAAGGTGGCAGCCGTGTAGAGCACGACGTTTAGGAAACGTCGCCCCATAGGTTGTTTAGAATTCCTGACCGATGATGAAGTGGAACTGTGAACCGCCGGCTTTGGTGCCGTTGATTGTTTTCTGGAAACCGTATGCCCAGTCGACGCCCATAAGTCCTACCATGGGGAGGAGGATGCGCACGCCGACACCGGCGGAACGCTTCATGTGGAAGGGGTTGAAGTCCTTGATGTTCTCCCATGCGTTACCGCCTTCAACGAAGGCTAGGGCATAGAGCGAGGTGGAGGTTTCGAGCATGAGCGGGTAGCGGAGTTCGAGTGTCATACGGCTGTAGGCGTAGGCGTCGCCTGTGGTGTTGCCGGCGAGCGAACCGTTGTCGTAACCGCGGAGGCCGATGGTCTCGGTGGCGTAGCCTGAGGAGTAGCCTGACATACCGTCGCCGCCGACGTAGAAGGTTTCGAAGGGCGACTTCTTGTACTTGTTGTAGCTACCGAGTATACCGAACTCGAAGCGGGTCATGAGCACGGGGGCTTTTACGGCGCTAGTGAGTGCGGTGAAGTTGCGGAACTTGAATTTCCACTTGTTGTATTCAATCCAGCGGTACTTTTCCTGTGCCTCGCGCTGATAGCTTGAGCTGCGGTAGTTGGTGGCGAGGTTCTTGTAGTCGCGGCCGTCCCAAAGGGAGTAAGGGGGTGTAGCGGTGACGGAGAAGAGGAACTCTGAACCGCGGCGGGGATAGAAGGGATGGTCGGTGGAGTTGCGCTGCAAGGAGAGTGTGAGGTTGATGTTGTTGCAGTTACCGTCGGTGATGAGGAAGTACTGCCACGACTTGAGCATGTAGCGCGTGTAGGAGAGTTCGGCCATGAAGGTGAAGTAGTCGTCGGGCCAGCGGAGACGCTTACCGAAACCAAGGCTCACGCCGAGCATTTTCACGTATTTGTCGGGATCGTAATAGTTGGAGTAGTTGTAGTAGCTCGAGTTGCTGCCGTAGCCGTACATGAGGTTGTACATGCTGTTGTAGTAACTAGAATTGTAGTAGTTGGAGTTGATGTCGCTCTGCTTGCTGTAGTAGATGGAGAAGCTGAGCTGGTTGGGGCGCTTTCCGCCGAGCCAGGGTTCGAGGAAAGAGAGGGAGTAGTTCTGATAGTAAGTACCGTTGGTGGAGACTTGGAGGGAGAGGGTCTGTCCGTCGCCCTGGGGGATGAAGCCTGCACGCTTCTTGCCTTTGTTGAAGAGGCTTTGTACGGAGAAGTTGGTGAACTTGAGTCCTACACGGCCCACGATACCGGTCTGTCCCCAACCGGCGGAGAGTTCTATCTGGTCGCCGCCTTTGGTGGTGAGGGGGTAGGTCATGTCGACGGTTCCGCTGGCCTGGTCGGGCTTGATGTTCTGGAAGAGCTGACTCTGAAGTGCTTCGGGGTCGAATTGGTTCATCTGTGCGAGGTCTTGAACGGAACGCTTGATGGCATCCATGGAGAAGAGGTCGCCGGGTTTGGTGCGGAGCTCGCGGCGCACTACGTTTTCGTATACGCGGTCGTTGCCGGCTATGCGGATGTGGTTGAAGGTGGCCTGGCGTCCTTCGCTGATGCGCATTTCGAGGTCGATGGAGTCGCCGTCGACGTTGATTTCTACGGGGTCGAGGTTGTAGAACACGTAACCGTTGTTGTAGTAGAGGTTACCGATGGCGTCGTCGTCCTCGCGGAGGCGCTTGTTGAGGAGGCGCTGGTTGTAGACGTCGCCGTCTTTCATCTGCAGCACGCGCTGGAGCACGTCGGAGTTGTAGACGGTGTTGCCCACCCACGAGATGTTGCGGAGGTAGTATTTCTGTCCTTGGTTGAGATTGAGGTAGATGTTGACGTGCTTTTCATCGAGGGTTTCCACGCTGTCGCTCAGCACGAGGGCGTCGCGGTAGCCCCAAGAGTTGAGTTTGTCGATGACGAGGTCTTTGTCCTCAGCGTATTTTTCGGGAAGGAACTTTTTGGAACGGAGCATGTTGACGAAACTCTTCTCGTGGGTCTTCTTCATGGCTTTCTTGAGTTTGCCCACGTATTTCTTGTCAACGCCGCTGATGTAGATTTTGCGTACTTTGATTTTCTCGTTCTTGTTTATGTTCACGTCGAGAATCACACGGTTGTCGCCGGTGACGTCTTCGCGCTGTACGATGTCGACTTCGCAGTTTTTGAAGCCTTTGTCCTCAAAGTGTTTCTTGATGAAGTGTTTGGCGCGGTCGGCCACGTCGGTGTTGATTTGGTTGCCGACCTGGAGTCCGGCAATCTTCTCGCAGTCCTCACGCTCAGACTTTTTCACGCCGCTGTAATTGATACTTGAGATGCGGGGTTGCGGTGTGAGGTGCACGTGGAGATATATTTTGTTGCCCACGATGCTGTCGGCGGTGATTTCGACATTGGAGAAGAGTTTCTGCGCCCAGTAGCGACGCACTGCTTCGGCTATTTGTGCGCCGGGCACTTCGTAGGTTTCGCCTACGGTGAGTCCGGAAATGTTTGCCAACATTTCCTCGTCGAAGTTTTTGGCGCCTTCAACCACGAGTCCGCCGAGTTCGTAGCGCGGATGGGCGGACGTGTAGGTGATGTCGGGGTTTACCACCTTTTGTGAGTTCGTTTGTGCTGTGGCTGCCGCTGCCGTGAGGGCGAAGAGCAGCATGAGCATGAAGCGTGCGGTATGTTTCATATGCTTCGCATGATGTGCAAATGTGCAGATGTGCAAATGTGCAAATTTTAAATGCTAGTAAAGTTGGAGATGTTGGTGCGTCTGTATGCTTCGCATAATGTGCAAATGTGCGAATGTGCAAATGGACGTATGCTGGTTCAGTCTGTAATATTTATTTAATGTGCAGCGAATGTGCAAATTATAGATACTGATACAGTTGTCGATGTTGGTGCTGAATGCGTATAATGTAGTGCCTATGCATAATGCAGACATGCATCTTTCATTTGCACATTTGCATATTTGCACATTATGCGAAGCATCATTTCGCCACCTGTTCGCTAGTCTTTCCGAAACGACGCTCGCGCTGCTGGTAGTCGAGGATGGCTTTGCGGAGTTCGGCTTCGTGGAAGTCGGGCCAGTAGGTATCGCAGAAGTAGAGTTCGGAGTAGGCGCACTGCCAGAGGAGGTAGTTGCTCAGGCGAAGTTCGCCTCCGGTGCGTATGAGGAGTTCGGGGTCGGGCATAAACTCGGTGGCGAGGTGACGGCTTATGGTGGCTTCGTCGATGTCGTCGGGCGAGAGTTGTCCGTCTTTCACTTCTTGGGCGAGGCTACGCATGGTTTGCGTGATTTCCCAACGCGAACTGTAGCTTAGGGCGATGACGAGTGTCATGCCGGTATTGACGGAGGTACGGTCAATGAGTCCGTTGATGGCCTCCTGGACTTCCTGTGGTGTGCGGCTGATGTCGCCAATCACGCGCAGGCGGACGTTGTTTTTCATGAACAGCTCTTCCTCAAGGGAGTGGAGAATGAGTGTCATGAGTGCGGCCACTTCATCGACGGGCCGGTTCCAGTTTTCGGTGCTGAAGGTGTAGAGCGTGAGAAATTTCACGCCCAGATTGGAACATGCGGTGGTTATTTCGCGCACGGCAACTACGCCTTGCTGGTGTCCCATGCTGCGGTTGAGTCCGCGAGCCTTCGCCCACCGGCCGTTGCCGTCCATGATGATGGCGATGTGGCTCGGAATGCGGTTGTTGTCGAGTTGGTGCATAAGTCCTGAAGGTTAGTGATTAAGGTGGTGAACGATATCACCCGCCCATGTGGTTTACTTCAGTCGCGGTTGCACGTGGGGCAACGCGGATTGAGGTCGTAAGTGAGGGTGAGGCGGAGCGTGGAGTAGTGGTCCTTGTTGCTGAATCCGCTGGAGGTGATGCCGAGGGGGGCTTCGAGTCCGTCTATCTTGTCGGTGAGGGAGAAGCGGAAGGTCCAGTCTAGTCCGAGGTTGAGCCTAGGGCCTACTTTGTATTTCACGCCGGCGCCGATGGGTATCTGTGCACTGAAGGCTTTTCCGGCAGCACCATAAAGGAGGCCGAAGCCAGCCTGTATGTAGGGCACTAGGCGGCAATAGCCCTGGTAGCCACGCTCGTAGCCGTAGGGCAAGAAGTGGAGTTCGTAGAGGGCTGAGAGGTCGTAAAGACCGCTGTTCACGCTGTAGCTGAGGCGCTCTGCTGAACTCTGCGAGGGATTGGCGGGAAAGAATTCCGTTTTTCCGTCGGTGGTGCCTTTGACTTGCATGTAGCCCAATTCGGTTTTCACCGCCATGCGGGGGTTGAGGGGGAAGCGGGCTATGAGCGAACCGCTGAGTCCGGCTTTGCCTTTCACGTCGGTCACGTTGAAACCTGCGCCCACGCCGACACCGAGTTCGAGGCGGTACACCACTTCGTCTTGCTGGGCAAAGGCTGGGGTGAGCAATGTGCAAATGGGGAGATATGCAAATATGCAAATGAGACGCAAGACTAATGTGCGAATATGCACATGTGCAAATGCGCTCTCACGAAGGCTTTTGCGTGCTTCGCTTGGACTGCCGGTTGGCGATGCGGTGATATGTCGGAAGAGGTTGTTCATTGAGGACTTGGATAAAGATTGCAAGGCTTTTTCAAAGAACTACTGTAGCCTCGTACATTTCAACGCATGGTTCGTGTTCAGCGAGTGCGTTTGTTAGCGGCGCTGACTCTTGAAGATGAGTTTGTTGTCTTCTTTCCAGGCAAGACGGTTGATGCGTCCGCGCCACACTTCGCCCGTTCCGCCGCAGACAATCCATATGTAATGGTTGGCATCGACGGTGGCGGAAAGACTGGTGGCTGCTGCTATGGCGGGGGTGGTGTATTCGCCGCTGACCCATGTGCGGCCTATGTCGGAACTGCGGTAGATGGCGGCTTTACCTTCCGTGGTGCGGCCCACGAGGACGAGTCCGTCGTCGTAGCTGAGGAGCGAAGGATCGGCCACGGTGGGGAATGCCACTTCACCAAGTTCTTCGGTCTGAGGAAGATAGTTCCAAGCGAAGGTGTAGGTGCCCTGGGCATCAATGTCGTGTTTCCACACGCGGGCTTGCTGCTGTGTGCAGTAGCCGGCAAAGATGAGCGACGATATGCTCTTGTTGGTGTGGGTGGGACAGAGCGCGGTAGCGTAGTCGGCAAGCGGCCATTCACCGTCGGTGTCGGTCTGCTGCGCGGTCCACGATGTACCGTCGGCAGTGGCCACCATGTGTCCCTCGGCGGTAAGGGCATAAAGGCTGTCGGCGCTCACGCCGGCAAGCGCCACGAGGTTTTCGGTGCCTACCTTTTCCCATGTTGTGCCGTCGGCAGAACGCACAAGGGAAGTGCCGGCAAGGGCATAGAATGTGGTGCCGAGATGTTGCACGGAGCGCACGTTGAGGGCGGCGCCGTCAATAGAGGCCAGGGCGGTACTGGCGGAGAACTGTCCGCTTTCGCTCGAACCGAGGGCGAGACTTACCGTGCCGTCGGATTTTTCGCCGAAGGCATAGAGGGTGGTGCCTACACTGAGCAAACGACTCTTGGTGAAGGCGGCAAGGTCGGAGGCTGATGCTGCTGCTGTTTTGGTCCACACGAGGGAGTCGCCTTCTTCGTGGTGTACGTTGACTTCCATGTCGTAGAGACGCGAGAGCTGACCGTCTGACGAATAGACGCGCACTACGCGCATTTTGCGAAAGTCGGTGGAGTCGGTGGCAGAGAAAAGGGTGTCGGTTCCGGTGGAGAGGCTCTGAATGGCGAGCGTACCGGAACTTTTAAGGGTACTGAACACCACTTTGTCTATCTGCGTGCCGACGGGGAGTGAGTCGGCGTTGTATATGCGGTTGTTGAGTTGGTCGATGTACATGGGGTAGAGCGACCCCGTAACGTTGACTGTATAGGTGGTGTCGGCACCGGTGTTGGGACTTACGGTGTTGATGGTCCGCAAGAGTGTACCCAAGGTGACGGCTGTGATGGCGCAGTCGGACGAACTCTCGGAGTCGGAGATGCTGCTGGAACTGTCGCACGCAGCGAAGGAGAGACAGGCGGCTAGCGCAAGGAGGAGTATGCGTATGGAAATCTTTTTCATATGCTTCAGTTGGGATGCATGCTATATCAAGTTGCAAAAATACGCACATTTTCCAATTTGGGGCACTTCCGCCCTCGTTTTAGTGTTTTTTTATCAGCGAACGCCCTGAATGTGTCGGCATAACGGGACATTGACTCACGCGCGCACGCATATACACCAAAGTTTGTGCAACCTGCCGTCACCTGTCACCGGCCTTTGGGGGCATAGCGCATGGAGGTCACGTCTCCGACGTGACGCTCTACACGGCTTTGTAGAGACTTTTGCGTGCTGCCGCCGTCACGGACGGTTTTGCGTGCTGCGCCATGTTTCTTCGCGCTAAACGTCACGTCAGGGACGTGACCTCCATGCGCTGCGCCCCCTTGCGTTGCACCCCCAAGCACTTGCACCGCGTTTCAGAAAAATTCCAAGGCTTGAAATTAAAATTCCAAGCCTTGAAATTTAAATTCCAAGGCTTGGAATTTTTGTTTCAAAACGTGGGTTTCATTTTGAAACTGCAGTTGATTGATATTCAACGAATTAGCAAATCAATGAATTTTGAGCGTTTTTTCGCTAGTTTTGAGGGGATTGTAGTGGCCGTGTAGAACGCGACGTTTTGAAAACGTCGCCCCCATGTGCGGCGCAGCACGTAAAAGCCTCCGTGAGGCCGGTGACAGGTGACAGCAGGTTGCACAAACTTCGGTGTATACGCGCACGCGCGCGTACGCGTACATACGCGTACAATATTAAAGTGCCCAATGAACACACAAGTGCATGAAGAAGTCTCCGATACCTCACGAACAGTTCTGCACTACTTCGCCTTATTTCTTTGCGCTCCACTGTCACGTAGAAAACGCGCCCCATGTGCTACGCCCAGAAATATCACGCAAAAGAACTGCGTCTGATACGGAAAATAAAAGGACAATTTCACCCGACAAACAGCAAGTTCCCCTAGAAAAATGTGGTATTAGCTCGAAAGTTCCCCTAGAAAAGTGTAGTGTGGACCAAAAGTTCCCCTAGAAAA
>CAVKJJ010000010.1:436-43067 GCA_963656685.1 bacterium | reverse complement strand
CCCAAACTTCCTCGGCAATCTCGCGCACGAGTTGGAGCTTGGCCCACTGTTCGGCATCGGTGAGTTTGTTACCGATTTCGCACGATGCAAAGCCGCACTGCGGACTCAGGCAAAGGCGGTCGAGGGGAATGTATTTCGTGGCTTCGGCAATGCGGGCTTTAACGGCCGACTTGTCCTCAAGCTGCGGGCGCTTCGTGGTGATGAGTCCGAGCACCACCTTCTTGTCCTCTGGCACAAGAGCGAGGGGTTCAAAACCGCCAGAACGCTCGTCGTCGTACTCCAAGTAGAACGCGTCGACATTTTCACGGGCAAAGAGGAAGGCTGCCACAGAATCGTAAGCACCCTTTGAGGCCCAAGTGGAATGGTAGTTACCACGGCACACGTGGGTGGTAATGGTGAGGTCGGCAGGACGGCCTTCGAGCGAGAGATTGTTCACGCGGAGGTACACTTCCTGAAGCTGCTTGCCGTTGTAGGCCGAACCTACCATCTTCTCCCAAAACTCCGTGTCGCACACCATGCCCCACGTACAGTCGTCGAGCTGAATGTTACGGCAACCTGCGTCGTAAAGGTCGCTGATCACTTGACGGTAAGCCTTGGCGATGTCCTGGATGAGTTCTTCGGTGTCGGGGTAGAAGCGCTTGGTATTGAGCGTATTGTCGCCACGGAAAAGTTCTGCGTAGAACTGTGCCGGAGCGGGAATGGTCTGCTTGGCCACTACGCCTTCGCGTTCAAACTGCTTGACGAACTTGTAGTGCTCCACAAAGGGATGGTTCTTTCCGCCAAGTTTGCCGGTAAGTTCGAGTGAGCCTTTAGTAGTCTCCTCGCCTTGGAACTGATAGCCGTGGTCCAGTTCAATGTGGCGCACGCCCTCGAAACCCCACATAAAGTCGAGATGCCAGTAGGAACGACGGAATTCGCCGTCGGTGATTACGGGATAGCCTGCGGCAATCTGCTTTTCCACGAGTTCGCGGATGCAGGCGTCTTCCACCTCGCGAAGTTTAGCATCGGTGATGTGACCTGCTACCCACTCGGCGCGGGCAGCCTTGAGCGATTCGGGACGAAGGAAACTTCCGACATAGTCGGCACGGAAAGGAGAATGAAGTTGGTTAACCTGTGACATAAGATATTTCGTTTTTGTTTTTGATTTCGGTTGCAAAGTTATAGGCTTGCCGCACCGCTGCAAAATATTTTTGAAAACTAAGGAAAATATCCTACCTTTGCTGCGCTCTAGCAAGTATAACAGAATATTGTTCTGCGTTTTCATAAATACACAAAACACCAAATCATGGAAATTCTCGACGAAACGGACATCCGCATCCTCCGTGCGCTGCAGCGCAACGCCAAACTCACGGTGAAAGAACTTGCAGCGGAGGTAAACCTCTCCCCATCCCCCACCTTCGAACGCCAAAAGCGCCTTGAGCGTGAGGGCTACATACGTCGCTACGTGGCGCGCCTCGACGCCCGCCGGCTCGGCACGGGCATGGTAGTGCTCTGCAACGTTAGGCTCAAGCAGCACAACAAGCAAATAGGCACGGCATTCATGCAAGCGGTGCAGACCATAGACGAGGTAGTGTCGTGTTACAACACCTCGGGCGACTACGACTTCCTCATGAAGCTCTACGTGCGCGACATGCCCCACTACCAAGACTTTGTGCTCAACACGCTCGGGGAGATTGACAGCATCGGGTCGCTCCACAGCATCTTCGTGCTCGGAACCGTAAAGGAAGCCGACGAAATACCTATACACATCAAGGCGAAAGGGTGAAAAGCTGATTTTGGGGTGAATAGGTATACGTTCTATCTTCCCAAAAAACTATATTTGCACCTTAGAAAGTGCACATCAAGCACAGATATGCACTTTCAAAAGTGCACATTAGTTATAAATTTGCACCTCAGAAGGTGCACGATAGCAAATAAGATATGGAGCAGTCACTCATACAATACATGAAAGAACAGTTGAATTTCGTTTCGCTCGACTTCAAACGTTACATGTACCACAAATTGCCATGGGAAGCACGCCTCACGGGGCTCATGGGGCCACGAGGCGTTGGCAAATCCACTTTGATTTTGCAACATATCAAGGAACAAAGTGAAGAAAAATTGGCAAAAAGTCTGTACATCTCTACTGACCACAGTTACTTCACCACTCACTCGCTAGTTGAAACCGCCGACCAATTTGTACGCGAAGGCGGAGAGTGGCTCTATATCGACGAAGTGCACAACTATGAAGGATGGTCAAAAGAACTCAAACAGATATACGATGCACATCCTGAACTGCATGTATTCTTCACCGGCTCATCCATTCTCAACATCTTGGACGGCGAAGCCGACTTAAGCCGCAGAGCCTTGCTCTTCGAGATGCAAGGATTGTCTTTCAGAGAATATTTGGAAATGTTTCATCATATCTACACGCCGGTAAGAACACTTGAAGACATCCTTGGAGGAAAGAGCGAAATTGAAGGAGTGCCCCACCCCATTCCACTTTTCCAACACTACTTAAGGGAGGGATACTACCCTTTCTCAAAAGAAGGCTATTTTCAGCAAAGGCTACAACAGGTGATACGCCTTACCATGGAAGTCGACATTCCACAATATGCCAACATGTCGCCCGCAACGGGAAGAAAGCTGCGCCGTATGCTGTCCATTATTTCAGCAAGCGTGCCGTACAAACCGGAAGCCACAGGACTTGCCAACGAAATTAAGGTGAGCCGTAACGACATTCCGACCTACCTCCTCTACATGGAAAAAGCCGGAATGATTGGACTCTTACGCGACGAAACAGGCGGCATGAGAGGACTAGGAAAAACAGAAAAGGTCTTTCTAGACAACCCGAACTTGGTCTATGCCCTTTCTGGCGAAAATGCTAATGTGGGCAACGTACGAGAAACGTTCTTCTACAACCAGACACGACTCAACCAAGAAGTCGTGTCGTCCAAAATCTCCGACTTCACAATAGGGGAATATACTTTCGAAGTGGGCGGTGCTAAGAAAAGCCACAAACAGATAAAGGACGTGGACAATGCCTACGTTGTGCGCGACGACATAGAATATGCCAATGGCGATATTCTGCCGCTCTGGAGTTTCGGATTGCTATATTAAGAATCGGATATGTCTATAAGTTACTACCCTAAAAATGCAAAGTCTGGAGACTATCGCTTTGTCTTCTTTTAGATGATATTTCTGAATGTAGTATCATTCAGTACGATTCTCTCTCCGTTTTTCAATTCAAAAATCCAAATCCGAAACTGAATTTTGTAATTTTGCAAAATTACGCGCAGTGCGCACCTAATACTACCCATACTACCCATATTATTCCCACACGATGAGCGACGAAACGAAAGACCCGAAAGACCCCGAACAACTGTCCAACGCTGAAGACAACACGGAAAACGCTTCCGACAACGCCAACGACGCCTGCGAAGCACACTCCGACTACAAACCATCAGACGTGAAGGACAAGGACGGGAACCTACAACTCACGGGCATGTATCAGAACTGGTTTCTCGACTATGCCTCCTACGTCATACTCGAGCGCGCCGTGCCCCACTTGGGCGACGGACTCAAACCCGTGCAGCGCCGCATACTCCACTCCATGAAGCGACTCGACGACGGACGCTACAACAAGGTGGCAAACATCGTGGGACACACCATGCAGTTCCACCCCCACGGCGACGCATCCATTGGCGGTGCGCTCGTACAGCTCGGACAGATGGGACTACTCGTGGACTGCCAGGGAAACTGGGGTAACATACTCACCGGCGACTCCGCCGCTGCTCCGCGTTACATCGAAGCGCGTCTCTCCAAATTTGCCCTCGACGTACTCTTCAACCCCAAGACCACAGAATGGAAGCTCTCCTACGACGGCCGCAACAAAGAGCCGGTGAGCCTTCCCGTGAAGTTTCCACTCCTCCTCGCCCAAGGCGCTGAAGGCATTGCCGTGGGTCTCTCGGCAAAAATCCTGCCCCACAACTTCGGCGAACTCTGCGACGCCGCCATCAACTACCTCCACGGCGAACCTTTCCGCCTCTACCCCGACTTTCAGACCGGTGGTTCCATCGACGTGAGCCGCTACAACGACGGACAGCGCGGCGGAAGCGTCAAAGTGCGCGCCAAAATAGAGAAAATAGACAACAAGACCCTCGCCATCCGCGAGATACCCTTCGGAAAGACCACCTCTAAGCTCATTGAGTCCATTCTCAAAGCCAACGAAAAGGGAAAAATTAAAATACGCAAAGTCGACGACAACACCGCTGCCGAAGTAGAAATTCTCGTTCACCTCACTCCCGGCGTAAGTTCCGACAAAGCCATCGACGCCCTCTACGCCTTCACCGACTGCGAGACGAGCATCTCCCCCAACTGCTGCGTCATCGACGAGAAGAAGCCAAAGTTCCTCACCGTCAGCGATGTGCTCCGCCGCTCCGTCGATACCACGCGCGCGCTCCTCGAGCAGGAACTCCGCATACGCCGCGGCGAACTCATGGAAAGCCTCCACTTCGCCTCCCTCGAACGCATCTTCATAGAAGAACGCATCTACAAAGACCGCCAGTTTGAGCAAGCCAAGGACATGGACGCCGCAGTGGCACACATCGACTCCCGCCTCGAGCCTTTCAAGCCCAAGTTCTACCGCGAAGTGAAGCGCGAGGACATCCTCCGCCTCATGGAAATCAAGATGGGCCGCATACTCAAGTTCAACAAGGACAAGGCCGACGAACTCATAGCCCGTATGGAGGACGAAGTGGCACGCATCGACAAGGACCTGCAGAACATGGTGGAAGTGACCGCCAACTGGTTCCGCCTCATCCGCGACAAATATGCCGCCGACTTCCCGCGCCGCACCGAAATACGCTCGTTCGACAACATTGAGGCCACCAAGGTCATCGAAGCCAACGAGAAACTCTACATCAACCGCGAAGACGGCTTCATGGGCACAAGTCTCAAGAAAGACGAATTCGTGGGCAACTGCTCCCCCATCGACGACGTCATCATCTTCTACCGCGACGGCACCTACAAAGTGACCCGCGTACAAGACAAGGTGTTCATCGGCGAAACAGAGCGCATGAAAACCGAAAAACGCAAAAAGAAGGCCGAGATTGTCCACATCGCTGTGTTCAAGAGAGGCGACAGCCGCACCATCTACAACGTGGTCTACCTCGACGGCGCCACCAACTCGTGCTTCATCAAGCGTTTCAACGTGACGTCCATCACCCACGACCGTGAGTACGACGTCACCCTCGGCACCCCCGGCAGCCGCATTCTCTACTTCACCGCCAACCCCAACGGCGAAGCCGAAGTGATCAAGGTGACCCTCAAGCCCAACCCCAAGCTCAAGCGTGTAAGTTTCGACAAGGACTTCGGCGAGCAACTGGTGAAGGGACGCCAATGCCGCGGCAATCTCCTGACCCGTCTCGACGTGCACCGCATCACCCTCAAGGCACACGGAGCCTCAACCCTCGGCGGCCGAAAGGTGTGGTTCGACCACGACGTGCAGCGCCTCAACTACGACGAACGCGGAGAGTATCTCGGAGAGTTCCACTCCGACGACCTCGTACTCGTGGTGCTCAACAACGGTACGTTCTACACCACCTCCTTCGACGTCAACAACCACTACGAGACCACCGGCATACTCCGCATAGAGAAGTTCGACGAACACAAAGTGTGGAGCGCCGTACTCTTCGACGCCGACCAGCAAGGTTTCCCCTATCTGAAGCGCTTCTGCTTTGAACGCGCACCTCAGTCGCGCCCCGCCTCCTTCATCGGCGAGAACAAAGCCTCGCGCTTCGTACTCCTCACCTCCGAAGTCTATCCCCTCGTCCGTCTCACCTACGGCGGAGCAGAAAGTTTCCGCGACCCCTTAGACATCGACGTAGAGCAGTTCATCGCCGTAAAGGGTTTCAAAGCCAAAGGAAAGCGCATCACAACCCTCACCGTAGACAAGATAGAAGAACTCCCTCCCGTCCGCTTCCCCGAAGCCCCAGCCGAGACGTCCGAAGCCTCAACCGAAGCCTCAGCTCCTGAAGTTGAAGAAACTGCCGACACAACCCCGCAGCCCTACGCCGACGAAGCCCCCGTCGTGCTCGACCTCTTCAGCGCGCAGAACGAAGAGGAGAAATAAATAATTGAAGTTTTTGGGATTTAGATTATGCAATCTTTCGAGAGTGCACAATCTAAATCCCAAAACTTATTTTCCCCAACTTAACTTCCCCCTCCATTATATATATGTCCGCCATCCGTTCCTCCTTCCTCGCCCTCCTTCTTGCACTCCTTGCCTGCCAACCGCAAGACGTGCGCGCTGCCTTGCGCGACACCATCAACATAAACCGCGGATGGCTCTTCCATGCCGGCGAAGCCTCAGCCTCTTTCACTTGGAACGCCGACAGCTGCGAGCACGTAGACCTTCCACACGACTTTCAGATAAGCCAACCCTGGGTAGCCCCATCCGCCAACGAACGCCCCGACACCTCAGACCCCGCCAGCAACGTGCGCAGCCGGCTCAGCGCACGAGCCTTTAAGGAAATGGGCATCGGTTGGTACCGCCGCACCATCCGTCCCGACGAAGCATGGCGCGGACGCCGCGTTGTGCTCGACTTCCAGGGCATCATGCTCGTGGGCGACGTCTACCTCAACGGAGAACGCATCGGTGGCACCGACTACGGCTACCTCGGTTTCGACGCCGACATCACCTCCCTTCTCCGCTACGGCGAAGACAACGTAATTGCCGTGCGTGCCGATACCCGTGCACCCGAAAACTCCCGTTGGTACACCGGTGGCGGACTCTTCCGCGACGTCAACCTCATCCTCACCGACAAGAAGCTCTATTTTCCCCGACACCCACTGGCCATACGCACCTCCGAGAACCGCTGGGTCGACATCACCGCCGAAGTGGTATGCCGTGCCAAACCCGCACGCATCCCTGTGGCAGTGAGGATACTCGACGAAGCCGGACGTGAAGTGGCAAGTTCGGCCGACATGCTTCAGTTCAACGCCCAGTGGCGCGACCGCGAATATCCGCTACAGCGCATCACCTGGCCCGACATCCGCCCCTGGTCGTGTTCCTCCCCCACCCTCTACACCGCCGAAGTGACGCTCTTCGACGAAGACGGACAACCCGTTGACCGCGTCAGCGAACCCTTCGGCGTGCGCACCGTGGAGTTCTCCCCCGACCACGGTCTTCTGCTCAACGGCGAGAAAGTTCTGCTCAAAGGCTTTGCCAACCACCACACCCTCGGTGCACTCGGCGCTGCCGCATTTCCTCGCGCCATCGAAAAACGTCTGCGCCTCATGAAAGCCTTCGGCTACAACCACGTGCGCACCTCCCACAATCCCTACAGCGAGGACTTCCTCCACCTTTGCGACCGCCTTGGGCTACTCGTCGTAGACGAACTCTACGACAAATGGCTGCAGCAGTTTGCCGGCGGACGTACACCTTGGGAAAACCTTTGGCAACACGATGTGCCCGAGTGGGTCCGCCGCGACAGAAACCACCCCTCCGTCGTCATGTGGAGTCTTGGCAACGAACTCCAGCAGCGCGCCGACCTCCCCTTCAACGACTGGGGCGTCACGGCCTACCGCCTTCAGCGCGAACTTCTCCGCCGCTACGACGCAACGCGCCCCGTCACCGTGGCCATGCACCCCCGTTACCGCGACATCCTCGCCGACTCGCTCCCCTGTCCCCTTGCCCGCACCACCGACGTAGCGTCCTACAACTATCGCTACGGCTACTTCCCCACCGATGGCGCACGCTATCCCCACATGATTTTCTACCAAAGCGAGGCAAGCACCTCCGGCATGGGCGAAAACTTCTTCGCCATGGACACCAGCCGCGTTGTAGGCCTTGCCTATTGGGGCGCCATCGACTATCTGGGCGAAAGCATGGGCTGGCCCGCCAAAGGCTGGACGCAGGGCGTGTTCACCACCTCGCTCGAACCCAAACCCGACGCGTGGCTCGTGAAGAGCATGTTCTCCGCAGAGCCTACCGTCCACATTGCCCTCGTGGAACGCGGCGGAAAGCGAAGCGAGTGGAACGGCATCAACGTGGCAACCACGCAACTCTCCGAAAACTGGACGCGCACACCTTCCGACACCCTCACGCTCTACACCTTCACCAACGCCGAAGAAGTGGAACTTACGCTCAACGGCCGCAGCCTCGGCGTGAAGCGCAACCCCTCCTCGCCCCGCACGCGCAACCGCATCCGTTGGGACAACGTGCCCTACGCTCCGGGCCGCCTCACCGCCACAGCACGCAGCGGCGGAAAAGTCGTAGCCCGACACACACTCGAAACCACCGGCGAAGCCGTCCGTCTGAAGTTTGAGCCCGACACCATCACTTGGCACGCCGACGGCACTGACCTCATGCACGTACGCATCACCGCCGTCGACAGCAAGGGCCGCCGCGTGTGGAACACGGCATTCCTTCCGCCGCTCCGCTTCAGCCTTGAAGGCGACGCCACCATAGCCGCCCTCGACAACGGAAACCTCCTCTCTTCCGAAGCTTTCGTAGGAAACGAGCGTGCGCTCTTCAACGGCACAGCCCTCGTGGTGCTGCGTGCCGGCACGTCGCCCTCGAAAGTACGCCTCAACGTCAGCGGCATAGGTGGAAAAACACAAAATCTCGTGCTGCAGACACGGCAGAAATGAGACTTAAGGGTGGTAATTTATAGATTCACCCTTAAAACACCAATTCAAAAACTTCCGCAGGTTGCGGAAGTTTTTTTTTGAAATTGCGAAATCGTCACTCACGGACAATACTACCGACTTTTAGAACACGGCAAAGATTGGTCCATTGCCTACCTTTGCCACCATGAAAACTCTACATCTTTATAAAGTTTTACGCCAATCCTTTGTAGCCGCTTCCATGCTGGTGCTCGCCGGTTGCAACGTGATAGACTATCACCCCTACGACACGCGGGTGAGCGGTGCGCACGACCTCACGCGCCAAAACGTGGAGCGCATAGAAAAGTTGTGTGCCGGTAGCGACACGCTGCGCTTTGTGCTCATCAGCGACACGCAACGTTGGTACGACGAAACGGAGCGCGCCGTGGAGAGCATCAATGCACGTACCGACATTGACTTTGTGGTCCACTGCGGCGACGTGTCCGACTTCGGTGTGACGCGCGAGTTTGAACTTCAGCGCGACAAACTCCAACGCCTCAGCGTGCCCTACGTTGTGCTCATTGGCAACCACGACTGCGTGGGATCTGGTGCCGACACTTACCGCTACATCTTCGGCTCTCCCAATTTTTCGTTCAACGCTTCCTTTCTCCACATTGTTTGCCTGAACACAAACGCCTTCGAGTACGACTACTCTACCGCCGTGCCCGACTTCTCCTATATCAAGTCCGACTATTCGTCCCTCCCCGACTCCATTACGTCAACTGTTGTGGCCATGCACGCCCAGCCCTATGCCGATCAGTTCAACAACAACGTGGCGGAAGTCTTTGAAGAAGAGATTCTCAAATACCGCAACCCGCTGTTCTGCATCTGCGGACACGGCCACGCCACGCAAGTGAACGAGTGGTTCAACGACGGTATGAAATATTACGAAATAGGTTCGGCAAAGAGCCGAGAGTACATGGTCTTTACCATAAAACGAAACGGAGAATACAGCTATGAATACGTACACTATTGATTCGCTGCGCCACGCCGCGCCTAACAGCAGACGCATGAGGCTGCTCCTTACACTTGTGTTTGCCTTCGTAGCTTGGCATGGAGTTGCTCAAACAGAGCGTGCAAGCCTCGACTCGTGCGTATTGGGTGAGAATAATGAGAATAATTTGTGCCCTATTCCCTACGATAGCCTACAAACGATTTACGAAACTCAGCGACGTGCCGACTCCCTGGAGGTTTACCGTTTAAAGGAAAGGCTACAGACGCTTGAACGCACGCTACGCATCCCCCCCGACTCGCTGCGTTCGCCCAACGTCTCCCCACGCTACGTCCGTCACCGCCAACGCGTAGCAACAAACTGGATGCGCATCATCCCCAACCAGTTCACCTTGCAGTATGCGGGATCAATCGGTGCTGCAAGCGCAGGCATAGGTTGGCACTACGGCCGCGCACAACATTGGGAGACGGAAATGCTCGTAGGCTTCGTTCCGCGTTACCATGCGCGCCACGCCCACTACACCTTTACGCTGAAGCAGCGCTACGTCCCCTGGCACGTCCGCCTCTCTTCGCGATGGACGCTACAACCCCTTACCGCGGGCCTATTCTTCAACACCATATCCGGCGGAGAGTTCTGGCGTCGCGAGCCGGACAAATATCCCAAGCGCTACTACGGTTTCTCGTCGAAGATACGCACCAACGTTTTTCTCGGAGAGCGTATCCGTTATGCGGTGCCTTCCCGCCGCCGCGTGTTCCATTCGGCCATATCGGCCTACTACGAACTCTCCTCGTGCGACCTCTACATCGTTTCGAAAGCCACAAACAAGTCCTACCCCTGGAACCGCACGCTGTCGCTTGCTTTCGGCCTCTGCTGGGAATTGTAGCGTTGCAAGAACTGACAAGTCCGTGTAGAACAGCGACGTTTTGAAAACGTCGCTATTCTACACGGACTTGTTTTATATTTTGTTCAAATGGCCTATATTCAGAATTTGTTCAAGAAATCTTCTGGAGTGTATACCGGCAATGGCGAATTTTCAAAATCCTTTTTGTTGCGTGTGACGATGCATTCGGCAAGTGCATTTACGGCAGACTGGTTTTGTGTAGCATCCTCATAATCTTTCCAATCGGAGGAAAGCATATCTACCACTACATTGCCTCGTAAATCTACAACATCAACAAAGCATGCGACTCTTTTCAGAAAGCCCTTCACTTCATCGTGGTTGTACCTATGAGCCACGTACATCGTGTTCACGAAAGACAATGCTGAAGTAAGCAACGTATATTTTCCTATGTACCCGTAGGCAAACAAGTTCTTTGCAGATTCGGCATAAGGCGTTCTATTGCATACAAAATCAATCAGAACATTGGTATCAACAAATACTCTCATTGCAATTGTTTCTTTTCTGCCAAAGCACCCATATCTTCAGCGTTTAGGGGAATGGCTTGTCCACCGGACACCATCATGGTATCCATAAGTTTCAAAGCTTGTTCTAAGTCTGAAGTTCGGCTACTCTCTTTATCCTTTTCCTGGTTTTTACCGAAAAGCAAGTTCAGGCCTTTCTCTACCACGGCTTCAACACTTATATGGTGGAGCTTTGCATAAATTTCAGCGCCTTTGTAGAGACTGTTGTTTATAGATATGGTGTTCATATGACTTTCAATGTTTGGTGTAGTTCTTTACGTCTTATGCTGCAAATGTACGTTTTTTCGCTTTGATTGTCAAAACTGCCTTTAGAAAGTTGTCGGCACACTTGGCTATTCTTCGTCCATTTGTTACTTTTGCTGCAGTGAATACAAAGGGGTGCCCGAGCATCGCTAGGTGCGGAGGCTGAGATTATACTCTTATGACCTGATGCAGACCATGCTGCCGTAGGCATTGTACTTCCCTTTCTGCCGTACTTTTACACAGAGGATTTTTTCCAAGGCGCTGGCAGACGCAAGTACTTTTTCTTAACAAGACGACACGACGCAAGGTTTGGCCCATTAGGTCCAAGCCTTTTTTTGTACCCTTTTCCCTGTTCCGCCTTTTCTCCTTATTTATTCAAAACAGGCAACCGCATGAAACTATTTGTAAACAACAAGGAAATGCAAACCGAAGCCACACGTCTCGACGCGCTCATCGCCTCCCTCGGTCTTCCTGCCGTGGGCGTGGCAGCGGCTGTGGACAACAAGCTCGTGCCCCGCGCACAATGGGACACCTTTGAGCTTTGCGAAGGAGCTCACGTCACCGTCATCAAAGCAGCCTGCGGCGGATAGCAACGTCCGGCTTCCAAGACAAGTAGAACCACTCATCTTTTATATTACAATCATCATATCCATGGACAAACTCATCATAGGCGGACGCGAATTCAGTTCGCGTCTGTTCGTCGGCACGGGAAAGTTCCGCAGCAACAGCGAAATGTCTGAAGCCATCGCCGCTTCGGGTACTGAAATGGTCACCGTGGCCATGAAACGCATAGAACTCTCCGATGCCCACGACGACATGCTCGCCCACATCAGCCGCGAAGGTCTCCAACTCCTCCCCAACACCTCTGGCGTGAGAGATGCCGAAGAGGCCGTCTTCGCCGCACAGATGGCACGCGAAGCTTTCGGCACCAACTTCCTCAAACTCGAAATCCATCCCGACCCCCGCTATCTGCTCCCCGACAGCACCGAAACGCTCAAAGCCACCGAAGCGCTCGTGAAGGAAGGCTTCGTGGTGCTCCCCTACTGCCAAGCCGACCCCACCCTCTGCAAGCACCTTGAGGAAGCGGGCGCTGCCGCCGTCATGCCCCTTGGTGCACCCATCGGCACTAACCGCGGACTGCAAACGCGCGACTTTCTGCGCATCATCATAGAGCAAGCCACCGTGCCCGTGGTCGTCGATGCCGGCATTGGCGCACCGAGCCATGCCGCCGAGGCCATGGAAATGGGCGCTGACGCCTGTCTTGTCAACACTGCCATTGCCGTGGCAGGCCACCCCGCTGCCATGGCGCTGGCTTTCAAAAAAGCCGTAGAGGCAGGACGCGAAGCCTTCCTCGCAGGACTTGCCGCACAAGTCTGTTCCTTCGAAGCAGAGGCCAGTTCGCCCCTCACGAGCTTCCTCAACTAAAACCAACAACGATGTTTTCTGAAGAACTTCTGAAATACAACTGGGACGACACCACTGCCGCCATTGCCGCCAAAACGGCTGCCGACGTGGAGCGCGCCCTGCAAAAGGACCGCTGCGACGTGGACGACTTCATGGCCCTCATCTCCCCCGCAGCCGAACCTTATTTGGAACAGATGGCACGACTCTCGCGAAAATATACCGAAGCCCGCTTTGGCCGTACCATGTCGATGTTCATCCCCCTCTACATCACCAACTCGTGCACCAACTCGTGCATCTACTGCGGTTTCCACGTGGCCAACAAGATGCGCCGCACCATTCTCACCCCCGAAGAGATGGTGCAGGAATACAAAGCCATCAAGCGCCTCGGCCCGTTCGAGAACCTGCTCATCGTCACGGGCGAGAACCCCGCAAAAGCCGGCGTCCCCTATCTCGCCAAGGCGCTCGACCTCGCCAAACCTTACTTTGCTAACCTTAAGATAGAGGTGATGCCGCTTGCCACGGAGGACTACGAGGAACTCACGCACCACGGCATGAACGGCGTGATCTGTTTCCAGGAGACTTACCACCGCGAGAACTACAAAATTTATCATCCGCGCGGCATGAAGTCGAACTTCGAGTGGCGCGTCAACGGTTTCGACCGCATGGGCCAGGCCGGCGTCCACTCCATCGGCATGGGGGTGCTCATAGGTCTTGAGAAAGAATGGCGCACGGACCTCACCATGATGGCGCGCCACCTACGCTACTTGCAGAAACGCTACTGGCGTACAAAGTACAGCGTGAACTTCCCGCGTATGTGCCCGGCTGAGAATGGAGGCTTCCAGCCTAACTGCATCATGACGGACCGCGAACTGGCTCAGCTCACCTTTGCCATGCGCATCTTCGACCACGACGTGGACATCTCCTACAGCACACGTGAGCGCGCCGACTACCGCGACCACATGGCCACGCTCGGCGTGACCACCATGTCGGCCGGCAGCAAGACGGAACCGGGCGGCTACTTCACCTATCCCCAGGCGCTCGAGCAGTTTGAGGTGAGCGACCCGCGCACGGTCGACGAGGTGGTGGCTGGCCTGCGACGTGTGGGTGTGGAACCCGTGTGGAAGGACTGGGACGGATCGTTCGACCACATCCGTGAACTTTCCAAAAAACTCAGCGTATGACCGACCGCTACGACCGTCAGCTTCTCCTCCCCGAGATAGGCGAGGAGGGGCAGCGCCGCCTCAAAAGCGCCAGCGTGCTGCTCGTCGGCGTGGGCGGACTCGGGTCGCCCATAGCCCTTTACCTTGCCGGTGCGGGCTTAGGCCGCCTTGGCTTGGTGGACGACGACGTGGTGAGCACCACCAACCTCCACCGACAGGTGCTCTACGGCGAGGATGCCGTGGGCAAGCCCAAGGCGGCTGAGGCTGCGCGCAGACTTTCGGCACTCAATCCAGAAGTAAACGTAGAACCTCACGCGTTCCGCCTGACACGCGACAACGCCGCCGACCTCATTGCCCGTTACGACATCGTAGTGGACGGCTGCGACAACTTCGCCACGCGTTTCCTCCTCGACGACGTGTGTGGCGCACTACACAAGCCCTACGTCTACGGAGCCGTGTGCGGATTCTGCGGCCAAGCCTCAGTGTTCCACGCCGGACCGACTCCGCACAGCTACCGCGAACTCTACCCCGACGAGGCTGCCACCCTTGCCATGCCTCATCCGGGCAAAGGCATCGTAGGCATGACGCCGGGCGTTGTGGGTAGTGTGATGGCCACGCAAGTCGTGCAACTCGTTTGCAGCTTTGGCGAACCGCTCTGCGGAAAACTCTGGACCGTGGATCTGCGCGACATGTCTACGTTCCTCATAGAACTCTGAAGCGTCACTTCTTTTGTAAAAAATAGAGCGCCGCAAGGAATAGAACGTAACGTTTCCATTCCTTGCGGCGCTCTTTGGGTGTATTTGTCATATAAGCCTTGTTCCAGTCACTTCGGCTTCGGTCGACGCCTGTGCGTTAAGCCTCAGCAGGCAGCAGACGATGGCAAAGAAAAGGAGCAGAAGTTTATTCATGCGTGGGGAACTTTTGTCGATTCAAGCTTCTGATTTAGGAATGGACATCACATTGGGAACGGAACGTCGGGAATAACGAGTTCGCTTTCGTCGGCTACGTCGTTATTGAAAAACATACAATAGTAGATGGGCATATAAGTGATGCCATTAACCTTGCTTACTTTCTGTTCGTTGCTCAGCACGACGGCCTCTCGGATGTGATATTCAGGCGTGGCGAGGAATCGGTCCAATGCGCTATGAACTGTATAGTCCTTACCCGACTTGATTTCCACAGGGAGCACCGTGAGGTTACGGTAGTCGTCAATCAGATAGTCCACCTCGCCTTTCTGCTTGTTGTCGTAATAGTGGAGCGTGTATCCATGTGCATGGAATTCCTGAGCTATGACCGATTCGTAAACGGCGCCCAGATTCACGCTCCGCTCATCCCTCAGCACGGCATTGATGTTTGTGCCGTAAAGAAGGTTGGTCAGCAGTCCCACATCGCTCATATAGAGTTTCAACAGGTTCTTGCTCTCCGACTCTTTCAACGGAAATGCAGGGTTGCTTATTGCCTGCACGGAAAGCGCTATCCCCGAATTGGTGAGATATTCAAACTCTTCGGCATAGTCGCTGAATTGCTTGTGGGCCTTGACTCCCTCAATGTTCTTCACGACAATACGCTTCTTCTTGTTTTCCATGTTTGACGGAATCATGTCGTATATCTTGCGAATGACGAGCTTGCGGTTGTCGTCGTATTGCGAAGCGTCTATCTTATAGAGCGCATGGATGTCCGTCTGAACATTACGCACATGAGCCATATTGCGACTCTTCAAAAAGGTGTTGACCGCATCGGGCATTCCGCCAACCAACAGATATATTTTGAACTGCTGCAACATATAGTTGTGCATGGAGTCGTTGAGTCCTTCGCCGGCATGGAATTTTTGGCACATTGCCTCAACCGCCTCTTTGCCACAGCCCATTGCCCACAAGAATTCCTCAAAATCCAGCGGATACATCTGCTGAATGGCTACACTACCTATCGGCACGGAAGGTGTCTGCGACAAAGCCACGCCCAATTGCGACCCACTGGCTATGTACCGATACCTTCCGTCTTCGTTGAGAAACTTGAGCAAGGTCATCAAGTGTGGATAACTTTGTATCTCATCCAAAAAGACCAACGTATCGTCAAACGTACCGAGGTTGGTGCCAGCCATTGCGCCAAGCTGCAAATAGAAGTCTTCCTTGCTATTTACCGTCGCAAAAATCCGCTCGCCCTCAGAGTCGGCCTTCAAGTTTATTTCTACAAAGTGGTGGAACATTTTCTTGCCCACAAACCTTATGATGTAAGACTTTCCAATCTGGCGCGCCCCATTCAAAAGCAATATTTTCCGAGGATTATAAAGAAGAAAATCCTTTAGTGTTTGTGCGTACTTACGTTCTAGCATAATTGCCTTGTTTTATATATCGATGCAAACATACTGATTTATAGTGGTATACACAAGCATCGCAGGAATTATTCCGTCAAATCATACCCCAAAATAAGGAATTATTCCGCCAAAAAGCACCCTAAAAACAGGAATTATTCCGCCTAAAAGTACCCCAAAATGAGGAATTATTCCGTTTTCTGAACTTCGAACTGAAATCCTACAGGAGATTCTCAAAATTTTCGGGCAACTTGTTGAAATTTGCTACGAGCCCAACACGTTGGGCTCGTAGCTAGTTGTTTGCATTCGTTTACATTTTCAGACTACGTATATTTCGGTACACATCCGCTCTCGCGCGCGTGCGTACGCGCGCATACACGCGCGCATTCACCAGAGTTTGTACAAGTTGCTGTCACCCTGTCACCGCAACGCTCGCAACGAGGCTTATTCCTTTGAAGCACTGAGTATTACACAAAACAAGTATGGTGACAGTAAAATTTCAGCAGGGGGTAAAAATTCGTCACCGCCTGAAAAAACGGTACGGGATGACGGTGACAGCAAATGTTTAATAGAGCAAAAGTTCTGTATAGATTTGTGTATAAAACGAGGCTGCTGTCACCAGTCCGGAGGGTCAAAAAGCAGAAAGGGAGAGAAGGAAAATTTTCGGGCATATCGTACAAAAAATCTACGAGCTCAACGCGTTGAGCTCGTAGAAAGTTGTTCACAGACGTTAGCAATTCCCTATTTGCACATTTGCACATCTGCGCGAACTATGCAGCGAAGCACGCAAGGCCGTCCGTGACGGTGACAGGTGACGGCAGGTTGCACAAACTTTGGTGTATACGCGCGCGCGTGAAGGAGCGTAAAACGCAGGGATGAACTTTATCCAACGAAAGCCAGAGCTTATTCTTGCTGGGGAGCTTCGTCGGTGCAGCGGGGAGCTGCGGAGTCGGACGCGGGCTGCGTGTGACTCATGACATTCACCGCATTTCGGTTGGCGTTTCTTATGGGTTCCAATTGCAGCGTTTCGCAAGGAGCTTGCTGCTGGGAGGTTGGCGTGGTAACATTTTTTTCTGCCGTGTTTTCCTTGACCGACTTGCACGGCTCCGGCACGTTGCTTTTTGCAGAAGGGGCAATAGTTTCCTTGGCGTTCTGTTTTTTCACCATGGAGTTTGGTACTTCTGTAGCCGAAAAAGGTTTCACCGCCACAAAGCCAACCACGAGGAGTGCGGCAACAGTCAAAGCGCCCGCAAGTTTGGCAAACCTAACGGCCTTTCGATGGTGCCAGCGACGCATCAGCTGAAGTTTATGTTGTCGGTCCTCAATGGCTTTTCTCACAAGAAGCGTAAACTCCAGTTCCTTAAGGAGAGAATGCGTATTGATTGCCTCTTGTTCAAAGATTTGAGTTTCCGCTGCCGTCATTTCGCCTCTGAGGTAGCAGTCTATGCGGTCTTGTAGTGTCATGTCCATAAAACTATCAGGATAGGTTGTATTTTCGGAAAGCATCGAGCACTTTGGCTTTCAGCGTTGTCATGCATTTATACTTTGCCGTCTTCACGCCGTTTTTGCTGAGATGGCTTTCACCGCGCGCCACGACGATTTCGTCGAGCGTCATGTTTTTGTAGTAAAACATGGTGAGTATGTCCTTGCAGCGCGGCGGGAGATCGGCAACGCAGCTGCTCACCACTTGTTCGCGCAAGGTGTCGGCCGTTTCGTCGGTGCCGATAGAAGAGAGTGCTTCTGCCAGATGTGCAAAGTCTCCGTGGTGGGCCTCAAGAGCCAGGCGGTCGGCGCGTACCCACGTGCGGTAGTCGTTTTTGGCAATGTCTATGAGAAAGGTCAGGAGGTTGCACGTCAGTTGCTGCGGTGCGCCGTCGCGGTCGCGGCGGTAGATGTTGCCGTCGCCGTTGTGGACAAAAATCTTTCTTGTTTCGATTTCCATCCATAGCTTCACGAACGACTGCTGGAAGATGTCGTCCATCAGGTCGGCGCGCGAGAAGATGGTGCGGTACGAATCCTTGAAATATTTTCGGGCAGAATCGTAGAACATCTTCGTGACGGCCTCGTTCCTCTCTTGTATGCGGAGCACAATCTCCGAATCGGTCATGTTTTTCGTCTCGCTAATGTTCATCAGCTTTCTGGTTTGCATGCGTACTTTCTTCCGATTCTGCTTGAAGTACAAGAACCCGGGAATTCAACTCTTCCCGAGTTCTTGCTAGAAAAGGAATGTTTTGCTTGTTCAATCTGCTTGCGTTATATCCGCACGTCATTTCTTGAGCGACTTGGCAGCCGCCTTCGCAGCCGAAGCCTTCGCTTTGACAGCCTCAGCCATGGCCTTGGCCTTCGTGCTGCTGGAAGAAGAGCCTAACGGAACGTATACAACCATCTTGTCTGACGGATAGTAGACAATGCCCATGGTCGATTCGGCCATGGTGGCTCCGTCTATCCACGCATACTGACTGCCGTCGGAAGCCGTGCCTTTGGCGTAGACGGTGTAGAGGCCGTTGAAGTAGTCAACCACGGTGCTCTGCTCCACGGCGTCTTGAAGGTAGAGCGTCACGTTCTTGCATTTGTCCGTTTCGGTGTTCATGCCCATGAACACGTACTTCACGTTGTCGGAACTTACGAGGTAGACCAAGCTGGACTCCGTGGTGGTGTAAGGATCGCCAAATTGGCTCTTTATCTGCGCCGTGGTAAGGCCGATGGCTTCGTAGTAAGTGCCGAAAGCCGCCGTCTTCGGTGTCTCATGCTGCGTCATGGTGAGGTCGGTATACACTACAGCCAAGTTCGCGAGGTCCCACACGACCTTTATGCTCTTGTCCTTGTTGTAGAACGCGCGCGTGGTCTTTGTCTTTTCCGAAGTAGCTTCGTAGTACGATTGGGTAAGGGCGTTATAGACGTAGGTCGCTACGGAGGCGGACGCCATGTAGAGCCAGTACTGGGACATCCGCTCGTCGGTGTTGAAGACGAAGCCTACCATGTTGGTGTAGTCGTTGTCGGGAATGGTGTAGTAGTCGGAACCGTTGGCGGAGTAGGAATAGTCCGAGAAGGAGAACGAGCATCCGACGTTGGTCATGTAGGTCTTAATCCGGGCCTTCTCCTTTCCGAAGAGGTGGGTGTAGTCCGTCAGGATCGTGGGCTTTTTGATGAACACAAAGCCATTGCTGTCCGAAACATAACTTGCGATAAAAGTGGACGAAACGATGTCCTCATGGCTCGTGTACATCTCGAGGGTGGAGTTGTAGAAGAACTTTGCCGCCATGTAGTTGTTGAGGTCCGTGGTGCTCACGCCGTCCTTGAAGTAGATGCCGAGGCCGGTGACGATTCCGTCTTTCGTGGTGAAGCCTACAGTCTCGATGATGTCGTGAGTTTTGGCTACGTCAGTGTACCAGATTTCCTGTTCAGACGTTGCCGAGGAATCTACGTCGTTTGTAGAGGAAGGGGTGCCGAGCGCACTCTTCAGTTCGTCAGCCGTCTTGTCGATGAAGTAGGTGTAGTCCATCCAAAGGTCGTTGCACTCCGTGCCCACCACGACCTTCGTGTACGTGCCGTTGGCGTTCTTGAGATAGACGGTGCCTTTCATGCCTTCGGACTTAATGGTAGTGCCGTCCACGGAGACGATGCGTGTGTCGGGGCTTTCAAGGCCGGCTTCCGTGAGCGTAGCACTTTCGTGGAGGTCGAGATTTACGGTGTTCGTAATGCGGTAAAGCACGGTGTTGCCGATGGTCTGCGACTTGAGCGTGAGGCTTACGTTCTCTTTGAAGTTCGAAATGGTGAAGTCTGAGAACTGCGACTGGCCCATATAGGTCCAGGTGTAGGTCAGCTTGTTGCCACTGATTTCGTAGCGGCCTTCCGTTGTGCGGGCAGCATATCGGTTGGCTTGTTTGTCGTGGAGCGTTCCGTTCGCGGTGTATTTTATTTCCTCGTTGTAGGTGGGGTCGTACCATGAACCTTCGAGGTTTTCATACGTTACGGCCGACGTGCCGCCATTGGCTTCGTGGTCGCAGCTGTCTTCACCGCAAGAGGTGAGGCCAAAGAGGATGGCCGAGAGGATTAAAAACAAATATTTTCTCATAATTGCTGGGGTTGGGGGTATTCCGTGATTTTATTGCGACTTGTCAGTTTGTTTTGCTTGACCAGTTGCAGAACTTCTTTCTTCGGACAGAGTAGGCTCTGTTCTCGGATTTTGGGGTTTAAATTCTTTTTCTATATGTTCGACCACTGCGTTTGTGTGCTTGATCGTTTCTGCGCTGTCTGAAGTCTTGCCTATAACTGGCTCCGGATGAGCAGCTTTAGGACCTTTCGACGAGTCATTATTTGCTGATGTAGTTGCTTGCTGAGAACTATCAGTTGCTACGGGTTTTTCTTTTGGCTCTTCTTTCTCTCCATCTCCGCGAAAGAATGCGAAAGCGAC
Source organism: bacterium (assembly GCA_963656685.1). Classification (GTDB taxonomy): domain Bacteria; phylum Bacteroidota; class Bacteroidia; order Bacteroidales; family Bacteroidaceae; genus Alloprevotella. The sequence goes on along the minus strand of CAVKJJ010000010.1, from coordinate 22,512 downwards.
GAAGGAGCAGAGGATTAGGGCTATAACACCGATGATGATGTAGGGGAGCGAAGGGAGTTTGCGCTTCGGCTCGGTGTCGGCTGTTGATGTGCCGTGAGGCTCGGCGTCGACGGTGAGCGTGAGTTGGAGGAGGGCAATGGTGATATTATCGCTGCCTCCGTTGTCGAGGGCTCGCTGCGTGAGTTGCTCCTTGCACGCCTGGAGGTCGTGGCCGTTGGCTTCGAGAAGCGCGGCAATCTCCTCGTCGGTGCAGACACCGCAAAGGCCGTCGGAGCAGAGGAGAACAGTCTCGCCGTCGGTCAGCTCGTATTGCTCCACGTCGGGCTTGGCTTTCTGAGACATGTCGCCTAGGCTGCGGGTGATGATGTTGCTTTGCGGATGGTTCATCGCCTCGATGTCCGTCAGCGTACCGGCATCCACGAACTGCTGCACGTAGGAGTGGTCCTTCGATAAGCGCGCTATGCCCATGCCGGGGACGAAAGCGTAGGCGCGACTGTCGCCAAGCCATGCCACGAAGAGACTCTGCCCCAGAAGCCATGCCACAACGATGGTAGACCCGAGGCCTTCGGCTTCGGGGTGCGTGCGGCTATAGTCCTTGACGGACGAGTCGGCCGTTTGCACTACCTTTTGCAAGAAATCCTTGACGGCAGAAGCCTTTGTGAGCGCCACTTGGGCAAGGGCTTCGGGGGTGAACATGGCGTGGACGGTTTCCACGGCTATGGCGCTTGCCACTTCACCCGCGTTCTGTCCACCCATGCCGTCCGCCACCACCATAAGGCATCCCGCTTCGCCGAGCGGGATGACCTGTTGGTGGTCGGCGGGCATTGTCCATGAGCCTGCGGAAAGGTCGGCGCTAAGGGTGAAGTTGTCTTCGTTGTTTTCCCTCAGACCGACGTCGGTGCCGGCAAACATTTTGAATGAAACCATACTGCGTTGTGTCATTTTGTAGGCGTGGGCTCAAAAGAGTCGTCGTTTTTTTTCTTCTTTTTCTTGCTTGCCTTGTCCTTCTTGGCGGAGCTTTCGGTTGCCGTGGGCTCAGCCGCAGGAGTTGGCACGACGTCGGCGAGCAACTGGAGCCACCAGTTGCCGTCTTCGGCCTTTACGGCCACTCCGGCAAGGAGCAACTTGACGACGCCGCCTTTCTCGTATTTCGGCACGACGAAAAGTCCGCCTATCACGTTGCTGGAGCTGCTCTGAGCCACCGCCACGAGTTGGTCGTCGGGTTCGGCAACAACCTTTAGCGTGCTCTGCCGCAGTTCTACCACCATGGCGCTGTCCTGTGCGTTGGGATTGGCCACGGCCCATACCATGAAGCCTTTCTTTTCGCCCTGCACGTTGTCCACAGTGAGTCCGAAGTCGCTGTGGAGGTCCTGGTGGAGCCAGAGAGTTTTGTCGTCATTGACGGCATTGATGTAATCGGTGCCGAAGTCGAGCTCGGTGGCTTTGTAGATGCTGTCGTTGATGGGACGGGAGTAGGTCCAGAAGTATTCGGTGGCGTACTTTCCGTCGGCATTGACGCGCTCGTAGTCGGCATCGCCTTTCCACGGAGCCGTCACGGCGTCGGTGACATACATACCGCCAGACACTTTGATGCCAAGCGAGTAGGTCTCGCCATAGAAGGCTTTGCCGTTTTTGCCGTAGGTCTTTCCGTTACGTTCCAGGCGGTACTGCTGGCGGATGATGTAGAGCTCAGGGCTGACGGCATCCTTTGCCAGGGAGATGCCTTCGCCCGCTTTCGTTCCGTTCTTCAGCAAGTCGGCAATGGTGCGCTGCGCCATGCAGGGCGCGCAAGTCACAGCGAGAAGAAGAGCGAGGAAGAGTTTCTTTATCATAAATACTCTTTTAGAGGTTCGACATGGGAACGAGGTGGTTGTAGAGGCTCGAGTTGGAGTCGCCTCGGCTCACGATGCCGACCACATAGGCTGCGCCACCCTGGATGTAGAATGCGGGACCGCCGGAGTTTCCGTGGTCGATGCCCTGGTTGACCATGATGCAGCGCGAATCGTTGAGTCCGTCGCGCGACACGGTCAGCTTGTTGTATATGGGCGAGATGAGCTGCTTGCCGTCTGCCACGCCGTTGCCGCCGGGGAAGCCGAGCAGATGGAGTTCCCTTCCTGCCTTAAGGTTGGCGGAAGTGGCTTTACCGTCGTGGAAAGCGCCTTTCGCGTTGATGCGTGCCACAGCCCAGTCGCTACCCTTCGAAGCCGGGGAATTGAAGGCCTGCTTGCCGGAAAGTTCAACTTCTCCTTCCTCGCCGAGATCGATGGTCTCGCTGTGTTCTATGTCGTGGCTGCGGTCTATGGTGAAGGAACGGTTGTTCAAGGTGTACACTTTGTTCTCTTTGTTGATGATGGTAATCAACGCGTAGATTCGTACGCCTTCAACGTTTTGCGAGAGGGCATAATACATCCACAGACCACCGTCGACCATCCAGGGTTCCACGCAGTGGCGTGCGGTGACGAAGCGACCGTCGTCCAAGAGGAAGCCTGTGCCGCCACATGAGAATTTTTCTTCTTTTACGCCGTCTATCTCGGTGTATACTTTGGTCTGTACATAAAAGACGGAGGGCTTGACCTGTTCCAGGACTTTGCCGTCGTTGCTTTGCGGGTTGACGTAGACCGTATTGGTCACTACTTTGGTATTGTGCTTGAGTTTTTCAAGAGAGTCAATTCTGACGCTGTCAGCCTTGACCTTTTTATCAAATATGGCCAAAAGGCCGTCTTTATACTTGGAATCTTTACACAGTTCGGCAATGTCTTTTGCCTGAATGTTAATCACGTAGGCCGAAGTGCCACCAATAAGCACGAGGAGAACGAAGAGACATACGATGGCCGCTTTATAGGGACGCAGCGCCTGCTTGCGGAAAAGGTTGAGACGTTCGGTCATCTTGATGCTCGAAACGAGGCTCTGCTTGCCCTGGGGCACGATGAAGCCAATGCGCGGACCGCCCACGGAGAGCTGTATCTCGTCGCCGTTCTCAAGGAACCATTCCGTGGTGATGGGTTTGCCGTTGAGAAAGGTGGAGTTGGTCTTGGAGAGCTGCACGAGTTTCCACTTGTCGCCTTCGCGAACGATGGCGGCGTGGCGGCGACTGACGGTGGGAAAACTCTCGTCGTCGAAGCGCACCTGGCAGTTCTTGTCGCGACCGAGTTCCACTTGGTCAATGATGATTTTCTGCGACTCGCCGGCACGGTGGTATTTTGAAGAATCTTTGTGTTCGAGAATGAAGTAACGGCGGCCGTTGCCGTTGAAGAGTGCACCGACACCGGCTCCTACCGAGCCGCGGAGGGTACGCTTGTATTGCACTGTCTTTTGTTCCATGATGTGTGATTGGGTTGAGGGTTATTCTACTTTTAGTTTGTATTCGCCCACGGTGATGATGTCGCCGGTGAAGACCTTGAGGCCTTGGGGTGAGACGAGCGTGCCGTTGAGGTACGTGCCGTTGGTGGAGGGAAGCCACCGTCGTTCGGCTACCGCCCACTGTCCGTCGCGTATGGTCCAGAAGGAACCGTCGGCAGACTTCTCGAGGGTGAAGTGGTAACGCGACACGTAGGAGTCGGTCGTAGTGGGGAGAACGATGTCGTTGTCCTTTTCGCGCCCCACATGGAGCATGCGGCGACGGCCGTCGAGCAGATAGCTGAGCGTGTAGCGGCGACCGAGGTTCTCGCCTTGCGAAATGACGAGCGCCGCGATGGCGAGCGTGCGCGAGAAGCGTTCTGGGACGGGCAGCGCAGGCATATCGTCCACAAGCACACTGAGGTCGTGCAGCACGTCGAGCGCACTTTGGTAACGGTTCCTCGGTTCGGGGGCGAGGCAACGCGCAATGACGGGTAGCCACGTCTCGCCGTTGCGAGCGGCGGCGAGGGCATCGCGGTTCCAACGTCCTTGCTTGGCGCGCTGCATGTAGTGAGGGAAGTCCTCCACGCTTTCTATGTTGCCGAAGGGGAAACTGCCGCCGGTGAGCACCTCGTACATCATCACACCGAAGGACCATATGTCTACGGTGGGAAGATAGGTGATGCCGCCGCCTTTCTTGTTGTAAATCTCGGGCGACATGTAGAGCGGTGTGCCGAACGTCTGCTTGGGTTTGCTTTTCCACCAGCCCACTTCGGACATGCGTTTGCTCTTGTCCATCTCGCCCACCACGCCGAAGTCGGTGAGGGCGGCTGTGCCGTTGGGGCGGAGCAGCACGTTCTCGGGCTTGAGGTCGCGGTGGACTTTTCCTTCGCGGTGGATGTCGTAGAGTCCGCGGAGGATGTCGCAGGCATACTGCGCAATGTGCGGGGCGTCGTTGGGGGCGAACTTGGAGAAGTCGCCCTTCGGACAAAACTCCATGAGGATGTAGGGATTTCCCTCCACGGTGCCGAAGTCGAGACTGTGAACGAGGTATTCGCTGGAGATGCGCATCACCTTGTACTCCTGTTCAAAGCGGCGCACGAGGCCCTCGTGGAGGTCGCTCATGATTTCCCAAAGGCGGAGCACCTTGAGGGCATAGACTTCGCCCCGTAAGTTGGTCACTTTGTACACATCACCGTACGAGCCGCCGCCAATCTGTTCCACTATGCGATACTTGCCGTCGAACAGGTCGCCCTTACTGATGTTCAGATGATATGCTACCATAGGTTAGCCGTCGAAGCGGAAGAGTTGGTTGCCGAGGAGGATGAGTGTGCCCTTGGTGAGCGGTGTCTTGCCGGAGGCCTGGACAAAGGTGGTCTTGTACTCGCTCTTGTCCTCAATGGCCCACTGGCCGTCGGCCCAGGAGAGGGTGGCCTGCGTGTGGGAGGTGATGGTGGAGTTGCGGGGCGCGGTGTTGTTGCGCGTGAGGTCCACGCTGTTGCCCTCGAAGGCTATGGCTTCGCCCTCGGGCTGTCCGGTCTCTTCGGAGATGGGGGTGAGGGTGAACGTTTTCTCTTTCTCGCCCTTGCGCTGCGGACGCACGGTCTTGCGCACGTCGGCCAAGTTGTTGGCTGGAGCTTTCATAGTCTGGTTTTTCGGAGTTTCGGCAGCAGGCTGTAGCGCTTCGGCGGCGGGCTTGGTGTTGTAGCCGCAGTTGGCGCACTCGCCTTCCTGAAGGGGGAATCCGCAGGAGGGGCATACGTCCTGCGCGGCAGCGGGAGCAGCCCCCGTGAGGAGCGCGCTCTCGCGAACGGTGGCTTTGGGATTGAACGACGAGGCGCTCTGCTGCCGCTCGGTCTTGCGACCAGGAGCGTTGTCGTGGGCCGAAGGTGCTGCGGCGCTGTCGGTGGTAAGGGGTTTGTTGCATTTCTCGCAGTGGTCCTTGCCCTCGGCATTGTCCCACCCGCAAAATTGGCATCTCATATCGGTGGTGTTTTTAAAGATTAAAGGGTGGTTCTATAAATTAGCTTTGTCAGATTTCGGTGCTTTATAGAACCACTCTAAAGGGTGGTTCATTTGCGTTTGAGATATCTCAGCGTGTAACTGAGTTTGAACTCAAGCGTATTGATGCGGTGCTTGTAGCCTCTCATCGTCACGTCGCTGTTGTTTAGCACGGCAAAGCGGTCGTTCTCCCAGTAGTTCTTGTTGGCCATGTTGGTCAGCATGTAGGTGTACGACACGCCGAAGGAAAGTCCTGCCCACTCGTAGGCGGCACCTACGCGGAGTCCGCAGTTGAAGCGCTTGAGGGGAGCGGCCTGGAACTCGTCGTGGTGAGCCACGTTGGCGTCGTTCTCTGTGGTGTACGTTTCGTTCCACATGACGCAAGGCTGGTAGAGGTTGAACTCAGAACTTACGGCGGTGTGGCGCACATAGGTGTAGGGGTCGGTACGCTCGTTCGTGAGCGTGTTGTATTTGTAGAGGTAATCGCCGTCGGAGTTGCCTGAGAGTTTCATCTTGGCGGAGAGACCGAAGTTGAGGACGGGACCGAGGTTGAACTGCACGTGGCTCGTGTTCGTCACCTTGAAACGGTACGAAGCGAGGATGGGCACTTCGAGCATGGTGTGCGTGTAGCTCTCGGTGTAAGAGTTCATCAGTTCGCCTCTGAGATATTCGTAAGCCGTTTGGGGCTGTGTGTAGTTGGTGACGGTCTTGTTGAACGTGTTCTTATACTTCACCTGCGAGAAGTTGATGCCAGCGGTGAGGAAGATGTTCTTGTAGAGACGCAGGTCGGCAAAGACGCCGAAGGTGTAGCCGGATGCCGACTTGTAGGAAGCGTTCTCGTCCTTGGTGCCGAGTCCGTAGTCGACCACAGAACCTACGTAGTCGCCACCTGCAGAAGTGGCGATGAAGGGCACATAGTAGCCGGCGGTGAAGCCGAAGGAGAGATTGCGGCCGCCCACGAGTTTGGAGTTAGGGAAGATGAGGTCCTGCACCATGCGGGGAGTCTGCGTAACCATCACGCCGGCGGTCTGGCGGTCGGTCTTCACCTGTACGCTGCCGTAGCGCGGTTCGCCGTTGGGAAGGTTCTTGCTGCACTCAATGCGTATGCGGTCCTTGCCCACCTTCTGGACGTTCATCCAGGTGGGGTAGTCGCCCACGAACCAGTTGTCGGCATCGGTGTAGACCTTCACCTCGTACACGTCGCCCTCAGCGTCGAGCACGAGGTTGTTCTGCGAGAGGGTGAGTTTCTCGTCGCCGGCTCCCTGGTAGATCTTTATGGTGACGGTTTGCGAGGGAGAGGCGATGACGATGTCGTCGGTGCGTTCAAGCACGCGGTTGTTGGGGGTAACGACAATGTGGATGGAGCTGTCTTTCTTCTCCACCTTGACCCACGAGGGTGCGGAGGTGACGTCCCAATTGGCGTTCGACTCCACGCTGATGCTGTCCGTGGTGCCCTGTGCGGGGAAGTTGAGGCTCTTGGCGCTCGCTTCGATGTATTCGGGACGGGCGGCCTGGACAACGCGGAGGGTCTTGTAGATGGCACCGCTCTTGACGGTGAGGCTGGTGACCTTCTCGCGTGTGCTGTTGTTGGCTTCGCGACACTTCACGATGAGGCTCTTGAGGTCGGGCACATCGGTCTTGCACCAATTGTCGGCACCCGTCACCTGCCACTTCTGGTTGGCGCTGACGTTGACTTGCTGGTCGCCGCCTTGGTAGGGAATGTTTATTTCCGTTGCCGACACCGAGAGGTAAGGCATCTTCTTCGTGCAGTAGGCAATCCACTTCGTGCAGTCTTTCTTGAGGTTGGCGTCGCTGGCCATGGCACGCTTGTAGTAGGTGATGGCCTCAGCCCAGTTCTTTTGGGCTCTGAGCGAGTTGGCACGTTGGAATAGTTCTACGCCGCTTTGAGTCTGCGCTTGCACCGAAAGGGCAAGAGCGGCTGCAGAGGTGAACAGCAGTTTTCTGATATCCATAATTGCTTGGTTTTATTATTCGTCGTTGCGGATGGTATGTGGGGAATTTGATTGTGAGAGATTTATCGGTTCTTGACGGACGGAGTGGGAGTAAGACTGATTTGGCGATTTACTTTCCGTCAAACCTTCAATCGATTTTTTTGTTATGTTCTGCTTCTTACTACCACTTCTTTGCGAAGACGGCTCGCTGGACTTATTCGGGGTGCTTTCTTGCCGGGGAGCGGAATAGAAATCTCTCAGTTCATTGCTTTTTTTCTTAAAAACGGCGGCAGCATCGTCGGCTCCTGCACGCTTGTAGGTTTGGCTTTGGTTGTAGAGATAACGGTAGGTCTCGTTGATGACTTCCTGTGAGGAAGTCCAGCGCGCTTTGGCGTTTTGGACCACAGAGTCGGTGGCTTTGAGGGCAATGGCCTCGCGGTAGGTCAGTGCGGCAGACTTAAGGTTCTCAACGTTGCGCTTCTCCACTGCCTTCGTCCGCTCTTCGTCGACCATAAGCTTCGCATCGTTGACCTTCGTACGGACTATGCTGTCGTTCTTGTTTACAGCGATGTCGGGTGTAGGAGGTGGAGTTGGAATATCAGGAGTGACAGAACCGTCCAACCATGCCGACACGCCAAAGTAAGCGCACACGGCGATGACGACAGCGGCGACTACGGCGGCCGGCTTTTTCCAGTTGCGCTTCGGACGCGTTGACGCTTTTCCGCTTTTGTGCTGCGCCACGATGTCGGTCAGTTCCTCCGCATTGGGGCGGTCCCAAGGCTCGAGGGCAAGGCAGCGCTTGATGAGGTCCTTCATCTCGTGCGACACGCCGGCTTCTACTTCGGGCACCTTACCGCCTTCGGCACGCTGCGTGATGCCGCCATACTCGCCGAAGGGCACGTCGCCCGTGGCAAGTTCGTAGAGCGTGGCGCCGAAGGCCCATATGTCGCGCGCCATCACGTTGACGGGGTTTTCCTTCAAACACTCATACGACATATAGGCTATGGTGCCGTCGCGTGCCGAGTCGTCGGTCTTGGCGGAGCTGCGCCGCATGGTCTTACGCACGCCAGTGCTGATGCCGAAGTCGGTAATCATGAGTTGCCCGTCGGCATTGACGAGCACGTTGCCGGGCTTGATGTCCTGGTGGATGATGCCGTGGCTGTGGATGTAGGCGAGTCCTGCAGCTACTTGTCCGGCAAAGTCCCACAGTTCGCTCTCAATGAGTTTTCCTACGTATTGCGCCGCAGAACCTTTCTCGCAATAGGGCAGCACGATGTAGGGGCAGCCTTCGACGATGTCGAACGTGAAAGGCTTCAGCACATTGGTGTGGTTGAGGTTGCACACAAGCGAAAATTCCTTGCGGAACATGGCTACGCCTTCGGAGTTCATGTCCTGAACGGAAGAGTAGACTTTGAGCGCCACCTTCACCTGTGAACGCAGGTCCTCTGCAAGCCATACCTCAGAGAAACCTCCACCGCCAATCTTCTCCATCAGGCGGTAGTGGTTGTCGAGCGGTGTACCCGAAGCTTTCAGTTGAAGCAGGTTTATCATTTGAAAATCATTCTTTATGAAGGTTAATGACATACGAATAGCAGAAGTAACCCATCTTTTCAGAAAAAATTTTCAACTTTTCCGTCAAATGCGTTACGAAAGGCTTGACAAAGAAAGATTTAAGGAGAGCGTTTTCAATTAGAAATAAAAGAGCCTCACGGAGGCTTTTGTACGATTGCGCCTTCCATGGGGGTGACGTTTCCCAAACGTCACAATCTACACGGCCGTCACGGACAGTTTCTTAGTGCTACGCTTTGACTCACCGTGTAGAGCCTCACGTCAGAGACGTGACCCACATGCGCTAACGCATTCAAAAGGCTGCACAAAACCTAATCCCCGATATTGAATCAAGTTATTTTCTGAATATCACTGAAGCGGCGGATTGTTCAATAGTTCGTTTTCCGATGAGACATTATGATGCCACAAGAAACTGCGAACAGTGTTAAAACGAGGTCCAAAATATTGACAAACGGCAAGTGTGAAATAGAAACGAGAAACCATTTTTTCTGATTTCGCTCGCTGCGTTTTCTTCTTCCAAGGCATGCCGTAAAAATTCTAAGGCACGCCAAAAATTTGGGGTGCTTTGGAATTTTTCCTAGATGCCTTGGAATTTCTGCGCTGAGCGACTCACTTTTTCGCTTCTCGGAGCGCTTTATGCATTGATTTATGCAGAAAACGAATATATACTACAATTTTAGACCTTAAACGGAATAATTATGCACGCCGTGGCGGACGTATTTTCGTGCGAGTGCAGAGGCGAACGTTTCTATGCGATTCTCGCGCGTTAAAAACAAGGGGCGGAAGACGCAAATGAGAGCGGGCACGACGAGAATTGGTGTTCGGCAATTTTTCGTTCTTGGTAATGTTTCCTGGAAACAGCTTCCACAGAATAGAAAAGCGTGACAGGAATTGAGATTGCGCCCGAGATTTGGACGTATGACGGAAACAATGTACTTTTGCCATAGCATAAGCACACATCTTATATATAAGGACATGAGACACACAGAGGAACGATACATCAGCTTGCTGACCGATTTCGGTTTCAAGCGCATCTTCGGAACAAAGCCCAACAAGGATTTGCTCATCAATTTCCTCAACTCGCTGTTTGAAGGGTTCCAGGTCATCAAGGACGTGAAATACCTGAACAACGAGCATGTCGGCGATGTGGCTGTGGAACGCAAAGCCATCTTTGACGTATACTGCGAAAATGAGCAAGGAGAGAAGTTCATCGTAGAGATGCAGAATGCTTACCAAAAACATTTCAAGGACCGCTCGCTCTTCTACTCCACTTTCCCCATACGCGAACAAGCAAAAAAGGGGACCGACTGGAACTTCCGATTGGAACGCGTGTACACGGTGGCTATCTTGAATTTCGATTTGGAAGAAGAGGCTTTCGACTGCGACGAATTCAACCACGACGTAGGATTGCTCGACAAGAAAACCCACAAGGTGTTCAACGACAAACTGTCTTTCAAATACGTGGAGATAGCCAAGTTCAACAAAACGGAAGCCGAACTCGTCACACTTTACGACAAGTGGCTTTACGTACTTAAGAACATCTCGCGTCTCGACCGCCAACCCGTGGCACTGAAAGAGAAAGTGTTCGAAAAACTCTTTGAGGAAGCCGAAATTGCCAAGTTCTCCAAAACGGAGCTGAAGGAATACGAGGACAGCCTCAAAGCCTACCGCGACGTAAAGAACTCCATCGACACAGCCCTAGAAAGAGGACGCGAGGAAGGACTTGCGGAAGGTCTCGCCAAAGGACGCGCGGAAGGACGCGAAGAAGGACGTGCGGAAGGACGCGCGGAAGGACGCGAAGAAGGCGAAAAGAATGCGAAGGAGCAGATGGCATTGAATCTTTTGTCGTTGGGCGTTCCCACAAAGACCATCGCACAGGCATCCGGACTCGCTGAAGACGTGATAGAGAAGTTGAAAAAGGAATAAATCACTACTTTGGAAGCCTTTCTCTAAGACAAAATAAGTTCCGCAACTTTAGTAAAAATCTTACGAAAGTTGCGGAACTTATTATTTACACATTACGTATATTGCCAAGCGTCACATAGAGCTATGACGTTTGGGGAACGGCCTCACGGAGGCTTTTTACTCGTCACTTATTTAGACGCTACATCAACTGAGGCCGACAATCTCGCCGTCGACGAGGTCGATGTGGTTAGCTTGGGGATCTTTGGGCAGACCAGGCATGCGGAGTATGTCGCCGGCTATGGCAACGACCATCTCGGCACCGGCATTGAGCACCACGTCCTTGATGAGAATGTTGAAGCCGCTGGCGGCACCGTATTGCTTGGCATCGGCCGAGAAGGAGAACTGCGTTTTGGCAATACATACGGGGAAGTGGTCCATCCCGTGTTCCTCGGCAAGCTTGATACGGTTGAGGGCGGGTTTGGCAAAGGTGACGCTTGCTGCGCCATAGATAGTCTTTGCCACTTTCTCAATCTTCGTGCGGATGGGGTCGTCGTCGGCATAGGTGAACTGCAGCGGAGCTGAGGGATGGTTTTCAATGGTGTCGACCACCACGCGTGCCATTTCTTCAGCACCCTTGCTACCTTCGGCATAAGCGCGGTTCACCACATAGGGCACTCCGAGTTCATTCTCGCAATGGTCGCGGAGAAGCGCCATCTCTTCGTCGGTATCGGTGGCGAAAAGGTTGAACACAACCACCACGCTCTGACCGAATCCCTGAAGGTTACGCACGTGGCGATCGAGGTTGGCAAGGCCGGTGCGGATGCCTTCGAGGTTGGGTTCCTTAATCTTATCTACAGGCACGCCGCCATGCATCTTGAGCCCCTGTGCCGTGGCCACGATGACGGTCAGATCGGGTGTAAGACCGGTCTTGCGGCAAAGAATGTTGTAGAACTTCTCAGCACCGAGGTCTGCACCGAAGCCGGCTTCCGTGATGGCATAATCGGCATGGCGGAGCGCCATGCGGGTGGCAATGACGGAGTTGCAGCCGTGGGCAATGTTGGCAAACGGGCCGCCGTGAACGAAGGCGGGAGTGTTTTCGGTGGTCTGCACAAGGTTGGGTTTGATAGCATCCTTGAGGAGCACCACGATGGAACCTGCCACACCGAGGTCCTTCACCGTGAAGGGCTTACCTTCGTAGGTATATCCGAGGAGAATGTTTTCCACGCGGCGGCGCAAGTCAGCCTCGTCGGTAGCAAGGCAGAGGATGGCCATAAGTTCCGAAGCGGGAGTGATGTCGAAGCCCGACTGGCTGACAATGCCGTTTGTGGCAGGACCGATGCCGGTGACGATGGAGCGGAGCGAACGGTCGTTGACATCGAGCACGCGTTTCCACAGCACTTCCTTAAGGCCAAAGCCTTCTTTCTCGTGCTGATAAAGATAGTTGTCGAGGAGAGCAGCTATCATGTTGTGGGCCGAGGTGATGGCATGAAAATCGCCCGTGAAGTGGAGGTTAATCTTCTCCATAGGGAGCACCTGGGCATATCCGCCGCCAGCAGCTCCGCCTTTCATGCCGAAGCAGGGGCCGAGGGAAGGTTCGCGGAGTGCCACGCAGGCTTTCTTGCCAATGGCATTAAGGCCAAGAGCGAGACCGATGCTAACCGTAGTCTTGCCAATGCCGGCGCGCGTGGCGGTAATGGCGGTGACGAGGATGAGCTTACCATCCTTACGCTGCGGGTTATCCATGAGCGTAAGCGGGAGCTTGGCAATGTACTTGCCGTAGTGTTCCAAGTCGTCGGCACCAATGCCCATCGTAGCAGCCACTTCCTCAATGGGTTTGAGCTTTGTGGCGTGGGCTATTTCTATGTCTGTCATCATAAGGCTGAATGAGTATAAAGGATATATGTAAAAAGGTTTTGCCGAAAAGAAAGTCCAAAACGGAGCGTTGTGCTTTGGACGAGAGCAAAGTTACCACTTTTTGTTACGCCATGCAAGGGGCAAGATTATAAGGATTGTACTATAATAGCACCGAAAGATGGGAAAGCCAAGCTATATACGCCGCTCCAATATACATCCTATACCATATATATAATAGGGCCGCCAATTTCGTTGCTAAATGCTCATTTCGCGACGCGCCTTTTTGCATTCATTGCTCGCTGCGCTTTGATTTTTAAGCAAATGAAAGTATATTTGCACGAAAATTTCGCTTTTTGAAGCGAAACAGCTATCGTTTCTATACAAAAATCATTACCGCTTATGAACAAACCTTACACATTGCTACGTGCAAGTGTCATTTGCATCGTATCGCTCCTTATGGGCGTATTACCCTCATTGGCGCAAATTTCGTTTACCGAAGACTTCAACTATTCCGAAGGCGAACTCAAAACGCAGAGTGGTGGAAAATGGCAGCAAGCCAAAAGCTACTATTCGGCCAATCCCGTTCGCGTCATTGAAGGCGAACTCAGCAGCTCCAGCAGTTTGATTCCCGCCACAAAAAAAGTGGCAGCACTCTCGGCCCTTGATGGCAACGAGGGCGTGTTCTGCCAATTTACCGATGCCGACCGCGGCGCTACCGGCACCTTCTACTATGCCGCACTCGTGCAGGTCGGTTCCGTTCCTGAAACGAACTATGCATTCCTTTCGTTGGTAAACCTCACAAAGACGCAGACCGCCATTGCCACAAATACCATTCCGGGCGAAATGGGCCGCGTCTTCGTATGTCCCGGAAGCACCGAAACGACGTTCTGCCTCGGCGCAGCCTGTGCCGGCACGTCGCCGAAGGTAAAGAGCACAGAACTTGAAACCGGTGTGACCTATCTCGTAGTTGTAAAAATGGAACTCAACTACGACGGCGCAGAGGCCGACCGCATGACGCTTTATGTTGATCCCCAATCAAAGACCGAAGAACCCGCCACGGCGGTTGGCGTTTCGACCAACACGTACGGTCTGAGCAAAGGCTACGGTTGCAAAGCCATCATGCTCTCCCAGCAACTTTCCTACGGCTATCGTGGCGGAGATGTCTACGTGGGAGCTCTTCGCGTGAGCGACACCTATGCCTCCCTCTTTGCAGCAGGCGAAAAGGAAGAGCCCGAACTTACCCTCTCGGAAGCCACAGACTTCACCGGTTACCTGTTCCAGGGACTTTCCTATAATGGCGAGTTCACCGTGAAAGGCAAAAACCTGACTTCCGACCTCACCCTCTCCTCCGACCATTCCGACCTTACGTTGGCCCGCACCACCATTCCCGCTGCCGAAGTGATGAGCGAAGAAGGTGCAAAGGTTTGCTACACAATCAGTCCCAAATCAAGCGTCGACAAATTGGTATACACCAAAATATCGCTCGCTACGGATGGACTCACAACGGAGAAAAACCTCAACTGGATAGCCGCAAGCGCTGTGAGCGTGGGTTCTCTGAAAGATTTTCAGGACATTGACACCGATGACGACGACTCGTACGTCTACACGGGCAAAGCCTACGTAACCTTCGTGGACAAAAGTTCCACGAAACCCATCTATTACATACAAGACGAAGACGGAGCGTTTGTCCTGCGCGACGACTACGATTACTTCTCATCCCTCGGCATTGACGGCCTTGAAGAAGGCGACAGCATCACGAGCGTGGTGCTTTTTGCGGTGCAGAGCAAAAACGATGTGAACTACGGCGAACTCCACTATGCGCCCGTCAATGTGCTGAGCAAGGGAAACACCGAACTTCCCGAGTACGTCACTCTGTCAGAACTTAAGGCAAACACGGGCAAGTATCTCAACCGCTTGGTATGTGTAAAGGACGTCACGATTTCCGCAACCGACGGAGCCACGAAGTTTACTAAAGACATAGCATTCCCCACCTTCACCGACGCAAACGGCGAGACGGGTAAAGTAGGCATCTTCAAAGAGACCTCACTCCTCGGCACGGACATTCCCACCGCGAAAGTGAATCTTCAGGGAATCTTTACGGCAAACGACGCCACGGACGGCCCCGTCCTCTCACCGCGTAGCCAAGACGACATCACCGACCTCGCTACGGCTTTTGCAGTGACCGTTGACGACGTTAGCCTCAAGAAGGTTCGCGGACAAGTGGGTCAGACCACCACACTGCCCACCATCCACGTCAAGTCAAAGCAGACGTCGGCCGTCAGCGTAGAATTCTCAGAAGAGATAAAGGACGTGTTCAGCGCTTCGGCCAGCGAAATTGCAGCAGGCAACTTCGAAGGCGATCTCACCGTCACTTACACTCCATCCAAAGTGGGAAAAGACGCAGGCTACATCCGCTTCAAGCAAGGCGACGAAGTGCTCTGTGCCCTCCAGATTGAAGCCATGGCCATCGACCCCAACGACCCGCCTTCAGTATCAATCTATCCCGTTTCTTTCAAGACTTTCTCTGCCAACGTGGGCGAAGAAGTGAAGGACACCGTGAAGGTGACGCCCTACGGCATGCCCGACGACATCAACGTGACGCTCACGCAGACCACCGAATGCTTCTCGCTGAACACCACCCAACTCAACGCTACGGGTGAGCAACTCCTCGTGGTGACCTTCCGTCCCACCGAGAGCGGTTCGTTCGAAGCTACGCTCACACTGCGAAACGAATTTCTCGACCCCGTGGTGCTCCGTCTTGAAGGCACCACAACGTCAAGCAGCATTGTCTCTGTGACTGAAGACGCCAACGCTGCCGTTAGCATCTACGACACCGCAGGCCGCAAGCTCTGCAACGCTACAGATGCCACACTCCGCAACCGTATGCGCACGCTCCCCGCAGGAACCTACATTGTCCGCTACGCCAACAGTGGACGCACACTGAAGCTGAGCAAATAAAATTCACGAATCACAAAGTCATGAATTGGAGAAACTAAGAATACCTTCGCCACCAACGAGCGAAACACGCTTACCGCGTTTCTCAAATTCTTGACTTTCCTTTTTTACATCAAACTATAGTTATCCTATGAAACATCTGGCACAACTCTGCCTGCTCGCACTCGCTGCCACCCCTTGGACCGCTGCGGCACAAAGCACCGCGGCAACGGACAAGGTGGACTTCCTCGGTTTCGTAGCCTATTCCGACTCCTGGACCGACAGCGGCACGAACAATCCGCAAGGAGGTTTCTACTCCTTCAGCACCGATGCCGACGAAGGTTTCACCGCCGCCGGACCCACCGGCCGCGTGGAAGGCAACGAAGTGAGCGCCACCTACCACGACAACCTCGTGGAACAAGTGAAGGTGAGCGGCTACTGGTACAAATACAGCGTCACCTACAGCCGTACCAACGTAGACACGTGGAAAGACTCTTCGACCGCCGACCTCGGCAACAAATACGAGGAAGGCGTGGCTGAAGACCTCACCTACGACTACACCACTGGCACTACCTACGCCGTGACGTACAACAAACTCGGAAATTCCGAAAAGGGCTATCTCTGCACCATTAACCCCGAAACCGGTGTGTTCACCCGCATCGCTTCCATCCCCTTCATGCGCACCATCTCCGCCGACAAAGACGGAAATCTCTGGGGCATCGACGGGGGCGGCACGCTCTACACCATCAGCAAAACCGACGGCACCACCACTGCCGTGGGCAAAACGGGCTACACCCCGCAGGAACTGAACCAAAGCGCCACCTTCGACCTCCGCACAGGCCGCCTCTACTGGGCGCTCTACGGATTTGCCGACACCGACACACAGCACACCAACACGCTCTGCGGCATTGTCAGCGTGGACCTCACCACCGGCAAGGGCACCATGGTGCGTACCTTCCCCCGCTACGAACGCATCAGCGCACTCATCATCAAAGACGCACACCCCGACGCTCCCGCCACTCCCACCAACCTCAGCGTGGAACCCGGCGAAGGCTCGTCAATCACAGGCACGGTAAGCTTCACCATGCCCACGCTTACCTACTCGCAGCAAGCCGCCCTCAGCGGCACCCTCTCCTACTCCGTACGCATTGACGGCGAGGAAGTGGCCACCGGCACCGCCGCTCCCGGCGAGACCGTAAGCACCGTCTGCGACTACTACAAAGCCGGCACACACACCACCGACGTGAACTGCACCCTGGGCTCGCTCACTAGTCCGCGTACCTCGCTGACCGCCTACATCGGCACCGACTCTCCTGCAGCGCCGAAGGACGTAACCGTCACGGCCGACGAGATGCAGCGTAGCGTGTCCATCAGCTGGCAACCCTCCACAACGAGTGCCAACGGCGGCTACATCGACCCGACAAAGGTAACCTACACCGTGACGCGTATGCCCGAGAACACCGTCGTGGCGCGCGGCATCAGCGAAACGTCGTTTACCGACACGCCAGAGAATGAGCTGCGCCGCATTCGCTACACCGTCACCGCCACTTACATGCGCCGCGAAAGCGCACGCACTTTCTCAGCGTGGGTACACGCTGGCACCTCGCACGAAATTCCCTATGTGGAAGCCTTCGACGCCGAGGACGACTACAACACCTTCACCGCCATCGACGCCAACGGCGACGGCAGCGACGACTGGGAAGCTCCCTGCTGGAAGTACGACGCTACTTACGGTGCTGCCTTCTACTACAACAAAGGCACACAGACCGCCGACGACTGGCTCATCACACCGCCTCTCGCCTTCAGCGGCGACAAAGTGTACAAACTCACCTTTATGACCTACGGCTACTACGGACGCACCAATCACCTGCAGATCTGTCTTGGCGCGCAACCCACCGCAGAAGCCATGTCCGAACCCATCTTCGACGAAGAGTACGTCTCTACAATGAACAGCGTGAAGACCTACTCCGTCTACCTCAACCCGAAAGCCGACACGCGCTACGTGGGCTTCCACAACGTAACGGCTGAGAAGGACCACATGAGCATCGACAACATCTACATCGAAGAGATCGGTTCGAACCTCGTGCCCGCTACCGTTACTGACACCAAGGCTACGGGTTCCGTGGGCAACGTCGTGCTCTCTTTCCGTGTGCCGCAAAACGACATGAGCGGAAAGGCTATGGAAGGCAACGTCAGCGTGAAGATTTACTGCGGCGACGAAACAGAACCTGCCGCCACGCTCTCTGCCACACCCGGCGAAGCGCTCACCTGGACCGACCAGTGGGCTGCTGCCGCAGTCAACACCTACACGCTCATCGTGGCCAACACCCACGGCGACGGTACGCCCGCTTCCGTCAGCATAGACCTTAGCGAGACTGCCGCACCGGCTCCCGAAGAACTCAAGGCCGAGAACCTCAGCGCCACCGCCGTACGTCTCACTTGGAACAAGCCGCAAAGCGCAGGCAACGCGCCTTTGCTCTACAGCGTGTACCGCATGTACGACTACGAGAAGACGTGCATTGCCGACAACCTGAACGCCACGGAGTTCATTGACCTCCACGCCACCGATGCGCTCCCCGACGGCACACGCCAGGACGTGGTAAGTTACCTGGTCTATGCCACCAACAGTGCTGGCGAAGGGGAATACGCCCAAACCGCCAAAGTGCCTGTGGGCAAAGCCTACACGCTGCCCTTCGCCGAAACGTGGTACCAGCAAGCCACAGCCAACAATCCTTGGTCGCTCGAAGGCAACGGCACAGCATCGTGGATTGTGGAAGGCTACGGCTACGATCCCACCACACGCGGACAGGACGGCGAAGGCATGGTGAAGTTCACCGTGAACAGCTACACTTCTGCCAACTCGGGCACGGCTAAGTACATCTCCCCCGCCATTGACTTCACTTCGCTGAAGAACCCCAAAGCCCGCTTCTACATCTACCGCCATCCCTCGCTCAGCACCGACCTCTACCTAAAAGTGAGCGTCCGCACCGAAAGCGGCGAGACCATTGACCTCTCCAATGCCACCTTCGGAGCCTACGCTGAAGAAGCCGGATGGACGGAATGCAACGTCGACCTCACACCGGCTGCTTCGCTCTCGCGCGCCTCGCTCGTCTTTACCGGAAGCGGCACCGTGAGCGGTCAGAATCTCCACCTCGACAACCTCACCATCAGCGGCGACGGCTATGCCACCGATGCGGCTGTGGAAGACTTCAGCGTTCCTGCCCAAGTGGTGGCAGGATATGAACACGACGTCACCGTGAAGGTGCGCAACAACGGAACGCAACCGCTCACCGGAGTGCGCGTCACCATCACCGAAAACGGCAACACCGTGAGCAGCGACGTACTCGACCACATTGCCGTGGGAGGCACGGAAGACCTCGTGGTCAGCTACGAACCCGCCCATGCCGGACTCTCCACGCTCTCAGCCCGCGTGGAAGTAACGGGCGACGAACAAACGGGCAACAACGTGCTCTCCATTCCCGTTGTGGTAAACGAACCTACATTGGCCTACGTGGGCAAACTTCGCGCATCGCTTTCAGATGACGAAACGCACGTAACGCTCTCGTGGGACAAGCCCTACACAACTCCTACTGCACAGTACGTGACGGACGACTTCGAGTCGTACACCGACTTTGCCATCTCGGGCATAGGCGGATGGACGCTCCACGACGGCGACGGCGTGCTCCCCTTCACCTTCAAGGACAACACGGGAAGCCTCATTGACTGGCCCAACAACACGTCCAAGCAGGCTTACATCGTGTTCAACCCGAACGAAACGGTGCTCGCCGGCTACATCCTCACCCACAGCGGCACGAAGAGCATGGTAAGCTTCGGTTCGCCCTACGCCACAAACGACGACTGGCTCATCTCACCGCGCTTGAGCGGCAAGCAGCAGGTCATCTCGTTCTACGCTCGCGGCATCGACAGCCAGAAAGCGGCAGAACGCTTCAAGGTGCTCTACTCCACGACAGACACGCTCACCACGAGTTTCCACACCGTGAGCGGACCGAAGCCCCTCTCGGGCGACACCATATGGACGCGCTACCGCTTCGCATTGCCCGAAGGTGCGAAATACTTTGCCATCCACTACATCGGTCACCAGCAAAGCGGACTCATGATAGACGACGTTTCCTTCGAAGGCTACTACGCTCCCTCGGCTGAGCCCGACGGTTACGAAGTAATCCGCAACGGCCAGGTTGAGAGCGATGTGCTCACCGAACTTGAATATGTAGAAGACCTGCCCGAAAGCATCGGCCGTTCGGAACAGATAACCTATCAGGTACGTGCCATCTACGGCAACAACACCTCCGTACTCTCCGAACCTTTCGTCTTCAGCATTGACGGCATAGACCGCGTGAGTGGAGCATCCGCCACTTGGCAACCCGTCGTGAACAACGGCACGCTCCGCATTGCCGGCATCGGCACGCAAGCCGCCACCGTCACCGCCACCGACGGTCGCACCATAGGCACGCTCACCGAAGGTCGCACGCTCTCCCTCCCCCACGGCGTATACGTCGTCAGCTCACAGGGACGCAGCATGAAGGTTGCGCTCTAACGCACAAAGTTCAATACCAATCCAAAAGAATGGCATGCCCGCTACACAGCGGCGCATGCCATTCTTTTTTTGATTGTCCTTTGGTTCTAGTTCCCACAATTGGTGATGGTGCACTTTGCCGATATTTTGTTTCTTAAAGGGATAGAACGACCATCGTACAGAACAACATCGCTTGAGGAATACCATCAAAAGGTCATTCTGACTCATCATGGGGTGAGTTGACTTTTAGAGAACACAAGAAAAGGGTAAATGTACGGACGTGATGACCACAAATAGTGATTTTGAGGCAAACGGCGGTAATACCCACGCTGGGGTATTGCCGCAGCGTCACATTTCGGGTTCCTTTGCAGTGAAATATAATCACCACTACAACGAAACATTAAACTTATGACAACAGGTATCTTTTTCGGAAGCACAACGGGCAATACGGAAAGCGTAGCCCAGGAAATAGCCCAGACACTCGGCGTTGATGCCACCGACATTCACAACGTAGGCACTACGGACGTGTCGGAAGTCGCAAACTACGACACCATCCTTCTCGGTTCCTCCACTTGGGGCTGCGGCGACCTCCAGGACGACTGGTACGACTTCCTCGACGCCCTTGCAGCCCTTGACCTCTCGGGCAAGCGTGTGGGCCTCTTCGGTTGCGGCGACAGCGATTCCTACTCCGAGACGTTCTGCGGAGCACTGGGCCAGATTTTCGATGGTCTGCAAAACACGGGCTGCACCTTCGTAGGCGCTTACGAACCCGTAGACTACAACGTGACCGACTCCGACGTTTGCCGTGGCGGCAAATTCGTAGGTCTTGCCATTGACGAAAGCGACTCCGAAGACAAAAACCATGCACGCCTTGAAGCATGGTGCAAACTCGTAGGCTAACTCTCTCTGTCCCATTTCATCAACATAGCTCCATGTCTGCCGAAGAATTTCACACATACGACTCCATGAAACTGTTCATGCACCAGATTTACGAATACCGCAAAGGTGTGCGTCAACTGGTGCTGTGTACCATGTGTCCCGAATGCTGCGACATCATGCGTCAGCGTCTCGCCTCGCAAGGCATCGCCTATATCGAACAGCGCGTGTCGGACCACAAGGTGAATCTCTACTTCGGC
Source organism: bacterium (assembly GCA_963656685.1). Taxonomy (GTDB): domain Bacteria; phylum Bacteroidota; class Bacteroidia; order Bacteroidales; family Bacteroidaceae; genus Alloprevotella. Next base: position 1,291 of record CAVKJJ010000010.1, on the reverse strand, counting down.
AGCGACGTTTGTCTGCGTGTCGTAGAAACCTTCGTTCACAAACCCCTCTGGCAACTTTCAGCGGCAGAGGATTTCATGTTAGGCGCCATGCTAGGCTACGACATCCGCCAACAATGCGAGCGCTACTGCAAAAGAAGCGCCGCAAAGGCGTAAGAGAACATATATAGAAATTCAACAATGCGCACCGCCATAGGAAAGTGACCTACGGCGGTGCGCATTGTTTCTCTCAGAGTTTTTTTTGCGTGCTGCGCCTTCTATGGGGGCGACGTTTTCAAAACGTCGCGCTCTACACGGATTATTTGCAACTGGACTATCGGATAATTTGAGCGTGAATCGTGCATTAGGCACGACATGTAAAAAGCCCACGGTGTTAGCCGTGAGCTTTTTGTGTGTCGTGCTTATAGCAAGATTACTGCACACAAGTTCGTTGGAATCTAAATCCCAAACTTGCGAACACAATATCAGAGTTTGTTGAAAGCCAACTTAAACTTGGCAATCTTGGGCAATCCCTTTTCATTGTCACACTTATCGTCATACTTTGGCGAAGTTCCAGAGAAGTCGAGCGTAATGGTTTCACCCACCTCGCCTGTGAGGAAGTCCTTGAACTGCGTGCCGTCGCTGTCGTTCGGGCGCCATTCACCGTAGTTCGGCATCACCTCCGACACGGTACGTCCGCTCTTGTCTTGCGGAACACCATAGACGAACACCTGTCCGTAAGGATTCTCAAACGAGCCGGTAGCCACTTTCTTCAACAGTTTGAAAGTAATGCTGATGTGCGGAATATCACCATCTTCAATGGCAATGCTGCCATTTTCACCATTGATAATCTCAACCTTGCCTTTCAGTTGGCTAGGC
>CAVKJJ010000010.1:0-426 GCA_963656685.1 bacterium | reverse complement strand
GTTGCAGTCCGCTTTTAGCTGTTTCCTCTGTCGAAGAATCATCGGAAGTAGACGAAGACGAGTCGCTTGAATCCTTGGCATTAGCATCCCACTTGCTAGACACCTTGAACTTTGCCGCGCCCTTTGGTTTGTTAAACTTGAATGTGATGGACGCGGATTCATCAACTGCAAGGGAGAACACTTTCTCTAACGCATCTTTGTCATATACGACATCGGTATCTTCCGTAGAGAGGACATTGCCGGTCTCGTCCAGAAGCTCCACTGTAAAAGTGGGTTCCGTTGACCAAGAAGCGTCAGTTGGGCCTCCTGCCGCAATTCTTTTGAACTCAACCGACAATTCTTCACCGTTCATGCCGTAGTCTCGTTCAACAACCTCGAAAAACTGCCCGAGCGGACCGTTTATCTTCTTAGAGGTAGGTTTGATTG
>CAVKJJ010000009.1:0-70495 GCA_963656685.1 bacterium | reverse complement strand
GGATGGACGATTTCCCGTCATATACGATTTCTCTATGCGTCAGTTTTTGTGGCATGGCAAATATGCGTAATGTTTCTGCAAATATGCGCAAATTGTCTTATGTGGCAAAGCAATACCTTTGCATCCGTCAAACAATAACATTAATAGCAAAAAAATGATGAGAACGATAGACATTACAACAAGTGTTTCAGCCGAACTCTTGGCGCGGGCGCAGAAGAACCTGAAGTTGGCTTTCAAAGGTCATGTGGGCACCCACTTCGATGTGATGAACAAGGAGTTTCCTTTGGACTACATGGACTTGGAAGCCATTGTGTTCAATGTGGCTGAATGCGCGAGGAAAGAGGAAATCGGCATGGATGATGTCGCCCTAGATGCCGTGAAGCCAGGCATGTTTGTAGCCTTCCATACAGGCTTTATCGAGCAGGAGAACTATGCCACAAAGCGATACTTCTCCCTTCATCCTCAGCTATCCCAGGACCTGATTCAGGCCTTGCTCGACAAGCGCGTGAGCATCATCGGCGTAGATTTCGCCGGCGTGCGCCGTGGCAAGGAGCATACGCCCACCGATCAAGTATGCGCCGACCACGGCACCTTCATCGTGGAGAACCTCTGTAACCTCTCGTCAGTGCTGGACGGCAAGATGCAAGTCTTTTGCAAGGTAGGCACCTATCCCGTTAAGTTCGAGGGACAGACAGGTCTGCCTTGCCGTGTTGTCGCGAGAGTGGAGAACAGACCTTGACAAGTCCTTCAATTTGCAGAGCCAGCTTATGTGGTTGATTTTATAACTTCGCTGTGGCTGATTTTGGCACCGAGTGGTCGTGGGCTGTAATTTCATGTAACCAGCAACCTTCTTCGTGCGAATTGATGACACCGATGGCTTGCAGGAACGAATATACGATTGTCGTCCCAACGAACTTCATGCCGCGCCTCTTCAGTTCCTTGGATATGGCATCGGACAGAGGGGACGATGTCCTTTCCCACTCATGGATGACCTTGCCGTTGGAGAAACTCCAAATGAACCTATCGAACGAGCCGCATTCCGTCTGAATGTCCATGAAAGCTTTGGCATTGCATATGGCTGCTGCAATCTTCAACTTGTTTCTAACGATGCCTTCGTCATGGCGCAATGCCTCCATCTTATCGGCATCGTATTTCGCCACAGCCCGATAGTCAAAGCCGTCAAATACCCGACGGAAAGCCTCACGCTTATTGAGGACACATTCCCACGAAAGTCCCGCTTGGAAACATTCGAGAATGAGCATCTCGAACAACTTGCGGTCGTCATGCACAGGCACGCCCCATTCCTTGTCGTGATAGGCAACGTAATGGGGATTGCTCAGATTGCACCAATGGCAACGCCGTTTGGTATCTGCAATGGTCAGGGCTGTCAGCGTCAGTTTCGTCATATCTCAATATTGGCTGATGAAAGGGTCGAGCAATGCCAGCAAGTCATTTCTCGACATCGCTCCACTTTGGCGGAAGAGGACCTCGCCATTGCGGAAAAGCATGAGCGTTGGTACAGACTGCACCCGATATTGCGCAGCCGTGTCGTTGTGTTTGTCCACATCTACCTTGATGATGCGAATCTTGTCGCCCACCATGCGCTTCACTTCTTCAAGCACAGGGTGCATCATCTTGCAAGGCTGGCACCATGTGGCGAAGAAGTCTACCAACACGGGCGTGTCGCCCATGATTACATTGTTGAAAGTCTCCATCGTTTCAGTTTCTATATCCTTGTTAGGGTTGCTATCTGTTTTCTTTATTGATGAGGTTTACCACCACTTTCACCATCACGTCTTTCTCTTCCGTGTGGCTCTCGGCAATCATTAGGGTGAGAGCTACGAGGGTGTTGTCGGCAATGCGTTTGTGTCCGTCCTCGCCGTAGAGAATGCCGTTCTTCTCCATAAACCAAAGGAAGAGCATGGCGGCAATGCGCTTGTTGCCGTCGCTGAAGGAGTGGTTTTTCACTACAAGATAGAGTAACATCGCTGCCTTTTCTTCCACGGAAGGGTAGAGGTCTTCGCCGCTGAATGTTTGGTAAATCTGCCCGATGCTGCTCTTGAAAGACTCGTCCTTCTCATTGGCAAACCACTGGCTTCCGCCGAACTTCTCCTTCAGTGCGTTGATTGCTTCCATCGCGTTCTCATAAGTGGCGCGGAACGGTTCTTCGCGGGTTGTCTGACTGATGCCAAGCGACTGGTAGTCGTAGCGGTCGAGCGTATCGAGGGCATATACATAGTCGCTGATAACGCAGAACAACCCCTCATATTCTCCCGTGGTCACCTTTTGCTGCAAGGTGATGGCACGCGACATGAGGTTTACCACGCTCTTCAAGTCGTTGTAATGGTCAAGCCGTTTTTGGTTGATGGCGTAACCTTTTATGAGGTATTGTTTGAGAATGAAAGTGGCCCATTGTCTGAAGCGTGTGCCTTGAATTGACTTCACCCGATACCCAACAGAGATAATCATGTCAAGGTTGTAATATGTAGTTTCTGTCACTTGTTCAAAACCTTCATGTCGACCATATTTCTTGGTATGTGCAAATTTTGCACATACCAAGGATTTGTTCAATTCTCCTTCTTTGAAACAATTGTTTATATGGCGCGTAATTACGGAACGGTCACGCCCGAACAACTCCGCCATCTGGCTCTGCGTAAGCCAAACGGTGTCGTTTTGCAGTTTCACGTTCAGCTCAATGTTTCCGTCGGCTGAGCGGTATATTTCTATTTGGTCCTTTCCCATTATTGTATGTTCTAACGTCCTAAAGTTTCCCACCCCTTAAACCAAGGGGTACTTTAGTTTCTAATATGTTGTCAATGTCTTGGCAAGGTCGCGCTCTCGCTCACGAAGCGGTTTCGGTGCCTCGTAGTTGTTTATGTGAACAAAGATAGCCATATCCAATGTAAACAGACGGCATCACTTTGCTTTTATTGTACTGGCAACTTGATTCATCTGTGTGAACGAACCTTTCGTTCGTTAATATTTTGGCTCCGTTTTTTCCGTCGCGACGTTCAAACTAGCGCGAAAGGCTCGCAATTTTTGTCTGTTTCGGCATCAGCGCCAAACACTAAGGCAGCTCGTAAAAATTTTAAAGCACCCCAAATTTTTGAGCTGCCTTGGAATTTTCGCTAGAACCCTTTCCGTTTTGACTCGGAACGCTGCATTATTTACTCCAAATGTTGCGCTTATACATAAAATATGTACGAATGATGCATATATGCGGCGTCTTGAACTATACGTTGCATAATTATGCACGTCGTGGCTGCCGTATTTTCAGCCGATGTACAAGTCATCGATTTTACGCGATTCTCCACGTTAACGCCTAGTTGCGCATAGAGCCGAAATGCGTTTATTGATGTTAATGTATGGGGCGATGTTTTCCAAACGTCGCGCTCTACACGAGCACATAGTCTTGTCAAACTTCGCCACAATGCTTTTCTTACCAATATCAGCCTATCTTTCTATGCTCCCATATTCTAAGAGATATAAAAAACTTGGGGGCATATTCCTAATAACCTTTTAGCAGGAGTGCGTCATGGTTAAAAGAAAGCAACCATACTGCGATTTTTTGCAGCGCAGTGTTTTGTCCATAGTCCGTTTTTATACATTTGCAATGCCGAAACGGAAAAAGGCACTCGAAACACCAAAATACGGACTCCGGAAGCGTGTTTGGCGCAAACTTTGCAATTCCCCGTTCGTGCAAGTGAAAGGAACCTTCCTTCGTGCACTATACCACAAGTCGGAGGCATCGGTTCTCTCACCCTATATTATTAATTTACCGCAAAGAAAACTCATAACAGATACAAGCAATGAAACGTACATTCATTCCCGCTCTGGCACTCGCCCTGACCATGGGTGTCGGCATGCCGAGCACCTCGCTGGCCGCAGTGCCCGCCTCAGCCATTGACCTTACCACAGCTGCCGAAAACGCTGTCAACTCTGTCGTATACATCAAAGTGACCATCAACAGCAAGCAGCAGACCATTGAATACAGCAATCCCTTCGACGACTTCTTCGGCGACTTCTTCGGTCGCGGCAACAGTGGCGGCACACAGCGTCGTCAGGTCGAAACGCCCAAGCGCAGCGGTGCCGGTAGCGGTGTGATTCTTACCGCCGATGGCTACATCGTGACGAACAACCACGTGGTGCAGGACGCTGACGAACTCACCGTGAAGCTCAACGACAACCGCGAATACAAGGCACGCATCATCGGAACGGACAAGACCACCGACCTCGCCCTCATCAAGATTGAAGCTACCAACCTCAAGGCCATCACCGTGGCCAACTCCGACGACCTCAAGCTCGGCGAGTGGGTGCTTGCCGTGGGCAACCCCTTCAGCCTTACCTCCACCGTGACGGCGGGCATTGTCAGCGCCAAGGCACGTTCGCTCGGTGCTTCGGCAGGCGGCATAGAGAGTTTCATCCAGACCGACGCTGCCATCAATCCCGGTAACTCCGGTGGTGCACTTGTCAACGCCAAGGGCGAACTCGTCGGCATCAACGCCATGATCTATTCTCAGACGGGCTCCTATGCCGGATACGGATTTGCCATCCCCACGAGCATTATGAACAAGGTGGTTGAAGACCTCCGCAAGTACGGTTCTGTGCAGCGCGCACTGCTCGGTGTGATGGGTTCAGACGTTTCTACCTACATCGACCAGCAGAAGGACAAGGGTAAGGACGTAGATCTCGGCACCGTAAACGGTGTGTATGTAGCCGAAGTCACTGCCGACGGTGCTGCCGCCGCAGCCGGACTCAAGGAAGGCGACGTAATCACTGCCGTTGATGGTAAGAAGATTAGCAAGTTTGGCGAACTCCAGGAAATCATCACCAACCATCGTCCCGGCGACAAGGTGAAAGTAACCTACCTCCGCGACAAGAAGCAGCATGAGGCTACGCTCACGCTTCTCAACGTGCAGGGAACGACAACGGCTGTTGAGTCGCTCGACACCGACGCCATGGGTGCTGCGCTCCGTCCGCTCAACGAAACGGAACAGAAGGAACTCAGCCTTTCCTACGGTCTCGTGGTTTCGGCCGTTCGCGACGGTAAGTTCAAGGAAGCCGGCATCACCAAGGGCATTATCCTCATGAAGGTCAACGACCGTGAGATGCGCACCACCTCCGACTTCGACGAAGCCGTGAAGGAGGCTAACCTCAGCACCGATCGCGTGCTTTGGATACGTGCCAAAACGCAGAGCGGCATCAACAAGTCGTTCACCATTGAGCTCTCCGACTCCAAGAAAGACACGAAGAAGAGCAAGTAAACGGACATCCTTTCCGCCAAGGCGGATAGCGCAACAATAGCCACGGTCCCCGAAGTCTGAACGATATCAGACTGCGGGGACCGTGGTGCGTTTCCAAGGATGGGACTTCTGAAATAAAACGGTCTTTTTAATCAATCTTTCGCTGTGCGGTCGGCACGTTTCAGTGCAGCCGTAGCGAGAGCGTAGACCACAATGTCGAAAGCTACAATCCATGTGGAACTGATGTCCATGATGTAGAACATGGCGAAATTGGCTGCATCGAAGAATATCTGGAACAGGAGGATGCAGATGAGCGCACGATGCATGCTCATGCCAGTGGCAAGGAAGAGGTGGTGGATGTGTGTCTTGTCGGGAGTGAAAATGCCCTTTCCGTGAAGCAGACGCTCGAAGGCCACGCGGATGAGGTCGAACACGGGGATGAGCACCAGCGTGAACGAAATGAGGATGGGGCAAGGGCGGATGGGGAACACTGTCGGATTGAACATGGCGTATTTGATGCAAAGGTATGCGAAAGAGTAGCCAAGGATGAGGCTTCCCGTGTCGCCCATAAAGGTTTTCAGTCCGCGTTCGGCATTACCGAAAAGGTTGAAGCCCATAAACACGATGACCGTGCCTAGCAGTGATGTGCACATCATGGCAAAGGCCACATTGTCCATCCTCATGAAAATTGCGGTGAACACCGTCAGTGCAATCACGCTCAAGCCGGAGGCCAAACCGTCTATGCCGTCAATGAGGTTGATGGCGTTGATGATGAGCAGGGAGATGAAGATGGTGAGCGGATAACCCACGTAGGCGGGAATCTCGTAGATGCCGAAAAATCCGTAAAGGTTGTTGATGTACAAGTTGCAGATGGGCATGAAGAGCGAAGCTATGAACTGTACGATGAACTTGATTTTGGCATCAAGGCCAATCATGTCGTCAATCATCCCGATGCAGAATATGAGGAACAAGGCACCGAACAGCAGAAACGTGGAGGAACTTATGCCGAGGATGTCTTGATGGAACAATGTCATGAGTGCTACGGCGCACGACATGCTCAGTGCCATTGCGGGAGCAAAGAGCACACCCCCCATACGCGGTATGTTGTTGTGGTGTACTTTGCGCTCGTTGGGAATGTCGTAAAGTCCCGCTTTCTTGCAAAAAAGGAGGAGGAACGGCATGCCGGCTAATGTGAGGCAAAAGCTGATGGCAAAGGTGAGGACAGGATATAGTATAGATTCCATTGCTATGTTTTTCTGATGCTGCGGTTAATCACTTTCGTGCATGTTAGAGGGTAGGGCAGAGTAAGGCCCGTCTTCGTCCCTATTTATCATAACGCAGTTTTTCGTTTTTTAGTACTCAAAAATGCCATAACCGTTGGCATGTGGCTTATCGGTTATGGCATTATGGGGAGTTGTGGACGGCGTGCGGTGCATGTGGCTATGCCTTGTGCGTATGCATCGGGCTTGCCGTCCCGTAGTGGTTATTTCACAAGAGTTGCTATCACGGTTCCGAGCGTGGCAGTCATTGTGCCGAGCGAAAGAATCTCGCCGAACGACATTCTGTTGCGTTTGGCCTTGGCAGGAACTACCAAGTTACAGCCCGGCTGGATGTCTTTGGCGTTGCGTACGCGTGTCACCGTGCCGTTCATGTTGATGGCGAATACGCGGCGCGACATGGCACGTCGTCCCCAACCGCCAGCTTGGTCTATGTAGTAACTGAGTTTTGCATTGTCGCGGTAAGCTACCGTGTTGGGGTACATCACTTCGCCGTTGATGGTCACCGTGTTGTTGTATTGCGGAATGACGAGGCGGTCGCCGTCGCGCAACACGATGTCCCACTCGTTGGAGCCGGGGTGGGCGAGGGCCTGGTCGAGGTTGATGCCGACGTTCTGCACGTCGCTGAGTTCCAGTTTGCGGAGGTCAATGGAGTCGCCTGCCGTAGCAAGTTTCACCATACTCTGTTGCTTGATTTTCTCGGCGGGTGTGAGTGTACGTTCAAGGTGAGCGCCTGCAGCATAGGCTTCGGGGGTAAGTCCGCCCGCACTCTTGATGAGGTCGCTCAAGCGCATACCCTTGTTTGTAAGTGCATAGGTGCCTTCGAAGGCTATTTCGCCTTCAACTTTCACGTGCTGCTGTTCCACGTAGCCTGGTGAGCGACGCACATACACTTCGTCGAAAGGTTCAAGGGTGAACTCTTGTGTGCCGTCAATGACGAAGCCGTCCTTGAGCGTGAAGCTGAACTGCTTGGCTATTTCGTTTGTGCTCTGTGTGGCTTTGTTGTTGCGCACGCGGCGCACAACGTCTACTTTCACCATGGAGGCGGCGTCCTTGAGTCCGCCGGCACGGAGAATGAAGGTTTCGAGCGAAGTGTTGTCGGCATATTCATATTCGCCGGGATAGTAGACTTCGCCGTCGATTGTGAGTATCTTTTCCTCCTGCATCTCTTTCTTGGAGGGAACGAAGAACACGTCCTCGTTTTTCAGGGCGATGTCCGCTACGGTGTGGTCCATGATGCCCTTGATGTCCACGTTGACCACCTCAAGTGTGCGGTCGTCCTTGCGGCGGTGAATCATGCCACGGGCGGTGAAGGCGTCTTCGCTGAGTCCGCCGGCGGCTTCGATGAGTTGGCGTACGGTGGTGATGCTGCCGTCCATTTGGAACATGCCAGGACGCATCACAGCACCTTTCACTTCCACCATGTTCGTGTAGCGGTTGAGCGTGGAGTCGACGCTCACGCTGTCGCCGTCGGCAAGTTGGAAGGAATTGCGCTCAAAGTCGTCGATGGAGTAGACGGAGAGTTTCCCGCCGCTCTTGCGCATGAGGTGTACGGCGCCTTGGTAAGCGTCGCCGGTGAAGCCTCCGGCGTAGGTGATGAGGGTGCCTACGCTTTCCTTGCTCTTCATTTCGTAGTACATGGGTCGCTTCACCTTGCCTGTCACGTTGACAAGGCATTCGTAGGGACCTACGATGATGACGTCTCCGGATGAAAGGCGAACGTTGCCTTTCATGTTGCCGTTGAGGATGTAGTCGTAGATGTCGCAAGTGGAAATCAGGCGGCCTTTGCGGTAGATCTTGATGTTACGCAGTGTACCGATTTCGTTCGTTCCGCCTGCCATGTAAAGTGCGTTGAACACGGTGGCAAAGGCCGAGAGCGTGTAGGAGCCGGGAGTCTTCACTTCTCCCATGACGTCCACGGTGATGGTCTTTGTCTGGCCTACGGTGAGCTTGATCTGCGAGGACGAATAGCGCTGTCCGAGGGTGGAGCGGAGGCGTGAGTTGGCTTGTGCTACGGTGAGTCCGTCCACGTTGATGGGGCCGTAGCCTTCAATGTCGATGGTGCCTTCGGGCGAGACGGTGCTCTCAAAGCGTTCCTGCGAAGCTCCCCATACGTCTACGTAGACGGCATCGCCAGGGCCGAGGCGGTAGTCTTGCGGCGTGGAGATGTTCATGTTGGGTTCGAAGGAAAGCTTCTTGTTATTGAAGATGTTGCGACCGAATACTTGCTTCTTTTCCTTTTTTCTCGAGAAGCCATACTCTTCGTCCTCAATGTCAAGGTTGTCGAGCGAGTCGGGGAGCATGGCGTCCATCTCGCTCATGTATTCCGACTTTCGCTCACGCTGGTACTTGAGACGTTGGGATTCGGACAAGGTGCTTTCGTCAATCTTTTCCTTTTTTGCCTTGCGCTCATATTCGCCTTGCGTCGTCTCGCGCTTGTCGCCGTTGTTCTCGCGCAGGCGGCTGGTGCTCTTGCCAGCGCCGGTAATGTCCTTTGCGCCGACAAGGCTTCCACTCTTTTGCTTCTCGTATTTGTCGCGTACGCGGCGAATCTGGTCTATGGTGACACCGCGCTCAATGAGTTTGGTGACGATTTGCGAACGCGATGTGCCGCGTGCATTCTCGGTGACCATAAACTGCATGATCTGCTTGTCGGTCATGCTACTTTGCGCCATTGACGGCAAGCATATGAGGAACGAAAGTGAAAGGGCAAGAAGGAGTTTCTTGATATACATAGGTCGCGGTTTTCTTTTTTTTCTGAGGATGTCGCCGTGTAAAATGCGGGATGTGCCACGCTTGGCTTTGGGAACGGGGCTTTCCTCGGGAACAAATGGTGGGTGGCACGCTTATATAACGTTTGTGCGCCTTATTTATTGCAAAAATACCTTTTTCCGCCTTATTGGCAAAGCACATTTGTTGCGTAAGTGCTGTTCTGTGTCATCGCAGATGCCTTCAGTCGGCGCTGATGACGTAGTCCATCGTGGCATCGTGCGGAGCGAACGGTATTTCGTTAAAGCGTTGCGGAGGGAAGCAAACGCCTATGAGACAGGGACGTTGCGCGCCGAAACGGGCTATGAAGCGGTCGTAGTAGCCTTTGCCACGCCCCATGCGGTGGCCGTGGCGGTCGAAGGCGAGTCCGGGAACGAGGATGAGGTCTATTCTTTCCGTTTCGTGCAGCACGGCACCCACGGGTTCCATGATGCCATAGGCACCGCGTTGCAAGTCGGCTTCAGAAGAATAGGTGTGTATTTCCATTTCGGTGGGACTGACCACGGCGGGAAGAAAAACGTTTTTCTCGGTTGCGCAACGTGTGATGAGGGCGTGGGTGCAAGGTTCGTCGGGGAGGGAATGGAAAAGAAGCACATTCCGTGCTTCCTTGAAGGCGGGATGTGCTTCGACTTTTTGCATAATCCGTTCGCTCCACTCCGCTTTCTGCACTGTGCTGAGTGCAGAGAGCGTGTGCTTTATGCTTTGGCGGAGGTGCTTCTTTTCTTCGTCGATGGTGTGCATAGAACGAGCGGTGATATCTTTTGTTTGAGGGACGGCCGGTGGTCGTTGACCGTGGCCAGATGATGGATGAACAGGTTGGCGTTTCGCTGCATGGCACGCTGTGCGAGGGCGAATGCGCCAGGCGCTACTGATGTTTGGGCGTGAGGGAAGAGGCTTGCTGTCTTGCTGCTGCCATTTTCTGCTCCGGCGGTGGGGAATGCCTTGCCTTGGGTGAAGATGTCGATGGCGCGGATCACCGCATCGTCGAATTTGTTGACGTAGGCAGCCGATTCGCTTTCGTCCAATAGGTCGGAGATTATAGACGTGGTGATGTAGCGTGTGAGGAGGTTGCGCGACTGCTGAATCTGAAGATTGCGGCGCTTGAGTCCGGCTTTGGTGGCAAAGTTGGCAAAGCCTTCTATGAGCGAATGCTTGTTGATGAATGCCGTGACGTCGTCGGCGGTGTGGGCCTTGTTAAGAGCGGTGCGGTACTGGTCGACGTACTCATAAGCGTACTGATAGAGCAGTCCGCTAAGGTAGGCTTCCTTGAAGTATGAGGTGAAGCCGAGCGTGTCGCGGGGTATGAAGACGTCGGGCATGATGCCGCCACCACCATAAACGGTGCGTCCGAGTTTTGTTTTGAACTTTTCGCCGTTTTGACGTATGCTGTCGGCAGAGTAGTACTCGCCGTGTTCGGCACGAAGAATGAGGTCGGCTTCGTAGTCCTCGTCGTGGCCGGGCACATAAGGTTTCTGCACGCAGCGTCCGGATGGGGTGTAGTAGCGTGCTGTGGTGAGGCGAAGCATGGAGCCGTCGCGGAATTCTATCGGTGCCTGCACTAGGCCTTTTCCGAAGGAACGGCGTCCGATGACGGTTCCGCGGTCGTTGTCCTGTATGGCTCCGGCAAAAATCTCGCTTGCCGAGGCGGAAGTTTCGTCGATGAGTACTATGAGGGGCATTTTCGGAAATGATCCGCGGCCGTCGGTGGTGTATTCCTTTCGGGGCGATTTGCGTCCTTGGGTGTAGACGATGAGTGCGTCTTTGGGAAGGAATTCGTTGGCGAGCTGAACGGCGGTTTCCATGTAGCCTCCGGGGTTTCCGCGAAGGTCTATGATGAGATTCTCAAATCCTTGAACTTGAAGTTTTGCGAGTGCGGCGAGAAATTCGCTGTAGGTGGTTTCGCCAAAGCTCTTCACGCTGATATAGCCTACTTTGGGGGCAGCCATATAGACGGCGTCGACGGTCTTGACGGGGACGTCGCCGCGAGTGACGTTGATGGTGAGCGGACTTTTCGTTCCGGCGCGTACAACCTTGAGTTTCACTTTCGATCCGTGAGGACCTTTGAGGCGCTTCATGGTGCCGTCGTTGTCGATGGTGTCGCCCACGTAGGCTTTGTCGTCGATGGCTACGATGCGGTCGCCGGCTTGCAGTCCGATGCGTTCGGAGGGTCCGCCTTTCACTACGCGGACAATGCGGATGGTGTCTTTGTAGAGCGTGAACTGTACACCGATGCCGGAGAAACTGCCTTTGAGGTCCTGCATGGACTCTTCCACTTCGCTGGCGGAGATGTAGGTGGAGTGGGGGTCGAGTTCTTTAAGGATTTGGGGCAGCGACTTTTCTACGAGATCGGAGATGTTTACGGAGTCGACGTATTGGTCGTCAATAAGGTGGAAGAGGTCAATGACCTTGTTGCTTGAGTTGTTGATGATGCTTAGGCGGTTTCCGGCGAAATGGTTGGCGAAGAAGCTGCCGAAGAGTACGCCTACGACTACGCCGATGGCGACGAAGAGGGGGACAAAGCGGTTTTTGTCTATTTTAGTCATTTAGGGTGCGGAAATGCGTTGTGCGTTCTATGGTTGATTGTAGGGCGTGACAGAAAGCTGCCGTCACTGCTGTGCGTCAATCTCTATTTGTTGTACTTCTATATTGGCTTTTTTCAGAAGGTCTATTCCGTCGGTGAGTCGGTATGCCCGCGAGAAGAGCACGCGCTTGATTCCCGCCTGGATGATGAGCTTTGCGCATTCTATGCAGGGGGCATCGGTGACGTAGAGTGTGGCTCCGTCGGAGTTGTTTCCCGAACGTGCTATTTTGGTGATGGCATTGGCTTCGGCATGGAGCACACAGGGAATGGTGAGTCCGTCTTCTCCTTCGCAGACATTGGGAAAACCCGAGGGGGTGCCGTTGTAGCCGTCGCTGATAATCATTTTGTCTTTGACAATCAGTGCACCTACTTGTCGGCGTGTGCAGTAGGAGTTCTCTGCCCATATGCGGGCCATGCGGAGGTAGCGGATGTCGAGAAGGTGGGCCTTTTCTGTGGCTGTCATAACAATGTTGTAATAAGGGTGGTTCTTATGCTTTTATGCCGTCGCGGCGCAGGAGGGCATCGATGGTGGGCTCTTGTCCGCGGAAGCGCTTGTAGAGCGTCATGGGGCGTTCTGTGCCGCCTTTTTCAAGGATGCAGCTACGGAACTTATGGGCCGTGTCGGTGTTGAAGATGCCGGTTTGCTTGAAGAGGTCGAAGGCGTCGGCGTCGAGCACTTCTGCCCATTTGTAGCTGTAGTAGCCTGCTGCGTAGCCGCCGGACATGATGTGGCCGAACTGTACGCTCATGCAAGTGCCGGCAACTTCGGGGAGCATCTGCGCGCGCTTCCATTCTTCGTGTTCGAAAGCGGGCACGTCGTGGGCGAAGTGCTCTTCGGTGGTGTAGTATGCCATGTCGAGCAGACCGAAGCTTACTTGTCGCATGCAGGCATATGCTGCGTTGAAATTGCGGCTGTCGCGGATTTGCTTGATGTAGGTTTCGGGCAAGGGTTCGCCTGTCTGATAATGTCGGGCAAATGTACTTAAAAATTCCGGTTCTGTTGCATAGTTCTCCATGAATTGGGAGGGGAGTTCTACGAAGTCCCAGTAGACGGAAGTTCCGCTGAGTGATGCGTAGTGTGTCATGGCGAAGATGCCGTGGAGGGCGTGTCCGAATTCGTGTAGGAATGTTTGCACTTCGTCGAGTGTGAGGAGTGCGGGTGTGTCGGCGGTGGGTTTGGTGAAGTTGGTGGTGACGCTGACGTGTGGACGGATGGTGTTGTGCGGTGTGGCGGCTACGGTGGAAGGCGCGGTACACTCTTCGTCGCGGTAACTTGTCATCCACGCTCCGCCTTGTTTGCTCTTTCGCGGGAAGAAGTCGAGGTAGAGTACTGCCATGAAGTTTCCGTCGGCGTCGGTCACTTCGTAGGCTTCCACGTCGTTGTGGTAGACGGGGATGTCTTTGTTACGCTGGAAGTGGAGTCCGTAGAGTGTGGTGGCGAGTCCCATGACGCCTTGCTTCACACGGGAGAGTTCGAGGTAGGGACGGAGTTTGTCGGGGTCGAAGTCGTAGAGCTGCTTCTTGAGTTTCTGCGCGTAGTAGCTGAAGTCCCAGGGCTGGAGAACGAAATCGCTGCCTTCACTTTGCTTGGCGAAGTCTGCTATGCGTTCCACTTCGGCATGGGCGGGCTGGCTGTAGTTGCTGATGAGGTCGTCGAGGAGTTTGTTGACGTTCTCGGGAGTTTGTGCCATGCGGCGGCGGAGTGCGTAGTGGGCGTATGTGGGATAGCCGAGGATTTGCGCTTTTTCGCGTCGCAGGTTTACGATGCGTTTCACGACATCGAAGTTGTTGTGTTCGTTGTCGTGTGTGCACACCGTGTTGTAGGCCATGTAGAGTTGTCGACGCAGTCCGCGGTTGTCGGCATACATGAGGAAGGGGCGGAAGCTGGGGGCATGGAGGGTGAAGAGCCATCCTTCGAGTCCGGTTTCTTTGGCTGCTTCGGCTGCCGCTTTGCGGTGTATGTCAGGGAGTCCGGCGAGGTCAGCTTCTTTTGTGAGGTGAAGCTTGAAGTCGTTGAGGTCTTTGAGTACGTTTTGGGAGAAACGGAGGGTGAGGGCGGAGAGTTCTTTGCTGATGTGGCGGAACTTTTCCTTCTTGTCGTCCGTGAGGTTTGCTCCTGCGCGTTCAAAGCCTTCGTAGGTTTTGTCGAGGAGCATGCGGTCTTCGGCGGTGAGCGTGGGGTCGTCTTGCTCCTTCACGGCTTTGATGCGTGCAAAGAGTGCGGCATTGAGCATGATGTTGTTGGAGTGGTCGGAGAGGACGGGCGACATCTCGTTGGCGAGTTCGTCGAGCTCGTCGGAGGTTTCTGCCGAGGTGAGGTTGTACATGAGCGTGGTGGCACGCTCAAGGGTCTTTCCGCATTGTTGCAGACGTACGACGGTGTTGCCGAAGGTGGGTGCTTCTGTGCTGTTGCAGATGGCTTTTATCTCGTTGTCTTCCTCGGCAATGCCTTCGGTGATGGCTTGTCGTATGTGGTCGATGGTGATGTCGGGGAATGGAAATGTTTCGTGTGGTGTATGGAATGGTGAGAGAAGGGGATTCATTGTATGGTTATTTGCTTTGCTGCAGATTTTGCATGATGGTGTCTATTTCGGCGAATTTCTTTCCTCTGTTGAGTGTGAGGTATACTTGGTAGAGGAGTGGTGCCCATCGCTTTTGCTCGTTGGGTGCGGCGGCGCGGTAGGCTTCGAGTTCTGGCTCAGCTGCTTTAGCGTAGGTTTTGCGGCTTTGTATGGCTTTGCGGTAGGCTGCGGAGTTGATGTTGTCGGGGAGTGTCACTTTGTCGGCGAGTGCGGCGTAGGATGCTCCTATATAATAATGTGTGTCGATGTTTGTGGAGTCTACTTGGGCGAGTCGGGTAGCGGCTTCGATGCAGTCTTTGTACTGTTGCAGATGGAAGGTGGCGTTGCACTGGGCGAGCATTGCAGCCTGATTGAGTGAGTCGGTTGTGAGTTGCTGTTTGGCAATGCTGAGCATGGACGAGTAGTTCTCACGCTTGGCGTAGAGGTCGGCGAGGCGTACGAAGAAACTGAGTCGGGTGGGGTAGTTGTCCCATCCTTCGAGGAGCCGTTTGTGGTAGGTGGCTGTGTCGGTTTGCGCTTCGGCTGCGAGTGCGAGCCATTCGAGTGTGAATGGGCGAGCCACGGTGTCGGTGAGTGCGAGTGTCTCGTAGCGTCGTGCGGTGGCGTATTGCTTGGCGTTGTAGGCGCTGTTGACGTGGAGCACGGCGTTCTTTGCTTCCATTGCGGTGCTGAGATGTGCTTCCTCGCCGAGGGGGGAACGAGGTGTTTCGATGCAAAGTGTGAGGTAGGGTAATGCTTCTGCAAACTTTTTGCGTTTGAAGAGGAAGCGTGCACCGGCGTGGAGGTTGGGGAAGTATTGCTGGAGGTTCTCTATGGCGTATCTGTGGTTCTTGCTTTTCTTCGTGGCTTCGTTGTCGGCGCGTTCGATGGAGTCGAGGCGTATGCAGGCTTTGACTATTTCGAGTGTGGTGGAGAAGAAAGCGAGTGTGTCGTAGCTTTTTTTGAGGTAGAGTTTCGTGTTTTCGGCATCGTTGAGCCCTTTGTTGGCTTCGATGGTGTAGATTTCAATTTTGGGCGAGTGTTTCAGTACAGAGTCTTTGCGCAGATTCTGTATGGCTTTTACGGCGTCGGCGTATTTTTTGTCCTTGAGTGCCGTGTTGACGGTTTTGAATGCCTTTTGTGCTGTGGCCGGTGCTGCGGCAAGGATGAAGAGTGAGAGCACCAGTGTGGTCAGTCTATGGAGCATGGCATTTCTGTTTTGATAGTCAGTTTTTGCTTTGGGCTTGTGGCCTTTATGTTATAAACCGACAAGTAAGCGTGCTTTCCGTTCCGTATGTGTCGCGATAGGGCACAATGTGTGGAGGGGCAACGTCTTACTTGTCGATTTGGGAGTGTGGCTTGAAGTGTGTGAACTATTTGGGGAAGGTTCGCTTCAAGTTATGTGATGCGCGGGTATGGCCGCCGCAGTGTGGTTAATTCTGCTTGTTGGCAGCTTCGAGGAGGTCGTCCATTTCCTTGGCTTTGTCTTTCATGCCGAG
This sequence comes from bacterium, assembly GCA_963656685.1. Lineage (GTDB taxonomy): Bacteria > Bacteroidota > Bacteroidia > Bacteroidales > Bacteroidaceae > Alloprevotella. The sequence goes on along the minus strand of CAVKJJ010000009.1, from coordinate 54,565 downwards.
TGAGGAGTAGACCATCTGAAGGGCTGATGCCCAGCGCTTGGGTTCGTCGGGTGTGAGCTCGCGGAAGTGTTCGAGGTAGGGTTTAGCTTTCTCGTAGTAGCTCTTCACGGTGGCGAGTTCCTTGTCGTAGATGGCTTTGTTCTTCTGGTAAGAGCCGTCGGACGTCTTGCCTTCGATGCGGCGGTTGGTACCGATGTACTTGAACTTGCCGCTTATGCGCTGGTCGTAGATGTCGTTGATGTAGGCTGTGCCCATGTTGAAGAGTGCGTCGCCGAAGTCGGGGTCGATGGCGATGGCTTTTTCGAAGCTTTCGCGTGCGGTGGCGTAGTCTTTCTTGACGTTGAGTTCGATGGCGCCTTTCATGAACCATGCGTTCTTGTCGTTGGGCGACTCGGTAACGAGGTCGTTGGCGAGCTTCATGGCGTCGTCGATCTTCTGGTTGGACATGTAGTAGTAGAGGAGCTGCTGCTGGAAGTTGGACGAACCTGTGCGCTTTGATGCTTCAACGAGGGTTTTGGCCCATGCCACGGTGTCCTTCTTTTCGCCGTAGGCACCAATCTTCATGACGTAGAGGTCGTGTATGCCCATGGTGTCCTTAAGCGCTTCGTCGCAAGCGGCGATGGTCTTGTCCCAGTCCTTCTGCTGGTAGTAGAGGTAGGCGAGGTTGAAGCGCGTTTGCTGGTAGTTGAGTGCTTTGGAGGCGTAGATGGAGTCGGTTTCGGACTGGGTGAATACGGGGCTCTTGGGCATCTCGGCGTACTTTTGGAAGTACTCCACGCTCTTCTCCTTGTTGCCGTTGGCGTTCATGAACATGGCGGCGTAGTTGTAGTAGTCGAGCATCTGGCTGACAGCGATCTTGTTCTGGAGACTGATGACCTTGTCGGCTTTTACGCGTCCTTTCTCGTCGGGTGCTTGGTTGGCTTCTTCACTTTTGTTGAAGTAGTTGACAGCCTTGTCGAGGTGAGTGCAGAAGGCGAGTGTGTCGAAGGGGAGCTGCTGTGCGGCTTTCTGGAGTTGGGGAAGGTAGATTTTGTATTCTATCTGTCCGGCCATGTTGTACATTTTGGCGAAATTAGTCGTCTTGGGGTTGGCCAAAGCGGCTTCAACGATGCTTTCAGCTTCGGTGAGTTCGCCTTTGTTCATTTTGTCTTGGGCCTTGTAGAAGGCGTTGTTTTGGGCGAATGCACAGCCTGCCGCCATGGCGAGGCAAATGCTGAGAACTGTCTTTTTCATTTATATAAAGGTTGTTTGGGTGATTGTCTCGGCTAGGGGACGGTTCGCTGCACGTGGTCGGTGCAGCGAACCGTTCCGTCGTCGTTTTTATGCTTCGCTACCTTCGCCGTCGGTTTCGGGTGCGTTGTCTTCGGTGGGTGCTTCGGAAGCGTCGGTCGCAGTCTGTACTTCGGGCGTTTCGCTTGCTTCGGTGTTCAGTAGTTCGTCAGTTTCTTCGCCTTCTTCTTCCGTTTCGGTGGGCACTTTGCATACGCTGGAGATGACGTCGTTGCGCTTTTTGAGGTCGATGAGCTTGACGCCTTGTGTGGCGCGTCCTTGTATGCGGAAGTCGGCGAGGCGGAGTCGGATGGTGATGCCGCTCTTGTTGATAATCATGAGGTCGTCGTCGTCGGTGACGGACTTGATGGCTACCACCTTTCCGGTCTTCTCGGTGATGTCGAGCGTCTTGACGCCCTTTCCACCACGGTTGGTCTTGCGGTAGTCGCCCACAGCGGAACGCTTGCCGTAGCCTTTCTCGCTGACAACCATGACGGTTTCGTTTTCGGGGTCGTTTACGCAGACCATTCCTACTACTTCGTCTTCGCCGTCGGCGTCGAGCAGGAATCCGCGTACGCCGGTGGCGGTACGTCCCATTGTGCGTACGGTGTCTTCGTTGAAGCGGATGGCGCGTCCGTTGCGGTTGGCGATGACTATTTCGTCAGAACCGTTGGTGAGTGCCACGCTGACCACGCGGTCGTCTTCGCGTATGTTGATGGCGTTGACGCCGTTGGTGCGGGGACGTGAGTAGTCCGTGAGGCACGTTTTCTTGACAATGCCGTTCTTTGTGCAGAATACTACGTAGTGGCTCTGGCAGAATTCGGCATCAGCAAGTTTGCGGATGTGGAGACATGCGTTGACGGAGTCGTCGGGCTCGATGTTGAGCATGTTTTGTATGGCGCGTCCCTTGGCGTTCTTTGCGCCTTCGGGTATGTCGTACACCTTGAGCCAGAAGCAACGTCCCTTTGCGGTGAAGAAGAGCATGGTGTTGTGCATGGTGGCGGGGTAGATGTACTCTATGAAGTCGGAGTCGCGTGCGGCTCCTCCCTTTGCGCCTACGCCACCGCGGCTTTGTGCGCGGAACTCAGCGAGGGGTGTGCGCTTGATGTAACCGAGGTGTGAGATGGTGATGACCACTTCGTCGTCGGAGTAGAAGTCCTCGGGGTTGAACTCGTCGGATGAGAGGCAAATTTCGGTGCGGCGTTCGTCACCGTATTTTTCTTTCACTTCGTTGAGTTCGTCTTTCATCACTTTGCGGCAGAGCTCGTCGTCGGTGAGAATTTGCTCGAAGTAGGCAATGCGCTTCTCGAGTTCTTCGTATTCCTGGTGGAGCTTCTCCTGCTGTATGTTGGTGAGCTGGCTGAGACGCATGTCGACGATGGCCTTAGCCTGAATGTCGTCGAGCGCGAAGCGGTTCATGAGGCCTTCAATGGCGGCTTGCGGGTTTTTGGAGCCTTTGATGATGGCGATGACTTCGTCGATGTTGTCCGACGCGATGATGAGTCCTTCGAGGATGTGCGCGCGCTCCTGTGCCTTGCGGAGGTCGTACTGTGTGCGGCGAATGGTCACTTCGTGACGGTGCTCTACGAAGTACTTGATGCAGTCCTTGAGGGTGAGCAAGCGGGGACGTCCGTGTACGAGGGCTATGCAGTTGACGGCGAAGGAAGTCTGGAGGGCCGTCATCTTGAAGAGCTTGTTGAGCACCACGTTGGCGTTGGCGTCGCGCTTCACGTCGACAACGATGCGCATACCTTCGCGGTCGCTCTCGTCGTTGACGTTGGAGATGCCGTCAATGCGTTTGGTGTTGACAAGTTCGGCAATGTTTTTGATGAGTTCTGCCTTGTTGACACCGTAGGGTATTTCGGTGACTACGATGGTGTCGTGCTGTGCGCCAGACTCAATGTCGGTACGTGCGCGCATGACAACGCGTCCGCGACCGGTTTCGTAGGCGTTCTTCACGCCTTGCATGCCCATGATGTAGCCTCCGGTGGGGAAGTCGGGGGCTTTGACGTAGTGCATTAGTTCCTCGGTGGTGATGTCGTTGTTGTCAATGTAGGCCACGCAGCCGTCTATGACTTCGCCGAGGTTGTGGGTGGGTACGTTGGTTGCCATACCGACGGCAATGCCGCTTGCGCCGTTCACGAGGAAGTTGGGGATGCGCGTAGGCATGACGGTGGGCTCGGTGAGCGTGTTGTCGAAGTTGGGCGTCATGTCTACAGTTTCCTTTTCAAGGTCCTGCATCATGGCTTCGCCCACGAGTGAGAGTCGTGCTTCGGTGTAACGCATGGCGGCTGCTGAGTCGCCGTCCATGGAACCGAAGTTACCCTGTCCGTCTACGAGGGGGTAGCGCATGCTCCAGTTCTGCGCCATGCGCACGAGTGCGCCGTAGACGGAGCTGTCGCCGTGTGGGTGGTACTTACCGAGCACGTCACCGACAATACGTGCGGATTTACGTGTGGGTTTGTCGTGTGTGTTGCCGAGTCCGAGCATACCGTAGAGTATGCGGCGGTGAACGGGCTTGAAGCCGTCGCGCACGTCGGGGAGTGCGCGGGCTACGATTACTGACATGGAGTAGTCAATATAGGAGGTTTTCATTTCCTCTTCTATATTGACTTTGATAATTCTGTCGTCGTCTGTTATCATCTAATTATGCGTTCTATACGTGTAAGTTTGAAGCAAAGTTACGCTTTCTTTGCGGAATGGGCGGAAATTGGCGCCGTTTTTTGCCGAAAAGGCGCGAGAAGGTGCTTTTAAGGCTCATTTTCGCGTTTTGTGGGTTCGGGCGAGGAGAAAAAATAAGGGGCGGAAAAAGTGTAGCGTTCGTTGTGGGGCTTTAAAATGGCGTTTTTCGGGGTGTGTTTCCTTTGATGTGGGGTGGGGATCTTTTCGATAAGGTGATGATTAAAAAATAACTTGCGCAGAAATTCAAACGAAGATATGGGCTTTCAGCCCGCTCCTCACTCAAAATTTCTTTAGAAAAAAATGCGCAAGTTATTTTTTGAACGTTACAAATGTGCAAAAGCCTCCGTGAGGGGGCGAATATGTTGTCCCTGGAATCTCTTATGGTAAAAAATGCAGGAGATGGGGATTTTTCTTCGCGCGCGCGTACACCAAAGTTTGTGTAAACAACCTTCAGCCTTCAGCCGTGTGGGTGTGTCGCAGGGGTATTGCCGTTATGAAAGGCAAAAGCTGTGCGCTCTGAATGCACATTTCTTCTTGCGGCTGAAGGCTGAAGGTAGGTTGCACAAACTTCCTGTGCGCGCGCGTGCGCGTAAGGACGTGCGCATTAAGAAAGGGGCAATCCATAGCCGTTCTGCGTCTTGTTTTTTTGTGTTCAGCGTTTTGCAACGACAACATGCTTTCTAATTTTTACACCGTGCCTTGGTCTTTCTACACCGTGCCTTGGTTTTTGTGCGTTGCATACGTGTTACACGCTGCTCAGTGCTGTTTATTCAACCACTTGCCAGTCGACGAGGCCCTTGCCAAGGTCGTCAAGTTCTATGGCGAGGCCTATAACTTTGCGCCCTCCGCCTTGGAAGGGGGTAAGATAGTTGTTTTCGAGCATTTGTCGAGCTGCTGCCGCCATGCCGCCATTGCCGCTAAGCTTGAGCTCCATGACATAGACGTAATGGGCGTTTTGTGCCACAATGTCAATTCGTCCGTTGGCAAGCATGTGCTCTACTTCAACATGGAGGCCAATGGCGTTGAGTATGGTGCTGATGACAAGGCGGTAACGCTCCTCCATGTCCATCGATGCCAACTTCTTGTTGCTGTAGGGTACGTCGGCAATGAGTGCTTTGAGGCTTTTCTTGGCTTCAGGTAGACAACCTGTGCCGAGTTGGTAAAATAGCGTGGATTGTAAGGATTTGACCGCTCCAGCACGAATTTTTGTAAGGGCTGGTAGTACCATTTCATATAATCCCTGTCTTACTTCTTTATTGGGGAATCCAAGCTCATAGCCAAACTCATCATGTTTCTTGATGGTAAGATAACCTGATTGATAGAGAAACACTTCTGCACCGGCTGTAGACACGTCGGAAGTTTCAAGCATAAAGTTTGCAACACGACATCCGTCAAAGTTGCTCATTCGTATTTCTGCGTCTTCTACAAACTTCGGAAGCATCGACGTGGAGCCCGAAGAAGCCCAATAGTTTTGCAGTTCGCCTCTTGACAAAGCATTGACGAGGCTGAAGGGGTTGTAGACGTCCACCATGTTACGGGCAGAGAAATGGTATCCGTCGTAATAGTCCTTCAAGCGCTGGCGGGCTTCGTTGGCGGTCCATCCGTTGTAGTCGGCAAGTCGTTGCACTTCGGGTTGGAGATAAGTGTCAATATCTTCTTCGGTCATACCACAAAGCGAGGCACAACTTGGGCTGAAGCTGATGTTGCTCAAGTTGTTCAGTGCGGAGAAGAGCGAAATTTGGGTGAACTTCGTGATGCCTGTGATAAATACGAAACGTTCGTGTATGTCGTTCGTCTTGAGTGTGGCAAAGACGCTGCGGTAGATGTTCGTGCACTCTTCGTGATGGATGGTGTTCCAGGAGTGTTGCAAGGGTGAGTCGTACTCGTCAATGAGCACGGCAACCTGTTGGCCCGTTTGTTCGTGTGCGCTTATGATGATGTTGCTGAAGCGTGTGGTCAGCGAAGCCGACGGTGGAGGCGTAATGCCGTATGTACGTTCATATTTTTCAAAAGCGTCTGAGAGGTAGGCGCGCAGTTCGTCGGCTGTGGCGCCACCACCGCTCATGTCGAGGCGGACGACGGGCCGTGCAGTCCATTCCTTTTCGAGGTTCATGATTTTGAGTCCTTCGAAAAGCTCCTTCTTGCCAGCAAAGTAGCATGCTAACGTGTCGACAAGGATGGACTTGCCGAAGCGTCGGGGACGGCTGAGGTAGTTGTACTGGGAGTCGCCGTGAACAAGTTCCCATACAAGGTCGGTCTTGTCTACATAGACGTAGCCTTCCTGTCTGATCTTTTCAAACGATTGCAGACCGACGGGGAGTTTTCTTGCTTGCTGTGCCATGCTGTGGTATTGTTGGTTTGGGTTACAAAGCTAACAAATAATTTCGGTTTGTCATTCCGCCTCGCTGCTGATGCCGCGTCGGTTGAGGGCATCGGCGTAACGTTTGGCGTTGGCCATGTGTTCCTCGTAAGTGACGGCAAAGTTGTGTGTGCCGGAGAAGTCCTCTTTGGCGCACATGTAGAGATAGTCGTGGTGGGAGTAGTGGAGCACCGCGTTGATGCTCGAGAGCGAGGGGATGCAGATGGGGCCGATGGGGAGTCCTTCGTGGGCGTAAGTGTTGTACGGGCTATCCACGGTGAGGTGTTTGTGCATGATGCGGCGCAGGGCGAAGTCGCGGAGGGCAAACTTCACCGTGGGGTCGGCTTGGAGTTTCATGCCCGTGTGAAGGCGGTTGAGGTACATACCTGCTATCTTGGGACGCTCGGCTTCGTTGGCAGACTCTTGTTCCACGATGCTGGCAAGCGTGTAGGCTTCGTCGGTGGTGAGTCCGGCTTGCTTGGCTTGTGAGGTGCGTTCGGGGGTCCAGAAAGCGTCGTGCTCTTTCTTCATGCGGGCGAGCAGGTCGTGGGGAGTGATGTCCCAATAGACCTCATAGGTGTTGGGGATGAAGAGGCAGGGAAGACTTGCCGTGTCGGCCTTGACTTCAGCGAGGAAAGAGGGGTTGCGGAATGCCTGACTCAGCGTGGCGGAATCGGCCTCAAGCATGTGGGAGAGTTTTCCTGCCAGGTCGTCAGTGGTGTGGGCAACGGGGATTACGAGCGAAACGGGGGCTTGACGTCCGCCGCGAAGGTTGCGCAAGAGTCGCAGAGCACCTACGGATGTGCTCACGAGGTAACGGCCGGGGTGAACATGGCTGCCGTAGTCCATGAGGGTGCCGCAGAGTTTTAAGCCAACAGTGCGACCACCAGATGTGGCGGTGGAGAATTTGGTGTAAACAGAATCGGGCGTGTCGTCGTGGTCAATATATATATAGGTGTCCTTTGGTGCACGGCTCACAGCGGAGAAGAGTAGCCAATAGGCTGAAATGACGAGAACAAGCAGTACGCTGACGGCAATACTTAATTTTTTCTTTTTCAACGAATCCATATGTCCGTAATGTAATATTTATGGTTGGTGTACGTGAGTTTCTGTGTGTGGAAAGAGCCCGTCCGGGGGAGAACGTCCTCTTGGCGGCTACGCAAAAGTAGCGCTTTTTTTCGCGCCGCGATTTTGGAAACTGCATAAAAGTGGGGAAAATACGCAACGTGTCAGCGTTTTTTTCTACTTTTGCACAAAATTCTAATCAATGTGCCGAATTGCTTGCCGTCAGAGTAAGTGCAAAGCAGGCAAAAATTGCCGTTGCAGCGTTCGGCGCCTCAACCCTTCTACATGGAAACGTATTCAGATTTCGTGAATATCATATCCGAGAGCATCAAGCAGAATTGGGACCTTGATGCCCTGACGGACTACCAGGGTGTCACCTTGCAGTACAAGGACGTGGCACGCAAAATTGAAAAGCTCCACATACTTTTTGAAAACGCCGGTGTGAAGCCGGGCGACAAAATTGCCCTTTGCGGCCGCAACAGCGCCAACTGGGCCACAGCGTTCCTTGCCATCCTTACCTACGGCTCTGTGGCTGTGCCCATTCTTCACGAATTCAAGGCGCAGCAAGTTCACGACATCGTAAACCACTCCGAATCCAAGATTCTTTTTGTAGGCGACATGGTATGGCCCGAACTCAAAGCCGATGCCATGCCCCATCTCGAAGGCATCATCAACATCCCCGACTACAGCGTGCTTCTCTCACGCAGCGAGCTCCTCACCGAAGCCCGCGAGCGCCTCAACGAATATTTCGGAAAGAAGTTCCCCAAATATTTTCGCAAAGAACACGTTTCATATCCCCACAATCCCGACCCCGACGCTCTCGCCCTCATCAACTACACGAGTGGTACGACGTCCAACTCCAAGGGCGTGCTCATTCCCTACCGCGCGCTTTGGTCGAACTATGAATTTGCCGTAGAAGTGCTCGGCAAGCAGATCAAGCGTGGCGACAGTGTCATCTCCATGCTCCCTCTGGCACATATGTACGGCATGGCATTTGAATTCATCTTTGAGTTCGTAAAAGGTTGCCACGTGTATTACCTTACGCGCATTCCCTCGCCCAAAATCGTGCTCAAGGCCTTTGCCGACATTAAGCCCGTCATCGTCATCTCAGTGCCTCTCATCATTGAGAAGATTATCAAGAAGAATGTCATGCCTAAGCTGCAGACTCCCAGCATGAAGGTGTTGCTCCGCCTGCCCATTATCAGCGGAAAGATTCGCGACAAGATACGCGACAGCCTCATCGCTGCTTTTGGCGGACGCTTCTATGAAATCATCATCGGTGGAGCCGCCTTCAACAGCGAAGTGGAAGACCTTCTCCACAAAATAGGTTTCAACTACACCGTTGGTTATGGTGCCACGGAATGTGCCCCCATCATCGCCTACGAGGACTGGCATAGTTTCCGCAAAGGTTCATGCGGAAAGGCCGCTCCCCGTATGGAAATCCGCATCAACAGTGCCGACCCCGAAAACGTGGCGGGCGAAATTCTCACCCGCGGAGCCAACGTGATGCTCGGCTACTTCAAGAATCCCGAAGCCACAGCCGCCGCACTCGATAGTGACGGATGGTACCACACGGGCGACCTCGGCACGATGGATGCTGAAGGCAATCTCTACATTCGTGGACGCATCAAGAACATGCTCCTCGGCGCCTCGGGGCAGAACATCTACCCCGAAGAGATTGAGGATAAACTCAACACGTTGCCCTATGTGAGCGAAAGCATCGTCATCCAAAAAGGCGAGAAACTCTATGCGCTCATCCATCCCGACTACGACGAAGCGGCAAAAGCGGGTCTCGACGATGCAGGACTGCGCATGGCAATGGAGCAAAACCGCAAGGACTTGAACAACATGGTGGCTTCATACGAACGCATAGCCGGTTATGCCATCTACAAGGACGAGTTCGAGAAAACTCCCAAACGCAGCATCAAGCGTTTCCTCTACGAGAACGCTGAAATATAAAGCTCTCCCGTTATCTTGCAGTAAGCGCACTATATAATATACGCTATATTTGTGCGCATAGGACAAACAAGAAATCCCTCCCATGATAGCATTTGCAGAAACGAACGGTTCTCCCACCGAAGTCGAAACCGCCGAAACCTCTCAGCCCGTCAATGCCGAAAGTCAGCCTAAGACAGCAGAACTTGAGCACATGACGCTCCGCTCAGAAGGACTCGTCAAAAAATACGGCAAGCGCACCGTGGTCAACGGCGTATCGTTCGACGTGAGCCAGGGCGAGATTGTTGGTCTCCTCGGTCCCAACGGTGCCGGAAAGACCACCTCGTTCTACATGACCACAGGACTCGTAGTTCCCAATGGCGGACGCATATTTCTCAACAATGAGGAAATCACCAAAGACCCCGTCTACAAACGCGCCCAAAAAGGCATAGGCTATCTCGCACAGGAAGCCAGCGTGTTTCGCAAAATGTCCGTCGAAGACAACATAGCCTCCGTGCTCGAACTCACAGGACGCTCACGCGAGTATCAGCGCGAGAAACTCGAAAGCCTCATTGCCGAATTCCGTTTGCAGAAAGTACGCAAAAACCTCGGAGACCAACTCTCCGGCGGTGAAAGACGACGCACCGAAATAGCCCGTTGCCTCGCCATCGATCCCAAATTCATCATGCTCGACGAACCCTTCGCCGGCGTTGACCCCATTGCCGTGGAGGACATCCAGTACATCGTGTGGAAACTTAAGGACCGCAACATCGGCATCCTCATCACCGACCACAACGTGGAAGAAACCCTCTGTATCACCGACCGTGCCTACCTCCTCTTCGAAGGACGCATCCTCTTCCAGGGAACACCCGAAGAACTCGCCAACAACCAAGTGGTTCGCGACAAGTACCTCACCAACAGTTTCAAGCTCCGCAAAAAGGACTTCCAACTCATGGGTCAGCAGCGCGAAGGTTTGTAACGCTTCCGGCACATCCACATGCGAAGAGCGGGCTGAATAAGCGTTCAGTCCGCTCTTCGTTCAAAAAGGACGCCACCCGCAGCCAACACCGTTTTCTCTCTGTTCGTTGAGGTCTTCAAAGTCAATATCTTACCCATTCATACCTTTTACAAATTCCATGTTGTTTACATCCCTCCTGTTGGCCCTTTCGGCAGTTGCAACAGACACGTTGCAGATAGACCGCGCATCCGTAGAAGGTCCTTACGCCGTGGAAGCTCCCTATGCCGCCGACACGCTCAACAATCAAGGAAAGCCCTACGATGCCAAAGAAACGCTCGAGGCCAACACGTCCCTTGTCACCTCCCTTTCTTCATCCCGTTCCGCCAAGGCTACGTCCGTAGTACGTCGCGACGAAGCCCTTTCGCTTTCAGACGGCGCTAATGGTGCAATACGCGTGCTACGGTTCAATGTGCAGACCGCCAAGTTTGCCAAAGGCTCCGTTAAGGTCGATGGCATAAAGAACTGCAAACTCTTCGTCAATCGTGTGGCAAGTGCCGACAAGAGTTTCACCCTCGCTCCCGGCCGCACCGAAATGGCACTTCTCGTGTTCACCCAGAAAGCCGATGCCGATACGTTCCGTGTAAGTCTCGTGGGAGAAGGACTTGACGGTGCCAAGATAAATGCCGAAGGCAAACGCCCCTACACCATGGACGACATGCTCCTCGGCAACCAATACCGTGATGTGGAACTCTCCCCTTCGGGGCGTTATCTCGTTACCACCAGCTACTTCATGAAGGCCGATGGCTCCGCCCCCTATACCACGACACTCACCGAACTTGCCACCGGACGCGAAATACTCCGCTACAACGAATACATCCGCATGACTTGGCAACGCGGTAAAAAGGATATACTCACCTACGTTCGCAAGGCTGCCGACGGTCGTGAACTCGTCTTCTTCGACCCCGCCACTCGTACCGAACGCGTTCTGGCAACGGCATTGCCCGAAGGCATCGTGGGTTTCTCGCCTGATGCCGACTACGTCATCTATTCCAAAAACGAAGACGGCAACAAGGAAACCAACGGACTCAAACGCTTGCAAGATCCCGACGACCGGATGCCAGGATGGCGCAACCGCAGTTCCCTTTGGCGCCACGACCTCAAAACAGGGCTGAGCAAGCGACTCACTTTCGGGAAAGAGAACCTTTGGCTCTGCGACATCTCCGCTTCAGGAAAGAGTCTGCTTGTTGCCACATCAAGTTTCGATGCCCACAAACAACCCTTCGACCGTACCGCCTATCTCCGTATGGACGCCTACACCGGAAAAGTCGACACACTCATTCCCGACACCGTCTTCGTGGCCGACGCCAAGTTCTCTCCCGACGAGAAACAACTCCTCGTCAAAGCCTCTCCGGCTTCGTTCAACTCCATAGGTTCTGAAGTAAAGGACGGACAGTTCCCCAATGCTTTCGACTACCGCCTCTATCTCTACGACATCGCTTCGCGTACCACCAAACCCCTTCTTCCCAATTTCGCCCCTTCTGTTGACGACTACACTTGGGAAACTGCCGACGGCAACATCTACTTCCGCGCGACCGATGGCTGCGACGAAGTGATCTATCGGCTTGAGCCCAAAACGCTCCGCCGCACGCGCTACTCACTTCCCCTGAGCTACGTACAAGGATGGAGCCTTTCCACTGCCACTTCTGTCCCCACAGTGGTCTATTATGGACAGACAGGCGAGCGTGCCCGTGAAATGTTCACTACCACGCTCACGGCAAAAGGAGCAGGAACGTCACGTCGCATCGGACCGAACAATTTCGACGAAACCTATCGCGACGTACAGGTTGGCCATGTGGCCGATTGGGCGTTCAAAGCTTCGCGTGGCGACTCCATCAAAGGCTTCTACATCCTTCCCCCCGACTTCGACGCTTCTAAGAAATATCCCCTCATCGTCTACTACTATGGCGGTTGCACACCTACGGGAAAGACGCTCCAGTTCCAGTATCCCCTGCAAGTACTCGCAGGTCAAGGCTATGTCATCTACGTCTGCGAACCCAGCGGTGCCATAGGTTACGGACAGGAGTTTGCCGCACGCCACGTCAACACGTGGGGAAAAGAGTCGGGCGACGACATCATAGAAGGCACCAAGCGCTTCCTTGAAGAGCATCCCTTTGTCGATGCCACAAAAGTGGGATGTATGGGAGCATCCTACGGCGGCTTTATGACACAATATCTCCAAACGCGTACCGACATCTTCGCCGCTGCCGTTTCCCATGCCGGCATTAGCAACATTGCCAGCTATTGGGGCGGAGGCTATTGGGGGTATACCTACGGTCAGTGTGCCCAGTATGGCAGCTATCCGTGGAACAATCCCGACCTCTACGTCAAGCAGTCGCCTCTCTTTAATGCTGACAAAATCCACACTCCTCTGCTTCTCCTCCACGGCACCGTCGACACCAACGTGCCTACCAACGAGAGCCAGCAGATGTACACAGCGCTCAAGATTCTTGGTCGCGACGTAAGCTACATTCAGGTAGAGGACGCCAACCACGTCGTAACGGATTTCAAGAAACGCCTCGTTTGGCAAAACGCCATCTTTGCATGGTTCGCCAAGTATCTTCAGGGCGATGCCACGTGGTGGAACACACTCTATCCTGAGAAGTAACGGTGCTTCTATAAAGCATTGAAGTAAAATATATGCGTAAGCGCGAAGAACGGGTCAACAGTTCGTTCTTCGCGCTTGCTTTTTTCTTTGAATTGTCCATCGGAGAATTCTTCCGAATCTGACATTTTGCTCAAAAAGTCATGTTCTTCGGCACATTTCACGTTTTTCAGTGCAAAGCGCTTGGCTTGGTCGGGTATTATTACTTACATTTGTGCAGAACATCATACTAACCAAACATACATCCAACCTTATCATTCTACCTATCACATGAAAACAGATTTCATCCTTCAGCATCTTGAAGCCAAGCATCCGGGCGAGTCAGAATATCTACAGGCCGTGCGCGAAGTGCTCCTCTCCATTGAGGACGTATATAACGAACATCCCGAATTTGAACGCGTGAAACTCGTGGAGCGTCTCGTTGAGCCCGACCGCATCATCACCTTCCGCGTGCCATGGATTGACGACGACGGAGAAGTCCACGTCAACCTCGGACACCGCGTGCAGTTCAACAACGCCATAGGCCCTTACAAAGGCGGCGTGCGTTTCCATCCATCCGTAAACCTCAGCATCCTCAAGTTCCTCGGTTTTGAACAAACTTTCAAGAACGCTCTTACTACGCTTCCTATGGGTGGCGCAAAGGGCGGATCGGACTTTGCTCCGCGCGGCCGAAGCGAACAGGAGATTATGCGTTTCTGCCAAGCCTATATCCTAGAACTTTGGCGTAACCTCGGTCCCGACCAGGACGTTCCAGCCGGCGACATCGGCGTGGGTGGACGTGAAGTGGGCTATATGTTCGGCATGTACAAAAAACTCACCCGTGAGCATACCGGCACCTTTACCGGAAAAGGACTTGAGTTCGGCGGTTCGCTCCTTCGCCCCGAGGCTACAGGCTTCGGTGCCCTCTACTTCGTGAAGCAGATGCTTGCCGACTATGGAATGGACATTACCGGCAAGACCGTCGCTATCTCCGGTTTTGGCAACGTTGCCTGGGGTGCGGCCAAGAAAGCCACCGAGATGGGGGCGAAAGTGGTCACGCTCAGCGGCCCCGACGGTTATGTCTACGACCCCAACGGCGTGAGCGGAGAGAAAATAGACTATATGCTTGAACTCCGACTCTCGGGCAACGACATTGTGGCACCTTATGCCGAGCGCTATCCCGAAGCCACCTTCTTCCCTGGAAAGAAGCCTTGGGAACAGCATGTTGACATTGCTCTGCCGTGTGCCACGCAGAACGAACTCGATGCACACGACGCCGAAGCACTCGTGGAGAATGGCGTGAAACTCGTGGCAGAAGTGAGCAATATGGGCTGCACTGCCGATGCCGTAGATTACTTCACCGCCCACCGCACACCCTTTGCACCCGGAAAGGCTGTCAACTCTGGCGGTGTGGCAACGTCTGGTTTGGAAATGACGCAGAATGCCATGCACATCTCCTGGAGTGAAAGTGAAGTGGACGAACGTCTGCACCACATCATGTCGTCCGTACACGACCAGTGCGTGCGCTACGGACAAGAGGACGGCTACATCAACTTTGTGCGCGGCGCAAATGTGGCAGGCTTTATGAAGGTCGCCCATGCCATGATGGCGCAGGGCGTGCTTTGACCGTCATCGCGTATTTTGTCAGGAACAAAAAAACTAGAATAACACGTCTAAAACAAAGGAAACGACTTCGCATACGGATGTAATGAATCCTGTTGCGAAGTCGTTTTGTGTTTTAGGCGTATTGTTCCTAATAGAATTCAAAAGGCGAAGCAGGAGGCAAACTGTCTCCTGCTTCATTTATATATGGAATCGAATGCGTACTTGAGAGTCTAATCGGGTGGGGCAGTGCTTTACTTGAGTTCAAACACGTGGCTTGTGCCTTCGTCGGGAGAGAGCATGTTGAGACCCACCTTCATGAGATAGTCGCCGCTGAACTGCTTTCCGTTGAAGTCGAACGTGGACTGTGTGCCAGGCATGAGGTTAATCTCTTCCACCGTGTATTGACGGTTGGGGTCGAGTCCTTGCAGACGTACGTTGAGCGACGGTTCCTTATAGCGCGGATGCAAGTTGTAGGCAAAGGCAACGGCGTGGCTCTTGTCCTGCGATACGTAGTTGAGTGCGCAATGGTTGCTCTCGTAGGGCGAAACGAGGCGATATTGGTTGCCTTCGAGAATGACCGGCTTGAGACGCAGCCAGTTCTTCACAGCGCCCTGCACGAATTCGTAGTCCGGCGTGCCCTTGAGCGGCTTGAGGTCGATGTCGAAACCAAGTTTGCACATGCTGCACACGTCGGTACGGAACTTCACGCTGGTGTTCTTGTTCCAGTTTGTGACGTGCGACCCCATAGTCTTTGTGGGGAAGAACTTGGAAAGACTCCACTGGATGTAGAGACGTTCGTAGGGATCTGTGTCGTCGGAGCACCAGAACTCGGTGAAGTACTTCAGCGCCTCGTAGTCCATACGGCCGCCGCCACCGGAACAGAGCATCATGGGAAGGGTGGGGTATTTGGCCTTGATGCGTTGCATCACGGCATAGATGCCGCGCACGTGGTCAATGTAGAAATTGCCTTGGTGTGCCTTGTGGTAGGGCGAGTAGATGTTCGTGATTGGGCTGTTGCAGTCCCACTTGAAGTAAGCCACGTCGGGATTCTCCGTCATGATGCGGTCAATGACGCCGAACACGTAGTCCTGCACCTTCGGGTTGGAGATGTCGAGCACCAGTTGGTTGCGGTAGTAGTACGTTTCGCGGTTTGGCTGTTGAATGACCCAGTCGGGGTGTTTCTCGAAGAGTTCGCTCTTCGGGTTGACCATTTCGGGTTCTACCCAGATGCCGAACTTCACGCCAGCAGCCTTTGCATCGCGCACAAGGCCGGGAATGCCATCGGGGAGTTTGGAATGGGTCACGTCCCAATCGCCGAGTCCGGCGTGGTCGTTCTTTCGGGGATATTTGTTGGCGAACCATCCGTCGTCGAGGAGGAACATGTCTACACCGAGGTCTTTGGCGTCCTTCATGAGTTCGGCTAGACTTTGCTGGTTGAAGTCGAATCCCGTGTTCTCCCAGTTGTTGAGCAGAGTGAGGCGGTCGCCCGTGCCCATGTTCACCTGGTAGCGGCGTGCCCAGTCGTGGAGGTTGCGGCTGGCTTGTCCGGTGCCCGTGGAGCTGGTGGTGAAGATAAATTCGGGAGTGGTGAATGTCTCACCCGCCTTGAGTTTGTAGTCCGAAGCGTAGGGGTTGATGGCGGGGATGACACGGAGTCCGCCCACGTTGTCCACTTCGAAGGTAAATCGGAAGTTGCCTGTCCAACCTATGGTGCCGAGGATGACGTTGCCCTCGTTTTCGCGTGCCGGTTCGTTGAGGCCCAGTTCGAAGAACGGCTCAGTGTGCATGGCAGCGCGGGTTCCGAGCTTGGTGTCGATAACCATTTTTCCTGCAGTGAGCTGTTTCGTTTCGGGTTGTCCTTCACGTGCCCAGTCGCTGTGGTAAGAGGTGAGGTAATACTTCGGTGCGTCGAAGTAGAGCATGGTGCTGCTGTAGCGCCATAGGGTGATGGGCTGCTTCTCGCTGTGAACTATTTCGGTCCATGCCTTGATAACATTCTCTTTGGCATAGGCTGCGTAGTGGAGTTTTACGGTGACGGGGTATTTTGCGTCCTGAAGCGTGATGACCGTTTCGGTGCCGCCGTCGATGGTCTTCGTTTCGGAAGACTTGTAGTTGAAGTAGGACGTCATGTTGCCGTCGGCATGCGTGATGGCAATGGCGGGTTCGAAGTAATCTTCGTTGCCCGACCCGGCACACACTTCATGACCGCGTGTGGAGACGGCGCCGTCTGAAGCGGCATACGTGTTCCACGTGATGTTTTCGTAGTCGGCTGCGTTTTTGAGTTTGTCGCCGAAGTAGGTCTGGTAAAGGCGGCCTTTGGGCGAAACCTTCATGACGAGGTCCGTCTTGTCGGTGCTTACGCGTATGGTTTGTGCGTTTGCCGTGAGTGCGATGAGGCTGCCGAGCATAAGGAGCTTCGGGGCCTTGAGGCTGATTTGTCTAACGATGTTCATGGTTGTTGCGTTTATATATAATAAGGAGTGTTTTGTGTTACAAGTGCGCCTATGGAGTGGGCTTTTTTAGAATTTGAAACTAGCGTTGAATTCCACGGTGAAGGGGCGGAGGTAACTACCGCTCATGTACTTTCCGGCATATTGCGAAGCATTGTCCTTGCTGATGAGTTCAGAACCGCTGATGGTGCCTTTCGCACCCGTTTGGTTGAGGAAGTTGATGACACTCGCACCGAGGCTGAGGCGTTTGTTGACGTTCCAGTTGATGCCGCCGAAAGTCTCCCAGTGACCGTTGAAGTAGAGCGCCTCCTGGAGGTTTGCGTAGGTCTTTCCGAAGTAGCGGAAACTGAGCCATACGTTGAGGTCCTTCGTGATGTTGTATTTCGGGTCAAGTTCTACGAGAATCTGCGGTATCTCCTTCACAATCATATTGTTGGCATTGACCGACATCTGCTGGCCGTCGCTGAACGTGACGCTTGCGTTGTAGTTCTTGTAGACCGGCTTCTGGTAGGTGAAGAGGGCGTGGAGAGAGAAGTTCTTGAAGGGTTTTACTTCGGCCGTGGTGGTCCAACCAATCGTCTGGATGTTGTAGATGAGGAGCACCGTCTTGCCTTCGCTCGTGCCGGGTTTGGTGAGATTCTGCTGGTCGATGTTGTTCGACTTGGCAATGTAGGTGACCATGGAAGAGAGGTCGAGCCACTTGTTCTTGTAGTAGATACCCCCGCGTACGAGAGGAATGGTCACGCGTTTGTACTGTTCCTCCGTAGGTCCAGTTCCGGCGTAGTCGCTGATGCGCGGGTAGCGTGTGGCGATTGTTCCGTCGGCCATGATGCCGAAGCCTTTGGCCACGTCGTAGGTGAGTTGTGCCGTGGCGGCGTAGTTGAGCTTGTTTTTCGTCACGTTGGCAGGATGGATGCTGTGGGCGGTGGCCACGATGTTACTGTTCTCGTCGCGTGAGTAAGTGTTGAAGTCGCCGATGTGGAAACCTTGGAAACGCGAGGCTGAAATCTGGTCGGCCGACATGCGGTAGTATTCAAGGCGAGCGCCGTAGTAGAGTTTCAGCTTGCTGTTGACTTGCCAGTTGTCGGTGAGGTAAACGGCCAATTTGTTCTCGCTACCCTTTGTGTATTCCGGACTGAGCTCGTTGAATCCGTAAGTCTGTGTGCGCTTCGGTGTGAGCGTGGGATCTGTGGGGTCGGCGGCTGTGGTGTAGAGCACTTGGGGATAAGCGTTTACCGTTCCTGTCCATTGGAGGGAGGAAGAATGGTAGTTGAGGTGGTAGTACCACTCGTTGAGTCCGAGACGAACGCCGTGGTTGCCGTAGCGTTTGTTGAGTTCGGTGGTGAACATTCCGCTGGTGACCTTACCGAAGTGGAGCCATGTGCGGCGTCCTTCGATTAGACCTTCGTAAGCTTCGCCGTTCTCAAGCGTGTAGCCGTCGGCAGCAGTCACTTCGCTGATGGTGCTACCGCCAAAGTCGACGTAGTTGGCCACGGGGACGTACATGAACTTGGCGTCGAACTTCCACTGCATGCCGTTGTCGAACGTGTAGTTGGAGAGCAGTGCCACTTCGTGTGAGCGGTTTTCGCTGCCTTTGTTGAAGTTCCAAGTCTTCTTCTCGCCCGTCATGATGTCGGTGTAGGTGAAGGCGCCGTTGTAGGGCACGTAAGAGTCGTTGCCCGGACGGAAACCATTTACTTTCTTTATGGAGCCGTCGCCGACGTACTGGAAGGGTGCCGCATTGGCAAAGTTACCGGCATTCTTGCTGTTGGCGTGTTTGTACTGAAGAGAAATGTAGCCCTTTCCCTCGCCCAAGAGGCGGGTGAGTCCGGCGTGGTAAATCTGCGTACGGTCTGCGAAGTCGGTATATTGCAGTTTGAAGCTTCCCGGGTCGAAGTTTTGGTACGTTCCGGCATTGTAGAGCCAGTTCTTTCCGATGCCTCCGCTGAAGGCGAGGTCGAAGTTTTGCATGCCGAAGTGGTTCACGTGGTAGTTGAGCTTTCCGTGGAAGTCCTTCTGTCCGAGGTCACTGAAGGCTGTTACGGCATAGGCAATGTTGCCCGTGGTGATGGCCGACTCAGAGGGCGAGAGCAGGCCGGTGGAACCGAGGCTTGCGTCGTTGCGCCAGTGGGCGGAGAGTTTGTGTACGGAGGTAGAGTAAACTGCGGGAAGTCCGTTTTCGTATACGTTGACGTCCTCGCTGGGGAGTCCAATCTGTATTTCGCGCGGTTTGTTGGCATCGGCTGCGTTGAGCATCACGTTGCGCTCTTCGCCTTTTCCGCTTTCGGACGTTGTGCTCTGTGCTTGTGCGTGGAGCGCGGTGGCCATAATCACGCAGGAGGTGAGAGCTTTTAAGGTGACTGTTTTCATGTGGTTAAGTTATGAGGTAAAGTTTGTTAGATGAATTCTATTCGTCGGGGGAACCACCCTTTAACGTTTCTGCCGTGCTCTGCAAACACGGCTTTGCAAAATGACGTGTTAAGCGTTCACGGCGGCAAAATTAGGGGTGAACCCATGAAAAAAGAGCGAAAAGTAAAAGGTAGGTAGATTTTTACCGCAGACGACAGTTTGTAAACGCTTTTCTCACAGAACTTTAAAGCTATATGCAGAAAAGACCTAAGTAGATAGCCGTTATTCCAAAGTATATCCTTATTTTTGCTACCGAAACCCTTAATAACGCATTTCACATGAAAATATACCGTTTAGTCAGCCTTCTCCTTCTCGCACTTTCGGCATGCGCCACGTATGCCACTGAAGCCGAACTCGACGAACTCGACTCCTATGTGGAGCGCCGCGACCAATACATGGCAGCCAAGCAAAGCCGCATAGATGACATCAAGCAAAAGCTGCGTAGCACCGGCACAAACGAAGAACGTCTGAAACTCTACGACGACATCTTTGAGGAATACTATACCTACCGCTTCGACTCCGCCATGGTCTACGTGAAGCGCGGACTCCAGTTGGCAGAGCAAATACAGAGCCGTGTCTATACCGACAACTTCCTCATCCACCGCGGACTCCTCCTTGCCACCAGCGGCTACTACAGCCAAGCAGAATCTGTACTTCGCAGCGTGGATCTGGAACAGCTACATCCGTCGCTCAAGTTTAAGTATTACTATAGCATGTCGTGGCTATATAACTTCTGGTGCGGATATTGCAACGACAGTGAATTCGCACCAAAACTCGCCGAACTACGTCTGCAATATCTGCGCGAAGCCTTGAACTATACACCCGTCGGAGGAGCCATGTACAACTACCTGGAGGGCGAAAAACTCTACTACGAAGGCCGTCAGCGTGAGAGTATGGCCGCCTATGCAAAAGTGTTGAAACAAGTTCCCGTAAGTGAACGCCTGTACGCTTCGGCTGCTTATGCGCTTGCCCGTGGCTATAAACTCAGCGGGAAGATGGACCTCTACGAAACGTATATCATCCGTGCCGGCATATCCGACCAAGTGTGTCCGCTGAAGGAAAACCTCGCACTTCAAGAACTTTCTCTCTACCTCTACGAAAAGGACGAAAGCAACTCCGGGCGTGCCGTGCGCTACATCTATTGCAGCATGGAAGACGCCCAGTTCTACAACAACCGCCTGCGCATGCTCGAGATATCCCACATACTTCCGCGTATCGTGGCCGCTTACCAAACGCAAATCGACAAGCGCACCACTGTGACGAAGTATGCGCTCATCGGTGTGAGCCTCCTTCTTCTCGTGCTGCTTTGCATGACAGCCTTTGTTTATAAGCAAAACAAGAAACTCAACCAGCGCCGCCTCAAACTCCGTGAGCAAAACCAACTCCTGGAGAAACTTAATCAGCAGTTGACAAACACCAACCAACACCGCGAAACCTACCTCCGCCTGTTCCTCGACATGAGTGCACTCTACATCGGCAAGCTCGAAGGCTTCCGCAAGATGGTTTCGCGCAACATTAAGGCAGGAAAGTCCGCTGAACTCTTGCAGAAGATTGACCGCGTGCGTGTGAGCGAAGAAGAGGCCCGCGACTTTTACGACCGCTTCGACCGCGCCTTTCTCATACTCTATCCCGACTTTGTGGACAATCTCAACCGCCTGCTGCGCGACGACGCGCAAGTTCGTCCCGAAGCGTCCCATTCGCTGACCACCGAACTCCGCATCTATGCCCTTATGCGCCTTGGCGTGACCGCAAGTTCGGAGATTGCCACCCTCCTTTTTTACAGCACACAGACCATCTACAACTACAAGTCGGCAATGAAGTCGCGTGCCAAAAACCGCGATACCTTCGACCGCGATGTCAATGCGCTCTGCCATGTCATGCCCGGAACGGACCAGCCGACAGCAGAAGCGTCTGCTGGTGGGAGTGGGAATGAAACATTGTAATATGGTCCCTATACGCGCGCGTACACAGAAGTTTGTGCAACCAACCTTCAGCCTTCAGCCTTCAGAAGGCGCTAGATGCCCTTCTTGACGATTGGTCTTGACGTTTGGCTGAAGGCTGAAGGTTAGTTGCATAAACTTTGGTGTAGGAAAAGGTGTAGGAAAAGGCGTGTGGAGAGGGGTACAAATGAGAATAATGGCGGCTGTCACGTATGGTCTTGCTTGCTTTGCCCCGAGAACAATCGTGTAGAACGCGACGTTTTGAAAACGTCGCCCCCATGAGTGGCGCACACCATGCCTTGCAATCTTCTTACCGTGCCTTGCATTTTTTACGCCGTGCTTTGGTGTAAAAGCAAACAGCCATAAGTCTTCCGCTCGCCAGAACAACCTACTTTTGTAGACAATACCCCGCACATTTCAAAAGTTTTCATCTACCTTTGCAAGACAAAGGCTCAATCTGAAGAACGATACCCTCCACAAGTCCCTCTTCGGTGCACCTTTAAAAGACCACATCATCAAAACCCTGGTCATCACATTTCACTGACAACACCAAACCACATCGTCTTGACACGCATCACCCTACAACAATCATACAAAGCCCTCGTTGTGCCCCTTCTTGCCGTGCTCCTCATAGCATGCGGCAACGTGGACCGTACCATAAGGCAAGGTGATGCCGCCATGCATTTGGGCGAATATGCCGAAGCCGCCGGTCAGTACCGCCGTGCCTACCAGCGCGTACCCGCCAAGGAAAAAAAGAAACGTGGCGACGTGGCATACAAGATGGGAACCGCCTATGCCCGCATAGCCAACACAGCACGTGCCGTCAGCGCCTTCCGCAATGCCGTCCGTTACGGCCATACCGATTCGCTCACCTATTTTCAGCTCGGTGAAGTGCTGCGTATGCAAGGCGACTACAAAGGTGCTGCCGAAGCCTATCAGCTCTATCTCGACTCCGTTCCCGACTACGAACCTGCGCTCCGTGCCCTCGCTTCGTGCAAGACGGCACCTGAAGCAAAGAAAGAAGAGTCCGCCTATACCATTCACGACGCGCGCGCCTTCAACGGCACACGTTCCGACTACGCACCCGCCTATATGGGCATAGAAGCCCAGCAACTCTATTTCTCTTCCACCCGTCAGCAAGCTACAGGTAGCGAGCTTAGCGGCATTACCGGCATGAAAGCCGGCGACATCTTCTGCGTGAAGAAAGACGAGAAAGGAAAATGGAAAGCCGTGGAACAGGTTGACGGCGTGAACACAGATTACGACGAAGGAACACCCGCTTTCACGCAGGACGGTCGCACCATGTACCTTACCGTGTGTCGCACCGATCCCAACTATCCACGCATGGCGGAGATATGGAAGTCCGACCGCACCGATGCCAAATGGGGCAAGCCCTCACAGGTTAAGATAACCTCCGACACCCTCTCGTCCTACGCCCATCCCGCCGTTTCGCCCGACGGCCGTTGGCTCTACTTCGTGAGCGACATGCCCGGCGGACAAGGCGGCCTTGACATCTGGCGTGTGGCGTTGGGCGGTTCGCATGGACTAGGAGCCGTAGAAAACCTCGGTCCGTCCATCAACACCCAAGGCAACGAAAGCTTTCCCGCCTTCCGTCCCGACGGCGAACTTTATTTCTCCTCTGACGGGCGCGCCGACGGATTTGGCGGTCTCGACCTCTACCGCGCACGTGAAGACACCGTCACCCACGAGTGGACCGTACACCATCTGCCTGCGCCGATGAACTCCTCGTTCGACGACTTCGGCATCACCTTCGAAGGTCTCCACAACCGCGGCTACTTCAGTTCAAACCGTAGCACCGGTGGAAGAGGGTGGGACAAACTCTTCGAGTTTTCCTATCCCGAAGTGCTTCAGACCGTGAAAGGATGGGTCTACGAACAAGACGGCTACGAACTCCCCAAGGCACAAGTCTATATGGTAGGTAGTGATGGTACAAACGAGCGCGTCAGCGTGCTCTCCGACGGCTCCTTCGAGAAACCCCTCAAACCCGGTGTAAGCTACCTCTTCCTAGCTACCTGCGACGGATATCTCAACATACGCAACGACCTCAAGGCCGACACCTCAGAAGTGGAAAAGCAGCACGTGCTGCAGTTCCCCTTGCCCTCCGTCAACGTGCCCGTGCTCGTGCGAAACGTGTTCTACGAATTCGATAAGGCAGACCTTACAACCTCCTCATGCACAGCGCTCGACCGCCTCGTGAAGATGCTCAAGGAAAACCCTAACGTCACCATAGAACTAGCCGCCCACTGCGACTATCGCGGCAACGACGACTACAATCTTCGCCTGAGTCAGAAGCGAGCAGAGAGTGTGGTCCGCTATCTCACCGAACACGGCATTGCTGCCGACCGCCTCACCGCAAAAGGTTATGGCGAAACACGTCCCAAGGTCGTCAACAAAAAACTCCTCGAGAACTATCCCTTCCTTCACGAAGGCGACACCCTCTCGTTGGCCTATATCCTCAAACTCCCAGCAGAGCAGCAGGAAGTCTGCAATGCGCTCAACCGCCGCACGGAATTTCGTGTGCTCAGCACCACCTACGGGCTCTTCGATGCCAACGGCAACCTCAAACCCGAAAGTCTGAGCAAGCCGCTCCGCAAGAGCGACGACGAAGACGAATACGTGCCCGTCGATGAATTTTGAGCGAAGTAAAAGTTCTTGTGAAGTGTAAAGTACGTTCGCTGCCGAACCTAAATCCGACAATAATCAACCCCAATGATTGTATACAAATTTCTCGTCCATTTCGGACGCTATCTCATGCTCATGGGGCGCACCTTCTCGCGTCCCGAACGCATGCGCATGTTCTTCAAGCAATATCTGAAAGAAATGTCGCAGCTCGGTGTCGACTCCATCGGCATCGTGCTTCTCATCTCGTTCTTCATCGGTGCCGTCATCTGCATACAAATCAAGCTCAACATTCAGAGCGCCTGGATGCCCAACTGGGTGAGCGGCTACGTCACGCGCGAGATCATGCTCCTAGAGTTCTCCTCCAGCATCATGTGTTTGATACTCTCCGGAAAGGTCGGTTCGAACATCGCTTCCGAACTCGGCACCATGCGCACCACCCAGCAGATTGACGCCCTCGAGATTATGGGCGTTAATCCCGCCTCCTATCTTATCCTGCCCAAGATAGCTGGACTCGTTACCATTATGCCCATCCTCGTGGCGTTCAGTACATTCAGCGGCATCATTGGTGCTTACGCAACGGCTTATGTCGGCCACATCATCACCCCAAGCGATCTTACCTCCGGTCTGCAGCACGATTTCACACAGTGGTTCTACTGGATGGGTACCATCAAGTCGCTCTTCTTTGCCTTCATCATTTCGAGCGTGAGCTCCTACTACGGCTACACCGTCGAAGGCGGTAGCATTGAAGTGGGAAAGGCCAGTACAAACGCTGTCGTTTCGTGCTCCATGCTCATTCTCTTTTCCGACCTCTTCCTAACGCAACTCCTCTCATGATAGAAATAAAAGATATCCACAAGTCGTTCGAGGGACGTGAAGTGTTGAAAGGCATCACCACCACCTTCGAAAACGGAAAGACCAACCTCATCATCGGTCAGAGCGGTTCGGGAAAGACCGTACTTATGAAGTGCATCGTGGGACTACTCAGTCCTACATCAGGCTCCGTGGTTTATGACGGCCGCAACTTCGTGGCGATGACCAAACGCGAACAGGCACTCCTCCGCCGTGAGATGGGAATGATTTTCCAAAGCGCAGCACTCTTCGACTCCATGTCCGTACTTGAGAACGTGATGTTCCCCCTCGACATGTTCTCCAACGACTCCTACAAGGATCGCATGCGCCGTGCACAGTTCTGTCTCGACCGCGTAAACCTTTCGCAAGCCGGCAGTAAATTTCCTGGCGAGATATCCGGTGGTATGCAGAAGCGTGTCGCCATAGCGCGCGCCATCGCCCTCAACCCCAAATACCTCTTCTGCGACGAGCCCAACTCCGGCCTCGACCCCAAAACGTCGCTCGTCATCGATAACCTCATCCACGAAATTACGCAAGAGTTCAACACCACCACCATCATCAATACCCACGACATGAACTCCGTGATGGGAATAGGCGAACACATCGTCTATATATATGAGGGAAACCGCGAATGGGAAGGAACGAAGGACGAAGTGGTAAACTCAACCAACGAACGTCTCAATAGCTTCATCTTCGCTTCCGACCTCTTCCGCAAAGTGAAGGAAGTGGAACTCGAAAACCAAAACGCATAGGGTGGGGGATACCCTTTTCTATCCCAAACTACGGACTTACACAATCATGTACTACATATCCAAAAGAATAGAAATAGCCTTCGCACACCAGCTCCGTTTGACCTATGAGAGCAAATGTAAGCGCGTTCACGGACACAACGGTATAGCCACAATCTATTGCTGTGCCGAACAACTCGACGAAAACGGCATGGTGGCCGATTTCAGTCACATTAAGAAAGACATTGAAGGCCGTCTCGACCATCAGTTTCTCAACGAACTCTTTGATTTCAATCCTACGGCAGAAAACCTCGCCCGTTGGATTTGCGAACAAGTGCCCCACTGCTATAAGGTCACTTTCCAAGAGTCAGAAGGCAACATAGCCGCCTACGTCAAGCCCGGGTTCGAAAACGTATACTTCTAACCGGCGATGAGAGTAAACGAAATATTCTACTCCCTCCAAGGTGAAGGCTTCTTCACCGGCACGCCCTCCGTATTCGTTCGCCTGTCAGGTTGTAATCTCAAGTGCCCGTTTTGCGACACACAATACGAAACGTACGAAGAAATGACGGAAGAGGACATCGTTGCCGCCGTGTCGCAATATCCCGCCCGCCACATTGTGGTTACAGGTGGAGAACCCTCCCTTCAGCTTACAGCTTCGCTCGTTGAAAAACTCCATGCGGCAGGCCGCTTTGTAGCAGTAGAAACCAACGGTACGCGCCTCTTGCCCGAGAACGTCGATTGGATAACCCTCTCGCCGAAGGACAGCTTCCTTTCTGCACCATCCGCCAGCTACAATCCATCGCAACCTGTGTTGGAACGGGCTGATGAACTCAAGCTAGTCTTTGACGGGCGTGACGTGCCGACCTATAGTCATATTGCCGTGACGCATCGTTTTCTTCAACCGTGCGACACGGGCGACAGTGCACGTAATCGCCTCTTGCTCAAGCAAACCATCGATTATTGCCTAGCACATCCCGAATGGCGACTGTCTCTACAGACACACAAAATTTGTGACATCCAGTAAAAAAAACTTCGTCAAACGCTTGGCGTGGTACAAGAAATATTATACCTTTGCATCCGCAAATGAGAGCTGTTCACTCCATTTGCGTCAAGTTACTCTTGCCGAAATAGCTCAGTTGGTAGAGCAATTCATTCGTAATGAATAGGTCGCCGGTTCGAGTCCGGCTTTCGGCTCAAAGGCAGACTGCACGTGAGTGTCGTCTGCTTTTGTTTTATACTATACCCACGTCTGCCTTTTTTTGAATGCTTGTAGAGCCAGTTTGACCCTTTTCCCAATCTCGCTTTCTTCGTGTAATGCCCGCAAGGACTCCATTGTCTTGTGCAAAGCCTCATTTCTCATTCGTTCGTAGATAACATTCCGTTTTGCGTAGAACACTTGTCAGAAAAAATGTTTAAGAGCGTTTCCGTTCATCATATTTTAGCACCAAGCCTTTGGAGTTCCAAATCTTTTCTACAAATTTGCAAGGTAAATAAAGCAAAGACGAGCGTAATCTATGCCCCGTAAACGCACTCTCGCGTGCTCGCGGAATTGATACTTAGGCGCCTTGTCAATATCCTGTTCATTTAAACCATTCTCCAAAACATGGAAAACAGCATGTCAAACAAAAGCGGACTTAAGAAAGAAGACTTTCAGAAAGTCATCAACGGAAAGCAAACAGACTTGTTCTTCCTCCATAACTCAGAAGGCATGGAAGTCGCCGTTACCAACTACGGCGGTTCACTCGTAGCCATCATGGTGCCCGATCGCGACGGCAACTATGCCAACGTCATTCAGGGCCACGACAACATCGACGACTGCATAGCTTCGCCCGAACCCTTCCTCAGTACCCTCGTAGGCCGTTACGGCAACCGCATCTGCCACGGTAAGTTCACCCTTAACGGAAAAGAATACAGTCTCGCTGTAAACAACGGACCTAACCACCTTCATGGCGGACCCACAGGCTTCCACGCCCGTGTATGGGACGCGGAACAGGTGAACGACCATACGCTCGTGCTCCGCTACGTTTCAGCTTACTACGAAGAGGGCTTCCCTGGTGAACTCTCCATGACGGTGATGTACTCCCTTACAGACGACAACGAACTTAAGATCGACTACAAGGGAACCACCAACAAGAAAACCATTGTCAACATGACAAGCCATGGCTTCTTCTCACTCGCGGGCATTGCGAACCCCACTCCCACGTGCGAAGACGTCATTTGTGAAATCAACGCAGACTTCTACGTACCCATTGACGAAAACAGCATTCCTACGGGCGAAATCCGTAGCGTCAAGGGCACTCCATTCGACTTTACTTCACCCCATCGCGTAGGCGACCACCTTACCGACTTCTCCGACGAGCAGATAAAGAACGGTGCCGGCTACGACCACTGCTTCGTGCTCAACAAACACGAACCGGGCGAACTTACCTTCGCTGCAAAAATAGTAGAACCCAAGAGCGGACGTTCCATGGAAGTCTACACCACCGAACCCGGCGTGCAGTTCTATTCCGACAATTGGGCCGATGGTTACAAAGGCCAGCACGGTGCAACGTTCGGCAAGCACTCCGCACTCTGCTTCGAAGCACAGCACTTCCCCGACAGCCCCAACCGCGCATATTTCCCGCCCGTAGTCCTCAAACCCGGACAGGTCTACACACAAAAGACCATCTACAAGTTCGGCGTGGAAGACTAAGGCAAGTCTTGCCTACACACATATATAAGTAGGTAACTCTCTTGAAGAAATCTAACAATAACAATAAACCTTTCTATCTTCTATTTTTAATGAGTAATCAAAAGAAACAGTGGGGTGCTATTATCGTTATGATAGCCCTCTTCGCTATGATTGCTTTCGTGACCAACCTTTGCTCACCGATGGCCATTATAGTAAAGAACGACTTTGGTGCAAGCAATGTGCTTGCTCAAATAGGTAACTATGGTAACTTTATAGCATACCTCGTAATGGGTATTCCCGCAGGTATGATTATTGCAAAAATCGGTTATAAGAAGACCGCGCTTCTCGGCCTCGTAATCGGTATCATCGGCATTCTCGTACAGTGGGCTTCTGGTCACGTAGGTAAGGAATCGGCCTTCGCTGTGTACCTTGTAGGTGCATTCATTAGCGGCTTTACCATGTGTATTCTCAACTGCGTCGTTAACCCCATGCTTAACCTTCTTGGTGGCGGTGGTAACAAGGGTAACCAACTTATTCAGATTGGTGGCGTGTTCAACTCCTCTGCTGCAGTAGCTGTATACATCCTCATGGGCGCACTCATTGGCGACGCTGCTAAAGCTCATATTGCCGATGCTACTCCTGCACTTATGATTGCCCTTGGCATCTTTGTCATCGCATTCATCGTGATCTCCTTCACGAAAATCGAAGAACCCGAGCAGGCTCCCGTTGATACGAGTCTCATTAAGGGCGCTCTTGGCTATCGCCATTTTGTTCTCGGTATTCTCGGCATTTTCCTGTATATGGGCATTGAGGTAGGTGTACCTACTTACATCCTTCAATACCTCACCTCACCGCAAGGTGGTTCTATGGCAGCCTCGACGGTTGGTTTGATCGTAGCTGTTTACTGGTTGATGATGCTCGTAGGCCGTTTCATCGGCGGTGCCATCGGTAGCGCTGTCAGCAGCCGTACGCAAATCACTGTTGTAAGTACACTGACTCTCGTGCTCGTTCTTTTCGGAATGTATGCTCCTACAGACATCACAGTGAACGTTCCTGCTATCGATTGGGCTACGCTTACTATAGGTAGCGAAACAGTTCCTGTTGGCATTTTTGCCTTCCTCCTCGTTGGTCTCTGTACTTCGGTTATGTGGGGTGGCATATTCAATATGGCTGTTGAAGGTCTTGGCAAATACACCGCCATTGCTTCTGGTATCTTCATGACAATGGTATTTGGTTGCGCTGTAATGGTAGCTCTTCAGGCAGTTGTTGCCGACATTACTGGCGACATACTTTCTTCTTACTGGGTTGTCGTATTCTGCGCTGCATACCTTCTCTTCTATGCCCTCGTCGGCAGCCGTGTAAGCAAATCTTCTAAAGAATAAACATCGGAAAGTACAATCGGAACTAACGTAGTGCCGATTGCACTTTTCTTTTCATCTAACAAACTAAATACCCCTATACCCATGAAACTGACAATTGAAGACGTAAGAAGTCGTTTCGTAGAACACTTTGATGGAACCACAGGTTCAGTATATGCTTCTCCCGGCCGTATCAACCTCATCGGTGAGCACACCGACTACAACGGCGGTTTCGTATTCCCCGGTGCAGTAACGCAGGGCGTCATTGCAGAAATCAAGCCCAACGGAACTCGCAAGGTACGCGCTTACTCCATTGACCTCAAGGACTACGTAGAGTTCAGCCTCGACGAAGAGCAGGGTCCTTCTGCTACCCACTTCCGCTTTATCTTCGGCGTTTGCCGCGAAATGATGAAGCTTGGTGTACCCGTTGAAGGTTTCAACACCGCTTTCGCCGGTGATGTACCCCTCGGTGCCGGTATGTCTTCCTCCGCTGCCCTTGAGAGCACTTTCGCTTATGCCCTCAACGACCTCTTCGGTGGCAACAAGATTGACAAGTTTACGCTTGCTAAGGTAGGCCAGGCTACAGAGCACAACTACATCGGTTGCAACTGCGGCATCATGGACCAGTTCGCTTCCGTATTCGGTAAGGCTGGTAGCCTCATGCGCCTCGACTGCCGTAGCCTCCAGTACAAGTATTTCCCCTTCGATCCGAAGGGTTACAAACTCGTTCTTCTCAACTCTCAGGTGAAGCACGAGCTCGCTTCTTCTGCTTACAACGATCGTCGCAAGAGTTGCGAGAACGTGGTAGCTGCCATGAAGAAGCACCATCCCGAAGTGGAAACTCTCCGCGACGCCACTTACGACATGCTCGATGAAGTACGTCCCGAAGTAAGCGAAGAGGATGCACTCCGCGCCAAGTATGTAATCGGCGAGAAGTACCGCGTGCTCGAAGTCTGCGTAGCTCTCGAAGAAGGCGACTACGAAGAAGTAGGTAAGAAGATGTACGAGACTCACTACGGCTTGAGCAAGGAATATGAAGTTTCCTGCCCCGAACTCGACTTCCTCAACGACGTGGCACATAGCTGCGGCGTGACGGGTTCCCGTATTATGGGCGGTGGCTTCGGCGGCTGCACCATCAACCTCGTTTCAGACGACCTCTACGACAACTTCATCTCTACTGCCAAGCAGGCATACAAAGAGAAGTTCGGCAAGGAGCCCATCGTCATCGACGTTGTTATCGGCGACGGTGCACGCAAACTTTGCTAAACCCGGAACATCTCAAACAAACAGCGTTGCTTAGTCGCACACGTGTTTGATTTCGATTTAAATTTTAAGGCTGCGCCCATTTCGAGCGCAGCCTTTTATGTTATCTGGCAATGAAGTGTTGCTTGCCTTGCCTTTTGAATGGTAAATTCTAGAAGGTTAATAAAATAACCAGGCCAACCCAAGCTTGTTGTTGCAAACTTTGGTTGGCCTGGCTTGTCTTGTTTTGCTTTGTCTTGCCGATGAAAGGGAGAGAGCTTTTATCCGTTCATGGAGGCAATGAATTCGGCGTTGTTCTTGGTCTTCTCAAGCTGTGTACGCATGGACGACATAGCTTCGACGGGGGTCATTTCGGAAATGAAACTGCGGTATACCCACATGCGCTTGAGCGTCATCTCGTCAAGCAAGAGGTCGTCGCGGCGAGTAGAAGAAGCTGCCACGTTGACGGCGGGGAATATGCGCTTGTTGGCGATGGAGCGGTCGAGCTGGAGCTCCATGTTGCCCGTACCCTTGAATTCTTCAAAGATTACTTCGTCCATCTTGGAACCCGTATCGATGAGTGCGGTGGCAATGATGGTGAGTGAACCGCCGCCTTCGATGTTTCGTGCTGCACCGAAGAAGCGTTTGGGCTTCTGGAGTGCATTGGCGTCGACACCACCGGAGAGAATTTTGCCGGAAGTAGGTGCAACGGTGTTGTAGGCGCGTGCCAGTCGGGTGATGGAGTCGAGGAAGATGACCACGTCGTGTCCACACTCTACCATGCGCTTTGCTTTGTCGAGTACGATGCCAGCAATCTTCACGTGGCGTGCTGCGGGTTCGTCGAAGGTCGAAGCGATGACTTCAGCCTTTACGGTGCGCATCATGTCCGTAACTTCTTCGGGACGCTCGTCGATGAGGAGCATCATGAGGTAAGTGTCGGGATGGTGCTCGGCTATTGCGTTGGCGATGTCCTTCATGAGCATGGTCTTACCCGTTTTGGGCTGTGCCACGATGAGGGCGCGCTGTCCTTTGCCGATGGGGCTTACGAGGTCCACTACGCGGCGTGAGAGGCTGTCGTGTCCGTTGTTGGAACAGAGTTGGAATTTCTCTTCGGGGAAGAGCGGTGTGAGATGCTCGAACGACACGCGGTCGCGCACCTGGTTTGGCGTGAGTCCGTTGATGAGCTCTATCTCGATGAGTGCGAAGAACTTTTCTCCTTCGCGGGGGATCTTCACCTTGCCTTGTACCACGTCGCCGGGCTTGAGGCCATATTGGCGTATCTGGGTGGGCGAGACGTAGATGTCGTCGGGTGAAGCGAGGTAGTTGTAGTCGGAGGAACGAAGGAAACCGAAGCCTTCGGGCACGACTTCAAGTACGCCACGTCCTTCGAGCAGATGGTCCTGCGGAGAGGGCAGGGGCGCGTTCTGCACTTTGGGCGTGGGTGCTGCGGTGGTTTTCGTATAGTTGGACGTGGCGGGCGATGCGGGGCTTTGCTGGAAGCGTGCCTGCATGGCGGGGTCGTCGCGGAAGCGGTGGAACTTCACGCGCTGCGGCTGTTCGTCGGGAGCAGCGTCGGCATAGCGCGGTGTGTTGTCAATTTGTGGAACGTTCAGTTCTGTGCCTTCGAAGATGACGGGAATGTCTTTGACAATGATGAAGTCGTCCGTGTTGTTGGGGTTTTCGCTGATGCGTTGTGTGATGGCATCGTTTGTGACGACGGGGGCAACCGTGGTGTTGCGGTTTTGGAGTGTGCGCTTCACCTCGTCCATGTCAAGCACGTCGTTGCTTGTGAGGGGTTCGCTCTTTTGTGCGTTGATTTGTTCCGTGAGGAAATCGGGAAGTTCGGCAGGGGCGCTTTCGTTTGCCGTTTCCTGTGCGTTGTTGAGAGAGAGGCTTGCAGCTTGCTGTGCAAGTTTCATCATGTTGAGTCGTTCTTCCTCGGCTTTTCTAAGAGCTTCGCGTGCAGCCACTTCAGCCTTTGTGGGGCGGCCGCGACGGCGTTTTACGGGAGCTTCTTCGGGCGCTGCGAAGACATCGGAGAGCGCAGGCGTAGCGGCGGGTGCTTGCGTGTCGTCAGCGGTTGCGCTTTCCGTTGTTGCGTCAGCGTTGAATATGTTTGTGCTGGAAGGGGCGTTTGCGGTGGTGCTGTCGGTGGTGGACGTGTGGGTTGCCGACGCGGGTTTAAGGTCAGACGTGAAGATGTGGTCGGCATCCTTCTTTATGATGCGTGTGCGCTTTTTGGGTGCTGCGGCTTCGGCAGACCCAGCTTCGGCTTGCGCATCGAGAATGGTGTAGACCATGTCGTCTTTTGACATATTGGGTGAAAGATGTTTGTCTAGCTTTTCAGCAACAGCAATCAGTTCTGCTTCGTTCATGTCGAGCAGTTGTTCTTTCGTTAAGTTTGCCATTATTGATTTGGGTTGTGTAGGTATTGTGCGTATGCCGTATGAAGTCAAGTTTGCAGCATGTGCATGGCTGCATCAGTGTGCGGCATAGGAGTACATTCGTCTTAAGGGTGTCGTAAGAATGCCGTAAGCGGGCTGTTGTGTCCGGCTGATGCGGGAATCTTGACGAATGCGTTGAAAATTTCTTGTGGGGATGATATAAAAGAAAAAAGGGAAGATGAAGACCGTAGTTTTGCAGTTCGGCTGGCCTTTCTGTGATATGGGGCCTTGAATTTGGCACGTTATAGGGATTCCGTGAAACGCTTTTCCGTTGTCAAGGAGGGAATCCTGCTCCCTTTCGGAATGCAAAAGTAATACAATAATCCGATTTGCGCCCGATTGGGGAAGTTTTTTTGCAGTTTTTCTGCAATATTTTGTGTATGCGGAGTGAGGGTGGTGCGCTCAATCCTATTTTTAGTAATTTTGCAGTACTTATGGAATCAAACGAGAAATATGTATATACGCAGCCTGTGCTCGACTTTATTACGGTGGGTACGGAGTACTGCAAATATTTGGAGCAATGCCAGGGGGCTGAGCTTCCGGACTTTTTGCGCGTGATGCGCGGTTTGCTCCCGATGGTTTATTTGAAGGCCACGCTTCTAGGTGATGTGCCTGAATCACCGGGTTGGACGGAGCCGAAACTGACTGAGGCCGACTACGACTACATTCGTAGCAATGTGGCCGCGGTGCTTGCCGAGAAGGACGATTTTTTGGACGTGTTTGTGGAAGACTTTAAATATTCCGAACATCCTGTTCTTTGCACGGTGAGCGAGAATTTGGCCGACGTGTACCAGCAGCTCCGTGAGTTGGTGGAATCGTTCCGTTCGGGCGATGTGGATTCCATGGAGGCTTCGTTGTCGGAAACGATGGTGGAGTTCCGCCTTCAGTGGGGGCAGAAATTGCTCAATGCCCTCCGCGCGCTCCACGATGTGAGCATGGAGGTGGGCGTTTGATGCCGGCTTGAGCCTTCGCGCTGTTGGCGTGCCAGAGGCTCAGAACACTTGTGAAAAGACAAGGTTCGCTGGGTGTAACGCCCGGAACCTATTGCTAAACTATTTTTATTTTGTCCGTGTACATACTGAGAGGTGTGTCTGACAATGAGAATACGGACTATTGTACGAATCCATGCGAGAGATTTTCATTAAAACAAACAAGAACTTCATACCTTCCCTTCCGCGTTTCGCGTTTGAGGGTCGCATTGTCGTGGTACAAAGCGAGAGCGAGGCCGAACGTGCTGTGAAGGCTTTGCGCCAGTCGTCCATTTTGGGCATCGACACGGAGACGCGTCCCACGTTCCATAAGGGAGAGAGTCATAAGGTGGCGTTGCTTCAGATTTCGGGCGACGACATTTGTTTTCTTTTCCGCTTGAACCAAATGGGCTTTCCCCGTTGCCTGTCAGAACTGCTTGCCGACCGTTCGGTGCTGAAGGTGGGGTTGTCGCTGAAGGACGACTTCATGATGCTTCGCCGTCGTGATGCTTCGTTTGAGCCGGGCGGCTATGTGGAACTTCAGACTTATGCTGCCGAGATGGGCATTGAGGACATGAGTCTTCAGAAGCTTTATGCCAACGTGTTCCATCAGCGCATTTCGAAGGCAGCGCGTTTGTCCAATTGGGAGGCCGACGTGCTGACCGAGTCGCAGAAGGTGTATGCCGCTACGGATGCCGTGACGTGTGTGCAGCTTTACAAGGAACTGAAACGTCTGCGCGAAACGGGCAGCTATGTGCTGGTGGAAGAAGCTACTGCCTGACGGGCTTTGATAATGGGCATGTGGGCATAGTGGGCATCATGGGCATTGTGGCCCTAATGGGCATTGTGGGCTTCTGCCCGCGTGATGCGGCAGAGGTACTCGAAGTGGCCTCCTTCTATGATTTTCTCTGCTATCAGTCCGCACGAAGCGGCGGTATGTGCTAGGGTGGGGAAGTCCACGTAGAGCCAGTTGAAGCGATTGCCGCGGCAGGTGCCGCAAGTCATTGTGTAGTCCACTTCGCCATAGTAAGCCGTGTGGTCGGGAAAAGAGTAGCTCCCGTCTTCTTCCTGGAAGACGTAGGCAATGTCTGACGAGTCGGCAAGAATTTGTCCGCCTTCAGCGAGAAGTTCTTTGCAGCGAAGGAGCAGGCGTGGCAGATGGGCGAGTGTGCCCGCAATGCCCAGGCCATTCATGAGCAGCAAGACGGTGTCGAACTTTTCGGTAAGATCTTCAGAGAATACGTCCGTGCATCGTGCGTCATTGACACCGCGCAGGCGTCGTGCTTCTGTGGAGAGTGGCGAGATGTCGATGGACACTACGTCAAGCCCCCTCGTCTGCAACGCGAGGGAGTGGCATCCGGCACCGGCACCCACGTCGAGAATGCGTCCTCGGCAGAGGTTCAGTGCGTGGCGTTCAAGCGGTGGCATTTGTGCTTCCGTGCGGAACAGTGTAGCGACGCTCATCTCGTCGTCGTCGAACATGGAAGAGCGTACGATGAGTTTTGCGGAGCTACCGTGCAACGTATAGTCAAGGATGGCGCGCCCCATGGCGTCGCGCTTTTCAGGAATGGTCATTGTGGGGAAAGATATTCGTGGGTGACTGTCGTGTTTGTTTTGCGTGGCAAAGGTACGCATTTTTTGACGCGTTGCACCACGTTCGTCTGATTGGTAGTAAAATGTAGGACTGGCATCGTGTCCGGTCCGTCAAGTTTCCTTATATAATAATGAGTAGTGATAAGCTAAAGAAAAGACTTTCCCGTCCCCGTCGACGCGGATGGGTGGCGCTGTTACCCCTGTTGTTGCTTGCCGTGCTGATGGGAAGCATGGGCACGCTGATGGGCGACTTCTCCAAGGTGCCCATGTGTGTGGTGTTCCTCCTGGTGAGCGTGGCGTCACTTTTTACGCTTCGCGGTTATAGCATAGAAGAGCGCGTGGCGTGTTACTCCCACGGTGCCGGTAGCAAGGACCTCCTGTTGATGGTGTGGATCTTTGTTCTAGCGGGCGCTTTTGCCAAGTCGGCCCAGACGATGGGTGCTGTAGGTGCCACTGTCGATTTGACGATGGCCGTGCTTCCTGCTAACATGTTGCTTGCTGGGCTGTTCCTCGCTTCGTGTGTGGTGTCGCTGTGTGTGGGTACGTCTGTTGGTACCATTGTAGCCCTTGTGCCCGTGGCTGCCGAGATGAGCACACGTACTTCTAGCCCGATGCCCCTGATGGTGGCAGCGGTAGTGGGTGGTGCCTTCTTTGGCGACAACCTTTCGTTTATTTCTGACACCACGGTGGCCGCCACACGGACGCAGGACTGTGCTATGCGCGACAAGTTTCGCACCAATTTCCGCATTGTCCTACCCGCCGCAATGCTTTGCTTCTTCCTGTATGTAGTGCTTGGTATGGAGCATCCCGCTCAGGGCGGAGTGTCGCACGAGATGCTCCATGTGTGGCGCGTGCTTCCCTATGTGGTGGTTCTCGTTACGGCTGTTTGTGGCATGAACGTGTTGCTCTCGCTCAGTCTGGGCATTGTGTTAACGGGTGTCGTAGGCATTTCCGACGGAGGTTTTACACTTCCCGGTTGGATAACGAGTCTGTCCGACGGCATTGTGGGGATGGGCGAACTGATACTCATTTCCATGATGGCGGGCGGCCTCCTCGCTGCGGTGCGCAAGGCGGGCGGCGTGACCTATATGGTGCGTGGCATCACTCGTAGAGTACGTTCGCGCAAGGGCGCCGAACTGTGTATCTCCGCTTTGGTTTCCTTTACCAATCTTTGTACGGCGAACAACACGGTGGCCATCCTTTCCGTGGGCAGCATTGTGAAGGACATCTCGCAACGCTATGGTGTGGACCGTCGGCGCAGCGCCAGTTTGCTCGACATCTTTTCCTGTGTTATTCAAGGCGTCATACCTTATGGCGCCCAGCTGCTTATGGCGAGCGGTTTGTGCGGCATTAGTCCCATAAACATCATTCCCTATCTGTTCTATCCTATGCTCTTGGCCGTGGCTGCGTTTGTGAGCATCGGCTTTTCAAAGGGAAGACGGCCTGCCTGATGCGTTGCCGCCCAAGGTTGCGGACGGTGCGTACGCTTTTGTAGTTATTGTCTTTTTTATAAATTTGCCGAAGAAAAAGAATTATCAGTATGTCAAAGGATTCAGGGCGCAAGCCCGAAACGAAAGGCCGTCTTGGCGAATACCGCGACGACATACGCCGTGCCATTGAAGTGATGGAGCGCGGCGGAGTGATAGTTTACCCGACCGATACGATATGGGGCATTGGTTGCGATGCTACGAACGAGGCGGCAGTGCGCCGTGTGTTCGAGATTAAGCGCCGCAGCGATGCCAAAGCGCTCATCACGCTTGTCGACTCAGAAGTGAAAGTGGAGTCGTGCGTGAGTGAGGTGCCCGATGTGGCTTGGGACTTGATTGAACTCTCCGAAAAGCCGCTGACCATCATCTACGACGGTGCGCGCAACCTTGCTCCCAACCTTTTGGCTGAGGATGGAAGCGTGGGCATCCGTGTGACGCGTGAGGAGTTCAGCCGCAATTTGTGTATGCGTTTCAAGCGTCCCATCGTGTCGACGTCTGCCAACGTGAGCGGTGAGCCATCGCCCCGTTGCTTTGCTGACATCAGCGAGGAAATACTCCGTGCGGTGGACTATGTGTGCACTTCGCGTCGCGATGAACGGCAAAATCCTCCTGCTTCGAGCATCATCAAGCTTGGCGCCGGCGGAGAGGTGAAGGTGATTCGTGAGTGAGGGCGGCGCTTCGCTTCGCGAATGTGCAAATGTGCAAATATGAAAATGTGCAAATGTATAATGCTGAGCTGCGCTTTGCGAATGTGCAAATGTATAATGCTATGCTGCGTGGATGTATAATGCTTTTGTGCAGTGTATAACGCTTTATCGAAGCTACCTCCTTTAACCGTCCAGTTCGATTTTGTAAAATCGTTTTTTTTGTTCCTATGGAATTTGTAACCAAACAGGGCGACTACCGCAGCCGTACCGTCAGAGTACTTTCGGCTTGGATGCATAAGCATTTGAGTCCTAAGCAATTCATCATCATCCTTAGTTTTTTTGTGGGACTTGGTGCTGCTATAGCCGCTTGGGTGCTGAAGTTTCTCATCCACGAGATAGAGCATGTGCTCACTTCGCAGTTCGACGTGACGCAAGCCAACTGGCTCTTCCTCGTCTATCCCGTGGTGGGCATCTATTTCACGGCGCTTTTCATCAAATATCTCGTGCGCGACGACATTGGCCATGGCGTGACGAAGATACTCTACGCCCTCTCTCGGCGTCAGGGCAACATACGCGGTCACAACTGCTGGTCGAGCGTCATAGCTTCTGCGCTTACCATCGGTTTCGGTGGTTCGGTCGGTGCCGAGTCGCCAATCGTGCTGACAGGTTCGGCCATAGGTAGCAGTCTTGGCCAGTTGTTCCGCTTGGACCGCAAAACGCTGATGCTCCTCATTGGTTGCGGTGCTTCGGCAGCAGTGGCGGGCATCTTTAAAGCCCCTATAGCCGGCGTGATGTTCACCCTCGAAGTGCTGATGATGGACCTCACCATGTCGTCGCTCCTTCCCCTTCTCATCAGTTGCCTCACCGCAACGTGCTTTACCTACGCCTTTGCCGGCAGCGACTCCCTCTTCAGCTTCACGGTGACCGACCAGTTCGTGGTGCAGCGCGTGCCTACCTCCGTGATGCTCGGCATTTGCTGCGGACTCATCTCGCTCTACTTCACTCGCATGATGAGTGCGTTTGAAAAGACTTTTGGTCGCCTTCATAACCTCTACACAAAACTCGCCCTTGGCGGTGTGGTGCTTGCCGTGCTCATCTACTTCTTCCCGCCGCTCTACGGCGAAGGCTACAGCACCATCAACGTGTTGCTCAACAGTTCTTCCGGCGCCGGTGCCGACAGTGTGCTCAACAACTCCCTCTTCTACGGCCACCCCGAGTACTTGCTCGTTTATCTCCTCCTCATCATCTTCTTGAAAGTGTTTGCCACCACGGCCACTAATGGTGGTGGCGGTTGCGGTGGTACGTTTGCACCCAGCCTCTTTCTTGGTTGCCTCACCGGCTTCGTGTTCTCCCGTCTGTGGAACGAATATGGCATTGGCGTGACGGTGCCCGAGGCCAACTATGCACTTCTTGGTATGGCAGGACTGATGAGCGGTGTGTTCCACGCTCCGCTGACAGGCGTGTTTCTCATTGCCGAACTCACCGGCGGTTATGACCTCTTCATTCCACTGATGATTGTGTCGGCCTGTTCTTATCTTACCATCCACGCCTTCGAACCCCATAACATCTACGCCATCCGCTTGGCACGTCAGGGCGAACTCCTCACACACCACACCGACCGTAACGTGCTCACACTCATGAGCCTCGATTCTATCATCGACAAGGAGCGTGCTGTGTTGACCCCCGACATGTATCTCGGGCAGATTGTTCAGGCCGTCTCGTCGAGCAAGCGTCTTCACTTTGCCGTGGTCGACATCAACGGCGCGCTGATGGGGGTGATCAATCTCAACAACATCCGCAAAATTATTTTCCGCAGCGAACTCTACCGCATGTACAAGGCAAACCAGCTCATGGAGCAACCCAAGGTGAAACTCCGTACGGACGACAGCATGCAGGCGGTGATGGACAAGTTCCAAAGTTGCGACTCCGGCACGCTTGTGGTGCTTCGTCCCGACGGCACGTATGCCGGTTTCGTTTCGCGCACGAAACTATTCTCTACCTATCGCCAGGTTCTCAAGGACTTCTCTGACGAGTAATTTGAAAAATTAGAACATCACAACATGGACATATACGGACTTCTGGGCCATCCGCTGGGCCACAGCTATTCAGCGGCATTTTTCAACGAAAAGTTCCGTCGCGAAGGCATTGATGCCGAATACCGCAATTTCGACTTCCCTTCCATTGACGAAGCCGTGGAAGCGTTGCGCACGGAGCCGAACTTGCGTGGCTTCAACATCACCATTCCCTACAAGCAGCAAATCATCCCCCATCTTGCTGACCTCACACCCGAAGCCGCAGCCATTGGGGCTGTCAATGTGGTAAAAGTGGAACACCAGGCCGACGGAACAGTCCGCTTCCATGGTGCCAATTCCGACGCTTACGGTTTTGGCGAATCCATCAAACCGCTCATCTCCTCACCCATCTATCGCAAGGCCCTTGTGCTTGGTACGGGTGGAGCCTCAAAGGCCGTTCACCACGTGTTGCGCAGCCTCGGACTAGAAACTATTGCCGTGAGTCGCACGCCCAAGGAGGGCTGCATCACGTACGGCGACCTTGACGCTGCGCTCATGGCCGAAGCGCGCGTGGTGGTCAACTCCACACCGCTCGGCATGTATCCCAAAGTGGATGCTTGTCCCGCCATACCTTACGAACTCCTCACTCCCGAGCACGTGCTCTTCGACCTCGTTTACAATCCCGAAACCACGCTCTTCATGAAACGCGGTGCCGAACGCGGTGCCCGTGTGAAGAACGGACTCGAAATGCTCCACCTCCAGGCCATCGGTGCGTGGAAGGTGTGGAACGAAGAGTGATTCTCCTGAGAACTGTGTTTTGAATAAAGAATTATGTATTAATATAGAAGATAATAGATATGAAAGACTTTATAACTTAAATATATTCATCTAATGAAGAAGAGAGAGATGTTATTTTGCGGCTTGGCCCTGTTGGTTGCAAGCTGCACAAAAGATGAGGGGCTAACGCCCTTGGGAACACCAGATTTTAGCGGAGTAACAGCGTACGACGCGTCCGACTTCGTGGTGACAGACTCTGCAAAAGTTCCATTCCGCGAACTCATTAACGCCCGTATTCGGCAAATCGAAGCCCAAGACGATGGTGCGAACAGTACTTCTGCCGACGAAGAAATAGCTGCACTGAAACAGTCGTTGGTTCGCGTCGATTCCATTGAACGCGCGATGACCGATTCCCTTTCGGAAGTGTATGGCACCAACGGCGTGGACCTGAGCTATTTGGCTTTAGGCATGAAAAAAGTGCGATATAAGACCAAGTCTGCTGACGGACAAGATGTGTGGCTATCAGCCTTGGTAGCCTATAGCGGACTTGATTTCAATTGCTTCCCGTTTTATACGTTTTGCTATTATAAGCCAAATTGCTTGTTGATTGGCTGCCACGCAACCATCACAAGCAACAGTCAAAGTCCCACGTCGATAATGAACGGTGGTACGTGGGACTTCGTCTGTACCGATGTAGGTCAAATTGTCGTTGACGGACGAACCAACAACATTGGTGGATTTGAAGGACTCACCGTCATCCCCGACTACCAAGGTTGGGGCGATACCTACGGCCAAAACCACCCCTATCTCATACAGGACGTTACAGCCCGCCAAGTTGTTGATGCCGCCACGCACACCTTGAGTTGGTTCACCGAGAACTGCTCTTCCATGGAAGACGACTGGCGCACCGCCATCGTAGGCTTTTCGCAAGGCGGTTCTACGGCAATGGCCACAATGAGACACATAGAGCAGACGCCAGGACTCAGCGACAAACTCCGTCTTGCCGGAGCCGTTTGTGGCGACGGTCCCTACAGCCCGTTGGCAACGCTGAAGCGTTACGTTAGCGAAGGAAAGGTGAACATGCCCGAAGCGCTGGCCATGATAATCATGGGAGCTTGCGACTATGACGTATCTATGAAACGATACTCCTTCTCGGACTTCTTTACCGACAAGTTCATCGCAACAGGGATAGAAAAGGCCATCAGAGAAAAGGACAAGACCTCAGCTCAGCTCGAAGACTTGATAAAGGCGGCCGGAGTGACCTGTTTTGAGGGTAACTACTGGCATTTGAGCGACGTGATGCGTCCCGAAATCATCGACTATTTTGCCGGCCGCGACGTGGAAGACCAATATAAGGGCAAATGCGAAGCGCTGTTCCAGGCTTTATATAGTAACGACCTTTCCACTTCGGGCTGGACGCCCGCCCATCGCCTTATTGTCTACCATGCCACAGACGACCCCACCGTTCCTATAGACAACTACTGGAGTGTGGCACGCGTAATGAACAACGGCAACTTTATGGGCATTCGCAGCAACGAGCCAGATGTTTGCGGAGCAAGTCACACGGATGTCGGTACAGTTTTCTTCACTGGGTGGGACAAGTGCTTGCTGAAGCCCCTTTTGCAAGACGACTGTAGTGACGAATTCGTAGAATGGCGCTCCGGTTTGTGGCGTTTAGACGAGCAAACCTACAGTTGCGATTTCTTTACGCCAGACGTAATTCCTGCAGAGTAACTTTCAAGGGTGAATTTATAGAACCACTCTCTACCCAATCACACCAAGGCATGCAGTAAAAATTCCAAGGCAGCGAATTTTTACGGCGTGCCTTGGAATTTTTTCTACATGCCTTACTCTAAAACAGCAGTGAATGGCACACGCCGCGAAGCTTCGACTAGTCGCTTTTACCATGAAAAAAACGTGTGCGCACTTTGCCTTTCCTAATAGTTGCCGTAACTTTGGCTTTGATTTTTACTTAGCACACCCTATATTTTTAGACATAAGCTGACGATTCACGATGGAAGACCTTGACAAACTGTACGATGACTATGTGCCGACGCGCATAGAAGGACTTACGCACGGCACATCTTTGGATGCCTATGTGGCCATACTCCGGTCAGACGAGGAGGATTTGCTCTTCCCCATACTCTTGGACGAGAACGGCCATAAACTCGTGCGCCGTGCGCTGATGGAACGCGACTTCACCCCTACGCGCCTGATGATGGATTTGGCCGACCGCATGGGCATGACCATGAAAGGCGTGCGCATACAGCGTCCGTCAGACGGAAGCATGAAGGCACTCATCGATTTCTCCTACGACGAGTTTATCACGTCGCTCAGCGTTTCGGCATCCGATGCCCTCGTGGCAGCCGTTCAGGAAAACACCCCCATTTATGTGCTTCGCGAAGCCGTGATTATGCAGAAGAAACATCCGCAGCAAGGCGACTCCGTGGCACTTCCACTGGCAGGCATGAGCACTGCACTCATAGAACAGGCACTTGAAGAGGCCGTAGAGCGCGACGAGTTCGAACTCGCCACCGTGCTTCGCGACGAATTACGCAAACGAAAAGAACCATTCTAAAAGACGTATTTTCATTTCCATGAAGGAAACCCACATATTCTATACCCCCGACGTAGGCGAAGGCCTCTGCGAACTGCCCCACGAAGAGGCAGGACATGCCGTGCGCGTGCTCCGCATGAAAGACGGCGACGAACTCACTCTCACCGACGGCAAGGGACGCTTCTACCGTGCGCACATCACGCTTGCTACCAACAAACGCTGTCTCTTCGAAGTTGACGAACAGTGGGACGACCACCGCCTTTGGCAAGGTGGCATCCATCTTGCGGTGGCTCCGACGAAAAACATGGACCGCATGGAATGGTTCGTCGAGAAAGCCACCGAAATAGGCGTGGATCGCATCACACTGCTCAACTGCGACTGCTCCGAACGTCGCGTGGTGAAGACCGAACGACTCGAAAAGATTGCCGTCTCGGCCATGAAGCAGAGCCACAAGGCGTTCAAGCCCGTGATAGACGAAATGACCGACTTCTGCCGTTTCATTGCCTCGTGTGCCGATGCCGACCAGCGTTTCATTGCCCATTGCCACACCCCTGAGGACTTTGGCGACGAGGGACAGACCATCCACCTCACCGCCGAAAACTTCCTTGGCGACTTGCTGCAGCGTGACGGTAGGGCAGTGGTGATGATAGGTCCCGAAGGCGACTTCAGTGCGGCAGAAGTGCGTAAGGCCATCGACCAGGGCTTCCAACCCATCAGTCTCGGAAAGAGCCGTCTGCGCACTGAAACGGCTGCACTCGTGGCCGTGCATCTGATGTATCTGGCAAAGCGAATGTGACGCGACGCTGGGCGCTGCGCGTTGGGCGTGAATGTGCAAATATGCAAATGTGCAAATGTGCGAATGCGCTGCGCCTTCAAACTGCGCTTGGCATACCTCATATAAAGAATTATTCTTTCTCAAAATAAGACATGAAACGTAAGCAAATCCTCTATACAGTGTTTGCTGTATTCGTTGTAGCAATTCTTGCAGTTGTGGCAGCTTGGGCACTGTGGCCCAGGAGTTACGAAGAGATGGTACCCGCCGAATCGAAGGCCGTAGTACGCATCGATCTTAAGCAAGACGCCACTTGCGCCACGTTCGTCAAGAACCTCACCGCCCAACTCGGCGTTGCCTCCGACGGACTCGACGTAAGCCGTCCGCTCTACGTGTTCATCACCCCCAACGAATACGTCGGACTCGTGGCCGCTGTCGATGACGCCGACAAAGTGAAGGAAACGATGGACAAACTCGTCAAAAACCGCACCGCCACCGCATGCGACGAGAGTGACGGCATGCAGTGGACGTGGCTCAACAAAGGATGGCTCGTAGGGTGGAACTCCCGTGCGCTGCTCGTGCTCGGCCCGGGTGTGGCACAGGAGCGCGACATGCTCCGCCAGACCATTGCTCGGATGGCGAGTGGTGGTGAGAGTTTTTCTCACACCGCAGCGTTCGAAAAGCTTAAGGCTCAGGGAGGTGCTGTGCAAATATGTTCGCGCCTCGATG
Source organism: bacterium (assembly GCA_963656685.1). Classification (GTDB taxonomy): domain Bacteria; phylum Bacteroidota; class Bacteroidia; order Bacteroidales; family Bacteroidaceae; genus Alloprevotella. Next base: position 9,772 of record CAVKJJ010000009.1, on the reverse strand, counting down.
CCCTTCCCGCTCCTTACAACACCCTCTTCCGGCTCAACATTCCCGCAGACACGCCGCTCGATGCAGTGCAGCTCTTTGCCTCCGTCACCGCCAAGGGAAACGACGTGACCGTGAACGCCACGCTCGAAACCGACAATGCCGAAGTGCTTTCCGCCATAGACCAGTATGAGAAAGAAAAAGGCTGCATCAACGTAACGATGCCCACCGACTCCATACCCCTCTTCTATATGGCCACGCGTACCCAAGGCAAGGACTTCTTAGCTCTCCTACAAAGCGACGCCACATTGCGTGGCCTCATGATGGGACTTAACCAAGTGATCGACGCCGACCGCATGATAGGCACGTCCAACGGTGTGCTCGACCTAGAAGTGGGCGCTGTGGACAAAGACTGGAACCCCTCGTTCCGCCTCACTGCCGACAATTCCACACCCGGCATCATGGACGACAGCGACTACTGGATGGAGTCGGCACGCAAGCAAAAGGACGTCACGCTGGCCCGCACCAGCACCACCTCCTTCCTCCTGACCAACGGAAAGCGCCGCGTGGCGTTCGGCACTGAGCGTCAAGGCCACGCCGTATTCTTCGCTACGCCCGAGATGAACCGCAAAGAACTCTCTCACGCCTCCTATGCCAAGTGTGCCCCTGCCGAAGGCGAAAAACTCCAGGCATACTTCTCCCTCAATCTGTCGAAGTTGAAGAACCAGCCCTGTATGCAAGACGGTTCTACGGCGCGTACCATCGTAGAATTCCTCTTCCCCTCAGCCAAAACTTTGCGCTACAAAGCGTTTATGGGAAGGAAAGCGAAGATGGAATGCCTGCAATGAAATATAGAACTTTAATATTGTAACTCTCATTTGCACATTCGCACATCTGCACATTTGCACATTGCGAAGCCTATTTGCACATCTGCACATTTAATCATGACCACCATAACACTTTCCGACGTGCTTCCGTACGTCTTCGCTCAACGTACAGACCTAAAGAGCGACGTATGGAAACAGGACGTCGTCTTTGAGAAAGGCCGCACCTATCTCGTGGAAGCCATGTCCGGCACGGGTAAGTCGACCCTCTGCAGCTATATCCTCGGCTACCGCCACGACTACACCGGAACACTCCGTTTTGACGACACCGACGTGCGTACCTACCGCATCGGTCAATGGGCCGAGATACGCCAGCGCCACATCAGCCACCTCTTTCAGGAACTCCGCCTCTTCCCCGAACTCACCGCACTGCAGAACGTGGAAATCAAGAACAACATCACTCACTTCAAGAGCCGCGAACAGATAGAAGCCTGGTTCGACCGCCTTGGCATAGCCGACAAACTCCACTCCAAAGTGGGGCAGATGAGTTTCGGACAACAGCAGCGCGTGGCCATGGTGCGCGCCCTCGTCCAACCCTTCGACTTCCTCCTCGTGGACGAACCCATCAGCCACCTCGACGACACCAACTCCGCCATCATGGCCGACATCATGATGCACGAAGCCCACAATCAGCAAGCCGGCGTCATCGTCACGAGCATCGGCAAACACATGCAAATCCCCTACGACGGCATACTCCGCCTATAACCGTCACGGACGGTTTTGCGTGCTGCGCAGTCATAATCAACACATATCGCAAATGTTTCTACATTTGCACATTCGCACATTAGCACATTGCGAAGCCCATTCGCACATCTGCACATTTGCACATTTGCACATTACAATGTCCCTCATCTGGAAACTCCTCCGACAACACATTAGCCCAGCACAGTTGCTGGGGTTCTTCTTCGCCAACCTCTTCGGCATGTGGGTGGTGATGCTCGGCGTACAGTTCTACAAAGACGTCGTGCCCCTCTTCACGGAAGAAGACAGTTTTATCAACAACAACTTCCTCGTCGTCTCCAAACACATCTCCACCGTCAGCACGCTCTCTGGTCGCAGCAACGCGTTCTCCACCGCCGACCTCGACGATGTGCGTCGCCAACCCTTCTGTAAGCGCGCCGGCGCCTTCACCTCCTCCCAGTATAAAGTGTCGGCCGCTATGGGGCTCAAAGGTTCCGCTCCGCTCAACACCGAAATGTTCTTCGAAGCCGTGCCCGACAGTTTCGTCGACGCCCAAGCTGCCGACTGGCACTACACACCCGGCGACAAGACGGTGCCCGTAATCCTCCCGCGCACCTACATTGCCCTCTACAACTTTGGCTTTGCCCAAAGTCGCAACCTCCCCAAGGTGAGCGACGGACTCGTCGGTGCGTTGGAAATGCACATATTCATCAATGCCAACGGTCAGCATGCCACCTTCGAAGGACGTGTGCTCGGCTTCTCCAGTCGCCTGAACACCATCCTCGTGCCCCAAAGTTTCATGGACTGGAGCAACACAACGTACGAACCCGGAAAGACCGAAGACCCCTCGCGCATCATCCTCGAAGTGAAGTCGCCCACCGACGATGCCATAGCCAAATACATGCAGCAAAAAGGCTACGACGTGGAGGACAACAAACTCGACGCCGGAAAGACTACCTACTTCCTCCGCGTCGTGGTGAGTCTCGTGATGCTCGTCGGGCTGCTCGTCAGTCTCCTCTCGTTCTACATACTCATGCTCAGCATCTATCTCCTCGTGCAGAAAAACACGCAGAAACTTGAGAACCTCCTCCTCATAGGCTACCTGCCATCGCGCGTGAGTCTGCCCTACCAGTTGCTCACCGTGTGTATGAACGCGTCAACCCTCGTCATCGCCCTCGTGCTCCTCGCCGTCACGCGCCATTACTACATGGACACCATATCCCTCATCTTCCCCACTGTTAAAGCCGGAAGCATGATGCCCGCCATCCTCACAGGATGCGCCATCTTCGTACTCGTAAGCGTCATGAACGCCGTAGCCATCCGCCGAAAGATCATCAACATATGGTACAGGAAATAAGAATGTGCAAATGAGCAGATGTGCAAATGTGCAGATGTGCAAATGTGCAGATGTGCAGATGTGCAAATGTGCAAATGTATGATGCGTTCTAAAGACGGTGTCCGTTCTAGGATAAGATAACCATTGTAATACCACCTCATTCGCCAAGCGAAGCATGCCAAACATACAAGACCTCTATACCCAATGGGCCGGCCAAGAGCCCGCAGCCTACGACCTCCTTGCCAAAGCCGGCAGCAACCGCAAATATGCCCGCCTCACCGCCCACGACGGCACCACCGTAATAGGCGTGGACGGTCCGTCACTCAGCGAGAACGCCTGCTTTGTCTACCTCTCCCGCCACTTTGCAGAGAAAGGACTTCCCGTGCCCCGCATCCTCGCCGAGAGCGCCGACGGCCATTGCTACCTGCAGGAAGACCTCGGCACCCTCTCGCTCTACGACGCCCTCGCTCCGGCACGGCAGCGCGGTTATGTGTACGACGAGGACGACCGCCAACTCCTCTCCCGCACCATCCGCCTCCTTGCCCATGTACAGGTAGAGGGTGGGGAAAGTCTCGACTACTCCCGTTGCCTCTCCCCCGTGCGCTTTGACGCCAAGGCCGCCATGTTCGACCTCAACTACTTCAAGTACTCCTTCTTCAAACCCCAGGACATCCCCTTTGACGAAGTGCGTTTTGAAGCCGACCTCGAACGTCTGGCACACGACCTCGCCGGTACGGGCGGCGCCGACCACCACTTCCTCTATCGCGACTTCCAGGCCCGCAACGTCATGCTCCGCAGCGAAGCCGACGGCACGCTCACGCCCTGCTTTATAGACTACCAGGGCGGCATGGAAGGTCCTCTCCACTACGACGTAGCCTCCTTCCTCTGGCAAGCCTCGGCACGCTATCCCGACGAACTCCGCACGTGGCTCATCAGCGAATATGTTGACGAACTCCAAACGATGCTCCCCGAGATCAACGAAGAGCAGTTCCGTCAGCGCCTCATGCTCTTTGTCATGTTCCGCACCCTCCAGGTGCTCGGAGCCTACGGACTGCGTGGCTACGTGGAACGCAAACCCTATTTCCTCAAAAGCATCCCCCTCGCCGTAGCCAACCTGCGCTCGCTCCTCTCACAAGGCCTCTGCACCCCCTATCCTTATCTCGACGAACTCCTCCGCACGCTCTGCGCCCAGCCCCAGTTCGAAAACCATCCCGCCACCCTTGCCGCATCCACTACGGCAGGCAGTGCAGATAAGGCGCAGAAGCCCGCCCTCGTGGTGCGCGTGTTCAGTTTCAGTTACAAGAAAGGCATACCCGCCGACGAGAGCGGCAACGGCGGCGGCTACGTGTTTGACTGCCGAAGCACCCACAACCCCGGACGCTACGAACCCTACAAGAAACTCACCGGGCTCGACGCTCCCGTCATCAAGTTCCTCGAAGACGACGGCGAGATACTCACCTTCCTCGAGTCGGTCTACCGCCTTGCCGACGCCCACGTGGAGCGCTACATACAGCGCGGATTCACCGACCTCATGTTCTCCTTCGGCTGCACCGGAGGCCAGCACCGCAGCGTCTACTCCGCCGAACACCTCGCTTGCCATCTCCACGAAAAATACGGCATCATCGTCCGACTCCAACATCGCGAGCAAGGCATAAGCCGCACCCTGGATTAAGTAAAACCAAGGCTAAAGCTAAGGTAAAGTCATAGCCCCTATTCGCTAAATTATACAAAATGTGGGAGCGACATGCGCACGCTCTTACAAATAAACACTATCTTTGCTAACAGCTAAACGCAAACAGGCATGAAAGAAGAGCAAAGTCTCAACACCATCAGTCAGACAATAGAAGCCGGACGCCTTGCAGAAGCCCAGCAGCAGATGCAAGACCACGTCAGCCGCTACGGGGTCAGTGCTTCCTATTACTGCCTTGAAGGCAAGGTGCATCTCAAGCATTCCAACTGGCGGGACGCTCAAAACGCCTTCCTTCGTGCCCAAGCCCTCGACCCCCAAAGTCCGGCAAGCGAATACCTCTCCATGCTGCGCAGCATCATGGATTTCTACAACAAGGACATGTACAACCAATAAGGGCGGCGCTCCCGTCGCCACCCCAAGGCCCGACCACCCTGCGGCCCCGTTCTGAAAAAGAAGATATCTAATCACCGTGTCCGCCCGTAAGTCAGCCTTATCCGAACCATAACAATCAACCCAACCCCATTATGAGCAAGATAAAAGGAGCCGTTGTCATCGACAAGAACCGGTGCAAAGGATGCGCCCTGTGCGTAGTGGCTTGCCCTACCCACACACTTGCACTTTCCAAAAACGAGGTCAACCACAAAGGCTACCCCTTCTGCGAAGAAATAGCCGACACGTGCATCGGTTGCGCCTCATGTGCCATAGTCTGCCCCGACGGATGCATCAGCGTGTACCGTAAGAAAGCCGACGAGTGAGCCTTACTCTCCCCAAAGCATTACTCTCCCGCAAAGCGTTTTCCCCAAAAAACAAGCCAATCAATTTCTCTCGTAACCCATGAACGAAGAAAACGAAATACTCCTTCTTAAAGGAAACGAAGCCATAGCCCATGCCGCCATACGCTGCGGCTGCGACGGCTATTTTGGCTATCCCATAACCCCTCAGAGCGAAGTGCTCGAAACCCTTGCCGAACTCAAGCCTTGGGAAACCACTGGCATGGTGGTGCTACAAGCCGAAAGTGAAGTAGCAGCCATCAACATGGTCTACGGCGGAGGCGGCACAGGCAAGCGCGTGATGACTTCCTCCTCCTCGCCCGGTGTGGCCCTCATGCAGGAAGGTATCAGCTACATGGCCGGCGCCGAAATACCCGGACTCATCGTCAACGTACAGCGCGGCGGTCCCGGACTCGGCACCATACAGCCCTCGCAGAGCGACTACAACCAAGCCACGCGCGGTGGTGGCAACGGCGACTACAACGTCATTGTGCTCGCACCCGCATCCGTGCAGGAAATGGCCGACTTCGTGGACCTCGCCTTTGAACTCGCCTTCCGCTACCGCAACCCCGCCATGATTCTCTCCGACGGCGTAATCGGTCAGATGATGGAGAAAGTGGTGCTCCCGCCCTACAAACCCCGTCGCACCGAAGAAGAGATTGTCAGTCAGTGCCCTTGGGCAGCCAACGGTCACGGACTCCGCACACGCGGCGTGAACGTCATCACCTCGCTCGAACTCCAGCCGCAGGTTATGGAGCAGAAAAACCTCCATCTCCAGCAGAAATACCACGAGATAGAAGAGAAGGAAGTGCGCTACGAACTGAAATATGCCGACGATGCCGACTACATCATCGTGGCCTTCGGCTCAGCTTCGCGCATCTCCGACAAAGCCATTGAGCAAGCCCGCAAGAAAGGCCTCAAGGTAGGACTCTTCCGCCCCATCACCCTTTGGCCCTTCCCCACGAAGCAGTTGCGCGAACTCTCCCACAAAGTGAAAGGCATGCTCGTCACCGAAATTAACGCCGGCCAAATGGTCTTTGATGTCGAGAACGCCGTTGAAGCCCGCATCCCCGTGGCCCACTATGGCCGCCTCGGTGGCATCGTGCCCGATCCCGACGAGATTGTCCAGGCTCTTGAAGCTCTTAGCAAACGATAAGAGCGGTTCTATAAACTAAGGACGTTTCTTAAAGGGCGGTCCCATAAATAACCACCCTAAAATATAAGGCATACACCCATATCCCATGTTGAACAATCCCTACGAGAGCGACGAGCGCCCCGACATACTTGAGCGTCTCAAACATCCCGAACGCGAAGAAGCGCGACGCACCCAGCGCGACAAAACCTTTGTGGTGCGCAATGTGCTCAACATCGTGTTCATCGCCTTGGCCATAGTGGCCATCATAGGCATCGTAGCCACTCCCGCCGGAGGCCCCGTCATGATATGGTACGGTCTAGCCCTCTTCGCTGTACTCATAAAGATGGTAGAAGTGGTGCTTCGCATGCCGGGAATGAAGAGAAGATAACTCACAGTTGCAGCCTCCCATGCGCTACGCACTCCAAGCGCAGCACGCAAAAGCCTCCGTGAGGCCACAACTCAATTGCATATTTGCACGAATGCATATTTGCACATTATCACTATGACAAGAGAAGAAATCATACAGCCGGAAAACCTGGTTTACGAAAAACCTCGTTTGATGAACAACACGGACATGCACTACTGTCCTGGATGTTCCCACGGCGTAGTCCACAAGCTCGTGGCGGAAGTGATAGCCGAAATGGGCATGGACGAGAAGACCATTGGCGTAAGCCCCGTAGGTTGCGCCGTTTTTGCCTACCGCTACATTGATATCGACTGGCAGGAAGCCGCCCACGGACGTGCGCCCGCCGTAGCCACCGCTTGCAAGCGTCTTTGGCCCGACCGCCTCGTGTTCACTTACCAGGGCGACGGCGACCTTGCCTGCATCGGTACGGCCGAAACCATCCACGCCCTCAACCGCGGCGAGAACATCACGCTCATCTTCATCAACAACGCCATCTACGGTATGACTGGCGGCCAGATGGCACCCACCACCCTCGTGGGCATGAAGACCGCCACGTGTCCTTACGGACGCGACCCGAAGATTCACGGCTATCCCCTCAACATCACCGACCTTGCCGCCAATCTCGAAGGCACCGCCTACGTCACGCGCCAGAGCGTCCACTCCGTGGCAGCCATTCGCAAGGCCAAGAAAGCCATACGCCACGCCTTCGAAAACTCCATGTCCGGCAAAGGCTCCAACCTTGTGGAAATCGTGTCCACCTGTTCCTCCGGATGGAAGCTTCCTCCCATCAAGGCCAACGAGTGGATGGAAGAACACATGTTCGACTTCTACCACGTAGGCGACTTAAAGGACAAGTAACTTCCCACGGGCGGTTTAGCACTCTGTGAACAATCGTCCAAACACTGATTCAGCAATGAAACAAGAAATCATCATATCCGGCTTCGGCGGTCAGGGCGTGCTCTCAATGGGCAAGATACTCGCCTATGCCGCACTCATGGAAGGCAAGGAAGTGACCTGGATGCCCGCCTATGGCCCTGAACAGCGCGGCGGCACGGCCAACGTCACCGTCATCATCAGCGACGAACCCATCTCTTCGCCCATCCTCAGCCGCTACGACAGTGCCATACTCCTCAACCAGCCTTCGCTGGACAAGTTCCAACCCAAGGTGAAGGAAGGCGGCACGCTCATCTATGACAGCTTCGGCATTCTCGAGCCGCCTACGCGCACCGACATAGAGTCGTGGCAGATTCCCGCAATGGAAACGGCAGCTGAAATGCAGATGATGAAGTGCTTCAACATGTTCGTGCTCGGCGGATACCTCAAGCTCCATCCCATCGTGTCCACAGAGAGCGTCATGAAGGCCCTTCGCAAAACGCTTCCTGAGCGCCACCACAACCTGCTCCCCGTCAACGAGCAGGCCATTCTCAAGGGAATGGAAATCATTCGGCAATAGCCGATTGTGCTTCGCAATGTGCAAATGTGCAAATGTGTGCGCCTTTTGCGTGTACAGCACATTGTGATCAAACATCTCTGAAACTTCAACCTCTTTTTATAATCCACGGAAAAGGGACTGGCTGAAACAGGACAGCTTCAGCCTGTGACTTTATCCGTAAAACCATCCAAAACATGGCAAGTCGTAAACAACTCAAGAAAAGCGTAAAGACCGTCACGGGCGACCTCTTTGCCGACTGCGTGGCACTGAGCATGTGTCAGCAGGGAAACCCTGAAACTCTGAGCGAACTCATGAAGGAGGTAGTGGACCTCTATGCTGACTACGTGTCGCGCATCAGTCACACCGAACCCGGTGCGGCCAAGAAATTCTATGCTAAGTTCAAGGCCGAATTCACCGAAAAGGCCAATGCGCTCAACGAACGCATTATCAATGCATAACCGTCTGTCACAATAATGAAAGCCACAAACTCTGCGTCGTAGCCTCAATGGGCTGCGCTGCTGAGTTTGTGGCTTTTTGTTTTCGTGCAGCGTGAGTTTCGTGCGGCTGCCTCACGGAGGCTTTTGCGCAATCCTTGATTCGTATATTCGTATTTTGTTTTTATGTTCAAGACACTTTCCCGTTTCCTTCTTTTCCGCCTTGGTCATTGGAAGGAACACGTCACTGTTAGCCGTCCGCAGAAGTGCATCATCTGCGTGGCGCCCCATACCAGCAACTGGGACTTCATCGTAGGCAAGATGTACTATTCTGCCATTGGTCTCACGTCCAATTTCCTCATGAAGAAGGAGTGGTTCGTCGGTCCGCTCGGCGCTATGTTCCGCTCGATGGGTGGCATCCCCGTGGAACGCAGTCGCCACACGAGTCTTACTGACCAACTTGCCGAGAAGGCGGTGCGTGCCGATAAGTTTTGCCTTGCCGTCACTCCCGAAGGAACGCGCTCGCGTGTGACGCACTGGAAGAAGGGCTTCTACTTCATAGCCCTCAAGGCCAAACTCCCCATTATGCTCTATGCCATAGACTACCGTACGCGCACTATTTCGTGCACAACGATTTTGCAGCCCAGCGGTGACGTGGAAGCCGACATGCGCCTTATCATGGACTACTACCGCGATGTGCCGGCGCGCCATCCCGAGAAGTTTGCCCTCGACGAGGAGTTTGCGTAAAGTAAACGTGTTGAACTATCAACTCAAAGATTTGCCCCCAAGAGCGTAGTGCTCAAGGGGGCATTGTTGTTATGACAGGTCGGCGAGGCCGCGGTCGCGGAGGTCGTAAAGCACAGGGAGCTTTTCGCAGGGTACGTCGATTTTTACGTCGATGTAAATCCGGCAAAACGAAATGTGCTCAATTGGAAAAACGAAACGTATAAAAATCGGGAAAAACGAAACGTGTAAAAGTTTCGCGCACACAACACTTGAAAAACGATAAAAAGCAGTCCAAATCGGGC
>CAVKJJ010000008.1:11712-70603 GCA_963656685.1 bacterium | reverse complement strand
GACCAATTGCGTCGCACCCCCCGTGGGTGCGTGGATTGAAACTTTAATAAGTGTTCAGATAAACTCAACGAAGCCGTCGCACCCCCCGTGGGTGCGTGGATTGAAACTTTCCTCTCGTTATTTCGTTTCGCAACGTACTTTGTCGCACCCCCCGTGGGTGCGTGGATTGAAACGTGTCGTTGGAACATTGGTATCTTGCGGAATTCCGTCGCACCCCCCGTGGGTGCGTGGATTGAAACTTGGTATTCTGCTACTCATGCTCAAAACAATGGTGGTCGCCACCCCCCGTGGGTGCGTGGATTGAAACGTAATGCTGTTACGGTGGACGGTTTCAAGGCTGTCGCACCCCCCGTGGGTGCGTGGATTGAAACACGTACTCTTCGCTACGTGCTACGCTGCACATACGGTCGCACCCCCCGTGGGTGCGTGGATTGAAACGCACCGGCTGGCGTGTACGAGAAGCGGAACCCCGTCGCACCCCCCGTGGGTGCGTGGATTGAAACTGAAGCATATTTCGGAAGACCTCTCTAGTTATGAAGTTTCAATCTTCGAATATGAGCGATAGTGATGTTTAGAATGCGGGAACGTATGGGGCAAGTTTCTGACTTGACGCTCTACACACCGTTACGGACGGTTTTGCGTGCTGCGCCAATATCGTTCGCGCTTATCTGTCAACTCGGAGAGTTGACCTCCATGCGCTAACGCACGCAAAAGCCGCATTACGTAAGACCGCAGAAAGGTTTACTAAACCCCAAATTGAGCCTACTTATACACCCAATATAATATTGGCATCAATGCCTAATTCTTTGTTCAACTTCCGCCCCTCAAATCTTGTCGAGTCCGCGGGTGAATTTGAGCCAGTAGTATTTGAGCGGGTTTTTGTATTTAAGCTGTTTCCACGGACGGCTCTGGTGGGGGCGGTGCACGACGGGGAGTGAGCAGAAAAGGTAGTTGGAGAAGCCCGTGCGAAGGGCTTCGTGCGAGATGGTCACGTCGAACCAGTTTTTAGAGGCGTCGAGTGCGGTGAAGGGAAAACTGCGGAGAAACTGCGGGGTGAGCAGCGAGCAGCAAAAGCTGCAGTGCTTCTTCGTGGCGAACGTTTCTCCTTCGTGGCCGCGGGCGTAGAGGTAGGGGTAGTTGATGTGTTGCTCTTCGTCCACGGTGACGGAGGCGGCAATGGCGCAGTCGGCGTGCGCTGCAGCACCGTTGTAGAGTCCTTGCAGGGTGTCGGGGCGCACTTCCACGTCGCTTTCCACAATGACGAGTGCGGCGTCGGCCTCTATGGCTTCCTGCTGTGTGCGCTGGAGCACGAGGAGGTAGTTGGGGGAGGGGTGGTCCGTGAGGTCGCTGAGGTTGACGAGGCGGAAGCCCATCTCGCGTGAGGCTTCTTCGAGCCGTGCCGTATTTTCGGGGGTGGAGAAGTCGTTGTAGATGGTATAGGTGAAGGGCACGTCGATGTGGCTGGCAAGTACGGCTTTCACCGTGTGCAGCGTGGAGTCGATGGAGTCTTTTACCGGCGTGATGATGTGCATTGATTTCATAGGGACGTGTTTGTTCGTTTCGGAAGTGACAAATAGCCGTGTAGAGCGCGACGTTTTGAAAACGTCGCCCCCATGTGTCGCCTTTGTCGTTACCCTTTTCGTGTTTTGACGCTCTTTTCGAGCAACTCGGTGAGGAGCCATGCGAGGAGGAAGTAGAGCAAGGCGCTGAAGAGGAGGGGGAAGAAGGCGTCGAACGTGCGGGAACGTATGAGGTCGGAGGCTTTCGTGAGGTCTTCTACGGCGATGTAGCCCACGACGGACGTGTTCTTTACGAGTCCTATCAGTTCACCTTTATACACGGGGAGTACGGTGCGGGCGGCTTGCGGCATGATAAACTTGACGAAAGTCTGCACCGGCGTGAAGCCCATGGCAATTCCGGCTTCCGTTTGTCCGCGGTCCACGCCCTCGATGGAGGTGCGGAACATCTCGCTGACGTAGGCGGCGAAGTTCATGGCAAAGGCAATGATGGCCACCGTCACTCCGCCCAGGTCGAGTTTGGCGAGGAACACGTAGTACATCAGCATGAGGAACACGAGGATGGGGATGCCGCGCATGAGCGTGATGTAGCACTTTGCCACTTTGTTGCAACCTTTCCTCCGGTTCATTCTCATGAAGCAGATGAGGCCGCCGAGCAGTGTGCCCAGGATGGCGGCGCAGATGGAGATAAGTACCGTCACGCCCAGACCTTTAAGGATGAGAAGGTAACGGTTTTCCTTCACCAAGTTGTTTACGAAACTCTCCTTGATGCTGTCCCACCACGAGGTGTGGCTCTGTGCCACGTTTTCGACGCTCTCGTCTATGCTGATAAACAAAGAGTAGGACGTGGCGTACGGTTTGGAGAAAGCCATGGACTTTTCTCTTTCAGGCGTTATGCAGAGAATGTCGGCCACTATGTCCACTTTGCGGCTTGCCAAAGCTGCGAGAAGACCGTTAAGGTCCATGAAGGACGTTTCCAATGGTCTCTTCAGATAGGCAGCGAAACGCATGGCCAGTTCGGCTTCGAAGCCTGCCAGCTTTCCGTTTTTGTAGAACGCGTATCCGGGGTCTTGTCCTGTGCAGGCAAAGCGTAAAGGTTCGCCAATGGTATAGACGGGAATGTCGGTGGGCATTTCGAATGTGCCGTCGTCTTCTTCGAGCCAATAGCGGCGCATTTTTTCCAGCTTTCCTTCCTTTTTGAGGCCGTCAACAAAGTAGTTGAATTGGTCTCTGAGCGCAGTGTCCTCTTTGTTGAACGCAGCTCCAATAGGCGTTTGAGCCACGCTGTCGAGTATGGTGTAGTAGTTGGGGATGTTCCTTTTCACACCAATCATTTCGGTGCTCTCAAGGAAGGCCACGTCAACAAGTCCTTTTTGCAGGGTCAGGGAAATGTCTGGCACGGCGCTCACTCTTTTCACTTCGGCATTGGGGTAATGCTTTGTGACGTATTGGTCTTGAACGGAGCTGAGGAGCACAACGTAGCTGAGGTTGGGAAGGTCCTTTTCCGTGTAGCGGCTTTGCGCTTCGTCGTTGTTGTTCGAACAGGCGCACATCAACGTAGCGGCGATGAAGAGAAGAAAGAGTTTTATTTTAAGCATCGTGTTCGTAGATATATAGTGGCGTTGTGCCATTCGTCGGACAAAGTTCGTAATAGTTTTTGAGCCGTGGGCATTTTTTCCGAAAATGCTACGGATTTCGTAACAAATTGGTTGTGCCAGCGCCTTTCGCGGAACTTGCCTTGCGCCAGCCGTGCAAAATGTATAATTTCGCACAGCAAAAGCTAACGAAGATGAGTAAAACCGACACAAAACCTTCTGTCAGCAACAAGGTGGACATGCTCCACGGACCGTTGCTGCGGAAAATCATCGTTTTCAGTCTGCCCCTTGCCGCCAGCAGCATGCTGCAGCAACTTTTCAATTCGGTCGACGTCGCCGTGGTGGGGCATTTCGTGGGCAGCCGTGCGTTGGCCGCAGTGGGCAGCAACGCACCCGTCATCAGTCTGCTCATCAACCTGTTCATGGGCATTTCGCTGGGTGCGAATGCCATCATCTCTAACCACATCGGACAGAACGATGCCGAGCGCATACGCCGTGCCGTATCGACCGTCGGGCTGCTTGCCTTGGTGAGCGGCGTGGTGCTCCTTGTGGTGGGACTTATGGTGGCGCGCCCCATACTCACGTGGATGGACACACCGCCTGAAGTGCTCGACATGGCGGTGCTTTACCTGCGCATCTATTTTCTGGGCATTCCCTTCTTCATGATTTTCAACTTCGGCGCCGCCATACTTCGCAGTATGGGCGACACGCGCCGTCCGCTCTACATCCTTGTGGCGGCAGGCATTGTGAACACGGTGTTGAATCTCGTGTTTGTGCTCTGCTTCGGCATGGGTGTGGAAGGTGTGGCCATTGCCACCGGCATTGCCAATGTCGTGAGTGCTGCCACGATGGTCTTCCTCCTTCGTCGTGAGGCCGACCCGTTCCGCCTTCATGTGCGGCGCATCGGCATGGACCGTCGCGAACTGAAGCGTATGCTCCAGATTGGTGTGCCCGCAGGTTTGCAGGGCATGATTTTCAGTGTGTCGAACGTCCTTGTGCAGTCCACCATCAACGGCTACGGGGCGAGCGCTGTGGCAGGTTCGGCAGCGGCGCAGAACTTCGAATACTATTGTTACTTCCTGGTGACGGCGTTCAACGGCGCTGCCATCACGTTTATTGCGCAGAACTACGGTGCGCGGCAGATGCTCCGCGTGAAGCGCATCTTTTTCCTCTGCATGACGCTTGCCGTCGTGTCGTGTGCGGCGCTCAACTGGACGTTTATCCTTGGCGAGCATTTCTTCCTCAATCTGTTTTCCACCGATCCTGAGGTCCACGCTTACGGCATGGCGCGCATGCACATTGCCCTGGCGTTGCAGAGTTTGGCGTGCAGCTATGAGATTTCGGGTTCTTCGCTTCGCGGCATGGGTCGTTCGCTGCGCCCCACGCTTTTCACCGTGTTCGGCACCTGCGTGCTGCGTGTGGCGTGGGTGTTTCTCGTATGTCCGCATTGGCATGGGTTCGATGTCCTCATGGCGGTCTATCCCGTGTCGTGGGTACTGACGGGGGGCATGGTGCTCACGTCGTTCATCGTGGTGTTCCGCCGCGAGTCTAAAAGGATGGATGCGACGACTGCTAACGTTTCGTAAAAATTCCAGGCCTTGGAATTTAAATTTCAAGGCCTGGAATTTAAATTCCAAGGCCTGGAATTTTTGTTTCAAAACGGGGGATGTGTTTTGAAACTGCAGGTTGGTGATAATCAAAGGTTTTCATTTTTTTTCTCGCGCTTTATGAATTTTGGAGGTGCGTGTAGAGCGTCACGTCGGAGACGTGACCCCCATGCGCTTGCGCGTTCAAGAGACAGCATTGTTTAAACCCGTTTGGGGGATTATTGTCACGTAGCTTGTGCGAATTTGCTACGAGCTCAACACGTTGAGCTTGTAGCTCAAATTTTACAAATGTTTACGTTTCCGGCGTCGTAATATTTTGGTACGCTACCGCTCCCTCGCGTACGCGCGCGTGCGCGCGCTTCACCGAAGTTTATACATTCTACTTTCATCTGTCACCCGAGCGCTTCGCGAATGGCCTATTCTGTTGTAATTCAGAGGGCTTGTGCTTCTTGCGAGGGTGACGGCAAATTTTCTTAGAGGGGTAATAATTCGTCAAAGCAGAGAAAAATCGGTCACGGGGGTGGTGACAGCAAAGGTTTAATAGAACAAAACTTTTGTAAGCGTTTGTTTTTGGCCTCACCAGCCTCACGTAGGCTTTTGCGTGGTTACGGCCTTTATACGTCGTGTAGAGCGCGACGTTTTGAAAACGTCGCCCCCATGTGCGGCGCCAGCACGCAAAGCCCCCTGCGGGGGTGACGGGTGACGGCAGGTTGCACAAACTTTGGTGTATACGCGCGCGTGCGCGCGAGAGAAGAGAGAAGGCGTAAAATGTAAAGGGCGTAACGCATGGGTAAAACTCCCGTGCGTTACGCCCTTTGTTGAACGGTTCGGATCAGTCCGCATCAGTGCGGTGCGCCTTGTCCGCCTCCGGCAGGCATCTGTCCGCCGCCAGCAGCACCTCCGGCAGCGCCTCCTGCTGCACCACCAGCCGCTGCGCCACCGACTTTCATGCCGCCGGAACTGCTCTCCGTGAGGTGGGCAGCACCCGCACTCGTGGTGAGCGCCTGCTTCACGATGGTCTTCACGAACGTGTTGCCGTTCTGCTGCCAGATGGTACGCAAGTATTCTCCCGCCTCGCTACCCTTGCGTTGCATGCGGCGAAGCTGCTTGTAGTCGTGGTGCCAACGACGTAGTTTCTCGTTTTCCGTAGCGTCGTTGGAGAATTGGCACGTTTCGCGGAAGCGCACCTTCATGTTGTATTCACCCGTACCCCAGCGGCTCGTTCCGTCGGAAGTCGGCATGTACGAACGCGGCACAACGAAGCAGTCGCCCTCAATGGCGAGATACGTGGTGTCGAGCATTTCCTGTGGCTCGCCCTTTCCGCCTCGGCCGTTCGGCGCGGGCATAGCCGCCATCTTGCGGCGGTTTTCGTCAATCTGTTTACGCGAATAGGTGTAGGCCGAGCATCCGTCGGGAATGTTCACGGTGAGTTTGAAGTTGCCCAGTTCCACGTCGCGCATCAGCATCACCGCCTCGTTAATCCACGACGACGTCAGCTTGATGTCCATGCCCACGGACAGTCCGTGGCGTTCCGTAAAGAGGTACGAGTTGTTGCGCTCGTCGCTGTCTTTCGCCTTGCTGCCCTTCTCCATCTGCTTCATGAGCCGTATGCCGTTGGCCTGCACGTTGGGCAGGTGGCAGGCGAGCGGATAGAACGCCAGCGTGTCCACCACGAGGTGGAACTTGCTGTGGCGGTAGAGGTGTTCGATGCGTGTGGTGTCGATGTGGCAGGAGAGGTAGACCACCTCCTGGTTGTTGCGTGTGCCGCGAATGCTGATGCCGTCGAAGTTCATGTCCGACGGGTCGAGGGCACCCACGGTGGAGTAGTTGTTGTAGAAGTCTTTGAGACCTTTCACGGCAGAGAGCGAGTCGGTGTAGTTACACTCGTTTTGGATCATCTGCATCCACTTCTGCTTCTGCTGTTTGCGGTACTTCACGAGATTCACCGTCTCGTTGGCGATGATGTCAATGACGGACGACACGGTGGAGAACCCTGCACCTTTGAGGATGTCCGTGATGAGTCCGCGGTCGGCACCGTTGTCGTGCTGCATGTCGCGAGCCACGCGGCTGATGCGTCGGCGAAGGTCGGGCGGCATCTGGTTCACCGACACTTCCCAGCGTGTCTGGTCGTTTCCGCCGTTTGTCATGCCGGCATCGGGAGCGTTTCCGCCTGAGGGCTTTCCGCCAGGAGCTTGCGCTGCAGCGGTGAGCGTGAGGAGTGAAAGGGCCGCAAGGGCCATGAATTTCTTGATGTGCATATGTCGTGGGGTTTTGTTGCGAGTTTTTATTGCGGCAAAGCGTCGATGAGGATGAACGCATCGGTGTATTGCGGCGTGGCGTAGCGTGGTAGGGTAGAAGTCTGTACGGCTTTCGCCCTGTGCGTGAGTTTTGCGGCAGAGAACGTGCGCTGCGGAGCGCTTGTGGCTGCTGAAGCATCGGCTGCAGGGGAGGCCGGACGTTGCATTGAGCGGCGTGCTGCGGCGAAGGCATCGTGGAGCGACTTGCCGCTTCCTACTTCTTTCATGAACGTTTGCATGAGCGTGGCGGTAGCCTCGTCGTTTACGCTCCAAAGGCTCAGGAGCAGTGCGCCGGCGCCCGCTTGCTTGAGTCCGCGCTGCAGTCCGTACACACCGTCGGCCGTGATGAAGCCCAGCGCCGACTGGCAGGCTGAGACCACGAAGAGGTTCACCGCCGAGAGGTCCATGTCCGCCAGTTCGCGGGCAGAGAGCAGTCCGTCGGTTTGTGTGGCACTGCCTTCCTTGAGCGAGGCGAGCGCCGTGTTCACGCCCGAGAGCGCCATGACGTTTTCCGAGAGCGTCTGGTCCGTGAGGCAGGGCTTGAGGTCTGTGCCCTGTGGCGTGGCGGCAGCATGGAAGTCGCCGTGGGTGGAGACGAACACCAACGGGAAGCGCGTGGCGAGTTGGCGAAAAGCCTGTTCCGTGGCTTGCGCTCCGCAAAGGAGCGAGTCGGTGGGCGTTTGGCGCGTAAGTCGTATGCCCTCTATCTCCTCTGCCGAATGAGAGAGGAGGGGAAATTCCGTGCGGTTGCCGCAGTAGAGGCTGAAAGCGAGCGAGTCGTTGGCTGTGGCGGAGGGTGCAAAGCGTGCGTAGTAGTCCACGTCGCCGCAGAGCAACGCGCTGCCGCTGAGGTCCGTTCTCTTTCGGCGGTCAAGCAGACGGCGCGTGGAGGTGAGGCGGTAAAGGCGGGCGGTCGGCGCCGTTGCGGGCCACATATATTCTATGGCCAGGCGGTGCTGGTAGCCGTCGGGGGCGAAAAGCACCGTCGGCGTGTCGCGGAGCGTGCGGCGCAGTGCTTCGGGCCACACCTTGTGTCGCAGCAGCGAGTCGGTGTAGAGTTCGTCCTTGCCCCGGCGCGAGGTGGAACCCGTGCGGTCCACCACGCGGTCGGTCGAAGTGGCGAGTTTGTAGCTCGTCACGTCAGTCGGGTCCGGCATCTGCACCCACACGGGCGTTCCTTGCGCTTTGAGCACGAGGGCGCCCATGCGTTCACGGCCGTTAAGCGTGTAGCACACAAACTCTACGGCGGCTTCGCCCTTGCGGAGTTGGCGCTGAATGTCCTTCCAGTTTGTTTGCAACGCTCTCAGTGCGTCAGCCTTGTTGCTGCATTGCTTTTCTATTTGGGCAAGGTGTAGGAGCAGTGCTTTTTGGAAAAGCACCACGTCGTAGAGCAGTGCGGCGTCGGCTCCTTCCGTCGTGAAACAGTCTGCCACGAAGGGCCGAGTGTGGAGCCAGAAGGATATGCGCTCTTCCGCGTTGAGCGACAAGAGACGTTCGGCACACGCTTGGCGCTGCAGTGTGAAGGCATGGCGGTAGAGGCGAAGCGCCTCCTGCAGGTTGCTGTGTGCAGCGCGCGCCTCGTCTTCGAGCATCAGCACTTTGGCTTTTCGGCGGAGCAGTTCGGCGTACGAAGCGCCTTGACGAGTGGAAAAGAGGCGTAGCGCCGTGTCGAGGTCGGCGTGTGCGCCGCTAAAGTCGTTGCAATGGGCGCGGCACATGGCGCGTGCGGCGAGTTGCATGAGGTAGCGGTCGTAGTCTGCGGCACAGTCGGGCTCGCCCGGCGCTATCTCTCCGTTTTCTATGCGCACGGCATAGAGGTCAGCCACGGAGTCCATCTCAGCGAGTGCTTCCTTGTAACGTGTCTGGCGGTAGAAGAGTTGTGCCAGTTCTTCGTGGAGCACCGTGGTGACGTGCCCCTGCGCGAGGTCGGGCCGATGGGCGTAGATGGCCTGTGCTTGGCG
This sequence comes from bacterium, assembly GCA_963656685.1. GTDB lineage: Bacteria > Bacteroidota > Bacteroidia > Bacteroidales > Bacteroidaceae > Alloprevotella. The sequence goes on along the minus strand of CAVKJJ010000008.1, from coordinate 61,626 downwards.
CAGACGGCGTTCGGCTTCGGGAAAAAGCGAGGCGTTGTCGGCAGCGAGTTCGTAGCAAAGGTCGGCACGCAGTTTGAGCCAGTCGGCGGTGTAGACGAGGGAGTCAGCCACGGAGAGCGTGCCCGAACGAGAAGCTTCGGCAATCAACTCTTTCAACTCTCCGACGTGACGTTGCAAAGCGCGGCGGTCGCTCGCTTCGTAGGCACGGTTTCCCGCCGTTACCACACGGTTGGCTTCCGCACGCCACTGCTCGGAGGACTGCTGGGCGAGCGCCGTGGCAGTACAGAGCACAAAGGCAAGGATGAAGGTAGGGAAACGTTTCATTTTCGGGAATTGTGGTTGATGAGTACGAACGACTGCGGTGTGCCGCTGTTGTTTTTCACGCAGAGCGTGATGCTCTGCTCTTTGGTGAGTTTGCCGGAGGTCTTCACCACGATGCAACCGTTGGGAAGCGTTCGGGGAGCTTCCGTCTTCACCCCAGGCGCGCTCACGCTGACAGAGAGTCCGTGCGAGGTTGCGGCATGGGGCACGAGCACGAAGGTCTGTTGACCTACGCGGCCTTTCAGCGAGTATGTGGCGCTTTGGTGGGCATGGAGCGAGCGCTCGTAGAGGGAGTAGTCGTAGCGTTCGTCCTCGCCGTTGAGGAAGTCACCGCGCGAAGTGACGTATTTGCGTTGGCCGTCGGCACGGGAGAGCAGGCGGTTGAGTTTGAACCGTGTGACGCTTTCGGCAGGCGTGCATTCTGTCTTTTGCAACCGTCCGAGTTCGTCCATAGGCGTCCACAAAGCGTCGTCTTCGAGCATCTTCTGCGCACGGTTGAACACGGCAGCGTCGGCCGATCGCAGCATGGTGGCTATGCCGATGAGGCGGTCGAGCTCTTTGTTGCCCGTTTGTGCACCGGCCGTTGCCGTTACGATGAAGGCAAGGCCCAGGAGCAGAATATGTAGTGGCTGTCTGTGTGGCATAACTTAAAAAATATCTGGCCAAAGACGGTCGAGTTCATCAGTTGAAAGTTCTTGCTCAGCGAGTGCGGACTTTCGGGGCCGCCAATGTGGAGCAACGGGCCGCGCCAACGCTCGTTCTGCCGCGCGTTCCACACTTTCGGCAGTGGGACGCATGGCGGGAGTGTAGTCGAGCATTTGGCGCACGAGTTGGCTCAGTTCGTTCCAGTCGTGGCGAAGCACAGGAAGTGGCGTGTCGGCCTTTTGCGCCTTCTTTCCGCGTCCGCCGAAGAGTTCGCAACCCAGGGCGAGCTGGTAGGTCAACGCGCCGAGCTCCCAAATGTCGTCGGCGGCTGTGGCGGCGGGAACTTCGTCAGCTTCGGACGTTTTGAGCAGCGCGAAGGACGTGCCTTGAATCGTCACGTAATGGGTGTTGACCGCGCCATGAATCTGTCCTTGCGCGTGGAGCTGATGGAGCTGGCGCGCAATGTCGCGGAGCATTAGCCAAAGTGTGCGCTCGTCGGCATAGCCGGCTATCGCTAGTGCGGATATTTGGTCGTCGGTGTTGTGCGTCATGGGAAGGGAAAGTTAATGTGCAAATGTGCGAATGTGCAAATATGCAAATGTGCAAATGATGGGCACTTTGGGCCTAATGGGCATTAATGGGCATTAATGGGCATTAATGGGCATTAATGGGCATTGGGGGCATTAAGGGGCATTTGGGGCACTTGGCGTGTGAACAATCTTCCACGGCTCGGAAGCCGGCACGGAGTAGATGCGTTCGTTGCCGCGTGTGTCCGTCACCGAAATCACTCCCACGCAAACGGCTTTTGCGCCCATGCGGGCCATGACGGGTCCGCCGGAGTAGCCGTGGCGAAGGTCACCGTTGTGGCAGAGCATATCGTAGGCCGTGGAGTCGTCGTCAGCGCGGCGAAGCGGGCGGCGGAGTTCGTCGGACGTGTTTTCCAAGCGCAGGTCGGCATAGTCCGGATAACCGAAGAAAGCCAATCGTGTGCCCGGGTGTGACAGCGTCGTGGCCAGTTCTTTGGGCGAAGCCAGCGCCACGCTCCCTTTTTCGTGCCAGGGCGTGACCGCCACGTCGCCGCGCATCATGTCCGTGCGCTGGTGACGGCGCGTCAGACTGCGCCAGTAGTATTCGTGCGTGTAGTCGCCGAGGTCCACAATGTCGTCGTGCGAAGCGTCGTAACGGAAAGCCGTGGACTGCATGCTTTTCACCAGAACGGCCTGTTCGCCTTGGTAGCGCCAGAGGGAGCATACGCTCGCCATGAGGTAAACGGTGTCGGGCGAAAGGCTGTGGAGCTGGTTGTACGTTTCGGCCCGTAAAGCCCAAAGGCTCGAAGGCTGTTTCAGTCTGTTGGGATCGGTGAGGTGCATCACTTCGGGGTCGTTGAGCCAAGGCTCTATGCAGTGGCGTGCGGTGACGAGCATCCCGTCGGTGGTGACGAAAGCTGTGCCCACAATGGGGTGGTTGCCCTCGCCTCCGGCAGCCATACTTTCCACCACAGTGGTATCGCTGCCCACTATGCGGAGGAGTTTTATGCTGTCCACGTTGAGCTGAAGCACCGAAGCGCGTATGTCCTTCACTTGTTCGGCAGTGAGGCTCTCGTCTCTCGTCTTTGAACGGATGGTCCACCCAACAATGAGCAATGCAAGTACAAGTACAAGGGTCGGGATGGACGCCCAAAGGGCTATGCGCATTCCCATGGGACGGCCTATCGAAGCTACTCTGCCCGAGACCACGCTCACTCCGCTACTTCCCGCGTGGAAACGCAACGCATGGCGTCCGTGACCGAACGTGATGCGGTCGCCGTCGCTGAGGTTGGCCACGATGGGCACTTCGAGTCCGTTCACCTCGGGACGTTCCGCGCTGCAAAGGCTTACGATGCGCCACGAAGGCGAAGCGCTGTCGCCGCCGTCGATGTCGGCATTGCTGTGAATTACGGCAAGCGTGCGGTCCTCGTAGGGCGTGTCGTTGGCGAAGGCTACGTCGTTCCCCTCGCCGTAGCCTATGGTAACTTCGTCCGTGGCAGCCACGATGCGTTCGCCGGTGCGGTGAAGAGCATCGGCTGTAAGAAAACGGAGGGTGAAAGCTGTTGATGACATGCGGAAAGAAAGTTGATGAGCAAAGCCGCTTATTGTTGCAATTCTTCAGTACGGGTGAGGAAACGTTCGGCAAGGATGGGGATGCTGGCGGTGAGGTCGTAGTCGTAAATCCTTACGTCGCGGCCCGTGGCGTCGCATTCAAGTTCGGAGTAGGCACAAAGGTCGAAGTGGACGTGCCGTTCGTTTTTGTAACTTCGCTTGAGGTCGGCGTCGGGACGGTCGTTCCCTTCGCGGCGGGCACGGATGTGGGCTGCGATGTTGGCGCGAATCTTTTCGCGTTCCTCGTCGGTGGGCGGACGGAAACCAGCAAGAAGGCGTTCCACGCTCCACCGGTTGTGCTCTACGGCCGAAAGCGCTTCCACTTCCTTTTGGGAAAGGGCGTAGAACGTGTGGGGCTCAAAGGAACGGTGCCCAAGACTGCGCATCTTGGTGGGAAACGTCAAGACGTTGCTCACGTTGGAGGCGCGCAAGGCAAAGGAGGGCACGTTGGCCCATTCGCGCGCTTCGTCGTCGGCAGAAAAGTTGTACACGTCGGTGCGGCCGCCGTAGGATGCGGTGTAGTAGCAGTTGAGCAGACGTGCCATGCGTACGTAGGGCAGCGAGGTGTCGTAGGCCGTGGCGTCCATGCCGAAGGGGAAGACGGCGGCAAAGCGCTTGTCGTGGCGCAAGGTGCGCAGCAAGGCGTCGTCGTGTTGGCGAACGAGCACCGTGGTGCTGCTGTCTGTCAGTTCGGTGGGCAGTCCCAGGAGTGTTGCCACATTTTCCTTGTCGCTCTCACCGCAGAGGGCCAGCGTGAGTTGCCACTGCTGAGTTGTGGCCCATTTTGCCAACTTTGTCCGTACGGCAGGGTGGGAGAGCGGGGCTGACACGAAGTCCCATTCCACGTCGACGAAGTCTTCGCGCGTACCGCTGTAGAGCGGGCGGTGGAGTTCCGTCACGCAAGGTTCGCCTTTGGCGTTGAACGAGAGGGTGCGGTAGTGGCTGTGGGCAAAGAGCGCCTGGTGGCGTTGACGGAAAGCCGTACAGCACTGCGCAGCGTCGGGCGAGACAATGGTGATGCGCGTGCGAAGCGCGTTGCTACGCACAAAGTTTGGGAAGTGCGCCACAAGTGTAGCCGTTTCGGCCAGTGCGGCAGCCCAATCGTTCCATCCGTCAATCACAAGGTGTACGCGACGTTCGCTTTCGGCGGCAATGCCTTCGTGACCGTCGAGGGGCGGATAAATATAGGAATGGCCTTCGGTGCTTTTTGTGCTTGAGGCGAAAGCGGGCAACGGACACATCACGCTCTGTGCCCAACTGCGCTGACGAGTGAACGCTTCCACATCGAGCACCGCCTTTACCGTTTCGCTGAAGTCGGCGAGCATGAGCACTTGGTACGTAGCTTCGTCGCGCAGCACAAGTTGCACGTAGGGCTTGAAGTCGAGGGCTTCGTCTTTGAGGCTTTCTGCCCATTGCTCCAAGAGGCGAAGGGAGGCGTTGTCGTCTTCGCTAAGTACGATGCAGAGGTCGTCGGGCCCCATAAGAGCCAGATTGTCGGCGGAGCCTTGGCAGCGCAGCGTGTCATAACCGCGAAGAGTGAGCTGGCTTTTGAGCGCGCTGTCCATCGCATCGTGGCCAATGATGTAAGCGTGGTGTTTCATGGGCGTGGGGGTATTGGGCGGAACGGGACGTTTGTCGTAGCTCCCGTACCTTTTGCAAATTTATGAAATCGAAATGATTGTCAAATGGTTTTTGCGCTTTATTGTCGGATTATGTCATAAAAGGCAAATTGGGGCGATGGCGTTCAGTAGCGTGGTAAGGAATAAACCTTCTAAAACAAATAAAACGGCTTCGCTGCATTAGTGCGATGCGAAGCCGTTTTATTATCCTCCTTGCTGTCCGCCGTAGCGGCTTTTGAATATCTGGAACGTGGTGGCCACGACGAGGCGGTCGTATTTCTTGTAGTCGCCCTCGCAGCGGTCGAGTTCGTCCCAACTGACAAGACATTGGTGACTGCGTGTCACCATGTTGCTTTCGCCCGGTGAGGCTGCCGTGAAGCCCATCAGTTCGTGGGCCGCGTTCCATCGTAGGTGCTCGCAACGGGCGAGGTTCTCCCAACGTTCGGCATTTTCTCCCAAGATGCTTTTGCCCTTCAACATGGAGGGGGTAGCATTGAGCACGGGATCGAGCAGACGTTTGCTGTTGCGTAATTTCCTATCCCATTCTTCGGGTGGGAGTTTGAGGTCGCCGTAAGCGTCGCCCCAGGAGTAGAAATTCTTTACGTCGGCAATTTCCGCACCGGCGAGCGCCAGTTTGGTGAGCATGTGCAGACTGTTGGCCATGTCTTGCCGCTCTTTTCGTAGAATGTCGTTGATCACATAGAGCGGAACGACTTTCTCCGTTCGGTAATCGTCTTGCGCTTTGCTCTTGGCGATGGCCGCTTCCACATCGCGCCTTTGTGCCCAGGTGCATACTTTGCTCTCGTCGCCGCCATTCTCACAGAGTTGGTAGCTGTGGAAAAATTGTGCCGCGTCGTGCAGCAAAGTGTCGGTGACGATGTTCGCGTAGGAATAGATTTCGCTCAGCGTGCCGAAGATGCGTACGGCATGGGGATAGTCGGGGTTGGCACTATTATAATAATGAGCCATTTGCGCCATCTTCGCTTCGTTGCAATGGTCGTGGACGCGTATCCAGATGGCGAAATCGTCCAGACGGTTGTGGCTCAGATTGCAAATTTCGTTGTACGCTTCGTCGGCGAGGCGGAGATTCAGATTGTCGTCGCCCGTACAGAATGCAACGGCATTGACCGAGGGGAGGATGTATGAGAGCGTTTGGTGGAAGCCAACGGTGCTTTCTTCTGCGGTGAGGAAATGGATGCGACGGTTGTTGCGAAGCGCGGGTTTGTCGGCTAAGTAACTCGCCTTGAGGCGCTCCACGTCGGGGTCGGCAATGTGGATGACAAGCGGGCATGCCGACTTGCCGTCCTCGGCGGGAAGTGCACTGAACTCATAGAGAAATTCGAACAGTTGCTGCCCCGTCCGTCCAAAGCCTACAATGAGAAATTCCAGCGGGGCGGTGGTTACGGCGCGGAAACCATAGGGGAGGGCAAAGCGTACGGGTTGACACAACTCGTCGCGCTTGAGCGAGAGTACGGAAAGCGCCGACGGGTCGATGCGGTGCAGCCGGCCTGTGCCTTCAGCGTGGTGCTCTAGGAGTTGTTCGGCTTCGGCAATGCGTCCGGAGATGAGTTGGGTGGTGCTGTAGTGGACGTGGAGGGCGTTCCGCCCGGCAACGTTTGCCGAACGGAAGAGTCGGTAAGCGTTGCGCAGGTTGGCGTCCTCGTCGGGGGTGAGGAAAAAGGCGTGGCATTCGGCATGTCCTTCGCTGTCGGTCTGCATGGCCGCATCGAGCAGCGAAAGTCCGCTTTGGCTCAATACGCTTTCGCCTTCAGAAGTGCTGGACGTCGCGTCGGGCAGAATGTCGGTGTGGGAACAGCACACAAGGGCACCGAGTGCTTCGGCCTTGTCCATGGCATCGTGGAACGTGGCAAGACCGTTGAAAAGATTGGCGAGGGAGAACTTGGGACTTTTCTGCGTTTCGAACGGTGTGCGCACGAACACAATGGCGTAGTCCGCCTTTTCCTTCTGTTCCTCAAGATGGTGCTGGATGCTTCGGGCAAGGGTGAGTTCGGCTTCGCCCATTCCCCATATCACATAAAAGCCTTTGTAGTTGTGGCTCAGCAGACGAAGGCTGGAACGCAGACGCATACCGATTTGTTTTACCACGAAAGCCACACTGACAATGACAGCGGCAAAGTGGACAATGCTGAAGAGTGCCATATAAACGGCGTCGCCTTCGTTTTCGGCAGAACCTTTCAGTGCTTCGCTCACGCCGATGAGTCCGCTCTGGCCGGCAAACATGGCGGTGGTCGACACGAGCGAACGCAGCAGGAGCGACGGCGCGTTTTGGAACGAGCCGCCATAGTTGTAGCCTACCACGTAGACAACCACACCGCAAAGCCACACGGCTATGGCTTGTTTGCCGAGATGGCGCACCAGCCACTGACGCGGACGGCGCACCATGAAGAGCACCACGTAGAGGAGCGTGAGGAGGAGCAACAGACTGAGTTTGTCGTGCCAGCAGAGCAAAGCCACGCCAACGGCGACCAGAGCGAGAAGTGCGCGGCAAGCTGTCTTGTGGAGGTAAAGCCAATGGCAGATTCGGAGCAAAAGGGAGTAGTGTGGTTTCATGGATGGATGTGTTTCAGCGCGTAAATGTACGCCATTAGTACGGAGCGGACAAGAAATGTGCGATAATAGTGAACGTGGACAACGGAAAGCGACCCACAACGGATGTCGCTGCGGGTCGCTTTTAGATGTAGAGTAGAATCCTTCTGTTATGCTTTTGCACGGTGGGCTTCAACCCAACGGCGTGCATTGACGAAGGCTTCCATCCAGGGCGTAACGTCGTCGGCGCGGTGGTTGGCGGGATAGTAGGGGTTCTGCCAAGGATAGAAAGCACGCTCGAGGTGAGGCATCATGGCAAGGTGACGGCCGTCGGCGCTGCAGATACCTGCCACGCTGTAGGAAGAACCGTTGGGGTTGCCGGGATACTCGTCGTAGGAGTACTTCAGCACCACGTTGTAGTCGTCCTCGGGGAGAGGAAGCGAGAACTTGCCTTCGCCGTGAGCCACCCAGATGCCGAGCTTGTCGCCGGAGAGCGAACCGAACATCACGCTGCGGTTTGTGGGAACGGTGACGCCGAGGAAGGCGCTCTCGAACTTGTGGGAGTCGTTGTGGAGCATGCGGGCGCGCTTCTTGTGGTCGGGGTTGATGAGGTTCAGTTCAACCATGAGCTGGCAACCGTTGCAGACGCCGAGCGAGAGCGTGTCTTCGCGAGCATAGAAGCGGTCGAGGGCTTCTTTGGCCTTCGGGTTGTAGAGGAAAGCACCTGCCCAGCCCTTTGCGGAACCGAGTACGTCGGAGTTGGAGAAACCGCCGCAGAAGACTATCATGTTCACGTCGTCGAGCGTTTCGCGGCCGCTGATGAGGTCGGTCATCATCACGTCCTTCACGTCGAAGCCGGCGAGGTAGAGCGCATAGGCCATTTCGCGTTCGCCGTTCGTACCCTTCTCGCGGATGATAGCGGCGCGGATGCCCGAAGCTTCGCGGCGGTCGGGGTTGAGACCGAAGTGCTTGAACGTGCCACGGAATTCGGGGTGGATATGATATTCGAGCGGCTGCTGCTTGTAGTTTTCGTAGCGCTTGCGTGCACAGCCGTTGAGGCTCTGCTTTGTGTCGAGGAGGTAGGACGTTTCGTACCAGATGTCGCGGAGGTAGTCAATGCCAAACTGGTAGGTGGCACCGTCCTTCTCAACCATAATCTGGCGTTCTTCGGCGGGCGTACCGAGTTTCACGTAGCCCACGCCGGCTTCGTCCAAAAGGTCCTTGAAGGCTTTTTTGTCCTTGTCGGCTACTTGAACGACAACGCCGGGATTTTCGGCGAAGAGCGTCTTCACGAGGTCGTGACCTTGGAACTTGTCGAGATTGATGTCCATACCGCCGTCGGTGTTGGCGAAGCACATCTCGAGCAAGCAGGTGATGAGACCGCCGGCGGAGATGTCGTGACCGGCAAGGATGAGGCCCTTGTTCACGAGTTCCTGTACGGCATTGAAGGCGTCGCGGAAGTATTCCGTGTTCTTCACCGTGGGCACGTCGCTGCCTACGCAACCGAGGCTTTGGGCAAAGGCAGAACCGCCAAGGCGGAGCTGGTCGAAGGAGAAGTCAATGTGGTAGAACGTGCTCTTCTCAACGGGTTTCACAACGGGGTTGACCACCTTGCGAATGTTGCTCACCTCACCGCCAGCGCTGACGATGACGGTGCCCGGAGAGATAATCTTCTCGCCACCGGGATACTGCTGCGAGAGGGAGAGGGAGTCCTTACCCGTGGGCACGTTGATTTCGAGTGCGCAGCAGAAGTCGCTGAGGGCTTCCACGCCGCGGTAGAGACGGGCATCTTCGCCCTTCTGTGAGCGGCAGGGCCACATCCAGTTGGCGGAGAGCGATACGCTGTCGAGACCTTCGGCGAGCGGTGCCCACACGATGTTGGTGAGCGATTCGGCTACGGAGAGCACCGAACCTGCGGCGGGGTCGGCAAGGCCGGCCTGGGGAGCATGGCCGAGTGCGGTGGCAATGCCCTTTGTGCCGCGGTAGTCGAGTGCCACTACGCCACAGTCGGCGAGGGGAAGCTGGAGTTCGCCCTGCGTCTGCTGGTTGGCTACTTTTCCCGTTACGGAGCGGTCCACCTTGTTGGTGAGCCAGTCCTTGCAGGCTACGGCCTCGAGCTGAAGCACGTTGTTGATATAGGAGTCGAGTTTCGTCACGTCGTAGGTGACGTCCTTGTATTTGCGTTCTACGGTCTCGTCGACCATGACGGTCTTCGGTGAGTGGCCGAACATCTGTGCCACGTCGAGGTCGAAGGGACGCACACCGTCGGCCTGCTCGAAAGCGAAGTGGGCATCGCCGGTGGTTTCGCCAACCACGTACATCGGGGCGCGTTCGCGCTCGGCAATCTTGCGTACGTGTTCGAGGTGTTCTTCCTGGATGAGCAAGCCCATGCGCTCCTGGCTTTCGTTGGCGATGATTTCCTTAGCGGAGAGGGTGGGGTCGCCTATGGGGAGCTTGTCCATATGGATGAGTCCGCCACACTCTTCGACGAGTTCGGAGAGACAGTTGACGTGGCCGGCCGAACCGTGGTCGTGGATGGAAACAACGGGGTTGACGTCCTCTTCGCAAAGGGCGCGCACGAGGTTGTTGGCACGCTTCTGCATCTCGGGATTGGCGCGCTGCACAGCGTTGAGCTCAATGCCGGAGGAGTAACGGCCGGTGTCGACGGAACTTACAGAACCGCCACCGAGGCCGATGCGGTAGTTGTCGCCACCTACAACGACGACCTTGTTGCCCTTGGCGGGAGTGCCCTTGAGGCAGTCGCGCTTGGTGCCGTAACCAACGCCGCCGGCAAGCATGATGACCTTGTCGTAGCCATATTTCTCGCCGTTCTCCTGATGCTCAAAGGTGAGCACGGAACCGGCAATGAGGGGCTGACCGAACTTGTTGCCGAAGTCGGAAGCACCGTTGGAGGCTTTGATGAGAATCTGTTCGGGAGTCTGGTAGAGCCACTGGCGCACGGGGAGAATGTCTTCCCAGTCGCGTCCGCCGTCGAGGCGGGGATAGGCGGTCATGTAAACGGCTGTTCCGGCTATGGGCCAAGAACCTACACCGCCGCCCATACGGTCGCGAATTTCACCGCCGGTACCGGTTGAAGCGCCGTTGAAGGGTTCTACGGTGGTGGGGAAATTGTGGGTCTCGGCCTTGATGGAGATGACGCTCTCGATGTCCTTCACGCGGAAGTAGTCGGACGTGGAGTGGTCGGCGGGAGCAAACTGCTCGATGACGGGGCCTTGAGCAAAGGCTACGTTGTCCTTGTAGGCCGAGATGATTTTGTGGGGATTCTCCTGCGTCGTCTTCTTAATCATGGCGAAGAGCGACGAGGGTTTTTCTTCACCGTCTATGATGAACGTGCCGCCGAAAATCTTGTGGCGGCAGTGCTCGGAGTTGATTTGTGCAAAACCGAACACTTCGGAGTCGGTGAGCTTGCGGCCCAACTGTTTTTCCACACCGTGCAGATAGTCAATCTCTGCGGGCGAGAGGGCAAGACCTTCCTGCTCGTTGTACGTTTCGAGATCGCTGATGTGTTCAATGGGTGCGGGCTTGATGTTTACGGTGAAGACCGTCTGGTCAAGTCCGTTGTACATGCGCTGGAGCATAGGGTCGTGGTCGGCCTTTTCGTCCTTCACGGGGAAGTACTCCTCTATACGCGCAATGCCGTTGAGATTCATGTTTTGTGTAATCTCGACGGCATTGGTACTCCAAGGTGTAATCATTTCGCGGCGCGGGCCCACGAACCAGCCCTTCAGGCTGTCGCCCTCTTCGAGGACGGCTTCGCCGTAGAGCCAGCACAGTTCTTTCACTTCTGCTTCAGAGAGCTGATGGTCCACTTCGGTGGCTATCACACTCTTTTGCGGAGTTCTAAAAAACAGAATCATATTGTGCTAAGGGGTTTGGTGTGTAAATATGTGCTGCAAAGGTAAGGAAAAATGCCGAAAGGGCGCTTGTGCAGTCTTACATTGTTGGTCCCCACGCATAAAGTTATAAGTGTGATTGCTGCACATCGTAGGATAGCTTTTACACCATGCCTTGGAATTTTTACGGCGTGCCTTGGATTTTTTGCGAGATGCTTTGTGCTTTTGAGGATGTATCGTCAATACGCAAAAAGCGCTCACGGAGCGATTGAAGAGAAGACTCTCCGTTCGTTCCATGAGCGCTTTTTTATGGTAGCTTGACGCTTGTTCCTGTGGGTTAGTGCCACAAACGGCGGACGATTTGCTTGGCACGCTCCGTTCGGCTGGGAGCGATTCGTCCGTAACCATAGCCATATCCGTTGTTGTAGCGGGCGGTCTTTCCGTCAGCGTCGTTGAGGACGAAGCAAATGTTCTTGAAGCGTTTCTCCTCGTACATCGTTTCGAGAATGGGGAGGATGTCGCGCTTCTGTATGCCGAGGCGGATGACGTAGAGCGTGGTGTCGGCCACGCGGTTCACGATGTTGGCATCGGCTACGGCGAAGAACGGCGTGGTGTCGATGAGCACGTGGTCGTAGCGCTGACGGAGTTCGTTGACGAGCGTTTCCAAACGCTCCGACATGAGAATCTCTGCCGGGTTGGGCGGCATGGGGCCGGCAGCCACGAGGTCGATGCCTTTGCCCAACGCATCGTGGCGGATGATGTCGTCCACTTGTGTGAGTTCGTCCACGAGCCATGTGGTCAGTCCGATATGAGCGTGGAGGCCTTTGCTGAGTGTGCGTTTGCGGATGTCGGCGTCAATCACCACTACTTTCTTGCCAGCCATGGCGAGCACGTGGGCAATGTTTCGTGTGATGAAGGTCTTGCCTTGTGCCGGCGTGGTGGACGTGGCCATGATGACTTGCGACTTGGAACGCATGAAGCCGAGCGAGAAGCGCAGCAGACGGAAGGCTTCCACAATGGGAGCGTCGGACGGGAGGTCGGTGATGTCGGCGTTGCTCTTCGCTGCCTTGAGGTGGGGCACTTCGCCAAGTACGGGGATGCTGGTGGTTTTCTCTACATCGGTGCGGTTGTGGATGCTGACGTCGAGCATGTGGATAATCCAGATGATGCCGGCGGGGATGAGCACACCGATGGCGAGGCTGATGAGGAGGATGACGCGTGTGCGGGGACTTACGGGGGCGTCGCTGCCGAGCGGGCCTTCCACGAGGCGTACGTTGGCTTCGCTCACGGCTTGCTGGAGAGCCACTTCTTCACGCTTTTGGAGAAGATAGTTGTAGAGGCTTTCCTTGAGAGACTGTTGGCGCTTGATGTCGATGCCTTGCTTTTCCTGTTCGGGCGCTGAGGCTACCTTTCCGGAGATGAGGCTCTCGTTGGCCTGCGAGTCTTTGAGGCGGAGTTGGAGTGTGCCGATGTAGTTGCGGATGGAGGCGGCAACGGTCTGGCGCATTTGGGCAAGTTGGCGGTCGAAGTCGCGCACGATGGACATTTGCTCGCTAGAGTTGTCGACGGCGCGGTTGCGCTGGCTCATCAGTTCGTTGTACTGCTGCACCTGGGTGTTGAAGGAGGCGTCGCCAATGTTGAGCACGGGGATGAGGTCGTGGTCGTTGGCATGGTCAGCCACGTAGTCGGAGAGGTAGCGCGCCACGTTGAGCTGCGTTTCGATTTGCAGACTCTGCTGGTGGGCGTCGAGCGTTTGGTCGGTCATGGCCTTGGCAGCGCTTTCGTAGTCGACAATCTGGTTGCGGCGCTTGAAGTCGGCGAGGCGATCTTCCACGCTGGAGAGTTCGCCGCCGATAAGGGCGATGCGGTTGTCGATGAACTTAGCCGTGTTTTCAGCCACGTGGTTTTTGTTGTCCACCACGTCTTCTTTGTACACATCGAAGAGCGTGTTGAGCATATCGGTGGCGCGGTCGGGGTTGATGTTGCTGCAGGTGAGCACGATGAGCGACGTTTCCTTGTCGTACTCCTCAGCCGAGATACTTCCGGAATAAGCTCGGGCTGCCATGTCGAGGGGGAGTCGTGTGACGTGCACTTCTTCGTCCTTCCATTGGTTGAACGTGCGTCCACGCACCACGCTAATCTGGCCGACGGGTGTGTTGACCGTTTGGCCGAGCGTGACTTTCATGTCGGGCAGTTCGTTGCCTTTACTGTCGGTGAGGTCGGTGAGCGTACAGGTGTTGTCGCCCGACTTCTTCACGGTGAAGGAAACGCCCAATTGCTTGCCTTTGTTTTTCTTGCTGCTCTTCAGCGGACTTTGGAAAAGAACTTCGAAGGGACGTTCGTTGCCGTAGAGCGCAATGGTGTGGAGGTGTTCCTCTGTGGTGTAATCTACGTCGAGGTGGAGACGCTCTACCACGCGCTTCATGAGGCGCTCGGAGGTGAGGATGAATATTTCGTTCTTGAGGTTGTCGCCCACGCTCACGCCGTTGAGTTCGAGCAGCGTGTTCATTCCTCTGTTGCGCGAGAGGCGGGATGATGACGACGATGAAGAGGAACCGTTGGAGTCCTCGATGAGCATAACGGACTGGCGCTGGTAGACGCGTGCTTGACGCATCAGGTAGTAGGTGCCAATGCCCAGGCAGATCACGACGGACAACACGAACCACCACCAATGTCTGCAGAATTCGCGGAATCCGATTTGTATTAAGGGAATCAGCTGTGTTTCTTCGTCTTTTTCGTCCTGAAATTTTATCTGTGAATCCATAACTGTTCTTTGTGTATGCTGTGGGGAATGTTGAGGCTATTTTTTTGCGAGCTGGCGCGCCGTTTCGATGATGGTGTCGACGGTGCGTGCATAGTCGTCGGAGGTGATGTCTACTTTTACGTCGGGGTCGATGCCCATTTCGGTGCTCTGCATCTGCCGGTCGTACATGGGACAAGCTGAGAAGCGCACGCTCCATCCGTTGGGCAGTTCGCTCGAGAATGGCATGCCGGCGCCGCCGCCTGTGCGGTCGCCTACAACGGTGACGTTGGGCAGACCTTTGACGTACATGACAAAACTGTTTGCGGCGCTGAACGTGCGACGGTTTGTGAGCACGTAGACGGGCTTTTGCCAACGCAGACTTTCGAAGGGCTTGATGCGTATGGGTTCTGCAGTGGAGAAGTCGTCGTGGCCGGTTCCTGTCTTGTGCTGCATGTAGGCACCGATTGTTTCTTCGTTAATGAAGAGCGAAGCGAGTTTTTCGGCAGAAGTGAGCAAGCCGCCTCCGTTGCTGCGCACGTCAAGGATGAGCGCGTTGCAAGTGGCGAGGGTGGAGACCATTTGTTGTAAGTTTCCGCTGCCAAACTCCGTGTCGAAAGTGGAACAGCGCACGTAGCCTATGTTGTCGTCAAGCACGCGGTACTGAAGTCCGGACGACTGGTAGTAGTCTTCCGTGCGTCCGAGGTAGGTGTGTGTGAGCGTGTCGCTGTAGTTCATGGGGTAGTCGTCGAACCAGCGTCCGTAGCGTGCCGTGTTGTGGGCGGCATAGAGGTTGACGTGACCGTCGCGCAACTCGTTGAGCATGTCGGAGCACACTTCGAAAAACTGGCGGTCGGTCATGTACGTTGCGACGCGCGGCCGGTAGGTTTCGCGCACCTCGTTCCAGTCGAGTCCGTACTGTTCCTTCTTGTAGGAGAAGAAGCAGTAGTGCTGGTCGATGGTTGTCCAAAGTGCATCGAAGTTCCCGATGTGCGTGTTGTCCTCTACCTCTTGCGTGATGCAGGAGGCAAAGAGCAAAAGGGGCAATATGAGAGCTACGATGCGGGACATGTTATTCGATGTGCAAATGTGCAGATGTGCAAATGTACAAATGGGCTGCGCTTGGGGAATGGGCTGCGCTTGGAGAATGGGCTGCGCTTGGCTTTGTTTTTATATTATTGGACTATTATAATATGTGTAGCGTTCGTGTGTAGCCAATCATGAGGCTGTTGCGCCATGCGTGGCGTCGGAGTCCGCCGAGGCGGCTTTGGCGAATGTCGGCAAGGTAGCCTATGCTGATGTGTGAACGCCAAAGGGGGAGGGTGGCTACGGCGAGCAGACGTGCTGTGGGCACGTTGCCGGGATGGGTGAAGTGGACTACGCCTTGCGAATGGCCGAGGGAGAAAATCTCGTAGTACGACTGTCCGTAGACGGGCGAGAACTGTGCTCCGATGAGCGGTGCGTCGGCTTGCAGGCGTGCCGAAGCGTGTTTGTGACCTATGCGGAACGTGTATTCTGCCAACGCGGTGGCTTCGAGTTGCACACCGAAGCGTCCTTGTGCGGGATTGTTGCTGCCGCGCGTGTTGTAGGTGAATCCGCCCGAAGCTTCGACCAATCCGCCCGCAGCGAGTCGCCAATGGTTACTGAGCTTCCACGAACGCATCCAGCCTCCGGCGGCAGAGAATTCGCCGTCCCATTCCTTGCCGTCGTCGGTGGGCGAATGGAGATAGGCGGTGTGGACGGTGTATTCCGCCACAACGTTCACGCCTTTTCCCCAACGCGCAGCGCGTTCGGTGCGCAACGTCATGCTCAGGTCTTTGCCTGTGTATTCAAGCGGGGAGAGGTAAGTGTCGAGCACATTGGCGCGTCCAAAGCCCCATAGCCATTGTTTTTCGCAAATGCGCATTCTAGTGCCGCACGTGTCAACCGTTCCGCACACGTCGGCCTGTGCCTTTGCGCAGACGGCAAGGCACAAAAGCCACATGGTGAGCACTGCTTTACGGAACAGGTTGTGCATGGTAAGTTTATTTTTTCACTCCTTTATAGATGAGTACGGCAACGACCACAATGGCCAGACCGAGAATCACGTAGCCAATCTCGTGGCTATACTGTGTGGCAAGGTCTGCCACATCTTTCGTAGTCTTGAGGTCCGTTGTTTTGTAAATTACGTAGCCAATAATAGCCAGAATTGAATTCCATACGGCGGCGCCGAGGGTGGTGAAGAGTAGGAATTTTCCGATGTGCATTCCGGCGAGTCCTGCGGGAATGCTGATGAGCTGTCGCACGGCGGGGACGAGGCGTCCGAAGAAGGTGCTTGCGGAGCCGTGGTCACGGAAGTAGTCTTCGGCATGCTGCACCTTGGCACGGTCTAGCAGACACATGTGGCCAATGCGGCTGTCGGCAAAGGCATATACGATGGGGCGTCCGAGCCATTTGGCAAGGTAGTAGTTGATCAATGCACCCACGTCGGCGCCGAGCGTGGCTACGACTACCACGAGGGCGATGTTCATCGGATTGTCCTCCATCATAGAAAGGAATGCCGCAGGGGGCACAACCACCTCAGAGGGGAAGGGGATGAATGAACTTTCTACTGCCATAAAGACAAAAACCCACCAATAGTTGAGGTTTGCCAATACGAAATCTATCATAATAAATAAGTTGCGGTTTGCGTAATCGTGTGCAAAGATAATGCAATGAGAGAGCAAAATAAAAGGTGTAAGGCATATTTCTTATGTTTCACCTGCTGCAATGTGTGCTTTTCATGGGTGTGCACCTTATTTGAAGCATGTGCTTTGCTTTTTACGAAAAGAGCGGCGCGTTTGTGCAAAGCAAGAAAAATGTGAAAATCCTTTCTCCACCGCTCGCTTTGCACTATCTTTGCAGCCGTTACTGCGCTTGTGGCGAAATTGGTAGACGCGCCAGACTTAGGATCTGGTGGTTTCGGCCGTGTAGGTTCGAGTCCTATCAGGCGCACAGAGAGAAATCCTAACTGCTTGATATTAAGTAGTTAGGATTTTTCACTTTTGTATTTTGGGCAACATTTGGCAACATAATTCGTCACAAATTGTTTTTTGGGGGATGGCAAAACCAGTCTTCCTTTTATATTCTTTCACGCGATTTCTACAAATTACTCGGGCACTTAGATGTGCTAAGTTTTTAGGGATAGTCACTTGAAACAAGAGATTTTGAAGCAGTTGCGTAGCATCAAGTTCAACGAAAATGTAGGAAAGGAATAGTCATAGTATGAGCAACGAGATACAATTTCTTCTATACACCATGCCCGACGATGAGGGCAAGGTACAGGTCGTGGTCAAAGACGAAACGCTCTGGTGTACGCAAAAGGCTATGGCGCAATTATTCGGCGTTGGCGTTCCTGCCATTAGCAAGCACTTGAAGAATATCTTTGAAGAAGGAGAACTTGACAAAGAAGTGGTTGTTTCCAAAATGGAAATAACCACGCAACATGGTGCAATTGCCGAAAAATCGCAAACGCACAATGTGGTTTTCTACCACCTTGATGCAATCATCGCCGTGGGCTACCGCGTAAACTCTGCCAAGGCAACTAAGTTCCGACAATGGGCAACAAAGATTCTGAGCGAATATATCAAGAAGGGGTTTGCCATGGACGACGAACGGTTGAAGCAAGGTTCTGCCGTATTCGGGAAGGACTACTTCCGCGAATTGCTCGAACGTGTGCGCTCTATCCGTGCAAGCGAGCGACGCATTTGGCAACAGATTACCGATATCTATGCGGAGTGCAGCACTGACTACGACCGCAACTCACCAACCACACGCGACTTCTATGCGATGATACAAAACCGCTTCCACTATGCCATCACGGGACAGACAGCGGCAGAAATCATCTACTCCAAGGCTGACCATACCCAAGACCACATGGGACTGACCACTTGGAAGAACGCTCCCGACGGCAGGGTGCTCAAATCGGATGTAAGCATTGCCAAGAACTATCTGCAAGAGAAAGAAATCCGTCAACTAGAGCGTGCCGTTACAGGTTTCTTCGACTACATCGAAGATCTTATCGAGCGTGAGAATACTTTCAACATGTCGCAATTCTCGGCAAGCGTCAACGAGTTCCTTACTTTCCGCCGTTATCAGATTCTGCCCGACAAAGGCAAAATCTCTGCGGCACAGGCAAAGGAGAAAGCAGAAGCGGAATATGACATCTTCAACCGCACGCAACGCATTGACTCGGATTTTGATCAGGAAGTGAGAGGGTTGTTGGATAAAGAATAACGTGAAACGGAATTGTTTACCCAAAAACTCCGCCATCTGGTCAAGCGAGAGCTAGACCGTATCGTTTTGCAACTTTACCTCAATCTTAGAATCACCATTAGGGGTTTGATATAATAGAAATTGCCCTTTATCCATCGTATTACTATTGCTTGCTTCTCAACTCTTCTATCAAGTCGTTAACGATATACGTGTCGCTCATCAGGTACAAGCCCAATTCTTTGTCGTGAAGCATTTGGCATACATCGGAGTCGTAAAATATCTGCAAGGCCCTGTCGGTTGATATATGCAGCGTATCGGCCAACTGAACTATGATACGCGCAATTTTGTTCCAAAGCAAGAAATCTAACATGATTATACCCTTTCGTATGATTTGAATTGCAAATATTTGTCTGCTATCTCTTGGTTCAGTATGCAAACTTGGTGGTTGGGCTTTTGAAAGACCAACTGTCTAAGAGTATGCTCCACGTCTGCATATCCGTTGATGTAGGCTTCTATGGAATCGATGACACGGTCGTTGGCAATTCCGCCTTCAACGATGTCAAATTCTTTCCAGGGTTGTTTGCCTTTTCTGCTGTCAACAATGAAGTCGAGCCATTCTTTGTTATAAGCATCGAATTGTTTCACCTTGCAGTTCTCGGGTAGCGTGAACTCATACGTATTCACAATTGCTTGCTCGGCCTGTCTGACTGTTTTGACGCGGACCGCCCATTTAGAGGCTTGTTCAAACAATGGTGTAAGATAGAAGCCGGGACCGAAATCCAAGTCTTTTCTACCAATGCTTACCAACGGTTGCTCCACTATGACATTTGAGCCATGATATAATGTCTGCTTTTCCATTAGTCCTTTCTTTCCCAATTCTTAAGAGCTTCTACCACTTCGTTTGCTACGGCATCACGGCTTTCGGTGTGTAATGTGTCGTAGCAGCCTTGAATGAGGTTCTTGATTAACCCCACCTTGTCTAGCCGCCTTCTCATTTCGGACGGCGAAATGCCCATCTTTTGTGCCGAAGCCTCTATGGCTAATACCGTGAAGGCAAGGCGGTCAAACTCTGGACAAATTTTCAGCAATAGTTCTCTGTCCTCCATATGCGCATTATGTTAGATGATTGGCTCGTAGCCTTGTTTACTTGACGATGACTTTCTCCGTGTTCTTGCCTTTTCTCTTAAGGTAGATGCCGGGCTGGGCACCGCGGAGCGAGGCAAGACGCTGTCCTGCGAGGGTGAAATATTCGGTCGG
This sequence comes from bacterium, assembly GCA_963656685.1. Taxonomy (GTDB): domain Bacteria; phylum Bacteroidota; class Bacteroidia; order Bacteroidales; family Bacteroidaceae; genus Alloprevotella. The sequence continues at coordinate 42,272 of CAVKJJ010000008.1, read as the reverse complement.
GGCGGTGGAGGCATTATCGTCGTTGGTTGTTGCAGAATGGATGGCGTCGGTGTTTTTCGTCATGAACGAGAAGGTGACGACGCTGTCTTCGCCCATGGCGATGTTGTAGAGCGGACGGGAAAGGTACTTCTTCGTGCCGTTGAAGAGGGTGGCGGCAGGCGTGGTGTCGTCGGTCAGCGACGTTACGCCCGACGTGCCGGGGAAGAGGTCGCCTTTGTAACCCGCCAGCAGTTGGGCGAGCGTGGCGTTCTGCGTGTTGCTGCCGTCTTTCATGTTGTCGGCGGGCACGTAGGTGAAGCGCGGGTGGGCAGGGTCGTTGTTCACGGTGTTTCTTTTCCATACGTTTTCGTCGTAGTCCACATGAGTTACGAGCATGCCGCGTCCTAAGCCTTTGTAGAACCAAGTGTCGGGTTGGCGGTTTTCAAAGAGGTAGAATTCGGTGGGACATTCTTCGTTGCGCACGACGTAGGCCGTTGCGCCACGGTCTTCCTGTCCGAAGGCATAAAGACTAACGGATTGCGGTTGGGTGAGTTCCTTTACGTTGAGCCATCCCAAGGCGCTGCGTTCAAAGGCGTTGTAGCCGATGGGAGCGTAGCCGTTGTAGAAAAATTCGCCGGCGTCCATGACGCTCCACCAGTCCATCGTTTTGAGCGTGTCGGAAATGGCGGCATCGTCGCCGGTGTAGTAGAAGTCGGGGAGTCCAAGTGCGTGACTGAATTCATGACATAAGAGTCCCACGCCGTCGAAGTCTTCCACGGTGACCACTTCGCCGTTTTGCTTGGCCTGATGACGGATCACTTCGTCGAACACGATGAAGGAACTTACCGTCAGCGCCTTGTCGTCCGTTTGGAAAGGCTTTTTGTGCAGTGCGCCCCAGAGGTGGTCGGCGGCGTCGCTAGAGGAAAGCGCGTGTTCGCCGGGGCCGGCATACATGATGGCCACGAGGGGCACTGTGCCATTGTCGGCGTAGGCCGAAAGCGAAGCTCCCTGCTTGTAGAGTTTGTTTACAGCCTCAATGGCGAGTTCCTGCACGTTGGGGTCTATTTCGCCGTCGGTGCCGTCCGCACCATAGTGGGCGTAACCGTTGTCGACCTTTACGCGTGCCACGATGTCGAACTGCGGAGTGAACATGCCGTTGGACTGTGCGGTGAAGTAGTCACGCACAGAACCGCGCGAACCCGTTTCGTCGGCATATCCTTTTTCGTTGAGAAAGCGGTTTACCTTCTCTGTTGTCGTAGTTTCTTGAAACGAGATGTCGGCATATTCCACCATAACCACGGGTATGCGGGGGTTGCCGATGCTCGGTACTACACCACCTGCGCTTACGCCATAAGTGCCGAGTCCGTTGTTGGTGAGCGTGGTGAGTCGCGCTGTGCGCTGGGACAGAAGCGGAAGGGGAGGATAGGTCTCAGCGAGTGTGGCGGCTACTTGTGCCGCTGTGGCAGAGGTGGCAACGGTTGAAGGGACGATGCGTCCGCTTTGTATCGTGGCGGGACGGAACTGTCCGTCGGCGCAGCGGACCACGGGGGTACCGTTGTCGAGGGTGTAGACGGCATATCGGCCGTTGGACCACATGTTTACGTGTTGTTGTGTGCCGTCGGGAGCGGTGTAAGTCAGTGTGCGGCGCACGGGGGTTGTGGCTACGGCGGCTATGGAAAGTCCACAGGCTATGAGCGTGGAAAGGATTTTGGAGTACGACATTATATATATAAAGAGAAGAGGTTATGCGTTGGGTATGGCTTCTACGGTGATGTTCGCTTCGCTCACTTGAATGACGCGGATGGGCGTTCCGGGATTGATGAAGGCGCCGGACGACTTCACTTCCACTTGTTTGCCGTTTATCGTGGCGTTTCCTACGAGTGCGAGGCGCGTAAGCGCTTTTCCCTCGTCGCCTACGCTGATGGAGAGTTGTTCCTTGGTGGCGTTGGTGGACGATATGGTGCTGTGGAGCGAGAATTTCTCGAGCGTTTTGGAGTGTGCCACCCACCATAGCGTGGCGGCGAGCACCACAAGGGCTGCAATGGTGCAGATGATGGCCGTGGTAGTTCCGTATTTGTTGTAGATGAGCACCACATCGATGATGGCGCAGATGATGGAACTGATGCCTGCTACGCCGAAGCCAGGCAGGATGAATATTTCCAAAATGCCGAGTGCGAGGGCAAATGCGGCAAAAATGATTATTGCGGTCATGATATTCAGTGGTTTAGGATGTGGTTAGTGATTGCAAAAGAATAAGTTGTAACGTGTCTTGACAAATAAATCAGACCATAGCCACTTAGTACTTTTCTCGGTATTTCCCTTCTTCTTTGTCGTCGAGCATGCTGAGGTATGAGGCGTAGCGCGAAGGGGCGAGGTGGTGTTCTTCGAGCGCTTCGAGCACGGCACATCCTGGTTCGTGTGTGTGTGTGCAGTTGTTGAAGCGGCAGTCGGCGGAGATGCTGAAGATGTCGCGGAAGTAATGCGCCACTTCTTCGGGCTCCATGTTGAACGTGCCGAAGCCTTTCACGCCGGGAATGTCGATGAGCGCTCCCCCTTCGGGCAGTTCGAAGAGTTCGCTGAAGGTGGTGGTGTGCATGCCGGTGCCGTGTGCGTCGGAGATGTGTGCGGTGCGGGCGTGTGCGTCGGGGATGAGGCGGTTGAGGAGCGTTGATTTTCCCACGCCGGAGTGTCCGGCAAGTAGGGTGGTCTTCCCCTTGAGTTCTTCGGCGAGCGCGTCTGTACCTTCGCCTTCGAGGGCTGAAATGTTGAAGCATCGGTAGCCGATGTCGGTGTAGAGGGCTTGCCAGTAGTCGCGTGTGGCTTTCTCGTCGTCGGTGAGGTCGTCCGTTTTGTTGAATGCGATGCATACCGGTACGCGGTAGGCTTCGGCCGATGCGAGGAAGCGGTCAATGAATGTGGTGCTCGTTTCGGGGCGTGCTATGGTGACGAGCAGGAGGGCCATGTCGAGGTTTGCGGCCAGGATGTGGCTTTGCTTGGAGAGGTTGGACGCTTTTCGGATGATGTAGTTCCGGCGGTCGTCGATTTCGGTGATGAAGGCGGCTTGTTCTCCGTCGGCTTGCTTGATGGTGACACCGTCGCCCACCGCTACGGGGTTGGTGGAACGTATGCCGCGCAGGCGGAAGTTGCCTTTTACTTTACACTCCACGGCGCGTCCGTCGTCGGTTCGGACGAGATACCAGCTTCCTGTGTTTTTTATTACGAGTCCGTGCATTCGTTGTTTTATGGAAAAAGGGCGAAAGGACCCTCGGGGCCGAACTTGTCGTGCCGCGCTGCGGTCTTTTCGCCCTCTGTGTGTTGGGGTGTGGAAAATGGGGACGGTTTTTATACGGTCATGATTTCCTTGTTCTTTGCGGCAAGGAGTTCTTCGATGGCCTTCACCTTTTTGTCGTGGATTTTCTGCAGGTCGTTTTCGGCGTCCTTTTCTACGTCTTCAGAGAGTCCGTCCTTGATGGCTTTTTTGAGTTTGTCAATGCCGTCGCGGCGTGCGTTTCTCACTGCCACTTTAGCTTCTTCGGCTTCTTTGGCGCACTGCTTTGTGAGTTGGCGGCGGCGCTCTTCGGTGAGAGGGGGAATGCCGAGACGGATGACTTCGCCGTTGTTTTCGGGCATGATGCCGATGGTGGAGTCGATGATGGCCTTTTCGATTACGCGGAACATGCTTTTGTCCCAGGGCTTGATGGCGATGGTGCGTGCGTCGGGGGTGGTGATGGCAGCCACGTTGTTGACGGGTACCATGGAGCCGTAGGACGACACGCGGAGGTCGTCGAGTATATGTACGTTTGCTTTACCGGCACGGATTTGTGCGAGCGTTTCTTCGAGGTGCATCACGCTCATTTCCATCCGTTCCTCGCTGTCGGCGAGACATTTCTTTACGTCGAGCATAAGAAGTATGTTTTTTGTTGTGAATAGATTCCGTTGTGGTTCGGGGCTTCAAGTGCTGCGTTTTTGCAGTTGTAGCCTATATAATGCAAAGATAGTGCAAGGTGAGCGAAGAGCGAAGAAAATCCTAAAATTTTCTTCGCTCTTCCGAACCGCTGCCTATCTTGGCGCCAGCAAAGTAGTGCAAGGTGAGCGAAGAGCGAAGAAAATCCTAAAATTTTCTTCGCTCTTCCGAAGCGCCGCCTATCTTGGCGTATTTATTTCTTACTAAGGCCGTGTAGAGCGCGACGTTTTGAAAACGTCGCCCCCATGTGCGGCGCCAGCACGCAGAAGCCTCCGTGAGGCCGTCGCCCCCATGGAAGGCGTCAGCCACGCAAAAGCCTCCGTGAGGCTATGAGGCTTCTTCGCGGATTTTCCATTCGCTGATGGTGCGCTGTTCGCTGTCGTAGTTTATGCCGATCTTCACGAGGCGTTTGCCTTCGGCGGAATAGGGGATGAGATAGCCTTTGTCGTCAATCTGACGGAGCGCGTCGTCGGCAGATCCGTCGTATTTGAGTTCAAACACGTAGACGGCGTCGGGCATGTGAAGCACAGCGTCGGCGCGGCCTATGGCGCTGTCCTCCTCCACTTTCATGTAAGCCCCCATAAGGTTGAAGATGAGGTAGAATACGGTTTGGAAGTCACGCTCGTTCTTGTTCGAAAGGCGGTTGGAAATACCCGCGAGGTATGCTTTAAGGCATACGAGCGCCTCTTCAAGGCGATTGTCGTAGAGATGTTGCACGAAGCGTATCACCATGCCGTTGTTGTCGACCGATATGGGCGAGAGGTAGTTGGGTGCGAGGCTACGCAGCATGCCAATCCTTACCTCCTGGTTCGGGTAACCCAGCGTGTAGCTTTTTGAGAACGGATTGTACTTCTTGATGGTGAGGTAACCGCTTTGGTAGAGTAGGGGAAGGGCGGAGACCATCTGTTCGGGCGACACGTCGAAGTCGTCTATGCTGATGTTTCCCTGCTCAATGTCCGTCACGTTGACGTGGTATTTCTGCAGACTTTTAATGAGGTAGGACGGTGTGCCCGAACTGAACCAGAACGACTCAATGGCTTGCCCGTTCATAGCCTTGATGAGACTGAAGGGGTTGAACACGTCTTCAGAATGTTTGCTGAAGTGGTACCCATCGTAATAGTTTGTCAGCTCTGCAAGGCATTCATCGCAAGTCATGCCGAGCGCTTTGCCCAAGTGTTCGATGTCGGGGCGCATGGCGGTGGTCAGTTCCGTCTTGCTGATGCCGCAGATGGCGGAGTACTGGTCCAGCATGCTGATGTTTTCAAGGTTGTTGAGCTCGCTGAAGATGCTGAGTTGGGAGAACTTGGTGATGCCCGTGATGAAAGTGAATTCCAAATAAGGGTCGAGCTTCTTGAGCGGACTATAAAAGTTCTGCATGATGCGGCGCAGAGCTCCGAGATTCTCTTTCTCGTGCACCACATCGAGTAAGGGAGCGTCGTATTCGTCAATGATGACAACAACCTTTTGGCCTGTTTGCTCGTAGGCTCGCTTCACGATTCCTTGCAGACGCTCGTTGGCATATTTTTCCTGTTCGTCTCTGCCATACAACTTCTCGTAATTGTACAATTGCAGGTGCAGGTCGTGGCTCAACTGTTCTTCGTCCACGTGTTTTGCTCCGCTCATGTCGAAATGGAGCACGGGGTGCTTCACCCATTCCTTTTCGTAGTCGGCAATGGCGAGTCCTTCAAAGAGTTCCTTCCGTCCTTCGAAATAAGCTTGTAGCGTGGAGGCAAAGAGTGACTTTCCGAAGCGGCGTGGCCGGCTCAGAAAAACGTATCTCATTCCTTTCTTACGAAAGTCAGCGATGTATTTCGTTTTGTCAATATATAGATACTCACCTTCGCGAATATTTTCAAAGGTCTGTATCCCAACAGGATATTTGTTTACAATTTCAGCCATAGTCTTTGGTCGTTATGTTTTCACGTGGCTAAGTTACGTCGTATTGCGCAATTATGCAAATGTATCATGTTGGTGTGGCCGCTCAGTCTTTTGGTGTTGCCCCCATGACGAAGCGGAGTTCGCCACCGCGCATGATATCGGCGTGGCTGATGGAACGGCGCTTGACGGTGCGTCCGTTGAGCACGATGCGCTGCACGTATTTGTTTTCGCGACTGAGACCTTCAGCCACCACGGTGAACGTGTGTCCGTTTTGCAGATGAAGCGTGATGCGGGGCAACTGTGGCGCGCCGAACACGTATTCTGCCGAGACGGGGTCGACAGGGTAGAAGCCCATGGCCGAGAGCATGTACCACGCCGACATTTGTCCGCAGTCGTCGTTGCCGCAGAGTCCGTCGGGGGTGGGGGCATACTGTGTGTCGAAAATCTCGCGCACGAGTTCTTGTGTGCGGGAGGGGCGTCCGGCAAGGGCGTAGAGATAAGTCACGTGGTGGGAAGGCTCGTTGCCGTGGGCGTACTGTCCGATGAGTCCGGTGACGTCGGCGAGCGCCTGGCCTTCGAGTTTCACGGTGAAGAGCGAGTCGAGCTTTGCGAGGAAAGGCTTCGTGCCGCCCATGAGTTTGATGAGTCCGTCCACGTCGTGCTGCACGTGCCAGGTGTACTGCCAGGCGTTGCCTTCGGTGTAGTCGCCGCCGTTGCTTTCGGCGTGTGCTAGGTCGGAGGGTTTGAAGGGTGCTTTCCACTCCCCGTTGCTCAGGCGCGGACGCATAAAGTGGGTGGTGGGGTCGAAGAGGTTGCGGTAGAACGTGGCGCGGTGGGCAAAGTAGCGGTAGTCGTCTTTCTTTCCCATGAGGTGTGCCATGTCGGCAGCGGCATAGTCGTCGTATACGCTCTCGAGCGTGTTGCTCACGCTTTCGTTCGCCACGAGGTCGGTGGGGTAGTAGCCGTATTTCATGTACGTCTCCCAGTCGGACTTCATCTTGTGGCTCTCTGTCTGCGTCCGCTTCACGGCGGCAAAGGCCCGTTCGGCGTCGAATCCGCGGAAACCTTTGTGGTAGGCTTCAGCCACGATGCTCACGGAGTGGTTGGCAATCATGCAGTAGTTCTCCTTACCCCAAAGCGTCCAGATGGGTAGGTGGCCCTGCGCTTCGGCTTGCGAGACGAGCGAACGTACGAGGGGATCGACCATGTCGGACATGACGATGGTGTAGAACGGATGGGCGGCGCGGTAGGTGTCCCACGTGCTGAAGGTGGAATAGAACGTGCCCCCATCGGCTTTGGCGAGTTCGCCGTGGGCGTTGCGGTAAGTGCCGTCCACGTCGGCAATGTTGTTTGGCTGAACGAGGGCGTGGTAGAAGGCGGTGTAGAAATTGGTGAGTTCGTCCTTCGTTCCTTCTACGTCGATGCGTTTGAGCTGTTCGTTCCAAGTGTCGTAGGCGGCTTGCTGCGTGGCGTTGAAGTCCCATGCAGGAAGTTCTGCGGCGAGGTTGCGCCGTGCGCCGTCGATGGTGGCGGAGGAGAGGGCCACTTTGGCGCAGACCTGCTCTCCGGGCTTGAGGTCGAAACTGACGAGCATGCGGTTGCCGCGTTCGGTGTCGGCGAGAGGAAGGTTCACTACGGACTTCATGGGGCGGTCGAAGGTGACGACGAAATAGACGTCGCGGTTCACCCACACGCTGGTGCGCACGTGGCCTGAGAGGGTGTGGTCGTTGTCCCAGTTCACTTCGCAGGCTTCCACGTGTGAGCGGTATTGCTTTTCGCTCCACGAAGCCCCGTGCTGGAGGTCAATGAGAATGGCTGCGGAGTCGGCGCGCTGGAACGTGTAGCGGTGGAAGGCCACGTGGGGCGTGGCGGTGAGTTCGGCGCGCACGCCCGTTTCGGCGAGCGTCACGGCGTAGTATCCGGGGCGTGCCGTTTCGGTCGTTTTGTCGAAGGTGCTGCGGTAGTCCTTTCGGTCGTGACGGGCTGTGGATGGCATGAGCATGACGTCGCCGAGGTCTACGCATCCTGTTCCGTTGAGGTGGGTCTGCGAGAATCCCCAGATGCGGGTGTCGGTGTTGAGATATTCGGCGCAGTACTGCCAACCGGTAGCGCCCGTCACGGGACTGGTTTGGATGAGTCCGAACGGCACGCAGGCGCCGGGGAATGTGTGCCCGTTTGCGGCTCCGCCGATAAAGGGGTTTACGTAGTCGGCGGGCTGACTTTGTGCGTGAGCGCCGAGGGCGGCGGCGAGGGAAAGGAGAAGGGTGAGAGTTTTCATGGGAAAAGGGGTTTGTAAATGTGCAAATGTGGCCTCACGGAGGCTTTTTCGTGCTGCGCTTTGGAACGCTTATGGGGGTCACATCTCTGACGTGACGCTCTACACGGCCTCATAGAGGCTTTTTCATTTCTTCGCGCTCAACAGTCACGTCAGAGACGTGACCCCCATGCGCTGCGCCATCAGAGCGGATCAACGTCAAATATGACGGTGAGGCTTTTCATGCCCGGTTCGGCGAGTGTGGCGTCGCGAGCGGCGAGGAGCGTGGCGCGCACGCCTTGTGGGGGAAGGTCGGGATGGACCTTCAGCACAATTTTGCGGATGAAGAGCGACTGTATGCGTCCCACTTCGGGGCGGTCCGGTCCGAGCACGCAGCCCTCGAAATGGGGGCGTATGAGGTTGGCGTACGTTTCGGCGGCATGGCCAGCCGTCTGGTCGTAGCGGTGTTTGAAGTAGATGTAGACGAGGCGGTAGAAGGGCGGGTAGTGAAATGCTTCGCGCTCCTCCATCTGTTCGCGGTACATCGTGTCGTAGTCGCCGCGCACCACGTGTCCCACCACGGGCAGTTCCGGTTGGCGCGTTTGCAGCACCACGAGACCTTGCTTGCCGCGACGTCCGGCGCGTCCTGCCACTTGCGACATCATCTGAAACGCCCTTTCGTGGGCGCGGAAGTCGGGTAGGTTGAGCATCTGGTCGGCATTCAAGATGCCCACCACGCGCACCCGTTCGAAGTCAAGTCCCTTGGTCACCATCTGCGTGCCGATGAGCACGTCGGTCCGTGCGTTCTGGAAGTCGTCGATGAGTTGTTCGTACGCTGTGCGACTGCGGGTGGTGTCGAGATCCATGCGTGCGAGGCGTGCGTCGGGAAATACGCTCTGCGCCGCTGCTTCGATCTTCTCCGTGCCGTAGCCCATGTCGCGCAAGTCGGTGCCTTCGCAGCACGGGCAGCGTTGGGGCACGTCGTAGCTTGCTCCGCAGTAGTGGCAGACCAGGCGCCCCATCTTTTGGTGAAACGTGAGCGTCACGTCGCAGTGGGTACATTTGGGCGTCCATCCGCAGGTGCGGCACTCCATCACGGGCGAGTAGCCGCGGCGGTTTTGGAAGAGTATGGCCTGCTCGCCGTTTGAGAGGGCTTCTCTCACTTCGTTGGTGAGACGGGGCGAGAAGGGCGTCTTCATTTGCTTTGTGCGGCGCAGTTCCTTTACGTCTTCCACCACGATTTCGGGCATCTGCACGTGGCCGAAGCGGTGGAGCATACGCACCAGTCCGTACTTCCCGTCCGTGGCGTGGCGGTAACTCTCGAGCGAGGGTGTGGCGGTGCCGAGCAGCACTCGTGCCCCGTTTTGTGCGGCGAGCACGATGGCCGTGTCGCGGGCGTTGTAGCGCGGAGCAGGGTCCTGCTGCTTGTAACTCGTTTCGTGTTCCTCGTCCACAATGATGAGGCCGAGTCGACGGAAGGGGAGAAACACGGACGAACGCACGCCCAGGATGAGCGGAAAGGCTTGCGGCGTGAGTTGCCGTTGCCAGAGTTCTACGCGTTCGGCATCGGGAAACTTGGAATGGTACACGCCCATTTTGTCGCCGAACACACGGCCCAAGCGGGTGGTGATCTGCGTGGTGAGCGCTATTTCGGGCACGAGGTAGAGTACCTGTTCGCCGCGTGCAATGGCTTCGCGGATGAGGTGGATGTACACTTCGGTCTTTCCGCTCGAGGTGACGCCGTGGAGCAGACACACGCGGTGGCTGACGAAGCTCTGGCGTATGGCTTCGGCAGCGCGTTGCTGCTCCTCGTTGAGCGGACGTTGGTCCACGCCTTCCACGGGCTTGACGGTGCGGAGCCGCCCCACTTCGTAGGCGTACGTTTCGAGCACGCCTTTCTTGCGCAGGGCGTTGAAGGCTGCCTCTCCGCTCCCTTCGAAGGCTTGGAGGAGGTCGCGCTTGCTCACTTCCTTGAGGAGCGAGGCGTTGTGGAGGGTTATGGCGGTGGCGGCGTGCGACGCGTCGAGATACCTTACGAGGAGGGCTTCCTGCGAGGGAGCTCGCTTGAGCGTGGGGAAGAGCGCGTTGAGCTGCTCCTGCGAGGCGTAGGCTTGGCAAAGGCGCACGTGGGTTTCGGTGCGGGGTTTGAACGCTTGCGAAAGACTTTCGCGCACACTCACGGCACCGAGGCTCATGAGGCGGCGGGCGGTGGCGAGCAGACTTCCCGTACGGAGTTCGCGCTCCACGGCTTCGAGGCTGCGCGCCTTTTGCGGGGCGAGGGCGTCGTAGAGTTGGCGCTCACGGGCGGTGAGCGGATGGGCTTCGTCCTCGCAGAAGTCGGCGTTGCGCACGAGGAGAGTCTCGCTTTCAAGTTTGAGTCCGGAGGGAAGTGCGGCTTTCATCACTTCTCCTGCGGTACACATGTAGTAGTCGGCCATCCATTTCCACAGATGGAGTTGCGGAATGGTCACCACGGGCGTTTCGTCGACCACTTCGCACACTTCCTTCAGTTGTATGTCGGGCTCGGGGCTTTCGGTGTGGAGTGCCACCACGACGGCCGTGTAGAACCGTCTTTTGCCCAGGGGTACAACCACGCGCACGCCGACTTTGGCCTTCGCTGCCAATGGCAACGGAAGCGAGTAGGTGAGTGCCTTGGGGAGAGCCAAGGGGAGCAACACCGTGACGTAGCGGGGAAGTGTGGACATGGGAAGGGGATACTTCTGTGAATTAAGATTTAGAAATAGCTTGCTGGGCTTTTCTTTGACAAAATCGGCTGCGGCTCTTCAATGCTGAAGCAAGCATAGCTTTGCTTGGCATTGCGTTCGCCTTGCACGATTTTTCAGCCCGCTCCTCGCTCATGCGTCGTTTGGAATCTTGCGCATTTTTTTTGAAATGGCTTAATTTAAATCACTCAACCCCGAGAAACTCCAATAGGCGTTTCACGCTTTCCTCGAGCGGAAGGCGTGAGGTGTCGAGAGTGAGGGCCGGATGGGCGGGAGCTTCGAAGGGGGCGGAGATGCCGGTGAAGTTTTTCACCTCACCGCGTCGAGCACGGGCATAGAGCCCCTTTACGTCGCGGCGCTCGCATTCCTCGAGGGGAGTGGAGATGTAGATTTCCTTGAAATCGTCTTCCCCGATAATCTTCTGCGCCATCTCTCGTATTTCTTCCGTGGGGGAGATGAAGGCGGCTATGGTGATGATGCCCGTGTCGACGAAGAGTTTGCCCACCTCGGCAATGCGGCGTATGTTCTCGCGACGATCTTCGGCGGAGAAACCGAGGTTGGAGTTGATGCCCGAGCGGATGTTGTCGCCGTCGAGAATGCGGCAGAGGAGTCTGCGCTGCTGGAGTTCGCGTTCGAGGGCTATGGCCACGGTGCTTTTGCCCGATCCGCTCAGTCCGGTGAACCAGAGCATCACGCCTTTTTGGTGAAGGAGGGCTTCTTTGTCGGCGCGCTGGAGCATGCGGTCGAACACGGGGTAGATGTTGTTGGCGTTTCCGTTTGTCATGGAGAGTGAGTAGTTTGTTCGATTGGCAAAGTTAACGTATTAATTCCGAATGGCTCTCCCCCTTTCGGCTTTTGAGCGGGCTGAGGTAATTATTCAGAGAGGAGATGTGAAGTTTTCTGAATTTTGGGCTACGTGCCCAACGTGTTGGGCTGGGAGGAATTTTTGATTTGCTGCCTTCAAAATTTTGCGGCATGCGTGCGCAGCGCATGGGGGCCACGTTTCTGACGTGACGTTGAGCATGAAAAAAATAAGACGAGGCACGCAGAACCGTCCGAGATGGCCGTGTAGAGCGCGACGTTTTGAAAACGTCGCCCCCATCGTTCGCGCAAAATACAGCATGAGAATGAGAAAGAGAAAACGTGAACAATTGCAAACAACTTTCTACAAGCTCAACGTGTTGAGCTAGGCGCAAATTTCTACGAGCTGCCCAAAAAAATCTACGCCAACGTCTAAAAACGAAGTTCCAACATTTTGCAGGAATAATATTGAACGGTGCATTGCGAAAGTCGTAGCACGTGCTCTGATAAATGTAAAAAATGGTTATACTCTAAATTTTCCTCTGCCGCACACATCTCGCGCGCGTACGCGCTACACGCGCGCATTACACCGAAGTTTGTACAAGTTGCTGTCACCCGTCACCGTCACGGACGGATTAGTGTGTTTCGCGTTGTTGATAATCAGTGTTTTATACATGCTTTTAGAGGTGACGGCAACCTCTCGGAACGAAAATTTGCTGTCACCAACTAAAGAAGGACTCGGGTGACAGCAAAAGTTTAATAAAGCAAAACAGTTGTGACTGCATATTAATGCTGTCACCGACCTCACAGAGGCTTTTGCGTGGCTGCACTTCAAGATGCCGTGTAGAGCGCGACGTTTTGAAAACGTCGCCCCCATATGCGGCGCCAGCACGCAAAACCGTCCGTGACGGCGGGGGTGACGGGTGACGGCAGTTTGCACAAACTTCGGTGTATACGCGCGCGCGTAATGCGCGAAGGAATTTTCCCTTCCTCGTCACTCAAAGTAGAACGTGAGGACCACCATGCTCGACGTGGCGCGGTCCACGCTCTCCGTGTAGATCAGCTGCGTGGGGTCGGTAAGGTCTTTGCGGTTCTTCTGCAACACGTTGTTCAGTCCGAGACAAAACTTCAGTTCCGGAATGAACTTAAAGAACGGGAGGTAAAGGTCGCAGCCCAATCCCGCTTCGAGCATCATGTTGAACGGTTTGGCTTTGAGCTTCGTTTGCTTCCCCGTCGTCAGGTCGTACATCGGCGCCACACCCGCAATGACGTAAGGCCTGTAGTTGTTGAAACGCGGAGCAGCCACCTTAAGGTCCACCGGCACCCCGATGTAGCACGACTTCATGTCGACGCTCTCTTCGCGTTGCGTGGCAAGGTTGCGCAGCGTCACGTGTTTCGCACCGAAATGGAGCGACGGAAGCACACGCAGCGAAAGGTTGTTCGTCATTTTCCATTCTCCCAACACACCTACCGAAAAGCCGAAGTTCGGGCGGTCAGTCTGTGCCACCCACTGTGCTCCCGTTTCGGGGTCGATGTAACCGTTGTTGGAGAAATGCAAGCCCTGGTCGTGGAGACCTACGAAGAACCCGTAGTGGAACCGCCGTTCGTCGATGAACGGCTTGTTCTGCACGCGGCGCTGCTGGGCAGAAACCGCTGTGCTAAGAAGTAGCAGGAAAAGCAGAAGTATATGGCGGAGAGAATGCATGGAAGAGACTATATTGAGGGGATTGGTTGGCAAAGATAGCCAAACCGTCAAAAATAGGGTGGTTCTATAAATTAGCTTTGTCAGATTTCGGTGCTATTTTTTGTCCCTATTGTTTGTGAACGAAGGAGTATAGCGGGCTATACGACTGAGCGAACAAGCAAAAGGGGCAAGAAAGAGCCCGAAAGATGACAAAACGCCATATGGGCGAATTTGTACATTATGCGGTGGTAATTTACTCAAGTTTCGGATTTAGATTTCAACGAATCTTTTAGCGGTAATCTGGCTGTAGGCCAGACACGTACTCAGCCCACGGTGTCAACCGTGGGTAAGTTTTGCGCGATAATGCTGGGCTGTAAGCTCAGCACAAGGACGGATAAGGTGCGGCGGAAAGAAGATTTTTCTTTCTTGGTTGTGCTGAGCCTACAGCCCAGCAATTCTGCGCTTTACACCACCCACGGTTGTCACCGTGGGCTGATTACGTGTCGTGCCTACAGCACGATTTCCGCTCAATATTCTACGCAAAACCTAAATCCGAAAGTTGAGTAATTTATAGAACCACCCTAACAAACGTACGAAAAGCCGAAATCGTATACTTCTCGCTGCCGAAACTCACGTCTACTACAAAAAAAGCCCCCCATGTGAGTTAGTCGGAAGATTTATGTAACTTTGCCGAGCAATCGGCGCGCACGTTTCGCAAGGAACGGACGTGCAGAAAGCAAGGACAACAACAACTCATTTAACAATCTAAATTCTTACCACAATGGCTTATGTAATTGGCGATGACTGCATCGCATGCGGCACCTGCATCGACGAATGCCCCTCTGGCGCAATCTCTGAAGGCGAAAAGTACTCTATCGACGCTAACGTATGCGTTGACTGCGGCACTTGCGCTGACGTTTGCCCCTCCGGCGCTATCGCTCCGGGCGAATAATCTCGTCGGCTCATGCCCCACAGCTTAACTCAACCGAACTGCTGCGGCTTCTGCTCTAGAAGCTGCGGCAGTTCTTCGTTTTTTGTTACATACACGCCCAACCGAACTTCTTGACAAGTTCTGAAAAGAGCACTTTGTCCTTCGTCGGAATACTGACGACGATATTTTCTTTTTCGCTTTTGTCAAGGAAATATCCTTCTGCAGGCAACTTGTCTTCTTGTAGATCATGCAAAGCTTCTAGGTGAAGAATGAATTTGTTTTCATCATAAGTCACAATGAAATATTCTTTTTCACCATCAGGCATGAGATAAAGACTGCGCAAATCTTTCTTTCCCTTGCAAAAATCATTGAGTCTTTTGGGGGAAATACGTATTGCTGTATATTTACATTGGGGGTAATCTTCATATAACAAGCAGAGGTATAAAGTGTCGAAACAATCCCTTGCTGTCAGCAATTGAGGATTGTCGTAATACTCCAATATGCTCTCTATTTTCAATATGGATTGCTTTTTGTTCATAGTTATATGATATTTGCTTTGTTGACATCAAATGCTTTACTCCTCCGCCATGAATAGTGAGATTTCTTGAAGGTTTTCTTAATCATCCCGTCGCTTTTTTCAAGATGCAATTCTGCGATGTTCGCATTCTTGAATTTGGGAAGTTTAAGCAAATTCTTAGCATCACTCAGTTCGGCAAATAGAGAAACTGCCCGAACTATGCATTCGTCAATACCTTCTCCCTGAAAAGTTTTGTCTGGTGCCAAATGCCTTTGGGAGAAAAAGTCGCTAGATTTCGCAGGGTTTCCATGAGAAACCCTGTAAAAAGAGCCTTTGCACATCGTCGCGTCTGATGGAGGACAACTTGCGGGCAAATTTTCAAACCATTCCATAGTCAAATATTTTCTCGTTGGCAAATTTACATTTTGCAGTCGAATCTTCCCAAAGTCTTTAGGCAGAAACTTTGAGTTTCAACTCAGTTACACTATCTTTGCTTGGCGAAGATGCGCACCAGCGCATTTTCGCTCCCCAAAAACCACGGCAACACACCACATACACCCCCTCCGAACCCACACACCATGCGCTTCAGCGACGTAATAGGACAAGGCGAAGTGAAAACACAACTCCGCCGAATGACAGACGAAGGCCGACTGCCACACGCCCTGCTCTTTGCAGGACCAGAAGGCAGCGGCAAACTGCCCATGGCACTTGCCCTCGCCAACCGGCTGCTGTGTAAAAGTCCCACGCCCGACGGCGAACCCTGCGGAGCGTGTGCCGGATGTCGCATGGCAAGCAAACTCGCCCACCCCGACCTCCACTTCAGTTACCCCGTGGTACGCTCTGCTGCCGCATCGTCCACACAAGTCGTTAGCACACAGTATATCGACGAATGGCGCGAGCAGATAGCCTCGTCGCCCTACTTCAGCCTCCAGCAGTGGCTGCGCCGCATAGGCGTCGAAAACCAGCAGTCGCTCATCAACGTGGCCGAAGCCAACCGGCTCATCGACGAGCTCAGTCGTGTGAGCAGTCAGGGCGGTTACAGAGTGGTGGTCATATGGAACGCCGACCGCATGAACGAAGCCACGGCAAACAAAATGCTCAAAGTGCTCGAAGAACCATCGCAGCAAACCGTCTTCGTCCTCACCACAAGCCACCCCGAACGCATACTCGCCACCATACAGAGCCGAACGCAGCGCATAGACTTTCCGCCCCTTGCCGCCGCCGACATGGCAGCCGCACTCCAGAGCCTTGCAGGGCTCGAGAGCGACGACGCCCTCTGCGTGGCACGTGCCTCGGAAGGAAACTTCATCAAAGCCTGCGAAGAAGTGACGCGCGACGCCGACACCGCACAGTTCTTCGACATGTTCGTCCTCTTCATGCGACTCTGCTACATGAGAAAGATACGCGACCTCAACGAATGGGCCGTCAACATCGCATCCTGGGGAAGAGAAAAGCAGAAAGCCTTCCTGGAATACGCGCAAAGGCTCATACGCGAAAACTTCATGTACAACTTCCACCTCCCCGAGCTCAACTACATGACGCGACAGGAAAGCGACTTCTCCAAAAACTTTGCACGCTTCGTCAACGAGCGCAACGTCATCGGGCTGATGGATGAAATATCCGCCGCACAGCGCGACATCGCGCAGAACGTCAACGCACGCATGGTATTCTTCGACTTCGCGCTCAAAGTCATCATGCTCCTCAAACAGCAATAACGAACTCTCTGGCTCCCCCACGTGCTACTCCCATTTTATGGAACCCACCGTACGGAAAAGCCACACAACAT
This sequence comes from bacterium, assembly GCA_963656685.1. Lineage (GTDB taxonomy): Bacteria > Bacteroidota > Bacteroidia > Bacteroidales > Bacteroidaceae > Alloprevotella. The sequence goes on along the minus strand of CAVKJJ010000008.1, from coordinate 25,755 downwards.
ATATCTCCAATCCTCTTCATTTATGAACGATTCACAACAAGAAATACAGAATCCCACCAACGAAGCCGCCGACACGTTCGCCGCAGCTCCCGAAGCCGGCACAAAAGCCTGCTCCCACTGCTGCCACAGCGAGGAGGGCAACGAAAGCGCATGCGAGAACAACTGCGCCCAGTGTACCAACGAAGGCGGCTGCAACCATTGCCAATGGGGCGACGCCTCCCTGCGCGGCATCGCAGCCTGCGGATGCGGACGCTCCGACCATCAGCTCAACACGTTCGACTACCTCGCCGACGTGCCCGGCAACAACGAAATGACGGACTACGTCGAAGTGCAGTTTAAAAACACACGTAAGGGATTCTACCGCAACGACAACCACATCGACCTCGTCAAAGGCGACACCGTGGCCGTTGAAGCACAGCCCGGACACGACATCGGAGTGGTCACCCTCACCGGAAAACTCGTGCTCCTGCAGATGCAGAAAGCCAACCTCAAGCAAGGCACCGAAATTAAGCGCGTATACCGCAAAGCACGACCCGGCGACATCGAGAAGTACGAAGAAGCCAAAGCACGCGAACACGAAACCATGATTCGTGCGCGTCAAATAGCCAAAGACCTCGAACTGCAGATGAAAATTGGCGACGTAGAGTATCAGGGCGACGGAAACAAAGCCATCTTCTACTACATTGCCGACGCGCGCGTAGACTTCCGCAAACTCATCAAAGTGCTTGCCGAGACGTTCCACGTGCGCATAGAAATGAAGCAGATCGGTGCACGCCAGGAAGCCGGACGCATTGGCGGAATAGGCCCCTGCGGACGCGAACTCTGCTGCGCCACATGGATGAAAAACTTCAGTTCCGTAAGCACCGCCGCCGCACGCTTCCAGGACATCACACCCAATCCGCAGAAACTCGCCGGACAGTGTGCCAAACTCAAATGCTGCCTCAACTACGAAGTGGACGTATACATGGAAGCCGCAAAAGCACTTCCCCAGCGCAACATCCAGCTCGAGACTGCCGACTCCACCTACTACTTCTTCAAAGCCGACACACTTGCCGGTCTTGTCACCTACAGCACCGACCGACGCATGGCCGTAAACCTCGTGACCATCACCACCGACCGCGCCGCAGAAGTAATCCGTATCAACGCAGCCGGCGAAAAGCCGCTCACCCTCGAGCCCGACGGACCGCAAGAGCCCAAGCGACCCGTTGACCTCGCCGAGCAGGACGACCTCACACGCTTCGACAAGGCACGCCGCAAGCAGTCGCGAAACAACCGCAAGAACCGTCCCGAAAAGAACAACAACGAGGCCGAAAGCGAAAAACCGACCGAACGCCGCAACGACAACAATCGCCGCAACGACCGTCGCAACGGTGACGACCGCCGCAACGAACGTCGCAACAGACCCGAACGTTCCGACAACGAAGGTGGAAACCGCAACGAAAAGTCGCAGCGACGCCCCCGTCCCAACCGCCCAAAGCCCTCGCGCGGAGACAGCCAGACGAATGAATAACGAACCTGTGTTTGTCCGTCTATTTCCAATCGCAGAAAAAGAAAAGAAAGAATGACCAAAGTCATGCGCTCGCTCTTTGCACTCCTCGCCCTATGCCTCTTTGCGGCATGTGAGCACACCCCCGTTTGCTACTCCTACTGCTCCACACCCGTGGAAGGATGGGAAAAAGGCGACACGCTCCACTACCACGTTGACACCCTTCGCCATTCGGGACGCTACGCCATGACCATCGGCATACGCAGTTCGGCCTCCACACCCTATCCCTTCCAAACGCTTTGGCTCGTCGTGCGGCAGCAGTGGCACAACCCCGAAGCGCAGCGTTGCGACACCGTGGAGTGCACGCTCGCCAATGCCGACGGCGACGTCACAGGCACCGGAGTCAGCGTTTATCAATACGAAATGCCGTTCACCGAGATGATGCTGACTGAAGGCGCCTCGGCCGACATACGCATCACTCACCTCATGCGCACCGAAATGCTCCCCGGCATCACCGACGTGGGCATAAAACTCGTGCGCCAATAAGAAAAAATATAAAATATGGAACTCCTTCTCAAGTCACTCAACGATATGCCCGAAGCTGCCGCGCAGTTTGTCAAGGCCATCGACCAAAACACCGTTTTTGCCTTCTACGGAAAAATGGGGGCTGGAAAAACCACCTTCATCAAAGCCGTTTGCGAAGCACTCGGCGTGACAGACGTGGTGAACTCACCCACCTTCAGTATTGTCAACGAATATCGCTCCGACACAACGGGCGAACTCATCTACCATTTCGACTTCTACCGCATCAAGAAACTAGAGGAAGTCTACGACATGGGCTACGAGGACTACTTCTACTCCGGCGCCCTCTGCTTCATAGAGTGGCCCGAACTCGTTGAGGAAATACTCCCCGGCGACGTGGTCCGCGTGGACATTGAAGAACTCGAAGACGGAACGAGAAAAATAACTTTCTGACTCATACGTTCATTCCCCGAACCAGAGAACGTAACGAAAAACCAAACCAAATCGCTATGAAAATCCTTTCCACCTTGGCGCTCGCACTGCTCAGCCTCCCGCTTGCGGCACAAACCGTGAGCCGCATGGACAACCTCGAAGCCGAACAAAAGGCCGCTGCCACCGAACTCAAGCTGACGGGAAAACTTTCCACACAAGGCAACTCCGACTTCCGTCAGCTACGCGACCTCTGCTGGCAGCTCCGCAGTGTAGACCTTAGCGAGGCGGAATGTCCCGACATTCCCAACAATGCGTTCCATTCGCGCCACAAGCTACAAAACGTCACATTCCCCAAAAACCTCCGCAGCATAGGCACGCAAGCCTTCTTCGCTTGCACCGCCCTCCAACGCGTGGTGCTCCCCGCGTCGCTCGAACGCGTGGGCGACTGTGCCTTCTCTTCCTGCTCCGGCATCACGGAAGTGACCATTGAAGGCACACCCATCCTTGGCGAGTTTGCCTTCGCACGCCTTGCAGGTCTGCGCACACTCTGCGTAAATTCCTCCACACCGCCACAAGCCAGTGCCTCAACGTTTGCCGGAATAGACCGCAAGAAGGTGAAGCTCATCGTGCCCAAAGGCGCAGAACTGAAATACCGCCGCGCCGAAGGTTGGAACGTGTTCTTCACCGGCGAAAAGCGTTCTTCTGCCACTTGCAATCCCGAAGAAGCCCTCGTGCCGCAGCCAGCCTCCCTCACAGTCAACAAAGAAGCGCGTCCGCTCAGCGTACGTGCACAGTGGGACGTGGTGGCTGAAAACGGGCTCGCCAACGAATGCACCAAAGCCGAAGAAATTCTCCGCGCACGTCTTGGAAAATCTTCCGCAAAGGACAAAGCCACGCTCACCCTCGGCATTGACCCGAAACTCACCGACAAGGAAGCCTACACGCTCACCGTCAACGAACACGGAGTGGACATCCACGGCGGAAGTGCTGCAGGCGTCTTCTACGGACTCATGACGCTCGACCAGCTCCTTCGCGCCGATGCCGACGGCACTTGCTGTGCCGCCATCCCCCAACTCACCATTGCCGACCAGCCCCGCACCCACATGCGCGAGCTTATGGTCGATCCGTGCCGCATCTTCGTGCCTTTCGATGACCTCAAGGCTTTCATCCCCGAGATGGCGCGTTACAAACTCAATGCGCTCCACCTCCACCTCGTCGACGACCAGTCGTGGCGCATAGAAATCAAGCAGTATCCGAAACTCACTTCTGAGTGTACCTCACGCGTGGGAATGGACGACATGCAAATGCCCATCAGCGGCTACTACACCCAAGAACAAATGCGCGAGTTGGTGCGCTATGCCGCCGAATACCACATCGACGTCATCCCCGAAATAGAAATGCCCGGCCACGAAGTGGCTGCCATCCACGCCTATCCCGAACTCACCTGCGGCGCTAAACAAGTGCCCATTCGCACCATCTGCGGCGTCTCGAACGAACTGCTCTGCCCGGGTAACGAATTTACCTTCGAATTCCTCGGCAATGTGTTCCGCGAACTCGCCGACATCTTCCCCTCTCCCTACGTTCACCTCGGTGGCGACGAAGCCGGCAATCCTGCACTCGACTGCTGGACCTCCTGCCCCAAATGTCAGGCACTAAAGCAGCAACTCGGCATCACGTCAACCGACCGTTCCGAAAACTGGCGTCTGCAGAAGTATCTCTTCGACCGCGTCATCGACACGCTGCGCACCAAATACGCCAAGACTCCCATGTTCTGGTACGAAACGGACTTCAAGGAGATACAGCCGGGTTGCGTCACCTTCGCCTGGCGCATGGGACTCACTCAGCCCGCTCTCGACGCTGCCGTCCGAAACAATGCGAAGATTATGCTTTGCCCCGGAGAGCACTGCTACTTCGACTATCCCATGGCTCCGGGCGACATGCCGGAAGTAAACTGGGGCATGCCTTCCACATCCCTCAAGCAGACCTATTCGCTCGATCCCTCATGGGGTATGGGCGAAGACTTCGAGAAGAACAACCTCTTCGGTGTGGCTGGCACGCTATGGAGCGAATGTATCAACTCGCCCGAACGCATCTACTATCAAGCATATCCCCGTGCCCTCGCGCTCGCCGAAGTGGGATGGAGTCCCGCAAAGACTCATTCGTGGGAAGACTTCCTCCGCCGTCTCCGTCCCACGCTCCGCGACATGCAGCGCCGAGGCATCAGCTTCAGCATGCAGTATTGACGATATAAAAAATAAAAGGCTCTCTTCCACCTTTGCGGTGAAGAGAGCCTTTTAAAGTTTTATCGTAAGGTTCAAACGGGAGTTATTCTGGAATTACGTTGGTTGTGCCGCTCACGTAGGTGTAAGTGCCGTCAACGGAGATGCCTTTGGCTTTCTTGCCCGTCACACTCATGGAGATGGTGCCGCCGTCGAAGGTGAAGTTGCCTTTCACCTTGATGCCGCGACACTTCGACTCGTCGTCTTGGTCCTTGTGATAGGTGGTGCCCGTGACGTTCATCTTTACTACAGTTGTCGTTTCGGTCTTCTGACTGATGACGAGGTCGGTGCCAGCACTGATGCCTTTCGTGCCAAGACCGCTCACTTCTGCACTGAGCGTACCGCCGGCAATGGTGACTGTACTGTCCGTCTTCAGACCTTTCACGTCGTCGGCTGCTACGTTCATGGTGAGCGTGCCGGCGTTGAGAATGGCTTGACCGTTTTGCTCGTCGGTAGCGTCCTTCGTGACGCTTACGTCCACGCAGTCGCCCTTCGTGCCGCTCACGTTGACCGTGCCGCCGTCTTGACGGAAGTATTGCTGAATGTGAAGACCATCGCTTTCGGCAGCTGTTACGTTGAACGTGCCGAAGGAGGGCTTGAACCACGTGTATTCGTCTGAGGCATAGGCGTGCTTCGTGTTGCCAGCCACGTTGAGCGTGCCGCCGCCCTTGAACTCAGCGTGGCCGTTGATGAACAAGCAGGCTTTGTGTGTGCCGCCCGTGGCGTCGGAAAGCGTGTTGACCGTGCCGTCGGTGACTACCACGTTGATGCGTTTTCCGCAGTCGATGGCAATGGCTGCACCACGCGTGTTGGTCAGCGTAAGGCCGTTGAGGGTGAAGGTGGCTTTGTAGGAGCCGTCCATATAGAACGAACCGTCAGCGCTGGTGCCGTGGAGCGTGTAGTTGATTTCTTTACTTAGCGCGTCGGAAGCCACGATGCTTACGTCGGCAGCCGTGGCACTCGCCGTCAACTGGGTTGCCACGTCTTCGCTGATGGTCAGACGAGCTTTGCCGTCGGTGGCATAGTAGACGTCTACGCTGCTTTCGGTGTAGGCGGACGTGTCGACGGTGATGCTGTCTACCTCTGAAAGTGTAAACTCGTGTCCTTTGATGGTGAGCAACGTGCCGGAGGAGGCGTAAGTCATGTCGCCTACAGTGGCGGCAGGGAATGCCGTGCACACTTGGCCTTGGTAAACTTTCAGCGTTTGTGCTTGCAGCGTGGAAAATGCCGTTGCTGCGAGGAAGGTGAGTAATAAGTGCTTCATGGTGGCGTTGTGTTTATTTAGCCATCAGTTTGAGCACTTTCTGGCCCACTCTTACTACGTACACGCCGCTTGCGAGACCTTGGTGGGGCATTTCGCGTCCGTCAAGTCCGTATACGCTGACGGGAGTGCCGGCAGGTGCGTTTACTTGCAGTGTGCCGTTCACGATGGAGGCCGACACTTCTGCCGTGTTGATTTGGTCTATGGCTGTGGAGCTATTGGAAAAGTACATCTTCGCCATGCTGGAAAGGGCGAAGGTTGCCGTTTCGCTTCCGTTGGTAGCTACGAGTTTGCCGTCGGCAAACGTCAGTTTGAGTCCTGACGTGCTGAGGCTCTTTTCGCTGCCGTCGGTTTGGCGGAAGGTGAGGTAGGATTGTGCGGAGGCCGTGAGGCCGAGAGCCAGGCCGAGACCCAGTCCGAAAAGACGTAAACTTTTCATATCGTTTGGTTTAGAATTTAAACTTGTATTCGATGTTTATGGCGTGGAGATGCCCGTCGTTGTCGTCGTCGCTGCTGTTCTGGAAGAGATAGGCGAAGTCAAGGCGGTGGCGCTTGGTGATTTTCCATTCTGCTCCCGCCATGAAGCGGCTCTTGTCTAGGTCAAAGTTGTCGCTGAAGTCGTTGTAGAGTTCGGCGGAGACGTAGGGCGTGAGCGGGCAATGGCGAATGTTGTACTCTACCGTGAGGCGTGAGCGTAGCGTGTGGCGGTCTTTAGCCTTTTTGTCGTTGTCGGTTTGAGTGAAACGGGCGAAGCTGTGACCTTTCCATTCGTAAACGTCGCCCGTGTAGGACGCGAGTTGTGCCGCGGGAATTTCCGAACGGTAGCGGTCGCGTACGGTCGATGTGGCGGCGTAGTGGGTGTATTGGTAGCGTTCGCGAAGGGCGAAGGTCCAACGGCCGGCGGAGAGTTTGCCTGTCACGTCGAAGGTGGCGCGGTGACGGTTGCGCCAAAAGCCGTGGTCTACGTTGTAGCCGTTGAAGACGGGATTGCCGTCGTCGTCGAGTTTGTTTTTGTAGTCCGTCTTCGTTTCCTGTCCGTTACGTCCATATATATAGGTGTAGCCGGCTCCGATGGAAAGCCACTTGAGCGGTTTGTAGCCTACGCCGACTCCGACGTCCCAGCGAGCCACGCGCTGCAGTTTGTCTTCGGCACGGAAACCGAGAGAGAGGTCGGCAGAGAACTTTTTCGTGATGCTTTTCTCCACGCTGACGCCGGACCAAATGCCGAAGTCGTCTTCGGCAGCGGCGGGCATTGCGGCGCAGGCAGCAAGGAGAAGGGGTATGTAGCGCTTCATGGGAGAACGAAATTATTTATTGGAAATGAAGAAGATGTCAGGCGGCAGTTGTATCAGTCTCTCGGAAGTTTAAAGAGGCGGTCTACCGACTTGATGCGGCGGGCGGGGTCGACGTAGAACACGCGAATCATGGTCATGTCCGTGAGGAAGTCTACCGCGCCTACTTCTACGCGTGTTATCTTGAGGCCGAGACGCTCTTCGAGGTCGGCTTTGAGTTCGTCGTAGCGTTCGGGCTTGATGAGGTCAATGTTGTCGTACTTGACAAACTTGCAACCTTCGCTGCTTGAAGTGAGGAAATTCTCGCACACCCACACGCAAGCGATGAAGATGACGTTGATGATGAGTTCTTCGAGGAATGTGATTTCGTGGCATCGTCCGTTGAGCACGGAGAGTGCCACGAGGAAGAAGAGGTAGGTCATTTCGCGGATGGGCACACTTTCCGTGCGGTAGCGGATGATGCCGAAGATGGCGAAGAGTCCGAGTGCTGCTCCGATGCCCATGTCGTTGTTGTTGTGGAGGAGTAGGGCAATGAGCATGAATATGCTGACAGAAAGGAGTATGAACGTGAAGTAGTAGTCGCGTCGGCGTCCTTTTGGATAGTAGAAGAAGTGTACGACAATCCATGTTACAAGCGTGTTGAGCAACAGGCTTGCAATGATTTCGCCCATGCCGGCTGTGAAGCTGAAGTTTTCGGGCGAGAAGAAGTGGTTCCAGAAGTTTGTCATTGTGTTGCAGGGATTTTATGGGGTAACCAATTTGTTTTGCATGAAGAGTTTACGGTTTTATTTTTCGGCTACCTTACGTATTTTCACAAGGCGTTTCTTGAAGCGGTTGGCGCGCAACGTTTCGTCGGTTACGGAAGCTCCTATGCAGTATTTGCTGAATCCGGAGGGCTTGATGCGCAGTTGCCGCAGAATGGGGATGATGGGCGAAGCAACGCGTCCGTCGCGCTTGAGTTCTACGACTACGATGTTGTCCATGTCGGTATCTTCTCCTGTGAGCAGATTGTGGAAATGTATGTCGAAGTCGATGGTGAGGCGTTCCGTCTTGGCATGGTTGACGAGGGTGATGCGGTTGAAGCGGTTGCTCACGGTGGGCACCACGTCGTGGAAGGTGAATCCGGTGGACTGCTGGAGGAATTCGTTGCCTACGCCTTCGTTGACCACACTTTCGAGTGAAGGTACGGCTACACGCGTTTTGGACGTTTTGCCGTGGTTGTCCTTCTTCTTCACTTCGAGAAAGGAGATGTGGCTTTCGAGGTAGGTGCGTACGCGCACTTTCTGCCGTGGTTTGCGTCCTGTCTCGTGCTGGCGGTACATGGTGTTGGTGCCTTTGGTATCGAAATAGGTGGTGGCATAACCACATACGCGCTTGTCGCCAATGACCTGTGCGTAGTAGCTGTTGCGTGTAAGGTCGAGCAGTTTGGCAAGCGTGTCCATGTTGGTCACGTATTTGCAGTCCGTACGGTTCATGAGCCTTATGGACTTCATCTCGTCGAGCGTGATGGGCGGCATCGCGCCGGCGAGTTGTTCTATGCGCTGGTCTGTTGTTTCCATTGGGTTCACTTTGCTTGTGCGTCCTTCGCAGCGGAGGTTAAGGTGAGAGATGGGGGCCGCATAAATTTGCGCCCTTGAGTATTGGACAAGGATGTGCGGCTCACAAGTGGACACGGCACATGGGCAAAGTTATTGATTTTCGGTTGGTTCGGCAAATATCCTTCTTGCCTTTTGTTCGTGTTTTAGTACAGTTGGTTCGCAAAAATTTAGCCTTTCGTGTGCGAGCCTTTCGGATAGACAATAAAAAAGTGGGTCTTGGTTGAAAAGGCTCGTCACGTGGCTGTTTCCTGTCGGTTTGGCATGGGATGATGCGTCTTGGGAGTGCTTATTCCTGTTCGCGGCCTTTTTTGTTGAGTGCTGCGGCAAAGCTTCGGGGTACACCGGTTTCGAAGTGAAGGGGTTCGCCTGTCATGGGGTGGTAGAAGTTGAGGCGGAAGGCGTGGAGTGCGAGACGGCCTATGGGATTGTCGCCGTTGCCGTATTTGATGTCGCCGCAGACGGGGTGGCCGAGGTCCTGCATGTGTACGCGAATTTGGTTTTTGCGTCCCGTCTCGAGTTTGAGTTCCACGAGGGAGTGACGTCCGTCGGTGCGCATTTGGCGGTAGTGGGTGATGGCGTATTTTCCGCCGTTGTCAACGGGTGAGGAGTAGGTGAAGTAGGCTTTGTTGTCCTTGAGCCAACTTTCCACGGTGCCTTCCGTTTGTTCCAGTTCGCCAGAGACGAGTGCCATGTAGCGGCGGTCGGTGACGATGTCGCGCCAGTTGTGTTCGAGTATCTGTTCTGCTTCGAGTGTTTTGGCGTAGACGAGGAGTCCGGAGGTGTCGCGGTCGAGGCGGTGCACCACGTGGGCGGTGCACTTCTGGTGAGTGTGGTGGAAGTAGTCGTCGAGCACTTTCTTCACGCAGAAGGCGTGGTGGTCTGATGCCATGGAGAGGATGCCTACGGCTTTTTCAATGACGATGACTTGCGGGTCTTCGTATACGATTCTTACGAATTTAGAACGGAGTTCGCCTTTGGGCTTGCGCTTGGATATTTCCACGAGTTGTCCGGGCGCAAGTTCAAGGTCGAACTGGCGGACTATCTTGCGGTCCACGCGTATGCCTCCGCCGGAAAGGATGGCTTTGGCGCGGCTGTGGCTTACGCCGTCGAGTGCGCGCTGGATGAATTCGAGAAGTTTGGCGGGTTCTTTTACTTTGAAAGAGGTATATCGAAGAGCTGAAGAGTTACGCATGATGGTTGTTTGTGCAAAGAATGAATGTTGCAAATTTACAATCTAAGGCTTGAAATGGCAAGCGAAGAGCTGATTTAGTGGCGTGTTGGAGAGAAGTTCTGCGGTTGGGGCGGTTGGCTAAAGTTTGAGTCGTACCGCCCGTGACGGCCGTGTAGAGCGCGAGGTTTTGAAAACCTCGCCCCCATGGTTGGCGCAAGCGTCGCAAAGTCTTGGAAGTACAAAAAATCGGGTTTATGCATTTACTTCCATGAGGTAAAGGCATAAACCCGAAAGGGTGGGGAGGATGTGTCCGCTGCGAGGAATTACTCTGCGAAACTTTCTTCCGTGGTAGCGGCTTCTTCGGCTGGCTGTTGCGGTTCGGCTTCGGCGGGAGCAGCTTCGGGAACTTCACTCTGTGGTTCAGCTTCGCCCTTTATGTTGTTGGCGGGATTGCTGAAGGGGAAGAGTTCGGGGTGTTCAATCACTTCCTTGAGATTCTTCATCTGCGTGTGGTTGGGACTTTGCTTGAGTCCTTCGCCGAGCATGGCGAGCGCCTCTTCGTCGCGGTTGAGCTTGTGGAGAGCGAGCGCTTGCTGCCAGAGGTAGAACACGCGCTTGGAGGTGGTGTTGACTTCGGGGCGAGTGAGAATCTTCTTGGAGAGTTCGAGGTAGGTCTCATATTCGTTGAGCGGGAGGTAGAAGTTACCGGCGAGGAACTGCAAGGTGGAGAGGTCGTCGGTGAGGTAGCTCTTGTACTTGTCGTAGGCAGCGAGTGCGTTGTGGAGCGCCTTTTCGGTCTCTTCGGGCGTGTCGGCGTGCTTGTAGTGCGTCACGTAGATCTGCAACATATCCTTCACGCAGCTTTCTACGCGTTGTCCGGCATGGAGTGCTTTGATGTAGAGCTTTTCGGCTTCGTCGTAGTTCTTCTCGAGCGAGGCGCGCTTGGCTTTGGCGTAGAGCACGTCTTCGTTGAAAGTGTTGTTGTCTTTCTTGAAGGTGTTGAAGGTTGTCTGCTGCGGAGCCTTAGGAGCCTTCGGTGCTTTGGGCGCGTTGTAGTTCTTTGAAGGGAGGAACGACTTTACTTCGGCCATGAGGTCGAGTGCGTCGCGGTTGTTGGCGTCGACTTTGAGGATGTGGTCGAGGAGAACTTCGGCGGTAGTGAAGTGTCCCTTTTCGATGTGTGCGTCAACAAGGTCGAGGAGTTCGTCGATGCTTGCGGGAGCGTGAATGCCGAACGCTACGTAACCCACAGCGTTGCGTTTCATGGAGTAGACAACGGGTGTGCCTACTTTCACGTTGCGCTTGAGCGTGTCGTCCACGATGCTGAGGAGGTTGAAGTAGAGGTCGGAGTTTATTTCGTCGTCGTGAATGAAGCCGTAGTTCTTCATGGGGTTGAAATGGGTGATGCGTCCCATGGCCTTCACTTCATTTCCGGCGTTGTTGTCTTTTTTGTTGAAGATGTAGCTCTTGTTGAATTTGGGGTCAACTTTCTTAAGATCTTCGAGCGAAATTTTTCCTACCACTTTCACACCGGGTGTAGAGATGGCGCCGGTGAGCGCGTTGCCGTCCTCGGGAGCGGCTTCGGGCTCAAGGACATCGGCTATTGACGTGCATTTTTCTTCGCTGGGCGTTTCGGCTTCGGGAGTGGGTAGCGTTTCTTCGCTGGGCTGTGCTTGCGGTGCGGGTGCAGCAGTGGGAGCGTATGTGTTGTGGCCTGCGTTGTTGGGCAGAACAATGTTGGCTGGCTTTGGAGCGGTGAAGGAGCGTACGTCGGCGGCAGCTATTCCGCAAAGTTCTCCGTTGGGGAGAAGGAGCACGATGCCGTTGTGGTCTACGAATACGATTTCACCTGAGGTTTTTCCTTCGGAGCAGCATATCTCAATGCGGTCTCCTTTTTTGTAGTTTGCAGCTATGAAAGAAAGCATAGTCAAAAAAATGTTTTGTTAAGTGGATAAAAGTCCGCGCATCATCGGCTGACGGTGTTTGGGTGTCAGCCGATGGCGGGCGGTATGGATTTAAGGGTGGTTCTATATATTATGCCACCTGTTAATGAAAAGTTCTTTTTTGGGGGAAGGGGGGCGAAGCGGAGGCTTAGAAATATCCTTCGCGCTTCTTTTGTTCCATAGAGGCTTCTTGGTCGAAGTCGATGACGCGTGTGGTGCGTTCGCTCTTTGTGGTGGTCATCATTTCTTCTACGATTTTCTCTATGGTGTCGGCTTCGCTTTCGATGGCTCCGGTGAGGGGCCAGCATCCGAGTGTGCGGAAACGTATTTTTCGCATTTTTATTTGGTCGCGGTACTGTTCGGGCAGTCTGTCGTCGTCGGGCATGATGAGCTGTCCGTCAATTTCGACCGTGGGGCGCTCTTTGGCGAAGTAGAGGGGAACGATGGGTATGTTTTCGAGGCGAATGTATTGCCAGATGTCGAGTTCGGTCCAGTTTGAAAGGGGGAACACGCGTATGCTTTCGCCTTTGTGGACGCGTGCGTTGTAGATGTCCCAAAGCTCGGGTCGCTGGTTTTTGGGGTCCCACTGGTGGAACTGGTCGCGGAAGGAGAAGATGCGCTCTTTGGCGCGGCTTTTTTCTTCGTCGCGGCGTGCTCCGCCGAAGGCTGCGTCGAACTTGTGTTTGTCTAGTGCATGGAGCAGGGCTTGTGTCTTCATGAGGTCGGTGTGGACCTTAGATCCGTGTGTGAAGGGACCTACGCCGGCGTTGAAGGCTTCCATGTTGCTTTCCACGATGAGGTTCCATCCATGTTCTTTTGCATACCAGTCGCGGAAGGTGAGCATTTCCTTGAATTTCCACTTCGAGTCGATGTGCATGAGGGGGAAGGGCGGACGGCCGGGGGCGAAGGCTTTTTCGGCCAAACGTACCATGACGCTGGAGTCCTTGCCGATGCTGTAGAGCATGACGGGGTTTTCAAACTCGGCTGCTACTTCACGAATGATGTGTATGGATTCTGCCTCAAGTTCCTTGAGGTGACTCAGACTGTAGTTTTCAGACATTTCTTTGTTTGGTTCTATAACATTGTCAAAACGCCTTGTCTGGAGTTTTGAGGTTTTTATTTCAGAGACGGCAATTTATGGATTATAAATCCGTCCGGTCATTGCTTATTTTGTGCGGCAAGCATGTTCCTCAGAGGGTATGCTTACCGGCTACCGTCGCACGTGTGTATGACGGCACGGCAAAGTTATGTTTTTTTTCGGAAATGAGGGATAGGGCTTTGTTAGTTTTGACGGCATAATGGGTGTGTGGGGCAATTGATAGGGCGAAGTTTTGCTTTTTGTGCGGCAAAGCGTAACTTCGCAGCCGCAATTGCAGTTGCGTTGTGCGCTGCTTTCTTATTCAGAAAATATCAAACGAAATCTCCAAAGCTTATGTCACTCTCTAAATTTGAAAGCGAAATAAAGCAGATTCCGCAGCCTCAGACTGTGGTTTACAACCGTTTTTCCAATCTCAACAATCTTTCTTCCATCAAGGAACGCCTTGCCGACCCTGAGGTGCAGCAGCGTCTCTCTGAGCAGGTGCCTGCCGACAAGATGGCGGAACTTCAGCGCTACGCTGAGAACATGTCGTTCGATGCCGACTCCATCTGCATCAGTTCGCCGCTGGGCGAAATCACGTTGCGCGTGGTGGAACGCGAGGAGCCGAAGTGCATCAAGTTCGCCTCAGAGGGCGCACCCGTTCAGCTCTATTTGTGGATACAGCTCTTGCCCCACGGCGAGGAGGAGTGTCGCATGCGTGTGACGGTGGGTGCCGAAGTGAACTTCTTCATGAAGGGCATGGTGGCAAAACCGCTCCAGCAGGCTGCCGACGGACTGGCCCAGATGCTTGCCGCGGTGAGGTGAGCCTCCGAAAGTTGAGTTACTTTAGGGTGGTTCTATAAATTACCACCGTATAATGTACAAATTCGCTCAAGTGGCGTTTTGCCATCTTTCGGGCTCTTTTTCGTTCCTTTTGCTTGTTCGCTCAGTCGCATAGCCCGCTATGCTCCTTCGTTCACA
>CAVKJJ010000008.1:0-11702 GCA_963656685.1 bacterium | reverse complement strand
TGGACGAAAAATAGCACCGAAATCTGACAAAGCTAATTTATAGAACCACCCTTAGGGATTTAACCCGAAAGTTTCAGCGGCAAAGTTACGAAAAAGTAGCGGATTTTTACTTTTCTGCGCTTGAGGGAACTATTCTGCGATTAAACCACATAAGAATATCCGTCTAAAATAGCTCTTACCCCAAATAATCCGTTTTGTAACACAAAAAAGCTCTTTGCTAGATTAGCAAAGAGCTTTTAAAATTCCTTATTAACAACCTGTTGGCTTAGGCGAGCTTGTTGACGTGAGTCATTACGCTGCTCTTGATGTTAGAAGCCTTGTTTTTGTGGATGAGGTTGTTCTTGGCGAGCTTGTCCAACATCTTCTGCACTTTCGGCAGAAGTTCTACGGCAGCTGCTTTGTCAGTCGTAGCACGGAGCTTACGTACTGCGTTACGCATGGTCTTAGCGTAATATCTGTTGTGCAGTCTGCGAGACGCCGTCTGACGAATTCTTTTTACAGATGATTTGTGGTTTGCCATTATTCTTTTTTTCTTTTTTATTTAGTAGTCCCTAGGAGAGTCGAACTCCTCTTTAGAGAATGAAAATCTCTCGTCCTAACCGATAGACGAAGGGACCAAGCCGTTGTTTTTGTTTTGCTTCGTAAGGCGCTGTGCCTTATTTGCGAGTGCAAAGGTACGGTCTTTTGATATACCCACCAAGCCTTTTCCCTATTTTTTTTCGAAAAAAGTGATTTTTCTGCTTCCAAGCCCCATTTTAGGGCTTTCGCAGGGCGTTTTTCCTAACTTTGCTAAGGACAATGTTTGCCGAAACGATTCAGTTGTGTGCATGGATTTGCGAACAGACGCATGCTTTACAACCTGAATTTTCACCCATTATATATATAAAGGATCGCCCTCCAACATTCCAAGACCGCTATGAAGTCGAAAGCAATTGTACTGACCACGCTACGTTATGGCGACGAACAACTGATTGTTGACTTGCTCACCGAAGCGCGCGGATGCGTCACGATGATGGTGCGCGTGAGCCGTTCGCGCCGCGCACAGGTACGCCACACGCTGTTTCAGCCGTTGGCGTTGCTCGACGTAGAATGGAACGACCGACCCACGGCACAGTTCCAACGGCCGAAGGCGGTGCAGTCGGCCTACGCCTTCTCTTCCCTACCCTACGACCCGTACAAATCGGCCATGGCGCTTTTTCTTGCAGAATTTCTTCACTATGCCGTGCGGACGGAGAGCGACGCACGCGGAGTTTTTGCTTTCGTAGAGAAAAGTATGGAATGGCTTGACGCGAGCGAGCACCACTTTTCGAATTTCCACATAGTGTTCCTTCTGCGCCTCACGCGGTTCTTGGGTTTCATGCCGAGCGTGGAGAACTACACCCAAGGCGCATGGTTCGACATGCGTTCGTGCACATTCACCGCTACGAAGCCCATGCACGCCGATGTACTGGAACCGCACGACGCCGCCCTTGTTCCGCTCATTTTGCGCATGCGCTACGGCAATATGCGTGTGTTCCGCTTCAACGGCGCGGAGCGCTCACGCCTCCTGGAACTTATTAATACCTTCTACAGACTTCACCTTCCCTCTTTTCCCGAACTGAAGTCACTCGCCGTACTGAAACAATTGTTTTAAAACCACGATTCTCAACTCAAGCAAAGAGACATTTTCAACCGCCAAAGAACGCCCTTTTTGAGAAAAAGAGCGAGCATCCCCATAACGCACTGAAAATCAAATATGTGCAGTTTCAAAACGAACTCCCTCGTTTGAAACAAAAATTCCAAGGCTTGGAATTTAAATTTCAAGCCTTGGAATTTTAATTTCATGCCTTGGAATTTTTACGAAATGCGTTAGCGTAAAAACAATTCCGCAGATACGACCAACCCGAAAGGTTGTCATATCTGCGGAATTGCTTCTTATATATATAATGTATGCGCGTAAGCCGAAAGCTTCGGCAAGGCACTGTTATTTCACTTCCTTCACGAGATAGACGTAAGTGGGAAGGTGGTCGGAGTAGCCGTTGAGCCAAACGCCACCAGCATGGGTGCGGAGGGGACTGCCTTTGTAGCGTCCTTCCTGCTGGAGGAGATAGTCGCGGAGGAAGATTTCGTTGCGGTAGAACTTGAGCGTGGAACGGTCGCTACCTATGAAGTTGCCGGAAAGGATAATCTGGTCAAAAAGATTCCACTTACCGTCGTAGAGAAGCGTACCCTGACCCACCTTATAGAGCGTGTTGTACCAAGGATTGAAGAGGTCGGTGGCATTCTTTACATCCTTCTGCTCGCTCACACAACCGAGAGCGTGCGTCACACTGCGGTTGTTGGGATCGTCGTTAAGGTCGCCCATGATGATAACCTTAGCATCCTTGTTTTCCTTCATCAGCGCGTCCTTCAAAAGGCGCACCTGATAGCCGGCACGCTCACGGGCCGGACTCGAAGCGCCACGCGAAGGCCAGTGATTGACAATGACGTAGACCGACTCGCCGGCGAGTTTTCCTTCCACTACGAGGAAGCCACGGGTGATGTAGGTCGTGTCGCCCTTGAGCTCCGTTTCGGCCTGCACCTTACCATTTGCATCGACAGTGAAGCCCACGAGCGGATCTTCGACGTTGCCGGTGGAAGAATAGTAGAACGGAACAATCATGCTGCGCACCACCTGAAACATTTTTGGGTTGTAGAGCAATGCGCACTCAATGCCGCGGCGGTCTACGCCGGGGTAGTCCACATATTTCCAGCCGCGTGAGGCGAGGGAGGGCTGCTTGAGGAGGTCGTCGAGCACATTGGAGTTTTCGACTTCCGAAACACCCACAAATGCAGGACCAGCGGGGAGCTTGTCGGTGCAGAGCTCGGAAAGCACGCGTGCCATGTTGTGGAGTTTTGCTTCGTACTTCATCTTTCCCCACTTCATGGTGCCGGTGGGAAGATATTCGTAGTCGTTCTTTCCGGCATCGTGGAGCGTGTCGAAAAGGTTTTCGAGGTTGTAGAAGGCCGCGCCGTAAAGCGCATAGCGTTTCTGCTGCTGTCCGTGATTGGTAAACGAACAGAGCGTGGCCACACAAAAGAGAAGCGCGGCAAACGGGAGGAAAATCTTTTTCATATAGGAGTATGACTGTTTATGCTGATAATGAGCACGGGGCATGAAGAAACGGCGTTCGTTTTAGCGCTTGCAAGAGTCTCAAAGCCCAACGGCACGGCAAATTTCTTAAAAAAAACTGACAAAAACGCACCCTACAGGACGAATCGATTATGTTTTAGCACAATTGTAATAACGCTACGTTGGATTTTTCGTAATTTTGCCCACGTATCGAAGGTCAAGAATCCTTCTGTATTCTGAAAATAACTTTAATCAATCTTTATTCCCTTACGTCGTAAACGGCAGAAACACAGGTTTCCTTAAAGCCCAGTGCACGCCACACGTTTTGCCGGGACAACAAGACAAAACGTTTCTTAGCGACGGAAAGGTCCATTCCTTATTTATGAGAAAAGGTGTAAAACTGACGGCTGCCGCATTGCTCCTCGCCACTGGCGCATGGGCACAGGCCCCCGTCGACACGTTGCAAGCCGACAACTCCGACTTCACGTTCACCGAATCGCAGCTCGACGAAGACAACGACGCCGCACAGACCGTGGCTTCCATCTCCTCGTCGAAGAGCGACCCCTACCTCTCTGAGGTGGGTTACCTCTTCAGCCCCATGCGTTTCAGAGTGCGCGGCTTCGACAACATGTACAACAACTACTACATGAACGGTCTGCAGCTCAACGACCTCGAAATGGGTCGCTTCAGCTACAGCATGGTGGGCGGTATGAACGACGCCACGCGCAACCAGGAAGGCGTTTCGCCCTACGAGTACAACCGCTTCGGCATAGGCGGAGTGGGCGGCGCGACAAACGTCAACACCCGCGCAAGCCAGTTTGCCCAAGGTAACAAGCTCACGCTCTCGGGCTGTAACCGCAACTACGTGGCCCGCGGCATGTACAGCTACGCCACCGGACTCAACTCCAAAGGCTGGGCCTTTGCCGGACTCGTAGGCTACCGCTGGGGCCAGAACGGCAACATCGAGGGTACGTTCTACAACTCGCTCTCCTACTTCCTCTCCGTAGAAAAGCGCTTCGGCACGAAACACGCCCTCTCGCTCGTCACCTTCGGTTCGCCCACAGAGCGCGGACAGCAGGGTGCCTCCACGGAAGAAGCCTACTGGCTCGCCAACTCCCACTACTACAACCCCAACTGGGGTTACCAGAACGGCAAGAAGCGCAACTCGCGCGTGGTTAACGACTACGAGCCTACCGCCATCCTTACCTGGGATTGGAAAATCCGCGACAACATGAAGCTCACCACCGCCGCCGGCTTCAAGTACTCCATGTACTCCTCCACCGCCCTCGGCTGGAACGGTAACGCCTACGACCCGCGTCCCGACTACTACAAGAATATGCCGTCGTCCATCTTCAACGTTTACGACTCCGAAATCAACAACGGCACTTACCTGCAGGAGCACCCCTGGTTCCTCGACCAGTACAACTCGCTCTACGAGTTCTGGACCTCTTCCAAGGCCAACCGCCAGCTCAACTGGGACCGCATGTACTACGTGAACCGTCAGAGCGAAGCAGCAGGCGGCGAAGCCCTCTACTACCAGGAGCGTCGCCACAACGACCAGATGGTAGGCGCTTTCAACACCGCCTTCAACCACGAGGTTAACGCCCACCACAAATACACCGTCGGCTTGCAGCTCAACTCCACCAAGGGCATGCACTACAAGACGATGGCCGACCTCCTCGGCGGCACACGCTACACCGACATCGACAAGTTCGCTGCCAACGACTACGGACTCAACAGCCAGGAGGCACAGAACGACCTCAACAACCCCAATCGCCAGATTGCCGAAGGCGACAAGTTCGGCTACAACTACAACATCTTCGTCGACAAGGCCCGTGCCTACGGACTCTACCAGTACAACGAAGGCATTTGGCAGTACAACCTCCAGGCCTTTACTGAAGGTACGCTCATGGAGCGCGAGGGCCTCATGCGCAACGGTCGTGCCGCCGACAACTCTTACGGCAAGAGCGGCAAGGCATCGTTCCTCGGCGGTGGCGGACGCTTCGGCATCACCATGCGTCCCAACGGCTCTCACCTCCTCAGCCTCAACTTCGGTGCTGAGAGCAACGCCCCGCTCGCACGCAACTCGTTCGTCGCTCCCCGTATGCAGAACAACTTCGTGCAGAACCTCACCAATGAGCAGATTCTGCACGCCGACCTCTCCTACACCTTCCGCTTCGGAAACTTCACGGGTAAGGTGAGCGGCTACTACGCTCGCTTCAACAACGGTGTGGAGCAGACGGCATTCTACAACGACCAGGAGTCGCGCTTCACCTACCTCACCATGACCGGTGTAGACCGCGAGCACTACGGCGTGGAAGCTGCTTTCAAGTATCAGATTACCTCTAACTTTGCCGTCAACCTCATCGGTACCTACGGCGAGGCCAAGTACGTCAACAACCCCTTGGCAGAGGTCAACTACGAAGGCATGAACGCTGCCACCATCAAGAAGCTCAACGTATGGTCCAACCCCGTAACGGGTAACGACATGCCTCTCCACGTGCTCGCCAAAGGTCTGCGCGAAAGCGGCACGCCCCTCGGTGTGGTCAGCCTCGGCTTTGACTACAACGTGAACGGATGGTTCTTCAGCGCCAACCTCAACTACTACGACCGCGTCTACATCGACTTCAGCGAATATCGCCGTCTGACGAACATCGTCACCAACTACGTGTCCACCTCCAGCGACCAGCTCACCTTCGACGTGTCCAAGGACGAACTCAAGCAGCACGGTGGTGTGCTCTTCGACCAGCAGGGCAACGTGGTTGAAACCTACGCTGCTGCACAGGAGAAGGCTAAGGGCGGTTTCATGCTCGACGCCTCCATTGGCCGCTACATCCGCCTCAAGCACGGCAAGAGCCTCAGCATAAACCTCTCCGTACAGAACATCACGAACAACCGTAACCTCAAGACCGGCGGCTACGAACAGAACCGCGACGACAACTACTCATCCGGCGAAGCACGTGCCTACGTATTCTCTAAGAATTCCAAGTACTACTACGCCAATGCCATCAACGGTTTCCTGAACATCGGCTTCAAGTTCTAAACTCCCAAACCATCTGCAAACACAATGAAACTTAAGCACATCTCTATCATAGCCTGTCTGGCGCTGAGCTTCTTCGGCCTTGCTTCCTGCATGGACGACCACGACGCTCCCAACACCGACGGACTCACGGTGACGAGCAAGACCGACATCGGTGCGGTCAACGCCACCATTCTCGACGTGAAAGAGAAATACTGCTCCAACGCATCGACAGCCACCTTCAAGCGCAACAACTCTAACTTCTACACCAACGTCACCGAAGACGTCATCATAGAAGGCGTGGTAGCTGCCAACGACATCAGCGGCAATCTCTACCAGACCATTCTGCTCCGTAGCATCGACAGCACGAAGGACGCTTCCGACCCCGCCCACGACCAGAGCATCATTCTCGGCATAAAGAGCACCGCCCTTTATCCCTACTTCAAGCTCGGCCAGCGCGTGAAGGTGAACCTCAAAGGTCTCTACGCCGGCGTCTACAGCAAGGTGCCCCGCATCGGACAGCCCACGAAGTCGTCCTACGGCAACCTCAACCTTGGTCCCATCCTCTTCGAACTGCTCGCCACCAACGTACAGCTCGTGGGCGAACCCAACGAGA
Source organism: bacterium (assembly GCA_963656685.1). Taxonomy (GTDB): domain Bacteria; phylum Bacteroidota; class Bacteroidia; order Bacteroidales; family Bacteroidaceae; genus Alloprevotella. The sequence goes on along the minus strand of CAVKJJ010000008.1, from coordinate 4,976 downwards.
ACGCGCCCGAACTCACGCCCATCGACCTTACAGGTAACGACGGTGACGCTTGGCTTCGCGCTTCGGCCAACAAGACGTACCAGAACTCTCCAATGCTCGCCACCGTGCGCGGCATGATTAAGGAAGTCCTCCCCGCCAACCGCAACACGCTCGAGACCGGTGACATCGAGAAGACTCAAGAGTCGCTCTCTGCCAACGGTAAAAAGATCTTCGCCCCCTACGAACTCCACGACCAGGGCTACGGAGTGGACCGTACCATCAACCTCCTCTCCAACAACTCGTCCGTAACGGTGCGTACCTCCACGAAGAACGTCATCGCGTTCCTCGAACTTCCTGAGGACACCCGCTCCTACACCGGCATCGTAAGCTACTACGACACTTGGCAGGTGCAGCTCCGCGACACCACGGACATCTCAAAAAACTAAGTTTTCAAAGTAAAAAAACAACAACACGACTGATATGAAAAAGTATCTCATTGCCTTGGCAGCCGCCACGCTCACGCTCGGCTTCACCGCCTGCGAAGACGTGCCCGCACCTTACGGCATCAACACCGACACCACTCCCGACACCCCCGACACTCCAGCTGAAGGCGTAATCATCGACGCTCCCTTCTCTTCTTCGCTCGGAGGCTTCACCGCCGTACAGACTGTAGGCAACTATCCCTTCGCCATCGATGGTTCCTACGGCTACGTAAAGGCTACTTCCTACGAAAACTCCACGAACAACGCCGCTGAGAGCTGGCTCGTTTCACCCAAGTTCTCCCTCAAGGACGTGAAGAACGCCCACGTATCGTTCGACTACATTCTCCGCTACGCCAACGCAAGCGAACTCAAGACAAACTACCTCGTACGCTTCTCTAAGGACTACAACGGCGACCCCGCCGCTGCCACTTGGGAAGACGTTACGTTCAACCCCGTTCAGGTGGCCGACTGGAGCACTTGGACCACGGCCGACGTGAACGTTCCTTCCGACCTCATCGGTCAGGAAAACGTAGTAGTAGCTCTCTACTACAAGGCCGACGCCAAGAGCGCTACCTGGGAACTGAAGAACTTCAAGCTCCAGGAAGGTTCTGCCGCAGAGGAAACGGTTGACGAAAGCGTACGCACCCTCCCCTACTCCGAAAGCTTCAGCACCGAGTTCGGCGGTTTCAAGAACTACACCACAAGCGGCTCCGGCGAGTGGACCATCGACTACAGCACTGCCAAAGCCACTGGTTACAACAACTCCACGAAGGTAACCACCGCTGGCACCTACTACCTCGTCAGCCCCGAAATCTCCCTCGAAGGCCAGAGCGCAGCTCACGTATCGTACGAGTACATCCTCCGCTACAACAAGGCCGACGACAACCAGCAGCTCCTCATCACCACCTCGTTCGACGCCACCAAGCCCGCTGAAGGATGGACCGTGCTCAACGGTAGCCACACCGAAGGAACCGACTGGAAGACCTTCGAAAAGGCCGACATCAACATCCCCTCTGAGTACATGGGCAAGAAGATCCGCATCGCCATCCGCTACAACACCAACGCCGAGAGCGGTTCTACTTGGGAAGTGAAGAACTTCGCCATCGCAGCCGGTGAAGCCGGCGGCAGCGTCACTCCCGACCCCACGCCCGATCCTACTCCCGACCCCACGGGCAACATCATTGACAACTACAGCTTCGAAACCTGGAGCGGCAGCACGCCCGAAGGTTGGAAGTCTACCACCACAGCCAGCAACGCAACGCTCTCTCAGAGCACCGATGCCCGCACGGGTAGCTACTCCGTTTGCGTAGCAGGCAACGCCACCGCCAACAAGCGTCTCGGTTCAAAGGAATACACCCTCGCCGCCGGTACTTACGTCATGCAGTTCTACGTGAAGGGCGAAGGTCAGGTTCGCGCCGGCTACGTGCCCGTAACGGACGGCAAGGTAGGCAGCTACGTTTACCAGGACGGTTACTCCACGACGAAGGCTGGCGAATGGACACTCGTCACCTACGAATTCACGCTCGACGCTGAGACCACCGTCAACTTCGTGATGATGAACCCCAGGACTTCAAGCTACGCCGAAGCTTCAGACAAACTCGTTGACGACTTCACCGTAACGAAGAAGTAACGATTAGTCCTAAATAGTCTCACACAAAACACTGAACCGGTGCCCGACAGGCGCAAAGCGCGCCGTACGGACACCGGTTCATTTCCGCAAAAGCACAACATGAACAACCTTTTCAAAAACCTTACAAGCCTCTTCCTCATACTGGGTGCGCTGACGTTCACCGCCTGTGGCGACGACGACAATGGTATCAACTACGGCGGCAAGGACAACAGTTCCAGCGGCACGATCACTCCTTCCTCGGACATCACATCGCGCATGGAAACACCCGCCACGCTCACCGACGGCAGCACCGTGACGCTCGCCCACTACACCACCTCGGGCGGCCGCAAAGTGCTCACCTACTCCCTCGAGTACGTCAAAAGCCTCTACCACTCACGTTGGGTGGCTTTCCGCTTCGACGGTGACACACGCGCCAAAAACACCTCACGCTCCGACGAACCTTTCACCGACGACCCCGACCTCAGCTCTTCCCTCCGCATCGGCAACAACGGCTTCGGTTGGGACTACAACCGCGGACACCTCTGCGCCTCTGCCGACCGTCTCTATAACTCCGAGGCAAACCAGCAGACGTTCTACATGTCCAATATGTCGCCGCAGCTAGCATCCTTCAACCAGGGCTACTGGATTACGCTCGAAAACCTCGTGCAGCGCAAAGGCCGCGACGCGTCGTTTGCCGACACGCTCTACGTGGTAAAAGGCGGCAGCACGAAGTCAGGACTCGTAAAGGACTACGTGACGCGTCCCAACGGTGCGAAGGTAGCTATCCCGTCGTACTACTTCATGGCGCTTCTCAAAGTGAAGAACGGCGTATATTCATCCATCGGCTTCTGGCTTGAGCACAAAGAATACGGCTACACCTACAATAACAACGCTCCGCTGAGCGTCATCAAGGAGCAAGCCGTCAGCATAAACCGCCTCGAAGAACTCACTGGCATAGACTTCTTCCCCAATCTCTCCGACTCGCAAGAAGAAACAATCGAGTCGCAGAACTTGCCCTCCAACTGGGGGATGTAAGGACTTTGACTTAATCCCATACAACGCTAAAACGAAATTCGCCGGAAGAGAAACATCTCTTCCGGCGAATTTCGCTTTTTAAGAGGCACCAATATTACGCCTCTTCTTTGATAATCCACTCGCCGATTGTGCGCTGGGCACTGTCGTAGTTTACGCCCACTTTCACGAGGCGTTTGCCATCGGCGGAATAAGGGATGAGGTAACCCTTTTCGTCAATCTGACGGAGCGCTTCGGCTGCCGAACCGTCATACTTAAGTTCGAAGACGTAAGTGGCATTGGGCATTTGGAGCACAGCGTCGGCTCTACCGATGGCACTATCTTCCTCCACCTTGATGTAAGCCCCCATGAGGTTGAAGATAAGATAGAAAACGGTTTGGAAGTCGCGCTCGTTTTTATTGGAAAGGCGATTGGATATACTAGAGAGGTAAGCTTTGAGGCGAACCATTGCCCCCTCGATATCCTCATCGTAAAGACTTTCCAGGAAATTGCCCACCAAACTGCTATTGTCAATCGAGACCGGCGAGAGATAATTGGGAGCGAGACTCTTCAGCATGCCTATCTTAACCTCCCTGTTAGGATAGCCCAAACTGTAGCGTCGCAAGATTGGGTTGTATTTCTTAATGGTAAGATACCCACTCTGATAAAGCAATGGAAGAGACGAGGTCATCTGTTCTGGCGACACATCGAAGTCATCTACGTCGCAACTTTTATTCTCGATATCCGTCACATTTACATGATATTTTTGCAACGTCTTGATGAGATAGCTCGGCGTGCCGGAGCCGAACCAATAGGACTCGATTTGCAAGTCATTCAGAGCACGTACCAGACTGAACGGATTGAATACGTCTTCCGAACCTCGGCTAAAATGGTAACCGTCGTAGAACGTCCTCAACTCATCCAAACATTCGTTGTAGGTCATGCCGAGCGCCTTACCCAATCCTTCCACGTCGGGCTTCATCACGGTGGTCAGTTCTGTCTTACTGATGCCGCAAATCGCGGAGTAACGATCGAGCATACTGATATTGTCGAGATTGTTCAATTCGCTGAAAATGCTGAGCTGGGAGAACTTAGTAATGCCGGTAATGAAAACGAACTCTAGGTAAGGGTCGAGCTTCTTGAGCGGACTATAGAAATTCTGCATAATGAGACGAAGCTGCGAGAGGTTCTCCTTCTCGTGAACCACATCGAGCAACGGAGCGTCATATTCGTCTATGATGACAACTACCTTCTTGCCTGTCTGCTTGAATGCACGTTCCACAACACCGGTTAAACGGTCGTTGGGGTGCTTTTCGTTCTCGTCCCGTCCATAGAGCTTCTCATATTTAATCAGTTCCAGATTTAGATAATCAATTAAACGTTCCGCATCGAAATGCTTTGCCCCGCTCATATCGAAATGAAGCACGGGATGTTTCGTCCACTCTGTCTCGTAGTCGGCAATGGCAAGACCTTCAAAAAGTTCTTTACGTCCTTCGAAATAGGCTTGAAGTGTTGAGGCAAAGAGCGACTTTCCGAACCGACGGGGGCGGTTCAGAAAGATGTATTTCATACCTTTTGTCCGGAAGTCAACGATATACTTCGTCTTGTCTACATAGAGATAGTTGCCCTCTCTGATATTAGAGAAGGTCTGTATGCCTACGGGGTAGCGATTTACTATTTCTTCCATATTTCTCAGCTTGATAAGTGGTTCATGACAATGCAAAAGCGTTGACTCAGCAAATTTCAAAAAAAAATCTGACAAAACAGCGTTTGGTGCAGATGCACTGCGAGATTTATTGGTTACTTCAGCAAAGGGTAAGGCTTATGCACTAAATAATATTATGGACAACTTAGGCGTTTAGATTTACAGAGCCGAAAGAATATCGTTATTCACC
>CAVKJJ010000007.1:0-72963 GCA_963656685.1 bacterium | reverse complement strand
CGCATGGGGGTCACGTCTCTGACGTGACGCTCTACACGGCGATTGTCCGCTCATGGGGGTGACGTTTTCAAAACGTCACGTTCTACACGGATGATTCTGCGTGCTGCGCTTTGTTTTCTCCGCGCTCATCTGTCACGTCAGAGACGTGACCCCCATACGTTGCACCCCCATACGTTGCACTCCCATTCGTTGCACCTCCATAATTTTGTTCCCAAACGCCTTCCCCTACGGGCAAAAAAACAAGGACCCTTCGCAGCGCTCTTGGGCTGTTGAGCCCGTGAGACCACGAATGTCCTTACGTCTTAAATGTGTGGAGGCACGCATTGTTGTGCGTACCGCTTGCGTTCTTCTCCTTACTTGAGGGCAACGAGAATGTCCTTCTCAGCTTCCGTCATGACGAGCTTGTCTTCGCGGAGCAACCAGCCGAGGGCGAGGTAGAGGTCTTTGTCGGCACGAATCTTCGTGGCCTTCTTCAAATCCTTACCGGAGAGCTCACCAGCAGCGTGAAGAGCTTCCCATACTTTTCCGGCAAGTTCGCCGGCTTTTTCTTGGAACATGTTTGAGTTGTACTTTAGTTAAACATTTCGGAACGTCAACACGGGAAATGCATCCGTAAATGCCATCTCTCCGCCTTGATTCCGCCGCAAAGATACGAAAAATATGTTTAAACGCTTGTCCAACGCTTAATTTTCAGCATATTATAGCGTGCGCGTAGCATTTTTTCGGGACAAAACGCCACTTTTCGCCTTTTCTTGATAAATTCGCTTTACAAAACCACAGGTTCTTTTGCGCAACGGTTCGCAATGCGACGGCGCGCTTTTCTTTTCTACTCTGACATTCAGCCTCTTCACACGAACTATGGGAAATCTACTCGTCTATAAAGCTTCGGCAGGTTCGGGCAAAACGTACAGCCTGGCGCTCGAATACATCAAACTTGCCGTTCAGAACCCCTCCCCCACTTCCTACCGCCACATCCTCGCCGTGACGTTTACGAACAAAGCCACGGCGGAGATGAAGGAGCGCATTCTCCTCCACCTCTTCAACTTGGCGCAGGGCGGACTCGACACAGAGTTCCTCGAGAATCTCATGAAGAAGCTCAATGATCACAAGAACGACGAGGACCACAAGCCGCTCAGCAAGAAGGAGGTATGCAGACGCGCCGGCAAGACGCTCCAGGCAATCCTTCACGACTACGACCACTTCCGCGTGGAGACCATCGACTCCTTCTTCCAGTCGCTCCTCACCAATCTCGCCCACGAACTGAAGCTTCCGCGCACGTTCCGCGTGGACCTCAACGACAAGGACGTAGTGGTGCGTGCGGTGAACCGTCTCTTGGCAGAACTCAACGACACCTCGTCGAAGCAGCGCAAAGCCGGGGCGGCAGGTTACGTGATGGACTACATGGACGAGAGCATCGACAACGAGAAAGGCTGGAACATGGTAGCAACGCTCTGCGAGTTCGCCCAGCGCAACATGCGCAACGAGACGTACCTCCACCACGAAGAGGCACTCACCAATGCGCTCGACAATAATAAAGAGGGCATTGAGAGTTTGCGCAAATGGACGGCAGAGGCCGAGAAGGAGTATGGCACGCGGTTGACAAACGCTGCGCAAAGCGCCATAGATCTCATGGAGTCGATGCCCGACGGACCGAAGCAATTCTCCTTTGGGAATACTATCTTTAATTATCCAAAGAAGATTGTAGCCGGAAACTTCCTGCAGCCTGCGGGAGGAAGGGTGAATACGGCTATTGACGATTACGAAAAACTCGTCACCGCTAAAAACAAGAAAGACACGGCTTTGGTCAACGCCGCCATGACGCTCTCCGGACTGCTCGAAGCGGTGAAAAAAGCACAGGCCGACTATGGCAAGTACGTGACCACAGGGCGCATCACGCTCAGCAAACTCCGTCCCATGCGCCTCCTGCGACTCATCGAAGAGAACATTAAGGAGATCAACGAGGAGGCAAACCGCTTCATGCTCAGCAAGACGCCCGAACTCTTCAACCGCATCGTCCAGAAAGAGGACGCTTCGTTCGTGTTTGAACGCGTAGGCACGACGTTCGACCACATCATGATTGACGAATTTCAGGACACCTCGCGCATGCAGTGGGACAATTTCCACAAACTCCTCGTGGAGAACATGGCCACCGGAAACCAATGTATGCTCGTGGGCGACATCAAACAGAGCATCTACCGCTGGCGTGGCGGCGACTGGGCCATCCTCAATAAGATAGAAGAAGACCCTGCCTTCCCCAACAAGGAGTCCATACCCCTCGCCACCAACTTCCGCAGCAAACGCCACGTCGTGGAGTTCAACAATGACTTCTTCCCCTTCGCCGCCGAACAACTCGATGCCTTAGCCATGGACAACGAAGGCGTGGAGAGCGAATGGCAGGGACGCATTGCATCCATCTACTCCGACGTGAAGCAGAAGGTGGATGAGAAGCGGAATGCCGAAGGCGGATGGGTGCGCGTGGCTTTAGCCGAAGCTGGAGCGGAAAACGAAAACATCTATGAAGACCTCTATTCACAAATCGTTCTCCTCCACAACCACGCGCACGTCTCCTACCGTGACATGGGCATCCTCGTACGCCAAAACAATGAAGGCGCAGACCTCATAGAATATTTTTCGAGCGCCCACCCCGACATCCCCATCAACTCCGACGTGGCATACCAACTGAGCGCCTCGCCCGCCGTGACGAAACTCGTCTATGCCCTCCGTTACGTTGCCAACCCCAACGTCCTCAAAGCACGAATACACCTGCTCACAGCGCTCGGCATTAACGGAAGCCCGGGAACCAACACGAAAAAAGAAGAATTTGCTGCCGACTATCCCGAAGTGTTTGCCGACCCCTCCGCCCTACTCGGAGATTTGGGAAAGGACGAAACCCTGACGCGTCTCCAACGCATGCCGCTCTACGAACTCTGCCAGCAACTCATCATGATGCTCCACCTCACCACCGACCCTAAGGACAAGGAGGCGGACAACGGACAGAGCGCATATCTCTTCTACTTCCTCGACGCCGTGCTCGACTTCCTTGAAGACAATCCGTCCGACCTCGCCCTCTTCCTCGAGTTTTGGGACACGACGCTCTCCACCAAGTCCACCACTGGCGACACGGGCGACTGCATCTACGTCATGACGGTACACAAATCGAAGGGACTGGCGCGCCACACCATCTTCGTCCCGTTCTGCGAGTGGGACATTGCAAAACTCAAAACCTCGGACTACCTGTGGAGCGAAACGCCCCACGTAAAGCCTTTCAACGCGCTTCCCGTCACGACGTTCTGTCCAAAGGAGAAAGGCATAGAACTCTCTTTGTACGACCCCGTGGTGGAGAGCGAACTGGTGCAGCAACGCATAGACAATCTCAACACGATCTACGTGGCGTTCACTCGTGCCAAGCAGAATCTGCTCGTTTGGACGCGCACCAAGAAGGACAAAAAGGACAAAAAGGACAAGAAGGACAAGAAGAAAAAAGAGGTGTCCACTGTGGGCGACCTCCTCGACTCCTATGCCGACAAGAAAGAAAAAGTAATCCACGAGGAAAAGGAGCTACCGGTTTGGGAACGTCTCTCCGATGAAGAAATGGAGCACACTACCTTCCCATTCCTTCCCGACAACGAAGACGTAAAAGAGGAATTGGCTGCGGAAATTGACTTCGACATCTACACCATTGGAGAACTCACGCCGGAACTTCCGAGCGAAGAGGAAAAGGTAGAAGAAGTCGACGAGAAAGCAGACGACGACAAAGAAAAGGCTGCGTCAACCAAAGCGAAGAAGATTAAGAATCCGCTCGACAAACCTACCATCACGCCCATCCCCATACGCCTCAATCCGCAACCCCGAGCGCAGATAGAATTCCGTCAGTCCAATCCCGCCAAGGACTTCATGGCTGAAGCCGAAAGCACCGCCTTGGCACAACTTGGCGTATCGCCCGACGACGCTGATGCGCTCAAGGAACAGGAAAAACAACGCGCCTACATCGACCGCGGCAAACTGCTCCACCGCATCTTCTCACAAATACGTACGACCCAAGACGTGCCCCGTGCCCTGAAGTCACTCAAGACGGAAGGCGTACTCTCCTCACCGAAAGAAGCGGAAAGCATCGAAAAACTCATCAAAAAGCGCATCGGTCAAAAGGACGTGGTGCAATGGTTCGACGGCACTTGGAAACTCTTCAACGAGTGCGACATCCTTTACCGCAATAAAGGCAAGCTCTGCACCAAACGTCCCGACCGCGTCATGGTGAAGGACGGACAAACCGTGGTGGTCGACTTCAAGTTTGGCAAGCCACGGCCCGAAGAATACAAGAAACAGGTGAACGAATACATCGACCACCTTAAGCACATGGGCCACACCGACGTGAAAGGTTACATCTGGTACGTACTCAGCGGAAAAGTAGAACCGGTGTCAAAGCAGGACGCTTAGTTCTCCAACTATAAGATTATAGCAAAGAAATCATTCCCCATTTGCACATTTTTATATTTACACATTGACGTAGTACGGCGTGTAGAGCGTCACGTCAGAGACGTGACCCCCATGCGCTAATGCATTCAAAGCGAAACATTCAAAGCGAAGCACGCAAAAGCCTCCGTGAGGCCACATTTGCATATTTGCACATTATTATATGAAGCCATTCCTCCAACACGTAGCTGACGACTTGCGACGCCGCATAGGAAACGACCTAAGCCGAACGGTCGTAATCTTCCCCAACAAGCGCGCCAGTCTCTTCCTCAACGAATATCTCCTCCCCGAAGGCGAGACCACACCCATGTGGGCTCCCTGCTATAAAGCCGTCAACGAATTTATCCAGGACCTTTCGCCCCTTCAGACGGCAGACCCGATAGAGACCATCTGCCGCCTCTACCGCCACTACTGCGCACACACCCACAGCGAAGAAACGCTCGACGCTTTCTACTGTTGGGGCGAACGACTCCTTGCCGACTTCGACGACCTCGACAAGAGCATGGCAAACGCCGACGAACTCTTCAGAAACCTCAGCGACTACGAGAAAATAGGCGACGACTTTGCCGGACTCGACGAGGAACAACGGGAACAACTCAAACGCTTTGCCATCGGGTTCAAAAACGAGACGGAGGTGCGCAGCCGTTACACCCATCTGTGGGACGCGCTACCCAAGATTTACAATGATCTCCGCAAAGAGTTGGCGCAAGAGGACCTCGCCTATGAGGGACAACTCTACCGCGACGTGGCAGAGAAAATGGAACGGGGAGAATTGGCGCTGCCTTCACAAGTTGACCAAGTGGCTGTGGTGGGTCTCAACGTGTTGAACAAAGTGGAACACACCATCTTCGAAACGCTACAACGCGAAGGAAAAGCACTCTTCTACTGGGACTACGACACTTTCTATGCCAAGGCTGGCGGACATAGCAACAACGAGGCGGGCATCTTCATCGAACAAGACTTGAAGGACTTTCCCAATGCGCTCGAGGACGAAGAGGCTTGTTTCAACAACTTCCTCACCGATCGCGAAGATCACCAGCGTACGCTCGACTTCATTGAAGCGCCCACCGAAGCGGCACAGGCCGAAAGCGTGGCGCGCTGGCTGTCCAACCCCATGAACTTCAATCCCGAACGCCCACGCGAGACAGCCATTGTGCTCTGCAACGAAGCCTTGCTCCAGCCCGTGCTCTATGCCCTCCCGTCCTGTGTGCGCGACGTGAACGTGACGAAGGGTTTTCCCCTCGGCCACACTCCGGCTTATGCCTCGCTCGTAAAACACGCCGAAGCGCTCTCCGAAAGCGGAAAGGACAAACCCGAAATCTCCGGTGCCGAGTTCATAGCCCGTTTGCAGGACATCGTCATGGAGGAATCTGCCGAGCTCAAGCAAGAGGGCGAAACGAACGATGACGAATTCATGCAGATGATTCACACTGAGTCGTACTACAAGGTCTACACCACCCTCTCGCGCTTTGCCAACCTCATTGAGAAAGGGCTACTGACACTCAAGCCCTTCACGCTCTTCCGCCTGCTCCGGCAGACAATGAGTCAGATGAGCATCCCCTTCCACGGCGAACCCGCTGCGGGACTGCAGGTGATGGGTGTGCTCGAAACGCGTTGTCTGGACTTCCGCCACGTGCTCATGCTCTCCGTAGGCGAAGGCTTCCTCCCACAAAAGGCCACGGAGAATTCGTTCATTCCTTACTTGCTTCGTCGCCACTTCGGTCTTACGACATCCGAACACAAGACGTCGGTCTACGCCTACTACTTCTATCGACTGCTACAACGCGCCGAACGGGCTTGCCTGGAGTATAACTCCTCGACGGAGGATTTGCGGAAAGGCGAAATGTCGCGTTTCATGCTCTCGCTCCTTATAGACGGTTCCGTACCCATCAAACGTTATCGGCTCAATTCCACACCGCGCCCCGCAGATCACGCCATGTCGTTGGCATGGAAACCGAAAGACTTTGCCAAGAATGTGATGCAGAAGGTGTCGCCTTCCAAAATCAACGCGTACATGCGTTGTCAGATGGCGTTCTACTTCAAGTACGTGCTCGGCATACCCGAAGACATCGCCGAGGTGCCTATCATCTCCCCCACAGACTTCGGTACGTTGCTCCACAAATCGGCAGAACTCTTCTACGGCGACCTCCAGGCCAAGCAAGGCGACAATCCCATCACGCCCGCTCTCTTGCAGACTTATGCCAGCAAAGAGGGAGCCGTGGCGCTTCAGGACTACGTGCGCAAATCGTTCGACGAAGTCAACAAAGATCGTACAAAAGACAACGAGAAGATTAAACGCGGGGAATCGACACACGACCTGAAACCCCTGCTCCACCGCACACCGCTTGCCGAACAGGCTGTGCTCCGCTACCTGAAACTCATTGTGCGCTTTGAAAGCGGAGCGAACAAAGGCCAACAGCTCCCCGCCGAAGCTTTCAAGGTGATAGGCCGCGAAATCACTCGCTACATCGACCTCAACGTTCCTCTCGACGAAGACGGAAAAGAAACGTTCACCGTGCGCCTTGAAGGCAACATCGACCGACTTGACAAAGCGCTCCTTTCGGACGGCCGATGGCATTTCCGCATTGTGGACTACAAGACGGGAGGAAAAATGGAGGACGTGAAGGATATGGACGCGCTCTTCACTCAAGGAGGCAACCATCCGCACTACGCCTTCCAAACGTTTCTCTACGCCCTCATGCTCACTAACGATGCGCAATGCAAAGGTCTACCCACTGCCCCGTCGCTAATCTACGTCAACCGTTGCATGAACAAGGACTACACGCCCTACATCAATTATGACGTAGACAAAGAGCCCATGCTCGACTTCAGCACTATAGCCGACGAGTTCAAGGACAGGTTCATCCAGCTTCTCCAAGAAATGCTCAACCCCACGAAGCCTTTCAGATGCGCAGACGACAACGGTCCCTGCCGCACCTGCGCCTTTACGCACATCTGCGGAAGAGGTTAATTAGACATACACAAAACTGACTGACATATGATGCACATCACCCTTTCACCACGATTCAAGGAACTTTGCTCCTCGTTCCGCGGCATTGCCATCACCGCCGACATTACTAATGGCGCTACGAGCGAGGCTTTGTGGAACGAAATAGAAGAACAGACGCAGCTCTTCCGCTCTCGCTTCACACCGGAGGACATCAAGCTCCTGCCCGGCATACAAGCCACGCGCGCTGCCTATAAAGCCGCCGGCAAAGACCCCAGCCGTTACCGCCCTGCCAACGAACAATTGGCACGCCGCATCGTGCAGGGAAAGGATCTCTACTCGGTGAGCGCCATCGTAGACCTTGGCAATCTCATTTCCCTCGTGTCACACTATGCCGTAGGTGCCATTGATGCCGACAAAGTGGCGGGCAACGACATTTGCCTCGACTTCGGTAATGCGGGCGAACCCTACGAAGGCATCGGACGCGGGGCTCTCAACATTGAGAACCTTCCCGTCTATCGAGACGAAGCCGGTGCTTTTGCCACTCCCACCAGCGACAGCACGCGCACCATGACGCAACCCGACACGCACCGCTTGCTGCTCCTCATCAATGCCTACGACGGCGACAAGGAACAGATGGCCGCCGCCACAGACTACGCCATAAGCAAACTCACCGCTTACGTCGAAGCCACGAACATTGAGCATTGGGTGTTCGGAGAGTGAGACGAAATAGAACAACCCTATAATGTGCAACTCTATTCCGCACATTTGCACATCTGCATATCTTTACCATGGAACAGCCTTCTCTCAAACCGACCACGAAACGCATCTTCCTCCGCGACACGCCTTTCGCTGACCTCATGAACAAGCGAATATTCAACGTGTTGCTGATTGCTACAAAATACGACGCATTCATTCTTGAGGACGACGGACGCGTGGACGAACAGATCTTCAACGAATACACAGCACTGAACCTCCGCTACCCTCCCCGCTTCACGCAGGTGAGCACGGCGGAAGAAGCGCTTACGACGCTTGCCGACCGCAACTTCGAGCTTGTCATTGTGATGCCCAACATGGCCGACCGCGACATCTTTGCCGTGGCGGGCGACATAAAAGGCCTTTATCCCCACATTCCCATCGTGGTGCTCACACCTTTCTCCAAAGAGGTGAGCCGCCGCGTGGGCGAAGAGGACCTTTCGCACATCGACTACGTGTTCTCCTGGCTAGGAAACACGGAACTCCTCCTTGCCATCATCAAACTCATAGAGGACAAACTCAATGCACCCGAGGACATGGCGTCGGTGGGTGTTCAGACGATTCTTTTGGTGGAGGACTCCATCCGTTTCTACTCCTCAGCCCTCCCCCACATCTACCACATCGTGCTGGAACAGAGTCGCATATTTGCCGAAGAGGCTCTCAACGACCACCTCAAGATGCTCCGTATGCGCGGACGCCCCAAGGTGATGCTGGCACGCTCGTTCGAAGAAGCGGTTGACATTCTGCACACTTATCCCGACAACATTCTCGGGGTGATCAGCGACATGAGTTTTTCGTGTCACGGCAAGAAAGACGCACTGGCGGGCTACCTCCTCGGACAATACATCAAACAACTCGACCCTCACATCCCCGTTATTCTTGAATCGAGCGAACTCGACAACAAACGCTATGCCGACGAACTCTCTATGCCCTTCCTTGCCAAAAAGTCGAAGAGCTATCCGCAGGATCTTCAACGGGAAATCATGACACACTTCGGCTTCGGCGACTTCGTCATCAGCGACCCGAAGACTCACGAAGAGCTCTTCCGCATTAAGGACCTGAAGGATCTGCAGAAAAAGATATTCCTCATACCCGACGACGCGCTCCGCTACCATCTGCAGCACAACCACTTCTCCCGCTTCTTCTACTCGCGCGCCATGTTTCCTCCTGCTGAAATTCTCAAGGCGCACGACGTGGGACAGTATGCCGACATGGACGAAGCGCGCCACAACATCTTCAACCTCATTGTCAGTTATCGACGAATGAAAAACGAGGGCGTGGTGGCCATCTACCGCAAAGACCGCTTTGACGAATACAGTAACTTTGCACGCATCGGCAATGGTTCGCTCGGAGGCAAAGGACGCGGCCTTGCTTTCATGGGCAACATGGCGAAGCAGTCGGCTCTCATTTCCGAAGGACACCTCAACGTGGACATCCCACGCACGGTGGTGATTTGCACGGACGTGTTCGACAAATTCATGGAGGCGAACAATCTTTACCCCATTGCGCTGAGTAACGCCTCGGACAGCGAGATACTCGAAGCCTTCGAACGCGCCTCACTGCCGGACGAAGTGCTCGACGACCTCATGAGCCTTTTCGACGTGGTGAAAGGTCCCATCGCCGTGCGCTCGTCGAGTCTGCTCGAAGACTCGCATTACCAACCCTTCGCGGGGGTGTATTCCACTTATATGATTCCCCATGTGGACGAACGCGAAGAGATGGTGCGGTTGCTGCGTTCGGCTGTGAAGGCGGTCTACGCTTCGGTGTTCTATGCCGACAGCAAGGCGTACCTCACCGCTACACAAAACCTCATTGACCAAGAGAAAATGGCAGTAGTACTGCAAGAGGTGGTGGGAGAGGCTCACGAGGGACTCTTCTACCCTATCCTCTCCGGTGTGGCACGTTCGCTCAACTTCTACCCCGTGGGCGGAGAAAAGGCAGAAGACGGCATTGCCACCGTGGCACTCGGATTGGGCAAACACATTGTGGACGGTGCGCCCTCCCTGCGTTTCGCTCCTTCGCGTCCACGCCACATCCTGCAACTTGCCAATCCACAGACGGCCTTGCGCGACACGCAGCGCGACTTCCTTGCCTTAGACCTCAACAATCTGCCCTCGACGTTCATGACGAACGATGGGTTCAATCTCCGCAAAGTAAACTTGAGCGATGCGCCTGCCTCGGACAAATCGTTGCGAAAGGTGTTCTCTACCTACGACCTCCAGAACGACCGCCTCGTGCCGGGTTTGCCTATGGGAGTTCGTGGCCGCCGTCTCGTAACGTTCAGCGGCATTCTTCCCGCCGATGGCTACTCATTACCTAAAACCATAAGTCGTGTACTCGAAAACGGCACAAAGGAGATGGGGCGCCCAGTGGAAATAGAGTTTGCCCTGCATACGGAGGGAGAGGAAACGACCTTTTTCCTGCTGCAGATACGTCCCATTGTGGACATCGGCGAAGACACGTCCACCCACTTCGAACCTTCGGCGGACGAAAAGGTGATTCTCCGAAGCAACTCCGTGCTTGGCAACGGAACGATTGACAACGTGCACGACATTGTCTATATTAAAGACGGTGTCTTTGGCATGGAGAACAACAGGCGCATTGCCGAAGAACTGCGGGAACTGAACGCACAGATGTCGGAAGCGGGGCGTACGTACGTTTTGCTCGGACCAGGACGTTGGGGAAGTTCGGACGTTTGTTTGGGCATACCCGTCAGTTGGCCGCAAATCAGCATGGCGGGCATCATTGTTGAAACGACGCTCTCAGGCCACGACATAGAGCCGAGCCAAGGCACGCATTTCTTCCAAAACGTCACTTCGCTCGGCATTGGATACTTCACGCTCTCTCCGCAAGACCCTACCGCAGTGTTGGCGCAGGAATGGCTCGACGAACAACTGTCCTTCCACGAAACTTCATTCCTCCGCGCTGTCCACTTTGACCTACCGCTACACATACGCCTAGACGGACGCCACCATCGTGGCATCGTAACGCACTGACCCTTGTACCGACGATAACGACAAAGCCGTTGCTCGCCTCAAGTGAGGAAAGCAACGGCTTTTTATTTTGGGGTTGTTAAAGGAGCGTATCAGAATTCGCTGGTGAAGTGGAACTTGATGTGTTCAAAATCCTGCTGCGCCATCTGCAGCACGTAGTTGGAGTCGGCAAGGAAGACATCGCGTCCGTCGCGGTCCTTTGCCATGTACTGATACTTGCGCTTTTTGAAGTTTTCGAGTTCGGCTTCGTTGTCGCTCTCAATCCAGCAAGCTTTATAAAGGTGCACAGGCTCCCAACGGCACTTGGCGTTGTACTCGTTCTCTAGGCGGTACTGGATGACTTCAAACTGCAACTGTCCGACGGTTCCGATGATCTTGCGACCGTTGAACTGGTTGACGAAAAGCTGCGCCACACCTTCGTCCATGAGTTGCTCAATGCCTTTGTTGAGTTGCTTGGTCTTCATGGGGTCGGCATTCTCAATGTACTTGAACATCTCGGGAGAGAAGGACGGAAGTCCGCGGAAATGGAGTTGTTCGCCTTCGGTGAGCGTATCGCCAATCTTGAAAATTCCGTTGTCCGGAAGTCCGACGATGTCACCTGGCCATGCTTCGTCGATGGTGCTCTTTCGCTGTGCCATAAACTGTGTGGGGGAACTGAACCTTACGGTCTTTCCGTTGCGCACATGGAGATAGGGTTGGTTGCGCACGAACTTTCCGGAACATACCTTACAGAAGGCAATGCAGGAACGGTGGTTGGGATCGATGTTGGCGGTTATCTTGAAGATGAAGCCGGTGAACTTGTCTTCTTCGGGATTGACGGTGCGTTCCTCAGCTTTCGTGGGACGCGGATTGGGAGCAATCTTCACGAAGCAGTCGAGCAATTCCTTCACACCGAAGTTATTCAAAGCCGAACCGAAGAACACGGGAGCTACGTCGGCATTGAGGTAGTCGTCATGGCTAAACTCGGGATACACGCCATCCACGAGTTCAAGGTCGTCGCGAAGCTGTTGGGCGTCGACAGGACCTACGTGCGCCTCAAGTTCATCGCTGTTGATGTCCACAGCCACTTTCTCCGTCACCTTTTGTTTGTCGGCTGCGAAGAGGTTGAGTTGTTGCTCGTAGATGTTGTAGACACCTTTGAAACGAGCGCCCTGGTTGATGGGCCACGAAAGGGGACGCACCTTTATCTGCAATTCCTGCTCGAGTTCGTCAAGAAGGTCGAAGGGATCTTTACCTTCACGGTCCATTTTGTTGATGAAGATGATGACGGGTGTCTTACGCATACGGCAAACGGTCATGAGTTTGCGCGTCTGTGCCTCCACACCTTTGGCACCGTCCACCACGATGATGGCGGAGTCGACTGCTGTGAGCGTACGGAACGTGTCCTCGGCAAAGTCTTGGTGACCCGGGGTGTCTAGGATGTTCACTTTGTAACCGTCGTAGTCGAACTCCATGACGGACGTGGTGACGGAGATACCGCGCTGCTTTTCAATCTCCATCCAGTCGGACGTAGCGGTCTTCTTTATCTTATTGTTCTTGACGGCTCCAGCCACCTGTATCTGTCCACCGAAGAGAAGGAGTTTTTCGGTAAGGGTTGTCTTACCGGCATCGGGGTGGGATATGATGGCAAAAGTGCGTCTGCGTTCTATTTCTTGATTCATTACGGTGGGGTAATTCTTTAAACCTTGTATGAGGTGTTATTCTATAATTTAGTTTTGTCTTCTTGCTTTTTGCAGTGATGCTGATGTCCAATCCACGCAGCGCGTCACACCAAAGTGAATGAGCAGCGCTAAGGCGACGGTCGCGAACATGAGCAGGACGCTTGCTGTTAACGGCGTCACATGCAGGAATGCGCTGACCTTGTTCACATATCCATAGGTAAGACCGATGAGCAAGTAGGCTTCCAGCGTGCCTTGTCCCAACAGTCGGAGGAAAGAGAGCAGACTTGGTCCAATGGCCCATCGCTCTATCCTTCGAAACACTTCGACTATTGCGGTCAACGCTCCCGGCAGGATGGGAACGAAGAGGAGATAGAGCAAACTGCTATTGCGCATTCCATTGAAGCCCCAGGCGTTCAACAACCAGAAGAACGACACGAGGCCTATGGTAGTAAGGCCGAGCAGCACCGCTTTAATGCGCCTTTTGTTCATGACGCCAGCTAAATGCGCAGGACAGAGCCAATGGCCGGCATACACACCGATAAAGAATATTGGCAATCGGGCTGCGGGGAGTATAAATCGGTTTCCGAATCCGGGGCGAACCACTTTGAAGTGATAAACGTAGAGTCCCGTCAACACCAACCCCAAACCTACGCCCAAGGCGGTGGCAAGCTTCGGCTTTTTCTTGAAAAAACGGAAGTAGAAGGGGAATACGGCATAGAGCGCCACGATGAGCGAAACGAACCAGGCGAAGATGTACTTCGTCAGGGACGGAAACCAAAAAGGCAGTGTGCTTCCTCCCCAAAGGAAGTTCGCCCAGTGGAGCTTATGGTTATTGAGTAATGTCAAGAACCATATGAACCAGAAAGCGGGAAAGATTCTCTTGGCGCGTTTGGCATAAAAGTTCAGGGGTGAAGCGTTCTTCATCCCTGAATAGTAAAGTCCAAAACCGGAAAGGAACAGGAACATGTCCACACCGCCTTGACACAACACCCTGAAGCGCTCGACCACCAACGAGGGGAAAGGCGTGGAGATGTGCGTGAGGAGTATGGCAAACATGGCCAAAGCCATCAGTTCCGCCCGGTATTTGCTTATGCCGCACATATGCTTTGTACAATAACAAAGAGTATCGGTACTCTTCAACTCAGTCTTACATGCCAAGAAGTAGAGATTTGGGAATACGCTTGCCCTCCTTCTTAGAGTTCCTTGATGCATTCTTTCAATGCGTCTTCCCACCAACGGATTTCTATGCCGAAGGTATTCTTGATCTTTGTCTTGTCGAGGACGGAGAAATGAGGACGCTTGGCGGGGACGGGATAGTCTTCGGTGTGGATGGGACGAACCTTGCAGTCGTCAATGCCTTCAAGGCGATGGATGGCACGGGTGAAGTCGTACCAAGAGCAAACGCCCTCGTTGGTGAAATGATATACACCGGGCACAATGCCGTTTACCACGATGTGCATGATGGCACGCGCAAGGTCGCGGGCATAGGTGGGCGAACCGAGTTGGTCAAAGACCACACCAAGTTCGTCGCGCTCGCGGCCGAGACGAATCATGGTCTTCACAAAGTTGTTGCCGTATGTGCTGTAGAGCCAGGCAGTACGTATCACGACCGACCCTGCGCAACTGCGTATCACCTCTTCCTCTCCAGCAAGTTTGGTGCGTCCGTAGACGGTCTGCGGATTGGTGGCGTCGTCTTCTTTGTAGGGCACGCAGCCCATACCGTCGAAGACGTAGTCGGTGGAGACCTGTATCATAGTGCCGCCCACTGAGGCTACGGCTTCAGCAAGGTAACCGGGGGCAACGTGGTTGAGGAGGTCGCAGAGTTCGGGATTGCTCTCGGCCTTGTCAACTGCTGTAAAGGCAGCACAGTTGATTACCACGCTGATGTGGTGCTGCTCTATAAAGTTATATACGGCCTTGCGGTCGGTGATGTCGAGTTCTTCCTTGTCGGTGAAGTGGAATTCGCACTGGTCATCGTATTTCGGTGCGAGTTCTTGAATTTCGTTGCCGAGCTGACCGTTGCATCCGGTCACAAGTATTTGTTTCATTTTGAAGGGTTGTTTTTGAATCGTCTATATGTAATGTGTAAACCTGAAATCAGAACTTAAGTCCTTCTTTCTTGTCGAGGAAATAATAGTCGGAGAGTTGTCCGAGAAACTTTGAAATGTCCGTCACGGCCTGTGCGGTGTCTTGTGAGATTTCCTTTTTCTGTAGGCGTAGCATAACCACACCGTAAAGGAAGTCGAAACACGTGGTCAGTTCCGACTCTTCCACTTCTTCGCCCTTTGGCACATAGTGCCGACGAAGGCGTTCGCGCAGTTCCACTATATAAGGAAGCACGCGATAGTAGAGTTGCTTGTAGTAATAATAGGCAGGGGAAGCCAAGAGCTTGGCATTGAGTTCGTCAAGTTCTTGAAGAATGTTTTGGCAAATCTGGAGATGGCCAGTCTTTCGCAATCCTTCGGTACGCATCATCTCGCACAGATTGGCATACCAATTTGACATTCTCTTGCGCTCGCGGTCGTTGAGGTTGAAAGTCGAGACGTATTTTTCGGCTATGAGTTCTTCGTCGCAATGGAACGAACGAATCAAATCCTCCACTTGCCACATATAGAGCAAGTACTCAGCACGATTGGTGTTTTTGAGTTTGTCGGCTACTATCATGGTTAAGTCGTTTTATTAACGCTCCGTTAGTACAGCGAGAGATTAAACAGGGTGGTGATGGCGTAGATTACAGAAGCTACCAGGACGATGGTTCCGATTGTCTGATTAAGACGCTTTATGCCGCGCTCGCCAAAATTCGTGCGCATTCGGTCTATTATATAGGTCAGTCCGAACCACCACAACATGGCTCCGCCCACAATGGACAGATAACCCAAGCAACGATTGAACCAATCGCCGGGAATGACGAAGGTCAACATATTGAAAAGGGCAATGAAGAGAAATACGATGAGGGGGTTGGACAGCGTGACGAGGAAGGCCGTGGTAAAATTGTGAACCAACGAACCTTTGTTGCTGCCAGCTTTCTGCGGACGTACTCGGGGGTCGGTACGGAACATATAAACTCCGAAAATAAAGAGCATAATGCTACCCACGAGCTTGAGCCAAAAGATATTTTCTTTTTGGCTGATGAAATCCATGACGAACGACATGCCGAAGCCGGTAATCAGTGCATAAATAATGTCGCTGAGCGCTGCACCGGCACCTGTAGCGAGACCATATGCACGTCCTTTTTTTATGGTACGCTGAATGCACAGCACACCGACAGGACCCATTGGCGCTGAAGCGATGATGCCTATTAATAAACCTTTCAGCACGATTTGGAAAGGACCGGCAAATTCGAGGAATATATTGTTCATGAATGGTTATTCAAACTAAAACGGAGCAAAGTTAATTCATTATTGCTGAAGTGCCAAATAAAAGCAACGGCATTTCCCGATGAGCAAAGCGCACAAACCGCTCAATTCGTAGTCGTGTAAAAGAATCTTTCGTATGTTAAACACAAAACTTCGGATTCGGATTAAAAATGGATTGAAATAGAAACAGGAAATCACGTGGATTTTCGGTGATGGGCATGGTCTTTACAAAACAAAGCACGGAATCAAAAGACAAAAGCACGGTCCACGAATTCCCAAGCACGGATTTTTCGCTAGGAATCATCTTTTTTGCTGCAAAAAGTAGCGCAGAAATCACATAATGAAGCGAAGGAATCCATGTTATGCAGGAAATATACGTATAAACACACAGAAGACGCGAATACTACGCATAATTATGCACTCTGTCGTTTGTTTATTTCAGACCAAGGAGAGGATTAAAAAATTCTACGCGATTCTCAGTGTTAAAAAAGAGGCCTGCGAGACGTAAAAAGCCACATGAGATGCGCATCTCAAGGAACAATCAAACATACGGTCGCCAACACAGCAAATGCTATAGAGTCTTCCGTCTTTAAACGAGAAAGCGTAATTTTGCAATCACACAAAAATAACCTACCCTATGAAAACCTTCCATTTCATCGCACGAAATATGGCATTAGGATTGACCTTCAGCGCAATCTGCATGTCGTGCAAAGGTAAATCAGCATCGCCTTCGGCTGCTAACGGCGGCGCTCTATGCGATTCAACCTCTTCAAGCACCGTCGCAACAGACACCACCGAAGCAAACGAGGCCTCCATTTTGAGAAACGCCTTCTACACCCAAGCCGACTCGGCAAAGATCGTCGAACTACTTGCAATGACCCCCTCCATGAGTAGCGATGTGCTCTTCTACGCCCGCCAATTCAAAGGCGTCCCCTACGTTGCATCAACACTTGAAGTAAAAGACCCGGAGCAATTGATTGTCAATACGCGCGAACTGGACTGCACAACACTCGTAGAGACCGTCCTTGCGCTCGCAAAGACCCACAGAGAAGGACGTTCATCGTTTGCCGACTACTGCCAAAACCTCATGCAAATACGTTATCGTCACGGCGAAATGAACGGATACCTTTCGCGGCTTCATTATTTCACTTGGTGGATGCACGACAACATGGCAAAAGGAATCATAGAAGAAGTTCGCGATTCACTCCATTTCACCGCACCTATCACAGTGAACAACAATTACATGAGTCAACACGCAGACAAATATCCCTTACTCGTTAAACATCCCGAGTGGGTAGACTCCATTCGCACGATGGAATGTGCTCAAAATGGCAAAGACGGAACGTATCTTCCCGAGTCTGCTACAGGACTAAACCAACAGCAATTGTCTGTCATCCACGACGGAGACATCGTAGCCATCGTCACCCGTAAGGCAGGCATTGACTATTCTCATCTAGGCTTTGCCGTTTGGGGCAAGGATGGTCGTCTGCACCTGCTCAATGCTTCCAGCATCCATCACAAGGTGGTGGAAGAACCCAAAACACTGAAGAAATATCTCAGCGAACACCCTTCGAGCATCGGCATCAGACTCTTCCGGCTGAAGTAAGGGAAGTCCGCACAATTCTGGCTTATCTTCTCTCCAGCATCGCCCATTCACCGCTACTCAATAGCAGAAAAGCCGTTTTTTAATCATTACTTACCTTTTTTATAGTCCACATGTAAGCAAAAGGAGTAATTTTGCACGCAAAACAAACCACAAAGAACCGAAATAATATGTCAGAAAGGATAGACATCCGCGAACTTAATGCTCGCATCGAAGCCGAAAGTGGATTCGTCACCGACCTGGTGACAGGCATGAACCAGACCATCGTAGGTCAGAAACATCTCATAGACTCACTCCTTATCGGACTCTTGGCAGACGGCCACATCCTGCTCGAAGGCGTGCCCGGCCTAGCTAAGACACTCGCCATAAAAACCCTCTCGTCGCTAATCGACGCCAAGTTTGGCCGCATACAGTTTACTCCCGACCTTCTCCCTGCCGACGTGATAGGTACTCTCATCTACAGCCAAAAGGAAGAGTCGTTCAAGGTAAAGAAAGGTCCCGTCTTCGCCAACCTCGTGCTTGCCGACGAAATAAACCGTGCACCGGCAAAAGTGCAGAGTGCGCTGCTCGAAGCCATGCAGGAACGCCAAGTCACCATTGGCGAACAAACCTTCTCCCTGCCCGCACCGTTCCTTGTGCTTGCTACGCAAAACCCCATTGAGCAGGAGGGAACCTACGAACTTCCCGAAGCCCAGGTGGACCGTTTCATGCTGAAGGTCGTCATTGGTTACCCGTCGTTGGAAGAAGAAAAGAAAATTGTACGCGCACACATCGACGGCTCGTTTGCCAAACCTTCGCCCGTCACCGACGTGACGCGCATCCTTGAGGCACGCAAACTCGTCAAAGACGTGTACATCGACGAACGCATAGAGCAATACATTGCCGACATCGTGTTTGCCACACGCTATCCGGGCGACTATAAGCTCAACGACATCAAGAACTACATCTCCTTCGGTGGTTCGCCCCGTGCAAGTATCAACATGGCACTCGCTGCACGTGCCTGCGCGTTCCTCAAGCGACGCGGCTATGTAGTGCCCGAAGACGTGCGCGACGTAGCCCCCGATGTGCTCCGCCACCGAATTGGACTGACCTACGAAGCCGAGGCTGCAGAAGTCACAACCGAAGACATCATCGTAAGCATACTGAACAAGGTAGAAGTGCCCTAACATACGACCGTTTGCCGTAACTCTAAAATAGTACTACATAATAGCCAATATGTGTAGTACTTTTCAAACACGCTACCAACTCATTTGCAGCGAATTGAATCATGGACACTAACGAATTGCTCAAACAAGTTCGACGACTTGAAATAAAGACTCGTGCGCTTACCAACAACGTCTTTGCCGGTGAGTACCACTCCGCCTTCAAAGGCCGCGGCATGTCGTTTGCAGAAGTGCGCGAATACCAACCAGGCGACGACATCCGCGACATTGATTGGAACGTTACGGCGCGCATGAACCGCCCCTACGTAAAGGTCTTTGAAGAAGAGCGCGAACTTACCCTCATGTTGGTGATTGACCTCTCGGCCAGCCAAACATTCGGTACGAGAGAACGTACTCAACGCGAACTTGCTGCTGAAATTGCTGCAACTTTGTCGTTCTCGGCCATACAAAACAACGACAAAGTGGGCGTCATCTTCTTCACCGACCGTGTAGAGAAATTCATTCCGCCGAAGAAAGGCCGTAAGCACATTCTCTATATCATCCGTGAACTGCTCAGTTTCCAGCCCACAGGGCGACGCACAGACATCGGTTCTGCGTTGGAATACTTGATGCGTGTCATGACTAAACGCACCATCACCTTCGTGCTCAGCGATTTCCTTGACACTACGGACTATTCTCGCCCATTGCTCGTGGCTGCTAGAAAACACGACCTCATAGGTCTGCAACTCTACGACCGATGGATGGCAGACTTACCCAACGTGGGGCTCCTCAAAATCACCGATGCCGAAACAGGGCACGAACAAGTGATAGATACGTCATCTTCCAAAGTGCGACTTCACCAAAAGCGGTGGTGGAATCTTCACCAAGCCCAACTTCAACAAGAATTCCAGACACACGGTGTAGACCTCGTGTCCATCTCCACAGAAGGCGACTACGTACGTCCGCTCATGAATCTCTTTGCGAGAAGATAAAGAACCACAACACAACAAGAATATCAATGACACGTTTTCTCCTGCTTTTCACCGCTGCGCTGACCTTTTTGTTATCTCCGACGACGGCAAAAGGGCAAGCCATCGTAGAGGCCACGATGGACACGGCTTCCATCTTGGTCGGTGAACAGGTGCAGGTAAAGCTCAAGTGTAGCGCCAATAAAGGACAGCGCATTGCATTTCCAAACTTCAGCGAGCAACAAGAAATTACGCCCGGTGTGGAAGTGGTCAACAGCAGCAAAATTGACACCACCTTAACCAACGACGGCAAACGCATGGAACTCGTGCGGCGCTACACCATAACCTCCTTCGACTCCGCTCTCTATACGCTTCCACCTTTCTATGTAGAAATAGACGGGAAGCGCGTGGCTTCTCGTGGAACCCTCGGATTGAAAGTAAACACCATCGATGTCGACACCGTTCACGTAGACAAGTTCCGCGATGCACACGACGTGGTGGACGAACCTTTCCAATGGCGGTCCACACTCCTCGTCCTCGCCTTGGTAGCATGGCTCTGCGCAGCATTGGCTTTCGCCATTTGGACACGACTGAGCAACCCCAAACTCATCTCACGCCGCATTGTGGTACATCCGCCCACACCGCCCCACCAAACGGCAGTAGAGCATATCAGCCAAATAAGACAGCAACTTGCCTCTACCGATTCCAAGGCTTATTACATGGCGCTCACCGACACGCTCCGTAAATACATACAGGCGCGCTTCGGCTTCAACGCCAACGAGATGACGACTTCTGAAATCATCAACCGCCTGACATCGAACAATGACTTTGAGGCTTTGGCAGAGCTCCGTAGCGTGCTCGAAATGGCAGACCTCGTAAAGTTCGCCAAACTCAAGCCGTCACTAGAAGAGCAGGACAAAGACCTCATGCAAGCCCTCAGCTATGTGCAAGCCACGAAGTTGGTTCCTGCCGTTGCACCCAAGCCCCACGTAGAGTACGTTTCGCTCTCCGACAAGAAGCAGTCGCGTCTGCGTCTTGCCATGCTTTTCGGTGGCATTGCACTCACCCTGCTTGCCATCGCACTCACGTGCTACATCCTATTCGAACTCTATCAGTGCTACGCATAGGCCACGTTCGCCCAATTTGCAACGCGCAAGCCGAAGAATAGTTCGTTCGGCAAAGCCAGCACTCCTCAAACAATCAACGCAATGTCTTTTGCATCACCCGCATATTTCTTTCTGCTACTATTGTTGGTGCCCTACGTCGTTTGGCACTACCTTTTCAGGAGTAAGCACGAAGCCAAGTTTACCGTGGCTTCAGCGGAAGCATTCCGCCATGGCCCCGTCTCGTGGCGCACACGACTCGCGAGCATGCCCTTTTGGCTCCATACCGTTTCCTTTACGTTGCTCGTAGTAATACTTGCCCGTCCCCAAACACGCACGGCTTTCCGCCACGGCGAGTCGGAAGGTATTGACATCATGATGGCGATGGACATTTCTACTAGTATGCTCACGCCCGACATCCGCCCCACCCGACTGAACGCAGCCAAAGACGTGGCACTTAGCTTTATATCCAACCGCCCGTCAGACAACATCGGGCTCACCCTCTTCGGCGGAGAAGCCTTCACCCAATGTCCGCTCACAACGGATCATACAGTGCTGCTCAACATGTTTCGTAACGTCAACTGCGACCTGCAGGCCAACGGCGTAATCCAACCGGGCACCGCCATCGGTATGGGCATTGCTAGTGCAGTAGCCCACCTTTCGGAAAGCAAAGCTAAAAGCAAAGTAATAATCTTGCTCACCGACGGCGAGAACAACACTGGCGAAATTTCTCCTCTCATGGCAGCCGACATGGCAAAGAACTGCGGCATTCGCGTCTACACCATTCTGCTCGGCACAGACGGCAAAGTGAACGTACCCGTTGCACAACTTCCAAACGGAGAAGTCTATCAAGCACAAGTGGACAACAGTGCAGACCCTACCACGCTGCAACAGATAGCCCACAACACTGGGGGTATTTTCTACAAAGCGACTTCAAAAAGTTCTCTTAAAGAAGTATATGACGACATAGACAAACTTGAGAAATCGAAACTCAAGATTATCAATTTCGACCAGCGCTATGAAGCTTACCAGCCATTTGCGTTGGCACTCGTTATTTGTCTGTTTATCGAATTTCTTCTAAAAGCGACAGTACTTAAACGCGTGCCCTAATTGCTTGGCATGACAATGTAGGCTAATGTCAATAGAAAAGGACTTAAAGCTAAAGACTCTAATGCCTATCAAACCTCAAAGAATTTTCCATGTTTGAATTTCGCGATCCACAATATCTATATCTGGCAGGCATCATCCCCGTGGCCGTACTCCTTTATATATGGAGCGTATGGCGTACACGGCGCAAACTCGCCAAGCTCGGCGACAAGCAACTCGTTGCCGCGCTCACTCCGTTGCGTTCTACAATGCGCCCACATGTGAAATTCTGCTTGTCAATGCTCATCCTGGCGCTTGCCATCGTTATCCTCGCCCGTCCGCAATACGGACTTAAGCAAGGACAAGAAACAAGCAGCGGCATAGAAGTGGCCGTCATGATGGACGTATCGAACTCCATGTTGGCACAAGACGTCACGCCTAGCCGACTCGACCGCTCCAAGCTTCTCGTTTCGAACATGATAGACCGCATGAAGAACGACAAGGTGGCGTTGGGCGTATTTGCAGGAGAAGCTTACCCGCAACTACCCATTACTGCCGATTTCGCAGCAGCGAAACTCTTTCTCGATGCTCTCAACCCCTCCATGGTGACCATGCAAGGAACTAACTTGGGTGCTGCCATTGAACTAGCAGAGAAAAGCTTCACCGACAACAAGAACGTAGGCAAAGCCATCATACTCATCACCGACGGTGAGGACCACGAAGAAGGTGCCGTTGAAGCTGCACAACAAGCCGCCAAAGACGGCATGAACATCTACGTCATTGGTGTAGGTTCGCCCGAGGGTGCCGAAATTCCCACAGCTAACGGTCCGTTACGCGACAATGACGGCCAGACGGTGCGCACGGCACTCAACGAAAAGATGTGTCGCGAAGTAGCTCAGGCAGGCAAAGGCATCTATCTTCACCTTGACCAGACCAACCACGCACAGGAAGAACTGCGCAACCAACTCTCACGCCTCAAACAAAGTCAGTCTTCCACAACTTTCACCGAACGCGACGAACAGTTCCAGGCTGTGGCACTCATCGTGCTAATTCTCATGATAGTCGAAGTCTGCATCATGGACACACAAAACGCATGGTTCAAACGATTCAAACTCTTCAAAAAATGAAATCCATATGCAAGTGGCTCATGCTCTGCTTCCTTCTTTCGCTTCTCCCCGGCGTAAGTTCCGCACAGAGCTATGAATGGCGCGTCATGCACCAAGGAAATACCGCCTTTCGTGCACGACAATACGACAAGGCGCAAAGCCTTTACATGAAGGCTTTAAAGCACAACCCCTCCAACACGCGCGCCATGTTTAACCTTGCCGACACCTATCTGGCAAAAGGCGATGCACAGACAGCCGATAGTCTCTACGACAAAGTGGCGCACAACGACCGTAACACACAAATACGCGCAATGGCTTGTCACAACAGAGGATACATACGGCAAAAACAAGCACTCACCAACTCACAAGACCAGCAGCAACTTCTGCGTCAAGCCATAGAGATGTACAAGCAAGCGCTTCGCCTAAACCCTCACGATGACGACACACGCTACAACCTCGTGCTTTGCCAACGCCAGCTCAAAGACGACAAAAACAAGCAGAACCAAAATCAGCAAAAGCAACAGCAGCAGGACAAGCAACAACAAAAGCAACAGCAGCAGGACAAGCAGCAGCAAAACAAACAACAGCAGCAGCAAAACTCCAACCAGCAGCAAAAGCAACAGACCGAGCAGTACATCAACCTCATGAAACAGGCTGAAAAACAGACTCGCCAACGTGTGAACGCCGCACAACCCCGCCAGCGCTCACTTGACAAAAATTGGTAAGTAAGCGTTTTTCCACCGTTTCCCCATACTTTACCCTCATCATGCAAATCACCAAACGCTTATCATGTCTTCTCCTCGCCATTGTGTGCAGTTGTACTCAATGGTTATATGCACAAAGCATGAATGCGCAAATTGAAGATCGAGGCGAATACTTCACACTCACCTTCACCGTCAACAGCAGCGATGCCACGTCCTTCACACCACCTTCATTCGCCGACTATGAAGTGCTCAACGGCCCCGCAAAATCCACAATGAGCAACGTCCAGATTGTCAACGGACATATGTCGCGGTCGTCAAGCACAACGTTTACTTATATCCTTGCGCCGAAAAAGTCAGGACGCCTTACCATTGGTTCGGCCAGCGTCAGAGTGGGAGGAAAAGTCGTTAAGTCGCACCCCATTACATATAATGCACAAACGGCAAGCGGGAAATCGTCACAATCGTCCGCGGCTAGACAAAGTCTGCAATCGGCAGCTTCGTCATACAACACGGGCATGCAGCAAACAGGTAGCCCAGTTACCGAACGCGACCTCTTCATTGATGTCACACCAAGCCGCACGAAAGTCCACGAGCAAGAAGCCGTGCTTCTCACATATCGCATACACGCAAAAGTCGGCGTGGCCCTATCAAACACGCAACTCACGGCAAAACCTGATTTCAAAGGTCTCATTTCGCAGGAAATTCCCCTTCCAAACAACCAAATACAAACCTACATAGAGCATCGTGCCCATGGAACTTACAAAACCGGCACATTGCTCCAATACGTCGTTTTCCCCCAGCAAAGCGGAAAAATCACGATTCCCAGCATAAGTTTTGACTGCACAGTAATCCAGCAAGACGATGCCCTTAGCCCCATGGAAGCTTTCTTCAACGGTGGCGGAACAATTGGCGTCAGCGTAAAGCGCAAAGTGGCTCCCCTCACACTCGACGTGGAAGCACTCCCCCAACCCAAGCCCGCAGGATACGCCGGTGCTGTAGGTAAATTTTCTATCCAAGGACAACTTCTCAACCAAGGTGTACGGACTAACGATGTGGCCACTTACCGCATCACACTGAGCGGTACGGGAAACACAAAACTCATTACCGCACCGATAGTCACTTTCCCTAAAGACTTCGACACCTTTGATGCCAAAACGAACGACAAGACAAAGGTAACTCCCAACGGCATGACTGGCGACGTTACCTTCGACTATACATTCGTGCCACGCAACGTTGGCAAATACACCATTCCTGCCACCGACTTCGTATACTACGACACAGAAGCAAAGGCTTACCGCAAACTCTCCATTCCGGCATTCACCATTGACGTAAAGAAAGGCGACAAGTCAAAAAGCGACGTAGACAAGCAACTAGCACTACTTCAAAGTGACATTCGCGGCACACACAAACTATCTGCCACTGGCACCAAAGCCTTCTCCGCCCACATTCTTCCGCAGTGGAACACATGGCTCTATTGGCTTGTAACTGCAATAATACTAATAATCTTTGCAGCTGCACTGAAAGCATTGTCTGTCTATACCGGCAACAAAGCTGACACAATAGGTCGCAAGCGCCGCGGAGCAGCCAAACAATCGCAACGTCTTCTTGCCGTAGCTGAAAAGCTAATAAACGACCCTGACGGACGTAAGTTCTACTCCACTATAGCACGGGCACTTCAACAATATGTGGCCGATACGTTCAATGTTGGTACAGCCGAACTCACCAAAGAGCATATGGCAGAACTCCTCGCGGGCAAAGGCGTTGACCGCAACGATGTTGATGCACTTCTCAAACTTCTTGACGAATGCGAGATGGCGCAATATGCCCCCAACAGCGATGCAGAACGCCATACTACGCTCAACGAAGCAAAACGCATAATTCATACAATCATACGATGAAACGCCATATTTTCAAACTTCTCTTCACACTGCTGTTAGCGTTAGCCTTCATGTTCTGCATGAGTACCTATGCTTACGCGCAAAATACAGCCCAAAATACCGACAAGGCATTGCCTATAGACAACGCCTTGAAGGCGTATGAGGCAAAAGATTACGCACAAGCGGCGCAACTCTATGAGACATGCCTTAAGAAGGTACAAAAGGCTGCAAACGAAGATCAAACAGCAGAGATTTGCTATAACCTTGGCAATTGTTACTATCGGATGAAAGAATATCCCCACGCGATTCTCTACTATCAGCGTGCACTCAAAATTCAGCCCGAAAACAAAGACGCTGCTTTCAACCTACAACTCACACAAGCCAAACTGACAGACCGCTTTGAATCGCCTTCAGAAATGTTTTTCGTCACATGGTTCCGTAGCGTCGTTACCCAACATAGCGCTGATACATGGGGACATCTGGCACTGCTCACTCTTATTATAGCACTTTTGCTCTTTGTCTGCTTCCGAGTGGCGAACCATACAGCAGTACGAAAATCGGGATTCTTCGGTTTCATCGCATTTTTCATATTGACGATTGTCTTATACGTCTTCGCGGCCCTTCAGCAGCAACGCAAAAGCACCGAACAGCTTTTCGTTGTGATGAGCGAGACACAGTCCTATACATCACCTTCCACTTCTGCACCTAAGTCACGTATACTCAACGAAGGCACTACGCTCAAACTGACCGATACGGCAAACGAAAGTTGGATACAAGTAGAAATGCCGGACGGAAAGACTACATGGATTGAAAAGAACACCATCGAGAAAGTATAAGCGTCCAACAATTTGTACACAAAATGAATTCTATAGACCAAAGCCTCACGCTAATGCTCAACGGAAGCCAATGTGTCTACCTTGACCAATTGGCGCTCATTGCCACGAAAACAGCTACGTGGCTTCCGCTCGCTTTGGTGCTGCTTTATGTGCTTGTGCGTCACAACAATCTCGTCACATTAGCTTGGACAGTTCTTGCCATCGCTCTCGCCATCCTCTTAGCAGACCAAGTGGCTTCGAGCATATTCAAGCCCCTAATAGCACGCTATAGACCAGCACAAGACCCATCCTTCATGTACGCAGTAGACGTAGTAAATGGATATCGCGGAGGACTTTACGGTTTCTTCTCAAGCCATGCCGCAAACACATTCGCTGTAGCAACATTCGTTACGCTACTCATCCGTAATCGTGCGCTCGCTCTTTGGCTCCTTTCATGGTGTCTTGTAAACTGTTGGTCACGCGTCTACTTGGGAGTACATTATATAGGAGACCTGCTCACTGGTGCGCTATGGGGTATCTTCGTAGGATGGGCCATCTATAAACTATGGCACAAATACGCTCACCATACCACACTTTGGATACAGTGTCACAAAAGCAACGACCCAAAGTTTACATCCTCCGAAAATGCGCTTACGGCAAGCGGATTCAGCATAAGTTCCGTACGATTGCTTATTTTGTCACTCGCTTTGACCTATCTCTGCATCTCACTGCGCGCACTCGTAAGCTGACCTCGTATCCAAAAACCGCGCATTCACCGAAAAAGCAACACAATGCGCATCTATAAAAGAATAAATGCTTAACTTTGCCACAAATTCCGACTATGAACAAATTTCTGCCCGCCATATTGTGCAGCGCAATGCTGCTTGTAGTTTCATGTGCTGACTACAACCGCATCGTTAAAACCTCCGATTACGAGTACAAATACGAAGCGGCAAAGCAATATTACGCCGAAGGACAGTACAATAGAGCCGCATCTGTATTAAGCGACCTGCTCACTACGCTCAAAGGCACAGACCAAGGCGAAGAGTCTATGTTTCTCTCCGGTATGTGCAATCTCAAAGCCCATGCCTACGATGCAGCTTCTGCAATTTTCAAGAAATACTATCAGACTTACCCGCGCGGACGTTATGCGGAGCAAGCACGTTTCAACACAGGTTATGCGCTTTACATGAATACGCCAGAGCCCCGTTTGGATCAAACGCCCACATACGAAGCCGTAACGGAATTCCAGAATTTCATTGAAACCTACCCGGGAAGTTCCCTTCGTCCGCAAGCGCAAGACTATATCTTCAAACTTCAGGACAAACTCGTAGAAAAGGAATATCTCTCCGCAAAACTCTACTACGACTTGGGAGCTTATATCGGCAATGGCACCAACGGCAATTATGGTGCATGCATACTCACCGCAGAGAATGCCATCAAGGACTATCCCTACACTACACGTCGCGAAGATTTCTCGGTTCTCATCCTTCGTGCCAAGTTCGCCTTAGCACGCATGAGCGTAGAAGCCAAGAAAGAAGAGCGATACCACGCTGCAATTGACGAATACTATGGTTTCGTGACAGAATACCCCGAATCGAAATATATATCCGAGGCCAAACGACTCTTTGCTTCTGCTAATAAATATGTGCCTAAGGACAGCCAGAATGAAGACTCTGACATCACCACTAGCACAACAAACGGAGAAACGTCTTCTGCGCAATAAAGAGCACGTCAATCTGTAAAACAACAACACATAAGAAACAACGAACACCAAATAAAGCAATGGATTACAAAAAAAGCAAAGCACCTACAAACACGGTCACTCACAACATCTTGGACTTCTGCAAAGGAACGGACAACATCTACGAAAGCGTGGCTATCATTGCTAAACGCGCCAACCAGATTTCCGTCAAGATGAAGGAAGACCTTTCCAAAAAGCTCAAGGAATTTGCTTCCAACACAGACAATCTGGAAGAAACTTTCGAGAACCGCGAACAGATTGAAATCTCCCGCTACTACGAAAAGCTTCCAAAGCCCACACTCATCGCAGCCGACGAATTTCTCAACGGTCGAGTATATTTCCGCAATCCTAGCAAGGAAAAGGAAAACATCGGCAACGAATTATGATACAGCGCGTACAAACAATCTACCTCCTTCTCGCTGCAGTATTTTCAGCACTTTCGCTCTTCTTGCCTCAAATCGGATTTACCGATGCAAAGAGCATTGAAGTCGCTACCGCAACAGGGCTTGGAATCACTAGTACACTCAGCGAACTTGCCGGCCGACATCCAGCAGCACCACTTAGTGCAACGACACTTGCCACAGTCGTTCCGCTCATCGCAATATTCCTCTTCAAAAAGCGTAAGCGCCAGATGAGTTTCTGCACATTTGCTGTTGAACTCAACGTTCTTGCAATCATCTTGTATGCGATTAACGCATATAACATTTGCGAAGCAACAGCTCTTTCGCCTACCCCAAAAGTTGGAATCATTTGCCCTATACTAGCAATCGTTGCAGCATTAATGGCACGCCGAGGAATCAAGCGCGACGATGACATGGTACGTTCAGAGTATCGTATACGCTAAAAACAATATTCAATGCGAGACAAAACCAAGTAGAGCATAAGCAAACAAACTTGAATGTCTCGCATTTCTTATTTTCTGATTAGCCATACATCGCACCACGCATATTGTCTAACCTTTTATAAATCCACAGAAACATGTCACTCAACAAAGCAATGCTCATAGGCAACGTCGGAGCAGATCCCGAAGTTCGCTACATTGAAAATGGAACATGCACAGCACGCATTCGATTGGCCACATCAACTCCCGGCTATACCCTTCCAAACGGAACAAATGTTCCAGAACGAACGGAATGGCACACACTTCAGTTGTGGGGCAAACTCGCTTCCGTTGCGGAGAAATATGTCCACAAAGGTGACAAACTCTACGTGGAAGGTTCGCTCCGCACACGAAACTATACAGATAGACAAGGCGCACAGCACTACGTCACGGAGATTTGGGTAAATAGCATGGAAATGCTCACACCTAAAAGTCAAGCACAGCCAAGCGCTGCCCCTAGCAATACATCCCAGGCAACCACTTCTCAGGCTCAGCAAGAAAAGTCTGACGCCCAAAAAGCGGATGATTTCTTCAACCCCAACACTGACATAAAGCCTCCGTTCTAATTCTTACGTAACCATCTCCGACTTACACGAAGCAAACATGGATATCCGCATTTGCGAATTTCATCCCGAACATACAAAATCCTTAAACGCGGCCGAAGTCCACGACTCCTGTCGCGTTTATTTGTGGGCTCATCAATTGGAACTGACAAAGTTGCATGACATGATGACAGAATTATGCCTGTCATTCCCCTCCGATGTAATCGATGAGGATAATAATGACACAAAGCACTCGCATTCCGCCAAAAGGCAAACGGAAACAAATTCCTTAAATATAATGTGTAGCAAAATTTTCGGCAAAGACACCACCATTGCACACACACCGGAAGGTAAACCGATGCTTAGAAACTCCTTCACAAAAGGAATCTACATCAGCATAACGCATACAACCGGATATTATGCACTAAGCGTTGCTTCACGACCTCATGGAATAGACATGGAACATAAAAGCGCAAGGGCACTACGTTTGAAAGACAAATTTCTTACCCCTCAAGAGAAAACCATAAGCTTGTCGCAATTCGAAAAAACAGAGGATAATGCCACAGCTTTGTGGTGTGCAAAAGAAGCCGCCTTCAAGACCTTAAGTTCCCCGACTCTTACCTTAATCAATCAAATTAACCTTGTAGAGGAAGCCGACCGACAATTAAGGGCCTACCCCATAGGACAAGAAAGAAAGAAAGCAACACTCAACTTCTTCGAAGTACACGATTGTATACTCGCTGTGAGCTTGTAAGGTGCAACTCGTTTTTTTTCGTAATTTTGCACTTGCTATGCTTGAGTAGGAGAGGATAGCCTCATAGTCGGCATATACCCTCCTAACAACAGCAACAAGCTCAGCTATTACATTAGAACAATAACCACACTGACAACATAAAATGATCACTGTATCCAACTTGGCCATCCAGTTTGGCAAACGCATCCTTTATCAGGATGTCAACATGAAGTTCACAAACGGAAATATCTACGGCATAATAGGAGCCAACGGCGCTGGTAAGTCCACGCTGCTTAAAGCCATCTCCGGAGAGCTTGAACCCACGAAAGGTTCCGTAGAACTCGGACCGGGTGAACGTCTTTCCGTATTGAGCCAGGACCACTTCAAGTTCGATGACCAAACTGTGCTCGACACAGTGCTTCAAGGTCATACAGTCATGTGGAAAATCATGCAAGAACGCAACGAGCTCTATTCTAAAGCCGACTTCACCGACGAAGACGGCATTAAGGTAGCAGAACTCGAAGATAAGTTCGCGCAAATGGGAGGCTACACAGCTGAAAACGACGCAGCTACCTTGCTCAGCGGACTCGGAATCAAAGAATCACTCCACGGCAAACTCATGGGCGAGCTCTCAGGTAAGGAGAAAGTGCGTGTAATGCTTGCACAAGCACTCTTTGGCGAACCCGACAACTTGCTCCTCGACGAACCTACCAACGACCTCGACCTTGAAACTGTTGAGTGGTTGGAAGACTATCTCGGCAACTTTGAGCACACCGTTCTCGTAGTAAGTCACGACCGCCACTTCCTGGACCAAGTATGTACCCATACCGTTGATATCGACTTTGGCAAAGTGACACTCTTCTCCGGAAACTACTCGTTCTGGTACGAAAGTTCTCAGCTTGCTCTGCGTCAAGCACAGAACCAGAAGCAGAAAGCCGAGGAGAAGAAGAAGGAGCTTGAAGAATTTATTCGTCGCTTTTCTGCAAATGTGGCTAAGAGCCGCCAAACTACGAGCCGCAAGAAGATGCTTGAGAAACTCAACGTAGAAGAAATCAAACCCTCAACACGCAAGTACCCTGGCATCATTTTCCAAATGGATCGCGATCCGGGTAACCAAATTCTTGAAGTCAAAGACCTCAAAGCGACAACTGACGATGGTACCGTACTCTTCGGCAATGTGAATTTCTCAGTAGAGAAAGGTGAGAAAATCGTATTCCTTAGTCATGACCCCCGCGCGATGACTGCCTTGTTTGAAATCATAAACCAAAATGCCAAACCCGCAGCCGGTCAATTCAAATGGGGAGTAACCATCACAACTGCTTATCTCCCCCTCGACAATACTGCTTTCTTCAACACCGACTTCAATATGCTCGATTGGCTAAGTCAATACGGTGAAGGAAACGACGTATACTTCAAGGCATTCCTCGGTCGAATGCTTTTCAAGGACGAAGACATCATGAAGAAAGTCAATGTTCTCTCCGGTGGCGAAAAGATGCGATGCATGATAGCGCGCATGCAGCTTCGAAATGCAAACTGCCTGATTCTCGACACGCCGACTAACCACCTCGATATGGAGAGCATACAGGCTTTCAACAATAACCTCAAGCTCTTCAAGGGAAATATACTTTTCTCCAGCCACGACCACGAATTTATCAACACAATAGCTAACCGCATCATTGAACTGACTCCCAATGGTACGATAGACAAACTGATGAATTACGAAGAGTATATCCACGATGAGCGTGTCAAAGAATTGCGCGAAAAACTCTACAACTAATAGACTCCTTCGCTAAAAAAGCATGGCCTTGCAACTGTAAAAATACGGTTGCAAGGCTTTTCTTAAAAACAAAGCATGAATAATGGCATAATCCTTGCATTGCTGCCATTTCAAAAACTGATTTATTATGACTGAAGATAAAAACAAGACAATAGAAGAAGAAAAGAAGAACAACGAAGCTGCAGAAAGCAATACTTCCCAAGCAGAGACTGCAGCCGAAAAGCCAGCAGAAGAGAAATCCGATGCTGACAAATTGGCCGAAGCCGAAGCACAAATTGCCGAATACAAAGACAAGTATCTTCGCCAGGTTGCCGAATTTGACAACTACCGTAAACGCACAATCAAAGAAAAGACCGAACTCATTCTCAACGGCGGTTCCAAAGTATTGGAAGCCTTGCTCCCTATACTTGACGACTTGGAACGCGCTGCAGACAACATTGAAAAGAGCGACGACATTTCCACACTCAAAGAAGGAGTAAATCTCATCTTGGGAAAACTCGAGAAAACACTCGGTGCCCAGGGCTTAAAAAAGATGGAAACCGTTGGTCAGGCATTCGACACCGATTTCCATGAAGCCATTGCCTTAATCCCTGCACAGGAAGAAGCGCAAAAGAATCATGTCATCGACTGTGTGCAAAATGGCTACTTACTAAACGACAAAGTATTGCGACACGCAAAAGTAGTTGTAGGACAATAAAGAACAAACAGGCTGCTCACACTATAGCATACAAAACCAGAGCAAACAACCTGTTATTCTTTCTGTCCATCTATTTGCTTACAAATTCAGAATTAATAAATTTCAGAAGTTGGAGCAAAGCATTCTCACTCACCTCATAGACAAAACGCAAACATGGCCGAAGAAAAAGATTATTACAAGATATTGGGCGTTGAACGTACTGCCAGCGCCGATGAGATAAAGCGTGCCTACAAAAAGGTCGCTATCAAATACCATCCAGACCGCAATCCCGGCGACAAGGAAGCAGAAGAAAAGTTCAAGCAAGCAGCAGAAGCATACGATGTCTTACGCGACCCCGAAAAACGTAAGCGCTACGACCAGTTCGGCGCCGATGGCGTAAACGGAGCCGGCGGCTTTGGCGGTGGATTCAATGCTGAAAGCATGGACATCAACGATATCTTCCGTCACTTCTCTGATATTTTCGGAGGAGGTTTTAGCGGCGGCTTCGGCGGTTTCGGTGGCGGAAACGCAGAACCCCGACAATATAAGGGTTCAGATATGCGCATGAAGGTAAAACTCACGTTGGACGAAATAACCAATGGCGTAGTAAAGAAATTCAAAGTGCGCAAAAGCGTAACGTGTCCCGACTGCGGTGGTTCAGGTTGCGAAAAAGGTCATAGTGCTGAGACCTGCGACCAATGCCATGGACAAGGATACGTACTTCGCACTCAGCGTTCCATGTTCGGCATGATGCAAACCCAAGTGCCTTGCCCCAAATGTCATGGCGAGGGAACGATTATCAAGAATCCTTGCGCCAAATGTCACGGCGAAGGCACAGTGCAAGGAGAAGAAATCGTGGAGATTAAAATTCCCGCCGGTGTGGCAGAAGGTATGGTGGTGAATGTTCCAGGAAAAGGTAATGCAGCAAAACACAACGGCGTACCGGGGGACATTCAAGTAATCATAGAAGAAATACCCCACCCTGAGCTTATCCGCGATGAGCAAGATCTCATTTACAATCTGTTGCTGAGTCTTCCGCAAGCCATATTGGGCGACACCGTAGAGATTCCGACTGTTGGCGGAAAAGCGCGCATCAAAATAGCTCCGGGCACACAGCCTGGCACTGCCCTTCGTCTCCGTGGAAAGGGCATACCAGCCGTTCCGGGTTATGGATATGGCTGTGGAGACCTTGTAGTAAACATTAGCGTTTACATTCCTGAGCATCTGACTGACACAGAGAAGAAAGCCATAGAAGGCATGAAGGAGAGCGAAAGCGTGAAACCTTCAAGCAAAATAAAAGATAAAATATTCAAGGCTTTCCGCAACTACTTTAATAATTGACATTCATCAGAATTTTCAAGGGGAACTTGCTGCAAGCTTGGCAAGTTCCCCTTTTTCGGTTACTCTTACAATGAATTACAAAGAAACCATTGAGTATCTCTTCAACTCGGCACCGCTTTTCCAAC
Source organism: bacterium (assembly GCA_963656685.1). Lineage (GTDB taxonomy): Bacteria > Bacteroidota > Bacteroidia > Bacteroidales > Bacteroidaceae > Alloprevotella. The sequence continues at coordinate 38,558 of CAVKJJ010000007.1, read as the reverse complement.
AGGTCGGAGGAGCCGCCTACAAAGAAGGGCTCAGCAATACACACGCTCTTGACGAACACTTCGGACAACCACACCGCGAGTTCCAAACCATACATATTGGAGGGACTAACGGAAAAGGAAGCACAGCACACACACTCGCTGCTATGCTTCAGCATCGTGGCTTGAAAGTTGGCCTTTACACTTCGCCCCATCTTGTGGACTTTAGAGAACGTATACGCGTCGACGGTGAAATGGTACCAGAACAATACGTGATAGACTTCGTAAAGAACCACAAGGCCTTCTTTGAACCGCTCCATCCCTCTTTTTTCGAACTGACTACGGCCATGGCATTCCGCTACTTTGCCGACATGAAAGTTGACGTAGCTGTGATAGAAGTTGGACTTGGGGGGCGCCTTGACTGCACGAATATCATCCGTCCTGTACTTTCCGTAATTACAAACATAAGCTTTGACCATACTCAATTTTTGGGACATACGCTTGCCGCGATTGCCGGAGAAAAAGCAGGCATAATCAAACAAGGCATACCCGTTGTGATTGGAGAAACAATGGATGAAACGCGTCACGTTTTTGCGTCAAAAGCCCAAGAAGAAGGTTCGCCCATACGCTTTGCGGACGAAGAGGGAGAAATCTCCGAAACATACATGCAGCCTAACGGACTGCGCCATTACGCTACAAAACATTGGGGCGAATTTGATGCCGAACTTGCCGGTGACTGCCAAGTGCGCAATGCGGCAACAATTCTTGCAGCAGCCGATGAACTTCGTCCGGTGTTCAACATACGAGAAGAAGACGTGCACTATGCTTTCTTACACGTATGTGAAGAAACGGGGCTCATGGGGCGTTGGCAAACGGTGGCAGAACATCCACGAACCGTCTGCGATACAGGACACAATGTAGGCGGTTGGGAATATCTTTCCAAGCAACTGAGTGATGCGGTGCAGCACTATCCTTGCGTACACGTAGTTTTTGGTATGGCCTCAGACAAAGACGTAGACAAAGTGTTGTCGCTATTGCCTTCTAAAGCACATTATTATTGGACACGTGCGTCTGTTCATCGGGCTCTGAGTGAAAAAAGTCTTTCTGAAATGGCAAATCACCATGGTCTATCAGGAGAGTCATATGCAAACGTCAAATCGGCGGTACGCGCCGCACGCGCTACTGCAAGTAAAGAAGATTTCATTTATGTAGGCGGAAGCAGTTTTGTCGTGGCCGATTTTCTTTCTCCTGAAGAGGAAGAGAAATGATTGTTGCACATTCCGTATACGAAGAATAGAGATGTTTGCTTGCCGCTTCTCATACGATTCACTACCTTTGTAGCATAAGATAGAGGCTATAAACATGCGCAAGCAGACCAAATTGGTTTATAGCATCCCTTTAACCAAGATAAGACCTTAACAAACCTGTAAAATAAACTAACTCGTTCAGACATGCTCAAGCAAATAGTCAATGGTCGCATCCTAACCCCTCAAGGGTGGCTGGAAGGCGGTTCACTCATCATTGAGAAGAACAAAATCAAAGCCGTACTCAACAGTGATTTACACGTAGAAGGTGCGGAAGTAATAGACGCCAAAGGTTGCTCCGTAGTCCCAGGTGGCATAGAGATGCACGTACATGGTGGTGGCGGACGTGACTTTATGGAGGGCGAAGAAGAAGCCTTCCGCGTAGCCGTCAAAGCCCATATGAAGCATGGTACTACTGCCATCTTCCCCACCCTTTCCTCTTCAACCGTGCCTATGATTGAAGCAGCTTGCAAGACTTGCGACAAACTTATGGCAGAAGAAGACAGCCCCATCATGGGTTTACACCTTGAAGGCCCTTACTTTAACATCAAACAGGCCGGTGCACAGATTCCGGAATGGATCACACCGCCCGTTCCCGAGGACTACAACATGTTGCTCAACACGTATAAGTGCCTGAAGCGTTGGGACGAAGCTCCCGAACTTCCCGGATCACTTGAATTCATTAAAGCTTGCCGCGAACATGGAGTACTGCCCGCCATTGCCCACACACGAGCCACCTACGATGACGTAGCCGCTGCACACAAAGCGGGCATGACTCATGCCACTCACTTCTACAACGCTATGCCCGTAGTCTACAAGAACCGCGAATTCAAAGTTCCTGGCACTGTAGAGAGCATCTTGGCAGAACAAGACATGACGGTGGAAGTAATTGCCGACGGCATTCACGTTCCGCCCGTGATGCTTCGCATGGTTTATCAGATAAAGGGCGTGGAACGCACTGCTCTCATCACCGACTCTTTGGCTTGTGCAGCTTCAGAAGGCGATGCAGCATTCGACCCCCGCGTAATACTTGAAGATGGTGTATGCAAACTCGCTGACCGCTCTGCACTTGCCGGTTCTATTGCAACGATGGATCGTCTCATCCGCACTTGTGTGCAGCAAGCAAAGATTCCTCTTGCCGATGCATGCCGCATGGCTAGCGAAACGCCTGCGAAGATTATGGGCATATACGACCGCAAGGGTTCACTCGAAAACGGCAAGGACGCCGACATCATTATGTTTGACGACAACTTGAACCTTACTTATGTAATGCAGATGGGCCACGAGGTGACCAACACACTCTAAGAGCCACTGCGCTACATACTTCTAATAAAACAACTCGACCCGCAGTTACCGGTACTGAACCGGTTTCTGCGGGTCGAGTTTTTGTTTGTGATTGTCTAGATCAATTGCGCAACGTTTTAGTTCCGTTTGAACCTACGATTACGCCTTTTGAAGCTTTGGTGGCTCGTCGACCATCAACAGTATAGGCGTTTGATTTGCTCGATGAAGACGTTACGACTTGCGCAATAGCATCTGTCTTTGGAGCAAACACTGCAGTGAACGTACCATTCTCTGGAGCATGAAAGCGAAGGAAATTACCATCGCGCCATGATTCGGGGACTACTCGTCCATAGCTATCTTGCCATTCTTTTACCATGTAACCTGTAGCGGGATAGGCTCGGAGCACAACATCCTCACCAACGGCATAGACATAAGTGTCGGGTTGGCCATTAGCATCTACAGTACCCATTTTTGCATCGTTGCATTTCACGCCTACGGAGCAAGCATAAGAAGCTTCGGATGTGATGTTGAGCGGAATATCGTAGACCATACGCATGGTCTTGTGGTTTGCGGGCATTGCATCTGTCGTTGCATCCCATCCTTCGTTCCAGGCGCCGTCGAAGCGGAGACGGATGTGGGTTACTCCCGTGGGAATATCGTAGGGGAGTAACACATTAAGCGTATAATCATTGAGCGCGCCGTTTGCTGCCTCTTGTTTTTTTCCGTAAACGGTGACAAGTTCGTTAGCATCGTCGAAGTCGCCATCTGCATTAAGGTCGATATAAGCAGAAAGTCGGCAATAGTCCATTCCACCTGCACTTTTCCAGTGCAGTGTGAGTTGACTGCCTTGGGCGGCAGAAGCCATTCGGCTCGTTTCGAAGAGCGAAGAAGGACAAGAGGTCGCTTCGTAAATGGACTGTTCGTCGCGGTTACGCTGCGAAACTGCGAGAGAGGTGAGATACTGTCCGTAGTCGCTAATCACACTGAGTTCGCTTGCATCTTCTTCTGGCTGTCCCCATTTGTTGGCCATAAAATTGGCGCAAAGCTGAATATCGTAAGCACCGTAGTAAGTATAGGGATTTTGTGTGGTGATAACTGTTCCATTTCCGTCGGTCCAGTTCACGAAATCATAGCCAGAATTGGCAGTCGCCTTTACCGTGACTTCCTTCGTTGTGGTGATGGATTTTGAAGAACGTCCTACGATTTGCGCCTTACCAGCTTTTTCGTCAGACGAAGTGACACTGACGGTTCGGTTTTCTGTTACGTTGTCTTTGATTATGATGCTGAAAGAAACTACCGTCCCGTCGTTCAATGTCAATACGGCCTTGTCTTTTCCGGTTATTGCGGAGGACGGAACGTCGAGGGTAAGCGAATTGAATGTTTCGTCGTCAGTGATTGTGCCATCGCCGTTGAGGTCTATGCCCAAGCTCTTCACGTCTGTTGCGCTTACACCGTCAACGTTTAAGGTAAAGGCTTCGCCACGAAGTGCTGATGTAGTGAAGCTTTCCGTTGCGTCGGACTCAAAGAAGCGGCTCGCACGATACACGTTGTTGTCGGTACTGGTCAGGGTGACGAAGTACTTCGTAAGCAAACGCGAAGCGACCTCTGCGGTTGAACCTTCGGGCACGTTGGAATAGGACAACTCGGTGTTGTGCGCCCAGTTCCAATCGTGTGTAAACCAGTCGGGCGCAGATGTGCCGTTGTCGAGTGCGTCAAAGAACTTCTTCCAACGGTCGTAGTAGTAGTCGCGGAGCATTCCTGCCCATTCACGATAGGAATAGTCGCGAAGTCCACCGTTTTCGCTGGCGTCGCGTCCGCCCCATGTACTGATGAGTGTGCGTGCATTGTCGAGTTCCAGCCACTGTCGGTCTGTGTCGGTCGTACCGGAAACCTCGTCGGCTATGCCGCGCGCCATTTGGGTCCAACGTCCGAGCATGAAGTTCTTGTTGGTAGAAAGGAGTTCGTCAAGGTCGAGAATGAGTTGAAGGTAAGCGTTGCGAAGACGTTTGTAGTCGTCTGTCTTTCCCTGCGTGTAAGCCGAATTGATGGCTTTGAGAAGTTCGTTTGCGTAGTCGGTCAATGCTTGGCGCGAGAAGTCGGTCAAGTCGTAACTGTAGTTTTCGCCTTGGAGTTCTTCATGCGCAGAATAAAGTTGGAAGGCAGCTTCGCGTACGTCTTGCAAGTCGTAGAAGATGCTTGTACCACCCCAGCTTGAAACGGAGTTCACGACCAGCGCTGGGCGCGCACAAAGCACAGCTTCCTGAGGACCTTGGAGCGAAGTGGGACAGGCAAGTGCCGAGTTGCGGATTTTCTCCCAAGCCGTCTTTGCCGCCTCGTTGTCCGCGCCGTAACGGCTTATGGTGTATTCTTGCAACCACTTTGCCGGACTTGGGATGGACGAGCGCCAAGGGAGTTCAAAGAGCGCATCGTAGAGGACGGGCACTTGTTCTATAGCTTCGGGAGTAGCTCCTATGCCCTTCACATTGGAATTGGCGTTTTTCTCTGAGAAATATCCGGTCATCACTTTGCTCAAACGGCCAAAGAGACCAGTACGACCGCCGAAATTAGGCAGCATACAATACACAGCATCGTGTCCGTTGTATTCGCTGAAATGCGTGTGGGCATCACTGTAAAGGTCGAGCACAACGAGTTTGCCTTTGTCCACTTGCGAGAGCACATTGTACTGCTCGCTGCTCCACTGCCAGTACTGTATGACCCACTTGGCATCAGCCTGAGCAGCTGTCATGGCTTGTGCTATTTTCTTGTAGGCCGAAGGAACGTCTATACCGGAGGTGTTGGCGCCTTCGTGGAAGGGGTCCATGCTGTAATAGACTGAAGTGTCCATCACCTCCTTGAGTTCCTTATAATAAAGGTCGGAGATTGTAGCGAAAGCATCAGAATTGGGGTCAAGAATATAGGGACGGACAAAACTGCACCAATTGCCCTGGTTGTTGGCTGAGTATCCCTTCGAAGCGATGTCGCTCGGAACCATACCTGCATAACCCGGGAGCACGGGTGTCATGCCGAGTTCACGTTCACGCGCAAGAATGTCTTTACAGAGTTTTTCCTGACGCGTATACCACCATGTCGGATTGGGTCCGCCCCACCCTTGCAGGTTGTTCATACCCCACCAAGCCTGAAAACACGGTCCTGCAATGAAGCTGTTAGCCTCGGCTTCGGTGTAGCCCAAGCGTTTGGTAAGCAAGTTGTGCCATACAACGTCGAGACCGACGATTTGCAGCGGCATATTGATGCCATGGAGCGCCATCCAGTCAATTTCCTGTTGCCAACGTTGCCAAGTCCAAGTGGACATAGAGTACGAGAAGGTGCAGTAGTTGAGATAGTAGCGGTAAGGCGCTGTACATTTGTGGGTTTCGTCCTTAGTGGGTAGCGGCAACGTGGCGTTCACCAAGTCAGTGGTAAGGTTGTTCCAAGAGAGATTGATGTGCGCCGTGTGGTTGAGATACCAGTTGATACCTGTGGTGACGGCAAGTACTGAACTTCCTTTGATGAACGGTTTCCCGTTGGACGACGAGATGGTAAACGTTTCGGTGGTCCCTTTCTTGAGCGTTTCGTCCACTTGGGTAACGAAACGGTCAGCGGCACCGCTTCCACCGATTCGGTTCAGCAAGGCAGTGACAGCCGTCGGATTGTCATCAACCGCCCATGCCGTGGTAGCAACAAAGGCAAAAGCCGCTACCAAGAACATGCGGATTTTTTGCGTAATGTTCATAGTATATGTGTAGTTAAAGTTGTCTCAGGAATAAGAAGAAGGATTGCGCCCCATCAGTAAGTCGTTGTCTTCTCAAGCAGATTGGCCGAGAGGAGGTCGGCAGCTTGTACGAGAACGACCAATGGAGACTTATCCATGGCGGCGCGGAAAGAGTAGCGAAGCGAGGAACCGTTCTCTCCCATGTCGAACATGCCCATGTGCCAACGTATGGCGAGCATTTCTTCGGGTTTCAGGCGGATGTACCAGCTAAGCATGAGACACGACTTCTCGCCGTGTCCGAGGGGAAAGTCGTCCTTGAGTTCATAGCCGGGATAGGACATCCATCGTCCGTTGTCGTCTTTTTTCCACTTTTGTACCTCGTGGTAGAGCTTCACCTTGCAAATGTCATGGAAGAGCGTGCTGATGGCAATACTTTCCTCGTCGACGGTTTCAGTAAAAGGTGAATCGCCACCTTGTATGGCAGGTGTTGCCACTTGCTCGTTGAGTTTCAGCGCAGTTTGGAACACGTTGATGGAGTGGCGGCAGAGCCCGCCTTTTTCATTGAGGTGAAACGAGGCGGAACTGGGTGCGTCGTAGAAGTCTGTTTTGTCGAGGTAGGCCAAAATGCGATCTAGCCCCTCGCGTTTGATGTATTTGTGGCAAAGCTCCTGAAAGAGATCTTTGTTCGCTGTTCTTTCTTTTTGTTCCATAGTAACTTATCGATTTAGGCTTGCACTGATGCTGAAGTTTCTTGCGCGGATTGACTTTGTTCGTCATTTGTTTGAGCCTCGCTTCGAGTTTTGGCTTCTTCACGCACTGCTGCGAGCATTTCGGGGTCGGCTTCTAGTCCCATTTCGGTGGCTCGTTGGAGCACAAAATCGAGCGCTAAGGAAGGAGAGTTGGGCACTTTTCCGTCCAGGATGGCGTCTTTGAGTGCAGACTTGAGGGAACCGATTTCGCGGCAGGGCTGAAGATGGAAAATGCGCATGATGTCGTCGCCCGTCACGGGAGGCTGGAAATTACGTATGCGGTCCTTCTCTTCTATGTCTACTAGCTTGCGACGCACGGTCTTGAAGTTTTGGAGGAAGCCCTTTTTGCGTTGTTCGTTTTTGCTGGTGATGTCGGCTTCGCAAAGCGTCATGAGGTCGTCAATATCGTCGCCGGCTTCGAAGAGCAAACGACGCACGGCGCTGTCGGTCACCTCCTCGTCGGCAATGGCTATGGGGCGCATGTGGAGTCCCACGAGTTTCGCCACGTATTTCATGCGTTCGTCGAGGGGAAGTTTCATGCGCTGGAACAGCGGCTTCACCATTTTCTCGCCAAAGTAGTTGTGGTTATGGAATGTCCATCCCACCACGGGTTCCCAACGTTTACTTTTGGGTTTGCCGATGTCGTGGAGCAAAGCAGCCCAGCGGAGAAAGAGTTTGTCGCTCTTTGAGGCCACGGTGTCGAGCACTTCGAGTGTGTGGTAGAAGTTGTTTTTGTGCGAACGTCCGTTTCGTGTTTCCACGCAGTCGAGGTTCGCCACTTCAGGCAAGATGATTTCGAGCAGTCCGCAACGCTGAAGTTCCACGAAGCCGATGGAAGGTACGGGCGACATCATAATTTTGTTCAGTTCGTCAATGATGCGTTCCTGACTTATAATCTTTATGCGTTCACGATTGCGGCAAAGCGCATCGAAAGTTTCGTCTTCGATGGTAAATTTGAGTTGCGTGGCGAAACGTACGCAGCGCATCATGCGCAAGGGGTCGTCGCTGAACGTGATGTCGGGATCGAGCGGAGTGGCTATTATGCCGTCTTCAAGGTCGTACACGCCGTCGAACGGATCAACGAGTTCGCCTAGGCGATCGGAGTTGAGACAGACGGCCATGGCGTTGATGGTGAAATCGCGACGATTTTGGTCGTCTTCAAGTGTGCCGTCTTCCACAATGGGCTTTCTTGAATTGCGCTGATAGCTTTCTTTACGAGCACCTACAAACTCCACTTCCTCGTGGTGGTACTTTACTTGGGCGGTACCGAAGTTGCGAAACACGGAGAGGTGGGCATGTTTTCCAAGCTTCTTACTGAAAGCTTCGGCCATGGCTATTCCGCTACCTACGACCACCACGTCGATGTCGTTTGTGGGGCGTTGAAGGAACATGTCACGAACATAACCGCCCACGAGGTAGCACGCTATGCCTTGCTCGTCGGCGGTTTCTGTGAGTTTGTGGAAAAGTGGTTTGTCTATCTGTTCTTTTATTTCTTCTTTAGAGAGGATTTTCATTGAGTAATATATGGATGTTTCGGATAGGCAGACAGCGCGGAGATTTTTTTAATAAATCCGCACGAGACGCAGCGTATACCGTGTGTTGTAAGAGTAGTCGTTGACGTCGAGCACCATGTAGGAGTTGTCGTACTGACGGATGTAGCACGAGAGGTCTACGTTGTAGCCGTTGAAACTGACGTCGATGTTTCTGCCACGTGAGTCCCACTGTCCGCTTTCGTTGAGTTGGTAGCCGTCAGCGTAGAAATTTCCGTTGGATTGGAAGGTAAATTCATCGCCCGTACTGTAGTTGGACGTTCCGGACACTTCCACGACGCGCCAGCGCCCTATGAAGTTTCGGTCGAAAGTGTTCACCAGTCTTCGGTGCACGATGTGAGTGAGAGCAATGCCGTGAGGCAGAGCATGGTAGTAAGGAAATGGGTTTTAAAACATTTCATTGTTGTAAGGTTTTAGGTTTTGATTAGGAGAAAGACATCGGTTCTGCTATGTCATTGATGGCGTTACCTATGCAAAGGTAATGTAAAATGCCGATTCTATGGACATTGTGGCAGAAAAGGATAGTCTTCTTTTGAGAAAAACGTGATGTAAGCCCGTCTCTTGCATCATCTTCGCATAATATTGCATAAGTTTTAGACGATATGAGTACGCATAAGACGATAGAATTGTCCATGAAAAGATGGAGATATCCGAAAAGTTAAAATGCCCTTACCCTATTAACAATCGTGACTTTTTATGGACAAATCGCACCTTCAAACTAGCGTTTCAATAGCTCAATTTATCGTCACATCCGCTCCGCTTTTCAACTCCAAGGCATCTAGGAAAAATTCCAAGGCAGCCCAAAAATTTGAGGTGCTTTGGAATTTTGTCTAGATGCCTTGCAATTTTACCGTCTTCACAGGTAGTATTAGCATGAATTGAGGCTATTATGCGCATAAACAATGAATATGCAGCTATAGAATATATTAAAAAGACATATCGTGTATAATTATGCACTACGAGAATCGCATAGATACGAACAACCGACCATGTGGACACTTTTACGCCCGTAGTGAGTGTTAAAATGGCGGACTAAAAGGACGTTGTGCCCTGCACTAATCTTCAAAAAGGCGGAAGGCGCACTTAAAACCGACACCGAAGTGCACACCACGGGTTGCACTGGCGAAGACACCCAGGTTTACCAGGTTGGTACTCACACCGTAGCCAAGTTCCGCATACCAATTGAGATATTTTACGGAAAGCAGATTGCAGTAGACGTGCTCAGTTTGGACAAAATGGGTAATCCAAGGAATTCGTGCGAAGAGCAACATGGGACTTTCGTAGGCAGAGGAAAGGCGAACGTAGTAGCTCGACTCGTTGTACCACCGTGAACTAAGGAGTTGGAATTCTCCACTCATCTCATCGTCCCACCCCTCGGGTATGTTGTTGAAGCGGAAGAGATCGTAGTCGATGAAACTGTTTTCACCCCTTTTCAAATATGTGCCAAAGCCGGCACGGAAGTAGAGCGAGCGCAGGGCATAGAGCGGAAGGCGGTAGCGAACGTCTGTCTCGAGGCGTTCGTAGCGTGTTTCGGCAGACGTGGTACCGAAGGCGCGTTCGTAGTTGAGATGAAAAGTCGGGAAACGCGAATAGAGCGGAATGCGGCGCACTCCTTTCCGGTAGTAGTAAAGTCCGGGCGTCCATTCCGCTTCGATATGGGGAGCCACGCTTCCCAACGTTCGGTGCATACCAGCGGCTTCAGCCGCATCGTTCCATTCTATCATCTTGCGCTGATGGCAATGCATGCCCAGAACCAAGCGCAGTGACGGATGGGGCGAGAAACCGAAGTCGGCCTTGAGATGGAGGTCGCGATAGTCGTCGAAACCAAAGTGATCGATGATGTGAAGGATGGAGTCTCTCTTCTCATAGTTCTTCAGTTTGCGCCTCACCTCGTCGGCTTGACGGCTACTGTACATGTGTTGGCCGCCTCCGGCATCAACGGTGAACGCAGCATTCATCCGTGGCCAAAACACGAACTGTATGGGTACGTCCCAGTACACTTGACGTTGCTTGAAACTGTAGCCGACCTGAGGACGGAAAGACAACTGTGCACCAATGGCACGGAAGTTAGCCGACATACTCAAACGAGTTTTTACGGACACTCCTTTCGAATGACTCCATTGTACCATAGAGGGGGTGAGCACTGCGGGGAAACGTACCTTGGCATAGACCGACGTACCAAACTGAATGGTGTGGGAGGAGAGAAGCATGTCCTTCGTCCATTCTCCGGCATTGGCGGTGGTGCTTTTGGGCAACGCATACAACGACTGCCACTCGCCTCGCATGGTGGTGGCCTGGAGAGAGTCGGTCAATGTTTCATGCTCCTTTGCCACGAAGGGGGCAGTTCGTGCCTTCAAGTCCTGGCGGTCGACATGGTCGTAGAGAAGACGTTCGTCACCGCGAAGAGGGAAAGGCCGGAAGGCATCGAAATAATCCCGCGAGCGGATGGCATGCATCGTGTCCAAACGGAGCAGACATTTCTCTGTCACGTCATGCTTACGATTTGTACCTTTCTCAAATTTGAGCGGACACGAAAAGCGATAATTGGCATACACATCGTAAGTTTCCTCCAAACGGTTGCCGAGAAACTTGAAGCGTGTGAGTATGCGCATCCTGGAAGGGAAGACCGACTCATAATAGCTCGTTCCTGTACGCCCTGTGACTACGACATTGCGCATCTGGCTGAAAATTCTGAAAGTGAATTTACGGACAGCTCCATTGTTGAGGTCCACTTCTACACTTCCGTCCTTTAGTAACTGCTCGTTTTCGAAACGCGGGATGAGGGCTATGTGGGCAACCCGAAAACTGTCGAGGCGGGTCACATAGCGCAACTCGTAGCGATAGAAGCGTTTGTTGCGACGGTTGAGCGGATTGAGAATATGGTCGGTAAAAAGATTGGTGTCGTAGAGATAAAAATTGAAGTTTTCCACTTCGTTCGTTACACCAACAGGCATACCTTTTTCTGTTGTACAGTAAGCATTTACCTTACAGTCGCGCTGTCCCATTGGATGGAACTGGAGTTGAAGGGCACATTCCGTAAGCTGTTGGTGTTCGCCACGTTTTATGCCCGACATCCAAGGAAAATAGCGGGCTATCCATCCACGACGTTTTGACGTGGCGTTTTTGCGTAGATAGACATCGGCTTGGTATTGGAGGTCGGTCAGGAAGTTGCGTTCAGCATAGTAAAACACATTCTCCATAATGCGCTCAGCCGTCAACGCTCGTAACGATTCATCACGCTGCGGTTCCGCATTTTCATTTATTTCCTCGTTGCTTTTCCCCATTAGCGGAAAAGCAAAAAAGAAAGCACAAGCTATAACGGCAAGTTTAGCGAGAACTTGCCGAAGGCTTGTGCCAAATTGGGAAATATGAGATTGCGAAGCTTTCACCATTGGAGAGGTTTTGAGTAAGATCTCCTTCTGCAATGCGCTTAGCTACGGCTGACGGCTTTTACACCCTTCACGGTGCGCAGTTTCTTGATGAGCGCTGTGAGGCGTTGTGTATCGTCGACCAGCACGGTGAGCATTCCCGAGAAGAGTCCATCGTGGGAGTCGATGTTGATGCTACGCAACATGATGTGCTCCTCTTTGGAAATGATGGAGGTGATGTTGTTGACAATGCCCAAGTCGTCCTGACCAACCACATGAAGCGTAATGGGATAGGAACTTGAGCCCTTTCCTGCCCAACGCGCCTTGACGATGCGATATCCGAAGCGTTCACGCAATGCGGGCGCATTGGGACACGACGTGCGGTGCACTTTGATGCCGCCGTTGACCGTGACAAAACCGAACACGTCGTCGCCGTAGACAGGATTGCAGCAACGTGCCAACTGGAAGTCAAGACCTTTCAAGTCGCGGCCTATAACGAGTTCATCGTCATCGCCTTTGGCTTTGGTGGCAATCTCGGAGTCCATATTGAACTCTTCTGCCGAACGCACAGCAGCTCGTTCTGCAGTGCCTTGCTCGCGTTTACCAAGCGCCACGTAGGTTTCGATCACGCGGTTGAGGTCGATGCGCTCATCGCCGATGGCTTTGAAGAAGTCGAAGCTTTCCTTGTAGCCCATTTTCTTGATAAGCTGATTTACAAGGCTTTCGTCCCACTCTAACTTCTTATTTTTCAGTTTACGTTCGAGCACTTCTTTTCCCAAAGCGCTCTCGCTTGCTGCAAGTTCGCGTACGGCAGAACGTATCTTCGCCTTGGCATGCGCCGACTGGGCAATGTTGAGCCATTCGGCCTTGGGCGTCTGATTGTTTTGAGTGACGATTTCTACCGTTTGCCCGCTCTCAAGCGTTTGGCGTATGGGCACATTTCGTCCGTCGATGCGTCCTCCCACGCAGTGGTTTCCCACTCCCGTGTGGATGGTATAGGCAAAGTCGAGCACAGTGGACATGGGAGGCAGACGGTAAAGGTCGCCTTTAGGTGAGAACACGTAGATTTCCTGCGTTTTAGCATCGGGAGCCAGACTCTCTGACAGAAGAGAATCGTTTCCGGTCTCGAGTGCCTGGCGGATGTCTGCAAGCCAGGAGTCGACGTTACCACCACTGCTCTTGACTCCTTTGTAGCGCCAGTGAGCAGCTAGTCCGTGCTCTGCTACTTCGTCCATACGCTCGGTGCGTATCTGCACCTCCACCCATTTGTCCTCTGGTCCCCGCACGGTAATGTGGAGACTTTCGTAGCCGTTGCTCTTTGGCACGGTGAGCCAGTCGCGTAAGCGCTTCAGGTTGCTTTCGTATTTGTTGGTGATAAGGGAAAACACTTTCCAACACTGCTCTTTCTCAAGTGCGGGCGGTGCGTCGAGTATGATGCGGATGGCAAAGAGGTCATACACGCCGTTGAAGCCGCACTGCTGCTTCTTCATCTTTTGCCAAATGGAGTGTATGCTCTTCGTACGTCCTTTCATGTGGTACTTGAGGCCTTCCGCGTCGAGCATCTTGCGTATAGGGTCAGTAAAACGTTCAATGTATGCGTCGCGCGCACGCTTTGTAGCATTGAGGTTTTCCTTAATCATATAATAAGCGTCGTGCTCGAGATATTTGAGGCTCAAGTCCTCAAGTTCGCTCTTCAGCTTGTAAAGACCCAATTTGTGAGCCAACGGCGCGTAGAGATAGGCAGCTTCGGTGGCAGCCTTGCGTCGCTCTTCGTCGCACTCCGAATCGCGGATGCTGCGCATCAGGTTGACGGAGTCGGCTATAAGCATAAGCACCACGCGCATATCGCCGGCTTGGGCTATGAGTAGGTTGCGGAAGTTGTCCGTACGCATGGCTTCGGTCTTCACCTCTATAGCTTCCACACGAAGGAAGCGGCGCACGGTATCGCCCGTTTCTTTACCGAAGAGCTTGTCTATGCCCTTGCATTCATCCTCGTTGCGTACCAAGGAACGTAGCAAGTAGGCCTTCAGCACATTGCCACGCAACCCGATTTCGCTTGCAGCCAAACGGATTACACGCAGCGCCATTACTACGCGGTTGAAACCGAACGCATCGCTCGTGCGCTCCGGATGTTGCTTGGAGATGGTATCGAGATAGTATGCCAATGAGTGTGCATCAGTACTTTCGGGACGCAAGTTTTCATCGTGGTAAACGGCCATGAGTTCTTCGAGAAACACACGGCGTGCGTCTGCTTTTTCTAACATGTCTTTTTCTTGCATAGGCATGGGCTTTTTCGTGTGATGAAGATAGCACCGCAGCCTTCAAGAGCACTACCGATGCTTTCTCTTGAGCGTAAATGTACGAATTTTCATAGAATGTGCGCATCTACAAATGAGGCAAATGCACAAAACGAGGCTTTTGAGTACGTTTCCCATTCATTTTGGAAACGTAGACCTTGCAAAACACGCGCAAAAGGGACTCGTAAAAATTCGTGTTGACGCATTTGTTGGACAGCACAATGCATCAACGCAGAAAATGCATATAGAGTGTGTACGCTAAACCGTGAGATTGTCTAGCACTTCTTCCAGTTTTTTTCTTAATGCCACGTCGCTCTTCAGTAATGAACGCAGAGCAGCAAGAGGCACGGCATTAGGGCTTTCAGGAAGAAGCAACTGCATATATCCGCCCTCGGCATATTTTCCCTGAAGATGAGCACGCGCACGTTCTATCTGCTCATCACGCGCCATGTCAGGATAATGTGCTAGTCCGTACTGCAAGCAGCGGAGGATGGCCAACTCTGGGTTTATGAGGCGGTCGGCCTCAGCCACGATGCAGCCATAGATGCTGCGTGGACGTCTGCCGGCCGAAGCTCTATGGTCCTCTGCCGCTTGTGCTATAATTTCTATTTGCTCTTCAGAAAACCATTGACGCAAATTAGCGTCGCTACGGATTATGCGCCCCGAAGCGAGGTGATGTGTTTCGCGCGATTCGCATAGTCCCAAATCGTGCATGGCTGCTGCGGTCCATAGCACTTGGCGGTCCACATCGGGGTAATGTGAAGCAATTTGTAGGCTGCGCTCCATCACAGAAAGTGCATGGTCGCGATGGTGGGCGGCATCAAAAGCGTCGTACCTGGGGAGTACGTCGTTGTAAATATATTCTTCGAGTGTCATATAGTTATAGTAAAACAAAGTTTCAGCTTCCAATCCACAGACAAAGCATGCCTAGAAGGACAAATAGGAGGTCCAACAACTTGGCCTTCAGATTTTGTTCATGGAAAATAAACGCTCCAAAAGCAAAACTTACCAGCACACTGCCGCGCCGCACCATTGAAACAATGGAAATCATGGCGCCAGGACATGATAGTGCATAGAAATAGGCCATGTCGGCCAAAGTTAAAAAGACCGATATGAGGACTATACTCCAACGCCAACGGAAAGGGGTGGTTGTGCGACGATGGGGATACCAAATAAGGAGTATGACCACGGTCATAATGACGGCTTGATAGAGGTTGTACCAACCTTGTACAAAGAGCCGGTCCAATCCGGCACCACCGGCGCTAATGGGTGCCATAAGATATTTGTCGTAAAGTCCGCTGGCGGCACCAGTAGCCGCAGCAAGGAAAAGGAGGAGTATCCAACGATTGTGGCTAAAACGAACGCCTTCCTTTTTGCCGCTTCGACTTAAGAGAAAAAGCGACAAAAGCGCCAACAATACACCGGCCCATTGCCAAAGGTTGAGTCTTTCGCCATAGATAGCTAGCGCTCCCACAAGTGTCATGACAGGACGGGTGGCATTCACTGGGCCTACAATGGTAAGCGGTAGATGCTTCATGGCATAATATCCACATATCCACGACGTCAACACGATGGCAGACTTGAGAAGTACTAAGCCATGAGATGACCACGAGGCCTGGGGGATGGCAGATGCCCACCCTAACGCTGAGCCTACAATAGAAGGTAAGAAAAACAAAGCGCACAATACGGTGTTAACCAAAAGCACGGGTAACACGGCATTGTCCTTGAGCGACGACTTTTTTGACACGTCGTACAGACCAAGAAGGGCGGCGGAAAGGAAAGCAAATATCAGCCACATAGCAATAAAGGTAGAAGTAAGAATAGAAAGTCCAGTTCAATTCTGCAAACGTGCAGAACATCATAATATTGTCTCTGACAAAAAAAATCAAGTTTCCTCCGAAGAAGAGGTTTCTTGGGAGAAAACTTGAATAGAATGGATGTCTGGAGTTCAAAACATTAGTTTTTCAGACTCAACTTTAAGTCGTTACGACGAACGGCATTGAACGTTTTTAAGTCCTTGAGCGGAGAAGAGAATTTCCTAAATGCTGTCTTTACGCTCGATGCGGAAGAAGCTGGGATGACAACTGTCGTCTCCTCCCAATCGGAGTCAACATATGCATTGAAGTCGAGGCGCAACACGGTGACGTCACCCTCTTTGCTCTTTGCACTGATGAGAAGCGTTTGCCAACCAGATTCAACCGACGAGTTGGTATAGGTATACTCGCCGTTGGTGTTAATCTCGTTTGTAATGTCGAGAGCCGTGGCTCCTGCTGCAATGTCTGCAAGTGTAAATCCTCTGTTGAGTTTGTTCTCAACCGTATTTTCTTCAAGAAGGTTTGCGTAGACTTCCGTCACATTGCTCGGTGTGACCTCAAAGTTCACGCTGACAGCACCGTTGCCCTTGCTTTTAGTCGCAACCTTTATGGTCGGTGCTGTTGACTCGGAAGTGTCGGGTACAATATGAGCTGAGGCTGAAGCTTCCGTGCGGTCACCTTCGCTATCAATGCCAAGCACGTAAAGCGTATAGTCTGCTTCGCCCTTGATGGACCATGTGGCTGGATTTGATTTCCATTCTGCCGGTGTCCAACGTTCACCAAATGAGAGCGCAGTGTATTTTATGCCATATTGTTGGATGTAAGGCTCAAGCGTATCCTTATAGCCAAAGAGCGTATAGAATGCTGTGATGCCATCACTTGGTTCGATGGAGAACGAGGCGCCTCCGTCGCTGCTAAGTCCGGTATAGGATACGGTCACAGTCTCCTTGCTTTGTTCTGCTTCAGTAGTAGTGACTGTGGTGTAAGAGAGGGTTTCGCCAAGATCATCGTTGACCACGTTGCACGCTACCACGTAGTATGTCTCGCCAGCTAGCACAGTGAAGGTATCATCATTGTCGTCCACCTCACCGTCCTTCATCGTAAACACTTGCGAACCTTTGGCGAGATATCCATAACTGTAAAGTATGCTGCGAAGGGCGCTTTCGATGTCGCTCTCTGTGGCAGATTCAAGTGTCGTGCTGAAATATTCCTGGAGAACATAGTTGAGCAGTGAAGCGCTCACGGCCGTATGAGCATACTGCTCGGACGATTGAAGGGTGACAACCTTATAAGTGATGTAGTTCTTGCCCGCATTGGCAACTTCCACTTCTACATCCTTAGCCTCCTTCACTCCGTCGGGAAGTTGGAAGGTCATGTAGTCAACATCGGATACGGGATACTTTGCCACAACTTGTGTGCCTTTAATGAGGTAAAGATGTTCTTGGGCAAATGCTGCTGAAGAAAGTCCTGCTGAGAGGACGAGAAGAGATAGTAAACGTTTGGTCATAAGATTCGTGAGTGTTTTGTGGAAAACAATGAGCGGTTGCATCTCATGCGTTGCTTGACCGCCTTACATTTGCAAAAATACACAAAATCGGCATAAACTTGTAAACGAATACACAAAAAAGCGGACAATGCCTAACTCTTTGCTGAGTTTCAAGCATTGTCCGCTATAGAGATCCGCTCTTGTCAGTCCGTGAATGCACCTGCTTTGCGGAAAGGGAGGACTTTACGGAAGTACTGTTATGGTTTTGGTGGCTACCACGCTAAATTGGTTTGAGCCAAGGAAGGAATATGTGGCACGACCATTTTTGTCTGCAAAATCCTCATAGTAAGAAGAGCCATACTTGGAAGTCCAACCTACAACTTGCCCACCAGCATAGTAGCGACCAGTAAAAGTTACTTTGCAGTTGCCTGCTGATGTGGCGGTGAAGGTTGCCGTAGGATTTTTCGGATCGTTGTCATAAATCGCAGTACCGGTAGCTTCCACCTCGAAGCCGGAATCGTTGGTCCAAATGTAGTTTGACTTATACAGCAAACGGCCTATTTGTTTCTGCACCGCAGTGACGGTAAATTTGTCGCCTACATGTACGGTACTTGTCTCCTGTCCGTTGACAGACACCGTGAGGTCGGAGATGAGGGGAGGTTCGCTCTGATACTTGGGATTGTCGGTGTCTTCTGAACATGAGGCGAACAACGCCATTATACAAAGACTAGCAGCAATGGCTACTGATTTGCTTAAGATTTTCATTGGAAGTTGAAGGAAATATGGGTAAAACATAAAGCGGCACACATAGCGATTGCTCATTTGGAGAAATTTGCTTCGCTACACACATTAGCAACCATGCTCTGCACAAATGAGAGCATTAATCGACAAAATGTCTAAGAATCAAGTCTAAGCATTCGCCGCTTTTCAAAAACATAACCCAAAATTACACGCATTATTGCACACGCGCTTGCGTTTTTAGTTGTAAAGGCGTTTTTTATTGAAGTATACCGTCGCCCTGACGCATAATTTCGCCATCGTCGTCTGTGGTGCAGTCGACCACCGTACTTTGTCCGAGCATGCCTTCTCCGCCATCTATCACGAGGTCTACTTGGCAGCCGAACTCTTCTTCAATGAGTTCTGGGTCGGTTTGGTATTCAGGCTCTCCGGGATGAAGTTCCGGAAGCGAGGCCGTCATGAGCGGCGCGTCGAGGTTTTCAAGCAATTCGCGCACGATGGGCGAGTCGGGCATACGTATACCTATTTCGCCTGTCTTCCGAGAACGAAATATCTTGGGCAATTTATTCTTTCCCTTGAGGACAAAAGTAAACGGACCGGGGAGATTTCGCTTCATCAGTTTAAAGACCGGTGTAGAAATGAAGGCATAGTCGCTAATGGCACTCAAGTCGTAGCATATCACCGAGAGTGGATGAGAAGACGGAGAAATCTGGCGAATGCGACATATGCGTTCCACGGCTCTTTCTTTGAGTGCATGACATCCAAGGGCATAAGTCGTTCCCGTGGGGTAGATAATCACACCACCATCGTTGAGAATACGTACAATCTCGGCAATTCGCTCCGGCGGATTGTTCTTTGTATAGAGCTTCAGCATATGGTCTTAAAGATTTGTGCGGTTAAAGTCAATTAGTTTAACTACGTGTTTAAAATCAAAAGTCCTTAAGCCGCTGATATAGGCGCTGCACTGGCAACCCTACTACATTGAAATAACTTCCACGTATCTCCTCAACAGCCACAAGGCCAATCCATTCCTGAATGCCATACGCTCCTGCTTTATCAAAGGGAAGGAAATTGTCAACGTAGTAGTCTATTTCTTCAGAGGTGATGGGTGCGAATTTCACATGGCTTGTCACAGCGAAGTTGTCCATGCGTTCGCCTGCCACAATGGTTACGCCCGTAATTACCTGATGGACATTTCCAGAGAGATTATGAAGCATTCGCTTGGCATCGGCTGCGTCTTTGGGTTTTCCCATAACCTCGCCTGCTACGCATACTATAGTGTCGGCTGTAATGAGGAGTTCATTGGGTCCCATGGAGCCTCGGTAAGCTTTGGCTTTATTGCGGGAAATGTAGCGTACGATGTCCTCGCCGCGCAAAGTTTCAGGATAACTTTCGTCGATGCCGAAAAGCGTACGCACTTTGAAGGGAATGCCAAGTCGTTGGAGAAGTTCTTTACGACGGGGAGAATTACTGGCGAGTACCACGTCGTATTTCTTTAGATTTTCAAGCATATCAAAAAAGTCAGTAAGGAGTGTAGCCCAACTTGTAACGATACACAACCGTACATATCTAAGGCTACCGTTTTGTTATTGTAGCTATTATAGAATGCAGACAGAGAGTCAGACGAACCTGTCGCATTTTATTTTACCATCCGAATGCGTGTGCACTGCTCATCCAATGGCCTTGTGCACGCAGCACTTGTTCTACAACGTCGCGTACACATCCTTGCCCACCTTTGGCTTTGCTTACATAGCAGGCTATTTCCTTGATTTCGGGCGCAGCATCGGCAGGTGCGCAAGGGCATCCGCAGGCTTTCATCACTTCGTAGTCAGGAATATCGTCGCCCATGTAAAGTACTTCCGAGGGTGAAAGTTCATTGTCGGCTAGCCATTGGCGATAACATTCTATTTTTACGGCCACTCCAGAGAAGACGTCTTGCAAGCCAAGGGCTTCGTAACGGCGGCGTACGGCTTCGCTTCGTCCACCCGTAATGATTGCCACGCGTAGTCCGCACTTTACAGCGAGTTGCATGGCATAGCCGTCCTTGGTATTTGCAGTTCGGCAGGGCTGGGCTTCGCTTTCGAGCAACAACACGTTGCTTTCGCTGAGGACACCGTCAACGTCAAAGGCTAAGGCCCGTATTTTTTTCAGATCGTAGTTTATCATTGGTCTTCATTGTGGTGGTGAATGCTTTCGCTCATTATACGATACACACTCTGCAACTCAGGTTCTTGGTCGAGCATAGCCAAATGATCTTCCATCACATTGGTGTCCCATCTGACGGCAGGACCTGTCTGTGCCTTCATTGGAGACATATGGCGAAGTTTGCGTACTGTTTCCTCTAGCATTGGACGTAGAACGTCTGACGACACACCCGTTGGAGCAAGGATTTCTGCTGCTAGCGTAACGCAGTGGTTCGCGAAGTTGTTGGCGAAAACACCTGCCAAATGCAAGCGTTTTCGTTTTTCGCTTGACAATGGCGTCACACTGCGGCTTAACCTTTCGGCCAGCGCTGTGACGGCACAAAGGTCACTATCGGTACTTCCTTCTACGAAGAGGGGTACTTGCGAGAAATTGAACGATGCGCCCTTTGAGAAAGTTTGAAGCGGATACATTACAGCGGCGTGCGGAAAACGCGAGGCGAGTACTTCCAGCGAAATGCTTCCGGCCGTATGTACCACAAGTGCTGTGTTGCGTTCTTCGAGAGTGAGCGAATCAGCCAACTGTTGTGCCACTCTGTCAAGAGCCTTGTCCTTCACACACAGAAGGTAAATGTCTGACATCGGCAATTGGTCTACTTTGTCTACTGCAACCGTTCCGCCGAGCATCTCAGACAGAGCCTTAGCGTGAGCAAGCGTAGGACTGCAGACTGCGACAAGCGTAAAACCTGCCATTTGCAGGGCTGGGCCAAGATGAGAAGCTACGTTGCCCGAACCAATAATACTAATCTTTGCAGAATGGTTCATCGGAATAACTGTTTGAGCTCTTTCACGCTGAGTATGGTGAATTGTTCCAAACTGCGTGAAACTTATGCAAAGTTACGGATTTATTCTTTCCCGAATCAAGCGCATGGACATAAAATTAGGCATATGCATCAGCATAAACCTTTGCTGCAAAACGTGAAACAATGTTTCTTTATTCGCCTCTTTCGGGTGCTTTACATACCTTTGCACGTGTTTTTCATAAAGGAATAGAGGATTTTAGGCGACTTGATACGGAACTTGTATCAAAAGCGAGTTCTCCCCTGCCCTTTTCATTTTCTTTCATCAATATAAGCAACCACATGAAACTCAAGCATATCATTATCACAACTTTTGCTGCTTTTGCTTTCAACATCAGCCTTTGCGCCCAGACTGCCCAAAGCGTTATTGACAAGACCTCTTCGACCTTGCGCAACGCGGGTGGCATAGAGGCTACATTCGAGGGTACTCAATTCAAAGGAAAGATCGAGACAGGTACGGCTACGGGCAGCATACAGATTTCCGGCAGTAAGTTTAAGCTTTCCTCCTCTTCTTTGACAAGTTGGTTTGACGGCCGCACACAATGGACGCTCCTTGCCGGAAGTGACGAGGTTAATGTGAGCACGCCAACTGCTGCCGAGCTTCAACAGATTAACCCATACACGTTTCTGAATCTTTACAAGAAGGGCTACACGCTCTCCATGCGCGACGTAAATTATCGTGGTGCAACTTGTCACGAGGTGAGAATGGTTGCACAAGGGCGACAGAACAACATCCAGCAGCTTATTGCTGTGATTGACAAGCAAACACACTATCCCTTGAGTATCCGTATCAAAAGCAGCAAGGGCGACTGGTCACGCATACGCGTTTCCAACATCCACACCCACAAGAAGTGGGCTGATTCCAATTTCCGCTTTGACGCTAAGCAACATCCAGGCATTGAAGTGATTGACCTGCGATAAACGGTGTCTCTCCATAAGATGTAGACCTATCCCATTACAAAGAATTCTCATATTTTATTTATAGCAAATACCACTTTTATGATACCTTGCCTCATCCTCGGCTCCGGCCCTGCAGGCTACACTGCAGCAATCTATGCGGGTCGTTCCGGCCTTAAACCTGTTGTCTACGAGGGCATGCAGCCCGGCGGACAACTTACGATTACAACCGAAATTGAAAACTTCCCCGGTTTTCCGGAAGGCATTGACGCCAACGAACTGATGGACCGCATGCGCCAACAAGCAGAGCGTTTCGGTGCCGAAATACGTACGACTGCAGCCGTTAAGGTTGACCTCAGCCATAGTCCCTATAAAGTATGGTTTGACGATGACACGGAAGAAGAATGCCAAGCATTGGTTATTGCCACCGGAGCCTCGGCCAAATATCTCGGCCTTTCCGACGAAACAAAATATCGCGGTGCCGGCGTGAGTGCTTGCGCAACATGCGACGGTTTCTTCTACCGCAAGAAAACAGTAGCCGTAGTGGGCGGTGGCGACACGGCTTGCGAAGAGGCTACATACCTTGCAGGTCTTGCTGCGAAAGTTTACCTTATTGTGCGTAAGCCTTTCCTCCGCGCCTCCAAGGCTATGCAGGACCGCGTAATGGAAAACGAGAAAATTGAAGTGCTTTTTGAGACGAACACTGTAGGACTTTACGGAGAAGACGGTGTAGAAGGTGCTCATGTGGTATATCGCAAGGGCGAAGCCGACGAGCGCTGCTACGACCTCCCCATAGACGGTTTTTTCCTCGCCATCGGCCACAAGCCCAACAGCGACATTTTCAAGCCTTGGGTAAAGACGGACGAAACAGGATATATCCTCACTGAGGACGACTCTCCCCGCACAGGCATTCCCGGTGTGTTCGCCGCCGGCGACGTTGCCGACCCGCACTACCGTCAAGCCATCTCGGCCGCAGCAAGTGGCTGCAAGGCGGCCATAGAAGTGGACAGATACCTCAAAAGCCTGTAATGCGGAGCATAAATCTCCCACAAACGAATAACATCCTTCATAACTATTCAGCATGTCGGCCAACTGCTATGTGCTGGATAGTTATTTTTTTCACTCGAAGCATCTTATGACCAATCTTATACCCATTGAGCACCATCCGCTCCAACCTTTCCTTCCTCCTGAAGCCCATATCCTTATGTTGGGAAGTTTTCCTCCCCAGCGTAAGCGGTGGTCCATGGACTTTTACTACCCGAACATGCAAAACGACATGTGGCGCATTTTCGGACTAATCTTCTTCTCAGACCGCAACCATTTTGTGAAGCAGGAAGAACGTTGTTTCAACCGCTCACTAATAGAGGAATTTCTTCGCGAAAAAGGCATTGCCCTCTACGACACTGCCACTTCGGTGCGTAGGCTTCAGGACAATGCTTCCGACAAGTTTTTGGAAGTGGTGGAACCTACGGACATCGCAGCATTGCTACGCAAACTTCCGTTATGCACGAAGGTTGTCACTACGGGAGAAAAGGCCACCGAAACACTTCGCGCAGTGTTTCACACCGATAAGCCTACAGTCAGCTCTTTCGTGGAGTTTACTTTTGAAAAACGCCAAATGCGCCTTTACCGCATGCCTAGCAGCAGCCGTGCTTATCCGCTAAAACTCGAGAAGAAGGCGGAAGCTTACGCAAAGCTCTTTCTATAAGAAGAACTACAGCGTTTAAACTACGCTCGTTGTCACTTCTTTTTTCGTCCGAAGAAGAAGCCTACGTAGGCGTTGCAATAGTTAATTGAATTGGTAAGCGAAAGCCGAGTGTTGCGATACGTGTAGAGATGACTGATAAAGGATGCGCCAGCAAACCAATGGGAATTGTTCCAAACGAGACCTACACGTGAGGTACAATCGAAAGAGAAATTTTTGAGATCAAGAAGTATCTCGTTGCCCTTGAGCTTCTTTCCTTTGGCCTTTCGGATGCCCACGGAGGTCATGAACGAACCGCCAAGCACCCAGTTGCGGGCAAACACCCAATTATAAGCATAGCCTCCGCTTAAGTAATAATAGTCGTAGTTGACCGACGAGAACTTGAGTTCATCTATGAGTTTGCTTTCGCTGCCGTCTTCGCCGAGCAATGATGTTGGCAGTTTGTGATAGTCGAACGAAACGTCTTGCCGGCTATATCCTAAGCCTACCATTGGCGATCCGCAACTTCGGAGCTGCTGTGTGCTTTGATTGTATGTGGCGGGATAAGAGAAATGCCGATGGTTGAACACGTAGTAAGCACTGAAAGAAAGCATTGACGAATTCATGCCTGAGAAGTCCACTCCTCGCACGCTCTTGGGTTCAACGCCTTCAAACCCCACAGCTTTGCGCAAGGAATAGCCGCCCTTGTTGCGCATGTACACGAGGTCGCATCCTAACATAGAACTATACAGACGGAAACTCAGTTCGCTGGACTTACCCAACGAGCGAGGGTGTGCCACGTCGAACGTATATCCGAGGAATATCCAACGCCAACCGAAGTAAGGACCTATCTTCACGCTCGGGTCGGGCTTTGTGAAGATGGCTTGTGTGCCGACCTTTTCGTTTAGGCCACGAAGGCAATAGGTTTGGAAATAGTTGACGTTCTGCACCATCACGGTGAAGTTGTAGTAGTTGGGGGCTATATAAGCGGTATCGTAGGTGTCGAAGTTCTTAATGAAGCGATAAATGATGCTTCCCGTGTGTTTAATGCGCTGTTTAAACTCACTGCCATGGTGCGCTACCAACGTATCGCAGACCGACACGTTGGTCGTATCGGTTTCTTGTGCGGCAACGCTTTGTGGGAGGAAACACAAAGCGGCAAGCATTATATAAATAAATAGTTTCAAAAGTGTTCGCGGTTTAGAACGGTCTTAAGGGCGGAACAAGAGCGTGTAACACACACTTGCTACCATGCCGCCTTTTTATAAAAGATTCTACATCAATAATTGCGGTCAGAACTTGCCAAGAATGCGGTCCACCACCCAGTTTACAGGCGTGGCGCTGACGCAGTCGGTACGGCAGATTGCTTTATCTTGCAAATGTTCCACCACTTGGCGGATAAGGGGTAACTGAACATAACGCGGATTGGGTATGGACAGTTCCTCTCTGCCTTTCTCGTTCTGCAACACAATGGGCTGGTACGTAAACACGGAAAAGGAGAGCGAGCCGCGGTCACCAATGATGTCTATGCGGTCTTCCTTTGCACTTTCGTGGGCTACGAAACACCACGAACCGGAACCGGGCAAACCGTCATCAAAACGGAAAGCAGCACTTACGGAGTCCTCCGTTTCGTAAAGTCCTCCACGATTGGCAGTGAACCCTTCGGCTTCGGTGATGGGGCCGAACATTTCTTGAAGGAGGTCAATCTGATGAGGCGCAAGGTCATAGAAATAACCGCCACCTGCTATGTCGGGCTGCACACGCCAAGGAAGGTTTGTTCGGTTGTAGTCTAGATCGCGCGGCGGCACGGCAAAACGTATCTGCACATTGACTACCTTTCCAACAGCACCTTCTTCCACAAGTTGTTTTACCTTTTTGAAGTACGGCAATTCACGTCGGTAATAGGCCACAAAGCACGGCACGCCTGTCTTTTCCGCTATGCGGCAAATGCGGCAGCAGTCCTCGTAATTGGAAGCCATAGGTTTTTCCACGTAGACGGCCTTACCAGCTTTCATGGCCATGATGGCATATGTAGCATGGGTAGAGGGAGGTGTGGCTATGTAGACGGCATTAACCTCTGCATCGTCAATAAGCTGCTGAGGGTCGGTGTACCAGCGCTTCACGCGGTGGCGCTCTGCATAAGAGCGCGCTTTTTCTGCGTTACGGCTCATCACGGCAACTACTTCAGAGCCTTCCACCTCGTTAAAGGCGGGTCCGCTCTTTCTCTCTGTGGCCTCGCCGCAACCGATAAATCCCCAGTTTATTTTTTTCGTTTCGTTCATGATTTGCAAAGATAGCATTTCGCGCTGTCTTTTGCAAGAGAGGAAGAAAAATCGTCTTACGGCATTATTGAGGTAAAGGTATTACACGAGCAGCATGACAACGGACACACAAGTGACGGCCGTTGTGAAATAGCGAAATCCTTTTTCGGGCAAGCGTTTCACAAGCAATATGCCGAGTGCACCGCCAATGAGTACAAAAGGCACAGTACAAGCATCAAGCATAAGAGAGGTGGCTGTGATATTCCCCCAAGCAAATGCCTGGACGGGCAATTTCAGATAGTTAATGACAAGGAAAAACCAGGCATTTGTGCCCACAAAACTATATTTGGGCATTTTCACGGAAAGCAGATAGATGGCCATTACGGGACCGGCAGCGTTACCTATCATCGTGGTGAAGCCGCCAAGAAGTCCAAAAAGCGGACCGTACCACCAACGGGAAGATAGACTGTTTTCCTTGCCTTTCCATTGAGACCAGAACATTACGAGTAGCACAAAGAGCAAACATACACCCATAAGCCTCTTAAATTCTGCGGGCGGTATGAGTTTGTCGACCAAGAGAGCTATGGCAAAACCGCAAAGCGCAGTAGGGAGTAACCTGAGCACATATTTCCATTCGGCAATGCGGCGGTAGTAGAGTACAGCCACGAGGTCGGCCATGCACAAGATGGGCAAGATGAGTCCTGTGGATGGTTTCGCACCGAATGTGATGGCCATCAGAGGCACTGCTAGCAAACTGATGCCTTGAATGCCTGTCTTGGACATTCCGATAAGGAATGCGGAAAAGAACAACATGCCCCATTGGGCTGGCGATTGAATGAATAAAGAAAAGTCCATTTAGTGTGTGTTGAGTTATGAGTGAGAATAAAAATACAGACGGCTTTGGCGCACATAGAATCTTGCTGCGGCGGAGTTTTTCAAACCGTAGACATACCTACGCGTCTGCCTCGTTGGTATCGTTCGGGAACGACGCTGCAAAGTTACATTGTTGGCGCCGAAGAGAAATACTGTATCTTTGCTGATTTATTTCATATATTTGCAAGAAGAAATCTTTTAGCGAACGAGCCAAGCCAACGCGTTGAGTTCATCCCTATGGGTATTAATTTTCAATAAGAAGAAAACCCTATGACGGTATTAGAAAGAAAAATAGAGCACGGGCTGACGACCATGTGCAGCCACATCAGTTATCCCCGCTTCGTCCTTCCGCTCCACAAGCACAAAGAGTACGAACTGATGCTTTTCACTCAAGGAAGCGGTAAGCAGTTTGTGGGCGACGAAGGCTTTGCCACTTATCATACCGGCGACATTGCACTAATAGGAAGTAACGTGCCGCACCTCCACCTATGCAACTCAAAACTTGTTTCCACAAAAGAAAAACAGCCGAAAGAAGAACTGGAACATAGTGCCGGAGAGGCCATCCAGTTCAGCCCCGAAATATTTCCGGCATACATGAAAGACCTTCCGGACTATCGTCACATTTTCCACTTGCTGCAGAAGAGTCAATACGGCATTAGGTTTTACGGACACACACTCTACGAAGAGCTGAAAGAAATGGTGTCAGACTTTGATTCTTCAACGTGCACGGACCGCCTGATATGCTTGTTGCGTATGCTTGAAAAGCTCTACTGTTGCAAGCATACAAAACTGCTTTCATCAACGGCTTTCCACAGTGCGAACATGCTGCCCGACACAAACGACCCTGTGAGCAAGGTCTACGCTTTTCTTTACAACCATTTCAAGGAGAATGTTTCGCTGCAGGACATTGCCCGCTACGTGCAGCAAAACCCAACTGCACTTTGCCGCCATTTCAAAAGACACACGGACAAAAGCATTTTTCAGATTCTGGCCGAAATAAGGATAGGCCATGCGTGCAAACTCTTGACCTACTCAGACTTGTCGGTTTCTGAAATTGCCTACGAGTCGGGCTACAACACATTGGCGCTCTTCTTTTCACAATTTCAGAAAGCAACGGGAAGAACGCCCAATGAATTCCGAGCGCAAATTCACAACTAAATAGCCCCACCCTTGTTTAGGGACGGGAACTTTAGCGAAGTACGACGAGTTGCTATTTCGCATAATACGACTTGTTTCCTATGCGCAGCAAAGGTCCGTCGCACAAGTATTGACATTTACTACCATTGATGTATAGATCTTTTCTGTTAATGCTATACCATATTATATCGTCGACTTCGTTCACCATGTCGTTGTTGCTCTCATGAGAGAAGCATTTTTACCTATTAAAATTAGCCCAATTTGTCCCGTGAGAATCGCGTATTTGCAAACGCATTCACACTCGGACGGATTTACGCGAGCCATGAGCTATATAAAAATGCATAATTTCTGCATATTGTTCACCATTTTAGCATATCCCAGACGTATCATCGTATAATTGCGCATTTTAGGACCTCAATGAGCAAGCATCTGAACCAAAAACCAAGGCATCCCGTAAATATTCCCCTAGGGGGAGTTTTTACGGGATGCCTTGGTGTTTTCAGAAAGCTCGTCAGACTACTGATAGAGCAAATCTAAAGCATGTTTTTAACACTTTATTTTCTCCAGATTGCAAACGCTGATTGTCAAGAAACTTTACTTTTTTCGAAGTCCTGCTAGCAAGCAGTGTCAGTCAAATTCGACCACTGTGATGCCCGCACCACCGAACTGCACATGCTCGTCGCGGAACGAACGAACACCGGGAACAGTACGCAAATAGTTGCGCACAAGTTCGCGAAGTGCACCAGTCCCTGTTCCGTGAAGGATGCGCACACGACTTTGCTCAAGCTGTATGGCATCGTCAATGAACAGTGCAACTGCTTGCAAGGCCTCGTCAACGTGCAGGCCGCGGATGTCTAGTTCTGGACTGAAATGTAGCTTCTTTTCGTACATGGCATCGCGCGTTTGACGGCTCAGCGTAGTGTAGACCTTCTCGCCCTGCGCTTGTTCTACCGGTTTTTCAGCAGCTTCGAGGCGCGAAACGTTCACATTCGAATAGAGTGCGCCAAAAAGCACGCGGGCAGTTTTTCCTGCGAGCGATTCTATGCGCCCCACGGTCGTTTGCCCTTTGAGACGGACGTAACTGCCTTCCTTCAGAACAGCCGTTCCCGAAGTACGCACAGCCGACTTGTCGGTAGAAGAAACCGCGGCATTAGCACTGCGAGCTATGGCTGAGGCTGCCGAAGCTTGCTGCGCGTTGTGTTTCTCTCTTCCACTGCGAGGGTCCTCGTTACGGCGCTGCTGACGACGCATGATTTTTGCCAGTTTACGGTCCACGGCATCCTGACCCTCTGGAACGCGGTCGAGTTGTTCGTGAAAATCGGCAAGTTCCTGGCGGGCCTCGCGCGTGCGTTCCTTCTCAGCCTGAGCTTCCTTGATGGCACGTATAGTATTCTCCACCTTTGCATTCGACTCCTCCACTATGCGTTTAGCCTTCTCGCGCGCGTCGGAAAGCATTGCCGTACGTTCCTGTCGCAAGGTTGCACTTTCCTTTTCCAAGCGCTCCAACGAATCCTCAAGCTGCTTCTCTCGCTGACGAATGTTGCGGCGCTTGTTTTCCCAGTAAGTGCGGTCGCGAATGATGTCCTGCAGATATTTGTCGCTCATCACATAGTCTTTGCCTACGATGTCGGTGGCATATTGTATGACGTCTTCGGGAATGCCAGTCTTGCGGGCTATCTCTAAAGCGAAGGAACTTCCGGGATGGCCCACCTGGAGCATGAAGAGCGGCTGCATCTGCCGGCGGTCGTAAAGCATGGCACCATTAGCCACACTCTGATGCGACTCTGCGTAGTGTTTGAGGTTTTGGTAGTGTGTGGTGATGATGCCCCACGTACGATTCTTCACGAAACGATTCAATATGCCTTCAGCTAACGCGCCACCAATCTGAGGCTCCGTTCCGCCGCCAAACTCGTCGATGAGCAGCAACGAATTCTGCGAAGCATGGCGCATCATCTGCTTCATGTTCAAGAGATGGGAAGAATAAGTAGAAAGGTCGTTTTCCAAGCTCTGTTCGTCGCCCATATCCATCATAATGTCTGAGAAGATACCAGCGCGAGTGGCGTCGCCCACCGGCACAGGCATGCCGCACTGTAGCATATACTGCAACAGTCCTACCGTTTTCAGACAAACAGACTTACCGCCGGCGTTAGGACCCGATATAAGCAGTATGTGCTGCCCACGCTCAAGTGTCACATCGAGCGGCACAATGCGTCCACCGTGCTTCGTCAGACTCTGTTCGAGAAGCGGATGGCGAGCCTGCACCCATTCGATGTGCGGACGGTCGTCCACCTCCGGCACTATACAGCGGTACTGCTCGCAAAAGGCCGTTTCAGCACGAAGAAAGTCAACTTCTGCCAAGAAATGGAGAGAAGAGAGCATCTCGTTGACATACGGGCGAATGTCGGACGTAAGTTCCTGAAGTATACGTATCACTTCGCGACGCTCAGCAGCGTGAAGTTCGCGTATCTTGTTGTTAGCCTCGACAACAGCCGATGGCTCTATAAACACAGTCTTTCCGCTAGCGCTCTCGTCGTGAACAATGCCACGAATCTTTCGCTTCAGCGCCGGCGCCACAGGGATTACTAATCGGCCATCACGCAAAGTGGGAGCCACATCGCGGTCAATATATCCCTCCGTCTGCGCCTCGGATATGATAGAACGCAGACTATGGGATATGCTCCTTGTCGTAACCTCCATCTGATGACGAATGGAAAGGAGTTCGGGCGAAGCCGTATCTTTTATCTTGCCATATTTATTAAGCACAGCATCGATGCGCTTAACGGTTTGCGGAAACGTGGGCACATTCTCCGCAAGTCTTCCCAATGCCGGATACCTATAAGGCACTGAAGCCGTTTCGGCATCCTCTTCGTCAACGTTCCCCTCTACATTACGCTCCACTGCGTCCTCGTCGTCCGTCCGGCAGACAAAAGCCTGTCGGTAGGATATGACGGTCTGAAGCGAACGCTTGAGCGAGAAAAGGTCCAGTTCCTCCATATAAGTACGCTCGGGCTTCACACGGAAAAGCGCTTCGCGAACGTCGAAAAACTCATTTTCAAGCTCATCATCCACCTCCGTCACAAACCGCGAAAACTCGCCCGCGCGGGCTAAAGCCTCGCGCACAGCATCAGCATCAGAGAGGAACTGCAAACGATTGTCCACCCACTCTGTGCCCAAAGTGGACATGCAGCGGCCCTTCAGCAGCGTACGAATTTCACTGAATCCTATCTTGCGTTCAAAGTTGTCGGGGTATATCATATGGCATACACAAATTTTCAATGCGAATGCAAAATTACGAAAAAAAGCCGTACCTTTGCTCAACGTTTGGCCATGCACGGCCGGCGCGCTAACTAGGTTCACCGAGAATAACCATAATATCCAGCTCATAATGGACAAACAAGTCAAGGTGAGAGACCGTGTTTTCGAAGTCTCCATCAGCGAAGCCACCATCAAAGAACGCGTGGCAGCCGTAGCCAAAAAAATCAATTCCGACCTCGAAGGAGAAAAGCCTATATTCCTTGCTGTGCTCAACGGGTCGTTCGTCTTTGCCGCCGACCTCATGCGCGAAATCACAACGCCTTGCGAAATCACCTTCGTGCGACTCGCATCCTATTCCGGCACTACCACAACGGGACAGGTAAAGCAACTCATCGGACTGAACGAAAGTCTTGAAGGACGAACCGTAGTCATCGTGGAAGACATCATCGACTCAGGGCTTACCATGAAGGAACTCCTCAACACCCTCTCTAGCTACAAGCCCAAAGAAATACGCATTGCCTCACTCCTCGTAAAGCCAGGCAATCTCAAAGTGGACCTCGACATCCACTACCGTTGCTTCGACATCCCCAACGACTTTATCGTGGGCTATGGTCTTGACTACGACGGTGAAGGCCGCAACCTTCGCAACATCTACACCGTGGTAGACTAAAGGAAGAACTCGAAAGAGGCAATCTTTCGCAATAGCACCGCCTCAAGCAAAAGCCTTAAGCACCTTGCACGGTGCAAACAAAAGTTCTCAACACGCAAACTAATACTTTAGCTAAACTATACAACAAAACAAAAAATGAAGAATATCGTAATCTTCGGTGCCCCCGGTTCAGGCAAAGGCACACAAAGCGACTTGCTCGTAAAGAAATACGGTTTCAAGCACATCTCCACTGGCGACGTGCTCCGTGCTGAAATCAAGAACGGAACGGAACTTGGCAACACGGCCAAGAGCTACATTGACAAAGGTCAGCTCATCCCCGACTCCCTCATGATTGACATCCTCGCCTCTACCTACGATGCTCTCTGCCCCTGCGAAGGCGTCATCTTCGACGGATTCCCCCGCACCATTCCCCAAGCAGAAGCACTCAAGGAAATGCTCGCAAAGCGCAACACCGAAGTAGCAGGCATGCTCGAACTCGACGTACCCGAAGACATGCTCATGGAGCGCCTTATCAACCGTGGCAAAACTTCAGGTCGCGCAGACGACAATGCCGAAACCATCAAGAAACGCCTCGACGTGTACAACAACCAGACGGCTCCCCTCATTGAGTGGTACGAGAAAGAAGGCAAGCGTCACGCTGTTAAAGGCTACGGCTCGCTCGAAGAAATCAATGCAGCACTCTGTGCCGTTATTGACCAATTCTAATAAGCCTACAACATAAACGCAGCCACATAAGAGCTGCAAAAGCTAAAGAGGTTATAAGGCAACACGCTCGCAAAGCTGAGCGCTCTTGCCCTATAACCCCTTTTCCTCATAAGAGAAACTTCCCCGACCTTCCCCATTAAAAAGTAATACCGAATAAAGATATGGCAGAATCGAACTTCGTGGACTACGTAAAGATATATTGCCGCTCAGGCAAGGGCGGACGCGGTTCCATGCACCTACATCGTGCTAAATACCAACCCAACGGTGGGCCCGACGGCGGCGACGGCGGACGCGGAGGTAACGTCTACCTTCGCGGCAACCACAACTACTGGACACTACTCCACCTGCGCTACGAACGCCACGTCTTTGCCGGAAATGGCGGAAATGGTTCAAAATGTTGTTCACACGGCTCCGACGGTGAAGACCGCTATATCGACGTACCTCCCGGCACCGTGGCCTACAATGCCGAAACCGGAAAATACATCTGCGACGTTGCAAAAGACGGACAGGTCGTAATGCTTCTCAAAGGCGGACGCGGAGGACTCGGCAACTGGCAGTTCCGCACCTCTACCAACCAGGCTCCGCGCTATGCACAGCCAGGCGAACCCATGGAGGAGATGATGGTCATCCTTGAGCTCAAGCTCTTGGCCGACGTCGGACTCGTTGGTTTCCCCAATGCAGGAAAATCAACACTGCTATCCTCCCTCTCTTCAGCGCGCCCTAAGATTGCGAACTACCCCTTCACCACCATGGAACCGTCACTCGGCGTTGTGGCATGCCGCGACAACAAGTCGTTCGTCATGGCCGACATTCCCGGCATCATCGAAGGCGCATCTGAAGGAAAGGGGCTCGGACTCCGTTTCCTCCGCCACATTGAGCGAAACTCCCTCCTACTCTTCATGGTACCTGGCGACACAGACAACATAGCCCGCGAATACAACATCCTACTCAACGAGCTCAAGCAGTTCACCCCCGGCATGCTCGACAAACACCGCGTACTGGCCGTCACCAAATGCGACTTACTAGACGAAGAACTCATGGAAATGTTGCGCGACGACCTACCCGATGACTTGCCCGTGGTATACATCTCCGCAGTCACCGGGTTCGGCATACAGGAACTCAAAGACTTACTTTGGAAAGAGCTCAACAGCGAGAGCAACAAGCTTCAAAGCGTCAGCGAAGACGGTTCCATCGTACACCGCGACCGCGAAACCGCATTGCTCCAAAGCGACTTCGAAGATTGGACCGACGACTACGACGACATCGACGTTGATGCCGACGATGAACTTGACGCCGACGACATCTACGACATAGAAGACCTCGAAGACTAAGCAACCGTTTACATCCGAACGCCATTAGCTTTGAACAGGACCTCTTTGACTGGATTCAAA
The DNA here is from genome assembly GCA_963656685.1 of bacterium. Taxonomy (GTDB): domain Bacteria; phylum Bacteroidota; class Bacteroidia; order Bacteroidales; family Bacteroidaceae; genus Alloprevotella. The sequence goes on along the minus strand of CAVKJJ010000007.1, from coordinate 4,406 downwards.
CAAAAAGAGCTAACGCACATTTTCCACATGTCCGCCACACTTCTTCAATTCCCCACAGAGCCTTCACACCGCGTGAAGGCTTTTTCTTCCACACGTCTCTCGCCATTCCCCGTCACCGACGAAGAAATCAGCGCAATGGGAACCTATGCCGCATTCAACGTCACCGACTATTGCGGCGACTCGCCCCAACGTGTAGAGCGTAACAAACAATGGCTTGCCGCAGAACTTGCCATCACCGCCGACCGCGTCATTCTGCCTCGCCAAACACATTCAGACAACGTATTCACGCTCGGACATTCCTTCACAACACTCTCCCAAGAAGAGAGAAAAAAGCTACTGCAAGACGTTGATGCGCTCATCACCGCCGAAGAGAGCCTCTGCATTGGCGTATCCACGGCCGACTGCGTACCCATCTTACTCTACAGTCCCGAAAAACGTGTTGTGGCAGCCGTGCATGCCGGATGGAGAGGTACCGTTAAACGTATTGTCCAAAAGTGCGTCAACCAAATGGTAAGCGACTTTTCTTGCAAACCTGCCGAAATCCATGCCATTATAGGTCCTAGCATTTCACCCGAAGCGTTCGAAGTGGGAGAAGAAGTAGTCAACGAATTCCAGTGCGCAAAATTCCCCATGGATGCCATCCTCTCCTACCTTCCTCCCATGAAACGCAACGAACAAGCCGAAAAGAAAGCACACATTGATCTTTGGGCAGCCAACACAATATTGCTCGAGGAAGCAGGCGTTGACTTCTCCCACATCCAAGTATGTGGAACCTGTACGTATTACCATTCAGACACATTCTTCTCAGCCCGGGCACTCGGCATAGACTCTGGACGCATCTACTCCGCCATTATGCTCGAGCCAAGCTTATAAAAATATCTCAGCGAAGAGAACAAAAAGAAAAAGCAGCCAAGCAACGGGACTCAACCCTTATTGCTTGGCTGCATTTTCTATATGTTAGATTGCCTAAGTTCTGGTAATTGTTCTTAAGCGAACTTGACTTTGCGCGTCACATTACCGACACGAAGAATATAAATGCCCTTGTCGAGCGAAAGCGTAATGCTCTTCTCCTGCGAATCAATCTTCACAGAACTAACCAATACACCAGTCACGTTAAAGACTTCAAGCTTTAGGCCCGCAGCATTCTTTATATGAACAGTACGTCCCTCAGTAGTCAACTGGACCTCAGAAAAGGAAAATACAACTTGAGTCGTTTCAAGCGTCTCCACTTCACTTTCTGCACCCATAACAGCTAACGGAGCAAGAAGGGACGAAACAACAAGAATTAGTTTAGAAGTATATTTTGCCATAAGCGAAAGTCTTTAAGATGAAAATGGTATTATATCCGTAAAGTTCAGCGGTCTTTAACCAAACCCTTTCTATGGAAATGCCACAAGGCGAATCAAGTCAAAAAAGGAGAAGTCAGTCATTGCAGAACCTTTCTCTTGCAAAATTAAGGGGGAATTTCCGAAAACCAAAAGAATGCACGGATTTTTTTTGATGCTCTTCGAATTCTTAGTACTTTTGCTACGCTCTTCCACATTCAAGGGGTGCTACGGCATGTGCCGCTGCTGAGATTATACCCTACGAACCTGCTACGGACAATGCCGGCGAAGGAATGATCGAGGAAAGATGCAAGAGACAACAAGTTGCTTCGTGTAGATACAAAGCATTGCTTGTCTGAATCACACGTGTTAAAAGGACGCTATCATACTCACTCAAGAAACGTCCCAAAGTAAAAGACCGACGTTGTAGCGTCACGTTTTTTATTCTCTACACGCTCCACACCATCAATATAGCATCTTCATTTCTTTATTCCAAGCCCCCGTCCTTACAAGTAAAGAGGAAGGGAGCGTAAATTTCATATCCATACCACAGACACAAAAAAATCCCATGGTACCCGTTCAATTTATCACCCATTCCACACCGACACTCACCTACGAAGAGTCTGCACTAAAAGCACTCCGAGGTGGCTGCAAATGGATACAACTCCGCATGAAAGGAGCCTCAGACAGCGAAGTAGAACCCATAGCCCGACGCCTACTTGAAGCTTGCCACAATGCACAAGCGACCTTTATACTTGACGACCGCGTGGAACTAACCAAACTCATTCAAGCAGACGGCGTACACCTTGGCAAAACAGATATGCCTATTGCCGAAGCGCGAGAATATCTCGGACAAGAATTCATCATCGGAGGCACGGCAAACACACTCGAAGACATCCGCCAGCTCAAGCGTTCCGGCGTTGACTACATCGGCTGTGGCCCATTCCGCTTCACAACAACCAAAGAGAAACTCGCTCCTACCATCGGACTTGAAGGATACAAAAAAATCATGACAGCTCTGCGCGAAGAGAATATCCGTATCCCTGTTTGTGCCATAGGCGGCATTACGCTCAACGATGTCGTACCCCTGCTCCAAACGGGCGTACAGGGAATCGCTGTAAGCAGTGCCATAGTCCGCAGCGACGCCCCTATAGAAGCCATGCAACAGTTCTTAAATGCCGACGAACTGCTCTAAAAACAGTCTTCGATTAGTTTTTAACTATTTCATAAAGCGGCCGTCACCTGACCGCCTCCCATAAACCTATAACGGAAAGACGAAATGAAGATCTCCTATCCCGCCAGCGAAAAAGTATACCTTCAAGGCAAACTTTTCCCCGATTTGAGAGTCGGCATGCGGAAAATAAATCTCACACCAACCGTAACAAAAGATGCTGAAGGCAATAAACATCATAAAGAGAACGCTCCCGTGCTCGTCTACGATACGAGCGGACCATTCTCCGACCCAAAGATCAACATAGACCTTAAAGAAGGGCTTCCCCGTCTACGCGAAGCATGGATACGTAAACGCGGAGGCATAGAACAACTTCCCGAGTTTTCCTCTTCCTATTGCAGAGAAAGACTCGCCGACAAGTCACTCGATTCCCTACGCTTCAACCATCACCACCTTCCTCTCCGCGCATTGCCCGGAGCGGGCATCACGCAGATGGCACTTGCCAAGAAGGGCATCATCACCCCCGAAATGGAGTACGTAGCTATACGCGAAAACATGAACTGCGAAGCTCTCGGTATCCCCTCACATATCACGCCAGAGTTCGTACGTTCTGAAGTTGCCGCTGGACGTGCCGTTATCCCCGCAAACATCAACCATCCCGAAGCTGAACCAATGGTCATTGGCCGCAACTTCCTCGTAAAGATAAACACAAACATCGGCAACTCTGCTACAACTTCGTCCATTGACGAAGAAGTGGAGAAAGCCGTATGGAGTTGCAAATGGGGCGGCGATACACTCATGGATCTCTCCACAGGAAAGAACATCCACGAAACACGCGAGTGGATTGTCCGCAACAGCCCCGTACCCGTGGGGACAGTGCCCATGTACCAAGCCATGGAAAAGGTGCACGGAATAGCAAAGAACCTAACATGGGAACTTTACCGCGATACACTTATTGAGCAGTGCGAGCAAGGCGTTGACTACTTTACTATCCACTGCGGTATACGCCGTAAGAACATCCATCTATCCCAAGGTCGTATGACAGGCATGGTCAGCCGCGGAGGAAGCATCATCTCCGAATGGTGCCTGAAGAACGACAAGGAAAGTTTTCTTTACGAACATTTCGATGACATATGCGATATCTGTGCACAGTACGACGTAGCCATTTCACTCGGTGACGGACTACGTCCTGGTTCCATATATGACGCGAACGACAAAGCACAGTTTGCCGAACTCGACACAATGGGTGAACTCGTCACTCGGGCTTGGGACAAAGGCGTGCAAGCATTTATTGAAGGTCCTGGTCACGTTCCTATGCACAAGATACGCGAAAACATGGAAAGGCAAGTGGAAAAATGCCACAACGCGCCATTCTATACGCTCGGCCCGCTTGTTACAGACATTGCACCGGGCTACGACCACATCACCTCAGCCATCGGAGCCTCTATTATTGGTTGGCTTGGGACGGCTATGCTCTGCTACGTCACGCCCAAAGAGCATCTCGCCCTGCCCAATCGCGATGACGTGCGGACTGGAGTCGTGACTTACAAGATTGCAGCCCACGCTGCGGATCTTGCCAAAGGACATCCAGGCGCACAAGTACGCGACAACGCTTTGTCAAAAGCTCGTTACGAATTCCGCTGGAAGGATCAGTTCAATCTCAGTCTTGACCCCGACCTTGCCTTAAAGTACTATAAAGAAGCACACTATGAAAACGGTGAGTTCTGCACCATGTGTGGTCCTAACTTCTGTGCCATGCGTATTTCCCACCGTCTCGGAGAAGATTGTGAGAATGATGCAAAATAGACTAGATACCGATTTACAGCGAAACAAGTTATCGGACTTCCGACAGTTTAGTGATGATTAAAAAATAACTTGGTACATTTCGTGAGTCAGAATCTGTGCCGAAA